>DAOSDY010000001.1:600000-1200000 GCA_035362835.1 Melioribacteraceae bacterium
AATAATTCAGGAGAGGAATTCGATTACCCGCACGAAACCGGCCGATTTTGATGAGCCTGTTACAAATACTGAATCAGACGAACCGAAATTTGAAGACCAGCTTGAAATACTTGCAAAGAAGCTGACCGGCGCAAAAATAAATTATAATCCGGAAGACGATTCATCTCCCAAAATTAATCTGGAAGAGTACCAGGGAGAGAAAATTGCGTCGGATACGCTTGCAGAGATTTATCTTTCCCAGAAAAAATATCATGAAGCCCTCTCTGTCTATAAAGAACTTGTTAGGAAGAATCCCGAAAGAACGGACGACTACATTCTGAAGATCGCAGAGATTCAGAACAAGATTGATGAAGATTCCGGAATTATTCTTCTCTGACATCGATGAATTGGCAAGCCAACAAAAAACTGCCTCTCAAATTTTATCAACGGGAACTTCACAAAGTTGCGAAAGAACTTCTTGGAAAATTCTTAGTGAGAAAGACAGGTAAAAATATTTTAGCCGGTAGAATTGTTGAATTAGAGGCTTACGATGGATCAACAGACCGGGCATCACATTCATATAACGGTATTACGAAAAGAAATCAGGTAATGTTCGAGGGTGGGGGCAAACTTTATGTTTACTTCACATACGGAATGCACTTCTGCGCTAATGTTGTTACGGGCGGATTAAATGAAGGCAAAGCAATTCTTATCCGCGCTGTTGAACCGGTTGAAGGGATTGAGATCATGAAGTTTAACCGGTACGGGAAAAAAGAAATTACGAGCGAGGAAATTCAGAACCTCTGCAACGGTCCTGGAAAAGTCTGCAGGGCTTTCGGCATTAACCGCGAGCATAACGGAATGGACCTGACGGGAGAAGAAATATTTATTACCGGTTCGGGCAGATTAAAAGAGGAATTGATCAAAACATCCGAAAGAATCGGTATTAAAAAATCTGTAGATTTGCCGTGGCGATATTACATTAGCGATAATCAGTTTGTTTCAAAAACTTCAGCCGGAAAAAGGAGGATATGAAATCACCCGAGAAGATTCTGATTGTCCGCACCGACCGTATCGGCGATGTAGTGCTTACGCTTCCTCTGGCCGGGATATTGAAAAAGTATTTTCCCGGTTCAAAAATATCCTTCCTCGTAAGAAGTTATACAAAACCGCTTGTTGAAAACAATCCCTGTATTGATGAAGTAATTACACTGAATCAGAATGATGGAAAAGCTGAAATTCTCAGTAACGTAAAAAAGCTGAGGAGCCGCTTCGACCTGGCAGTAATAGCATACCCGACTTTTAGAATTGCGCTGATACTTTTTCTTGCAGGAATAAAAACCCGGATCGGGTCGGGCTACAGATGGTATTCCTTCCTCTTCAATAGGAAAGTTTACGAGCACAGAAAGAAGTCGGATCGTCACGAGCTTGAATATAATATTAGAATGCTAAGAACAATCGGTATAGATGAGGGAGTTGATCCCGGAAGTGTACAATTTAATTTACAAACGGAATTAAAAAGTAGACAGATTGTTGACAGTCTACTCCATTCACGCAAGATCGATCCCTCAAAAAAAATCGTTATTATTCATCCGGGAAGCGGAGGAAGCTCTGTAGACCTCCCGTTTGAGAGGATGAAAAAGCTTATTTCCTTAATGGCACGCGAATTGGATGTTGAGATACTGATCACAGGAAGCAGCGGAGAGAAGGAACTTTGCGAATCGCTTGTTGTAAATCGGAAAACGAAAAACTTTGCCGGGCTGTTTCAACTCCCGGAAATGATTGTACTTATTGAAAGAGCGGATATTATGATTGCAAATTCTACAGGACCTATTCACATAGCTGCGGCGCTGGGAAAAAAGGTAATAGGATTTTATCCTAAAATTGATTCCTGCTCAGATACCCGGTGGGGTCCTTATACACTCAAGAAAAAAATATTTACGCCGGCAATTGACTGCCGGAATTGTACGCGTGAACATTGTGAGAAATTAAACTGCATGAGTTCTATCAATATTGAAGAAGTATTCGATTCGGTTAAATTATTTCTGACTAAGAATTGAACAGGGATTAAAAAATGAAGATGAGAAATATATTTTATAGTCTGACGGTTCTGCTGATCGTAACAGCTTCAGTTAAAGATTCAATTGCGCAGAAGTCCGAATTCAGGGTAATAGAAAATAAAGCTTTCAAAGTAGGCGAAGTCCTTACATTCGACGTTAAATACGGATTTGTTACGGCAGGAGTAGCGGAGTTCTCGATTCCCAAAATAACAAAGCTTGCAGGCCGGGAGACTTACAACGTTGTATTCAAAGTAAATTCGGTACCGGCGTTCGATCCGTTTTATAAAGTGCGGGACCGCTACGAAACATATTTAGATGTAGAGGGAATTTTCCCCTGGCGGTTTGAACAGCATATAAGGGAAGGCGGATATTCAAGAGATTTTTCTGCATTCTTCGATCAGCGCAAAGGGAAAGCAAAAACTTCCGAAGGACAGTATGACATTCCCCGCTACGTGAATGATATCGTATCGGCATTTTATCTTGCACGTACATTCGACTATTCCGAAATGAAGTCAGGTGAAAAAATCCACCTGCAGAATTTCTACAAGGATAAAGTCTATCCGCTTGAAGTTGTTTATCACGGCAAGGAAAGAATCACGGTAGAGGCAGGAACATTCGACTGTATAATTCTCGAGCCGCTCGCCAAGGAAGGCGGACTGTTCAAAAGCGAGGGAACGATGCTTTTATGGGTAACTGACGACAATATTAAAATGCCTGTGAAAGTTAAGACGAAAGTGATAATCGGGTCTATAGACGCGGAGCTTACTGCTTATAAAGGTCTCGCAGGTGATTTGAAAGCAAAAAAATTGAAATAAAAACCTGTTGTATAAGTTCACATTCTTCAATTCAGTATACAACAGGTTATCCAACCAAGTTTTAGTGCAGAATTCCTTGAAAAGTTATTTTATTGATTCAGAGAATTCAATTAACTCTCTAGCCATTAAGTATATTGTAAATAAAAATCCTACTATATTAGTCAATAACTCTCGCTGTTTTGACTCACCTTTTTTCTGAGCTTTCACTATTTGTAATATGTTCAAAATAATTCTAATTATTAAAACAGAAAAAAACAATAGACTAATTAGGTTGAGAATTATTTCCATATTCATAACATTATCTTTTTAAACCCAATCCATACAATCAACAAATTCAAACAACATCCATGCTGCCGCTAATCCTCCGACCGCACTTCTAGCTAATCAGCCAACTAATTTTATTACTACACTAACACTCAGAGTTTTTTCTTCCAATGCTACAATACTCATGCAAGGAATAAATATTCAAAAAAGGAGTACGTGGAAAATAATAATGCAATAACAATAAGATATTTATAAAAATTTAGTTTTGTAATCTTATTCAATTTCATTAATAATTTACTTTCATATACGCCACCACCCAAGACAATTACTATTACACCCATTCCAAAGGCTCGAACGAAATATTGAATCCATTCAATCTTAAAAAAGCCATCAGCATAGTACTTAACAATTATTAGCAAACTTGAACAGGCGAAATATAACAATGTCCCGACTATAGGATAGAAATCCCAATTACTTACAATTTTCGACATTTCGCCTTTCGAGATTAAAATCATTTGCACTGTTCTTACAACTAGCACAAGGAAAGTAGCTACAATAATAAACACATATATACTTATAACTATTTTCATACAACCTCCCAAATATTAGTCATACATACAATAAATAAAATCAGCAATTGCTACTGCGGCACCAATAAATGTTAAATGCTTTGCTAAAACTTTACCTGCTAATTTTATAACACCCACAACACTAAGTGTAGCCGCTCCACCAGCATAGAGAATATCAACAAATGCTGCAACCCCGGAGGCTTCCGCCATACATTCAACCCATTTTGGTCTTAATAAAACATATGAGACTTTATTTAAATCACTAGTTAATAATTTATAAAATTCAGAATTTTCTACAATACTAGAAATTAGTTCACCATCTATTTCATATCTTATTCCATTATTCAAATCAGATTCAACATAAGCAATCAGAAGTCCTGTCAAAGCAATATTGGGATCTCCTTGTTCGAAATACTGATTGAGATCTACCCCATAAGCAGAAATTACATAAGAGGACGCAGAAGGTGTAATAGCAGTTGCTAATTCAAGTGCTTCTTGATCCGCTGGCGCCATTTCTTGTGTTTTTTGCAACATATTTTTTCCTTTCTCAGCCCATTTTTCTCTTACTCTCTTCTTCGCATCTTTAATTTCCTTGAAGAATTTATCTAGCAGCATCTTCCTATTCGTTATTAAATCAGAATATTCGGAAGGTACCTTTTTACCTATAATACTATTCTCGTTACTACTATCCGGCTCAGATAAATTGCCATTATTGCAGCCAGAATAAAATGTTATAACGGCGATAAACAGCAGTAGAAAAAAATAAAAACTAGCATGCTTTTTCATTTTTGCCCCCTTAATTTCATTTGTTAATTAATCCGAGTAATTATTTTTACTTAGCTAAATAATTACTCAATCATATTTCAATACTTCCTTATTGAACATTGTTTGTTTTTGCAAGTTTCTTTTTCATTGATAGAGAAAAGAGAATACTTACTAGCACTATCCAGATCCAGTTTACTTCACCAAACATATAATAGGAAACTACAAATAGTGACGCCGAGAATCCGATGAAAATCTTAATAAATACCGCCACCCTATTCTTTTCAATTTTCGTATTTCTATCCAGTGCAAATAAATCTGAAATAAAGGTAATTAATTTCAAGAATCCCTGATCTTTGGAACAGAGTTTTCTTTTCTCGGCAATAACAGCAAGAATTCCAAGTATAAATGCGGCGCCTATAACCGGAATTACAGCTTTCGAATTGGAAACAATTGCGACAGCTGCAACAATCAAAATGAAATAGTGAATAAACGATTGCAGGAATTTGACCAGCAAACGGGGGAAAATTTCTTTGTCCATTTTAATCCCGCTAGATCTTTATAAGCAAGATTAGCCGGGGGCTTCGAGGGGGATTTTTACGGATCGGCTTTCTAAATGCTGCGAGAAATTGCCAAATAAATCTTACAAAGTCAAATTAAATTTTTTAAAGTTTGTATTAATAATCCGGAATCTCGGTACACCCATTCCATTGGAAACCGGAGTTGGTATTATTCATATAAAAAGTTTTTTTGGATAGCCGGAGCATCTATCTTTCGTTTTTAATAATTTGAATATGTGATGGAAAACAATTTGAACAACCAGGAAGATCATAAAGAACCGGGGGAAATAAAGCCTTATCTCTCAATGTCGCCTGTAACGGCTGCGTTCCTCGCACTTGCGGCGGTATTTATTTTATACCAGTTCGGCGGCGCGCTTTTAACATTTGCAATATTCGGACTCGAATTCGAGAAAGCGGATGTTAATTCTGTCCGGCTTCTTACAATGGGCGGCCAGATTTTATTCATTCTCCTGCCGGCTCTTCTATTCGCCCGGTTCGTCTATTCGGATGTAACTTCCGCATTACGGGTGAACCTCCCTTCAATTAAAGGGACACTGCTTTTTGTAGGAGGATTGATACTTCTTACACCTCTGCTTCAGAGCTTTTTATACATTCAGAATTTTATAATTGATAAGCTTGCCGCGAACAGCTCGTTTATAAATACCATTAAAAATTTTATTGATCAGATTGATGAAATGGTTCAGTCAACTTACGGAAATCTTCTCCATGCCGGTTCAATATTCGAAGCATCATTTATAGTTTTTGTTGTAGCAGTTATTCCGGCGTTATGTGAAGAGACATTCTTCCGGGGATTCGTTCAGAAAAGTTTTGAGCATAAATTCAAACCGGTCTGGAGTATTCTTCTTACGTCCGTTTTCTTCGGAATCTATCATTTTAATCCTTACGGACTAATCGCGCTGATAGCACTCGGAGTCTACTTCGGATTTGCCGCTTACATAAGCAACTCAATTTTCATCCCTATGATTCTTCATTTCCTAAATAATTTTTTCGCTGTATCAGCTTTCCTTTTACTTGGCGACGAGGACCTTATCAGTTCCAAAGTAACTCCCGATCACGATATTCTCTTCCACGTTATCAGTTTTCTAATTCTCTCACTCATCTTTTCACTTTTCATTTATTACACAAAAAGGAATTACCACAAATTCCGGAAAAAAGAGGAGGAATTATGATCTGTCCAAAATGCGAGTACGAATACGTAGACGGTATTAAAGTATGTGCCGACTGCGGAACAAAGCTAATACCCGTTGAGGAATTCGAAGGGAATCTGCTTCATCCTTCCGATTGGCTCGTTATTACAACCGCTGCCGAACAATACGAAGCTGAAATGTTAAAAGCGAATCTAGAGAGCGCCGGAATAGAAACTTTAATCTATTCCAAGCAGGACCGGAATTTCCCCGCGTCGGGAAGCTGGACGGTTATTAAATTACTTGTCAAGAAAAGTGATTCCGAAGATGCGCTTGTAATAATCAACGATATCAGAAGCGGAGGGCATGACGAGCCGCACGGAGATAAAACGGATGAAGTTCAATAACCTTATTACCAGAATTGTTGTTGCGCTGTTCGGAATTCCTTTACTTGTTTTTATAAGTGTCGTTGGGAAAATACCTTTTCTAATTTTCGCTCTTGTAATCGGACTGGTTTCTTTTTTTGAATTTTCGAAAATGGTTTCAAAGAGAAGATTCCTCCCGGATCAATTTACCGGTTTTATTTCAATCGCACTGATAATCATAAACTCTTTCTACAAGTTTGTCGATTTCGAATTACTGGTGCTGATAATAATTCCTGTTGTTCTTCTATCGGAATTATTCAGGCATAAGGGATCGTCAATAGCAAACATTAGTACAACACTGCTCGGAATATTCTATATAGGCCTCTTCTCTTCCGCGCTAGTATTAATAAGGGAGTATTACAGCGACTCGAATTTTCTTTACGACCAGGGCGGTTATCTTATCATTGCTGTTTTTTTTACAATCTGGGTCTGCGATTCCGCCGCCTATTTTATCGGAAGCGCAACTGGAAAACACAAGGTGCTTCCAAGGGTGAGTCCGAATAAAAGCTGGGAGGGCGCTGCCGCGGGATTTATTTTTTCCATCATTACAATGGTTGTTGCGCAATCGGTCATGCTCAGCTTTTTAACTATAACCGATGCAATAGTTATCGGATTGATTGTGGGATCATTAGGTCAGGCAGGAGATTTTGTTGAAAGCCAGATCAAACGGGATGCGAATGTTAAGGATTCATCCTCGCTGATACCCGGACATGGCGGAATACTGGACCGGTTCGATTCCCTCTTATTCTCAGCACCTGTTATTTATCTTTATTTAAAATTTTTTGTTGAACGATGAATGATGTAAGAATTAATCCAATTAATTTTTACAGATCAATTTTTCTTTTCGGTATACCCGCAATTCTTTTTTATACGGTTCTCAACCATATTATTCCAATTGCGTCAAATAAATTCGGAATCGACTTTGTAATCGCCTGGTTTCTAATCGGCGGATTTGGAGTTTTTATCCCTCTCTTTTTTCTGGCTCTTTATCTTGTTCGTAAGGAACAGGGAATATTGAATCGTAAAATTATTATAGAGCGATTGAGATTAGCAAAACCTGGTAGAAAGGAGATATTTGATTCCCTGATTGCTACAGTGTGGTGTTATCTTTTATCTGCGTTATTAGTGTTAGTGTATAATTTTCTTTCAAGTAATTCAGACTTGAGCGGAAGTCTCAATTCATCTAAAGATCTGTTTAATTTGAATGAGAGAAGTACCGGGGCTCCTTTAATTCTATTAACTTGGTTGCCGTTCTTTTTTTTCAACATTTTCGGAGAGGAATTTTTATGGCGAGGATTTATCCTTCCCGGACAAATTGTTGTGTTCGGCCGCAATGCATGGATTGTAAACGCCATATTCTGGCTGGTATTTCATATCGCTTTCAATTTCGAATTGATCATTACTCTGTTACCTATCTTGTTTATTCTTCCCTATTATGTTCAGAAATCAAATAACACCTGGACAGGTATTATCATTCACGCACTTTACAACGGACCGATTTTCATTCTAATTGCATTGGGAATTATTTCATAAACTTTAATAGAGGTTAAAATGAAATTAGCTTTAAAACTTATCCTCATTATTTTATTCATTACTTCCGGCGCCTTCTACGCTCAATCCCTTGATGATATTAAGAAACAGATCTCAAGAAATGATGAAAGTCTCCAGCACCGACTGGACCGGCTCGAAAAACTTGTTGATGATGTACTCTGGTTTCAAAGGGTTGGCGACGTTGCTTTCATCGACAAGATATTTATGACAGGTCCTCCGGCGGAGAAAGAAAAAAATCCTACCGGTCAGGGTGCAGGTAATCCGGTAAAATTCTGGTCTTATGTTTTCATTCCAAAAGGTATCGACTACAATAAGAAGTATCCGTTAATCGTACTACCGCACGGCGGGGTACATGCCGACTTTACGACTTATTACACTCATATAATCCGTGAGCTGATGTACCAGCAATATATAGTAGTAGCAGCAGAATACCGGGGCTCTACCGGATACGGTGAAGGATTCTATAAAAGAATTGATTACGGAGGACTTGAGAACGAAGACGTGAATGCAAGCCGTCAGTATATTCTTGATAATTACGACTTCGTGGATGCTGACCGTGTCGGCATAATGGGCTGGAGTCACGGCGGACAAATAACCCTCTTCAATATTTTTGATCATCCGAATAAATACAAAGTCGCATTCGCCGGAGTACCTGTCAGCGACCTGATTGCGCGAATGGGATACAAAGACGACAGCTACCGCGCGCTCTTTTCAGCCGATTATCATATCGGTAAAACAGCCGACGAGAATGTTCAGGAATACAGGAAAAGGTCGCCAGCCTGGAATGCTCATAAACTTCGAACTCCCCTTTTAATTCATACAAATACAAATGACGAGGATGTAAACGTTCTGGAGGTTGAACACCTGATCAAATCACTTAAAGCAGAAGGTAAAAAATTCGAATACGAAATTTTCAAGGAAATTCCGGGCGGTCACTCATTCGACAGAATGGATCATAAAACCGGAAGGGAGATAAGAATTAAAATCTATAAGTTTCTCGAAAAATACCTGAATCCCCCGAGGAAAATCACATCCCTTAAAGAAATTGAAAAAGCAGCATACCGTTAATGATTATTGTACCGGGGTATTTAAATATCCCGGTACTTATACACCCTTCTATTCAAAACTATTTCTGTATTTTTGCTGTTATAATTGGAACTCATTTTTGAAAGGACTTAATGCCCGGGAAAAATAAAATCTCTGTCATTACGCTTGGTTGTTCGAAGAATACGGTTGATTCCGAAAGACTTATGAGTCAGCTCAAGCTCAATAAATTCTATCTTACCGACAATACCGACGAAGCCGATTCGATAATAATCAACACCTGCGGATTTATCGACGCTGCCAAGGAGGAATCGGTTAATACTATTCTTTCTGCAATTGAATTGAAAAAGCAGGGTAAGATTAAAAAAGTGGTTGTGGCGGGATGCCTATCGGAAAGATATATGGAGGACCTTAAAAAGGAGATTCCCGAAGTCGATTCTTTTTTCGGTACAGAAGCATACGAAGGAATTGTTAAGGATTTCGGCGGGGACCTTAAATACGAACTACTGGGCGAAAGGCTGATTACCACACCATCTCATTACGCTTATCTTAAAATTTCTGAGGGCTGCGATAATCCCTGCTCGTTCTGCGCAATACCGCTGATGCGCGGATTACATAAATCCAAACCGATGGATGAACTTATTAAAGAAGCTACATTGCTTGCTCAAAAAGGAATTAAAGAAATTAATATAATCGGGCAGGACACTACAGATTACGGCAAAGAGAATAACAGAAGAAACATAGCGGAGCTGCTGAATAAAATTTCGGTTATAGATGGAATTGAATGGATACGGCTTCTCTACGCCTATCCATCCCATTTCCCGGAGGATCTGATTAAAGAGATAGCAGATAATCCCCGGATCTGCAAGTATATCGATATTCCGCTTCAGCACATTTCCGATAACGTATTGAAATCGATGCGCCGTGGTATTACCCGTAGAAGGACAACCGAACTTCTGTATACTTTAAAAGAGAGAATTCCCGGAATTACATTAAGGACCACTTTTATAGTAGGTTACCCGAATGAAACTGAAAAAGAGTTTGAGGAACTTTGTGAATTTGTGAAAGAAATAAAGTTCGACCGTTTAGGAGTATTCAATTATTCAATTGAAGAGAATACTCCGAGTTATATTCTGGGGGATCCAGTTCCACCTGAAGTTAAGGAGGAAAGAAAATCGATACTGATGGAAATTCAGAAAGAGATTTCTCAGAAGAAGAACGAGGAACTGGTCGGCAGATCAATGAAAGTTATAGTTGACGGAAAGGAGGGGAATTGTTATATCGCCCGGTCCGAAAGGGACGCTCCGGAAGTAGACGGCGAAGTCCTTATTGATTCCAGAAAAGAGAATCTAAATGCAGGCCGCTTTTATAACGTTGAAATTTATGATTGCAATGAGTATGATTTATATGGAAAATTAAATCATTCTGCCGGGAACCAATAATTTAATCAGGGCATAAAAACATTTTTCATTATTAATCCACCCGGTTAAGATGAATAAAGGAGTTAGAGTTATGAAACGATTATTTCTGCTGCTGTTAATTATTTCAATTACAATAAATGCTCAGGTGGAATACTCAACCGAAGCAAATCTGACTATCAACGCACCGGTATTTTTTGTTGATTTCGCTAATTACCGGAGCGAAGAAGAATCAAAATCCCGGCTCGATGTATTTATTCAAATTCCATATTCCTCCATTCAGTTCGTAAAAAAAGATAACTTATTTTCAGGCGGTTATACCGTAACACTGACATTCTACGATATCAATAAGAACAATATATTGTTCGAAAGGAACTGGAAAGAAAAAGTTTCAACCGCGGATTTCACTCAGACTGTTTCAAGGAACAATAATAATATTTCATACCGTATGTTCAACCTTAATCCGGGTAATTACACAATAAGGTGTATTCTGGAGGATTCAGATTCCAGAAGAGCAGCTACGCGGGAATTCAAAATAACATTAAAGAATTTCAAAGATTCACTGAGTGTTTCGGATCCTCTTCTTATTTCCGAAATTGTAAAAGATCCTGAAGGAGATAAAATTGTTCCGAATATTGCCAGAGCGGTTTCTAATAAAACAGTTAAACTTCCTTTTTACTTTGAACTCTATTCTAATAAAGACCAGCAGGTAGTACTGGAATACCAGATTGATAACCTGAAGAGCAATGTAACTACCAAGTACATGAGTCCGCAGATGGTCAAAGCCGGCGTTAATTCAATTTACCATACAATTGAAAATGTCGACTTTAAACTCGGTGATTATGTTTTAAACATAATTCTGAAAAATGAATCATGGAAGGAAGTTGCATCATCACAAAAGCAGTTCTATTCCAAAATCTACGGTTTCCCCAGTACTATTGTTGATCTCGACAAAGCAGTAGCCCAGCTGATGTATATCGCATCGCCTGATGAAATAGGTTATATAAAAGATTCCGAGAATTACAACGAGAAGCTGGAGAGGTTCTTAAGATTCTGGGATAAGAAAAAACCGAACAGTACGCTTGAGGAAAATCCGATTCTTTATGAATACTACCGCCGTGTTGAGTATGCGAATAAAAACTTTAAAGGATTCGGCGAAGGCTGGAGATCGGATATGGGACTTATCTACATAACTTTCGGTCCTCCCAATAATGTTGAGCGTCATCCCCTTGCTGCCAATTCGGTTCCGTATGAAGTATGGGATTACTACGACCTTAACAGATCTTTTATCTTTGCAGATCAAACAGGTTTCGGGGATTATAGATTAATGAATCCCGACTTCAGCCGTTGGCCGGGATACAGACAGTAGAAAAGATGATTCTTACAGTAACATTAAATCCGCTTCTGGAAAAAAGATACTTTTTCAAAGATGTCGAGCTCGGCAAATCCCACCGTTGCTTCAAAGAAGAATTGAGTGCCGGCGGGAAAGGAATCAATATAAGCAGGCAATTAAATCTTCTGGGGATGAAAAACTCCGCTTACACTTTCCTCGGTGGAAATAACGGTAAGCTTCTTAGAAGCCTGCTTACACACGAGCAGATTGAATATTCATCTGTCTCAACCAGATCGGAAACAAGTACTGCCGACCTTATAATTGAAGAGAGTAATCACAGGATTACTACTTTCTTCGGAGTCAACAGCCCGATCACAAAAGAGGAATCGGACCAGTTCAAGGAGAAGATCGAAAAGATGATTCAGAACTGTTCTATCGCGGTCTTCTCCGGAAGTTCTCCGTGTAAAGAAACAGATGACATTTTCCCCTATGCAATTGACCTTGCCAATAAGCACGATAAGATTTCAATTCTCGACACTTACGGCCCTCATCTTTCACATTGTATTGATGCGCTTCCCACTGTTGTTCATAATAATGTAAGCGAGGTTGAAGAATCACTTGGTATCAATCTTAAAAGCGAAACCGAAAAAATAGATTATCTAGATAACCTTTATAAAAAGGGAATCAAGCTTGCGTTTCTGACCGACGGGCCCAATCCATTCTATGCGTCAAAATATGATTTTCATTACCGGATTATACCTCCATACGTAAACGAGGTCGATTCTACTGGAAGCGGCGACGCTTTTACTGCCGGACTGGTTTACGGTCTGGAGAATTCAATTGTATTCGACGAGTTCGTAAAAATTGCGGCGGCACTTGGAGCGGCAAACGCTTCAATGCTCGATACCTGCAGTGTCTCTAAAGAAATGCTGGACACATTTAGATCCGAAATTAAAATTGAACCTATCGGCAAGCGGATGAAACTGATTGACGACTCGCCGACAACTCATTGAGCATAAGATGGATTTTTATGATTAAGTTCTTTTTAAATCCAATCTCCTGCCGCATTACATTCCCTTCTAACATTTTGCTGTTCTTATTAATAAGTCTATTCTTAAATGGATTTGCCTTCCCCCAGTCAATTCAAAAAATTGAAATTGCAGGTGCGGAAAATTTCACCACTGCTGAATACAGGAACTGGATTAAAATTTCTGAGCGCTCCAAATATTACAAAGGTATTGAGGATTCAATAAGAAAAAGAATCGGCACCGAATTAAAATCGAACGGTTACTACAATTACAGTTTTGAAAAAATCGAATCCGTTTTAATTGATTCATCACAAATTAGAATTATTGTTTCAATAAATGAAGGAATGCCTACTTTAATCAGAAATATCAACTATAACAAATCCATAACCGATTCAACTTTATTGGAATACGGATTTCTAAAGCTAAGAGGAAGTACTTTCAGCAGAGTAAGTATTGAGAACAGTATCAATGAGATATTAACCGGCTTCGAAAATAGAGGATACCCGTTTGCAAACATTAGGATTGAATCGGTCTACTTTTATAACGAATCCGGTTCAGACAATCCGCTTGCAGATATCTATCTGACAATCGACGCGGGTAGAGAGAGCCGTATTAACAGAATAGAACTTTCCGGAAATTCTAAAACGAAAGCTGACTTGATAGTAAGAGCAATAGGATTGAAACCCGGGGATCTCTACATTCAGAACAATATTGATAATGTTGCAGTAAGACTGAACCGTCTCCGCTTCTTCGAACCGGTTGATCCGCCTGAATTCTATTTTAATTCCTCGGATGAAGGAATATTAAAAATAAGTGTACGGGAGAAGGAGACTAATAATTTCGACGGAATAATCGGATATATACCCGGAATACATCAGAACGAAAAAGGATTTGTAACTGGATTCATAAATGTAAATCTAAGGAATCTCTTCGGAACCGGACGGTCTGCCGCGTTTAAGTGGCAGCAGGAGAACCGTTACTCACAGGAACTTGAAATACGTTACCTTGAACCCTGGCTGTTCAATTTTCCCTTGAACATTGAAGCAGGACTTTTTCAGCGGAAGCAGGACAGTACTTATGTGCAGCGGAGCGCAGAAGGTAAAATCGAATATGCAGCTACGGATGAAATCTCCGCGTCATTAATTCTCAACACACAATCGACAATTCCCTCGGAGCGCGCGAGCAAAAGTTTTACGGTTTACAATTCTACGTCATTCACTACGGGATTGAATGTTAAGATTGATACACGGGACGACTTTTACGCTCCTTTAAGCGGTATTCTGCTAAGCAATTCTTATAAGTATACATCGAAGAGTATTGATGGGCCAAAAGATTTTATAACGCCTGACTTAAAAACCAGCATCGGATTTCAAAGACTGGAAATTGATCTCCATTATTTTCTTCAGATTTTCCGGGATCAGGTTATTTCAGCAGCGGTTCACGCTAGAGAACTTAAAGGTAACGACGTTGAAATCAGCGATCTTTACCTACTGGGTGGAACAAATACTCTGCGGGGATACAGGGAAAAACAATTCGCTGGCAACCGGATACTCTGGTCCAACCTCGAATACCGCTACCTTTTAAGCCGCAGATCTTTTGTGTTTCTATTCTTTGATACCGGCTACTTCCTGAGAAATGAGGATTCTTTAAATAATATCCCGAGTGTATCTGAATTCAAGTACGGATATGGTATTGGATTTAACATTGAAACCGCCCTGGGGATACTCGGCGTAAGTTTCGCGTTGGGAGAAGGCGATTCATTCGGCGAAGGGAAAATCCATTTCGGTATAATCAACGAGTTTTAATTCATTTTATACTTCACCCGCTGTTCGATAATTTAAATTCCATTTTCTATTTTTGTGCATGAACTCATTAAAAAAATTCGATACTGAATTCCTCTCGCGGAAAATTAAATTAATAGCCGGTGTTGATGAAGCCGGACGGGGACCTATTGCCGGTCCGGTAGTTGCCGCTGCCGTTATATTTGATAAAAAAACTTTTAACGATAGAATAAACGATTCAAAAAAACTTGCAGAAGAGACCCGCGAGGAATTGTACACCTGGATAGTTGCTAATTGTATTTCGTACGGCGTTGGAATAGTAGACCACGAAGAGATCGACAGAATCAATATCCTTCAGGCATCTTTGAAAGCCATGAAAATCGCCGTATCCGGACTTGAACCCGAACCTCATCTCTGCCTTATAGACGGAAACAAATCTTTTATTTCGGAAATACCTACAAGAACAATTGTAAAGGGGGATTCAAAATCTATTTCGATTGCAGCCGCTTCAATAATTGCGAAAGTAACGCGCGACAGAATTATGAATAACTATGCGAAAAAATATCCCGGATACAGATGGGACCGCAATAAAGGTTATGCAACAAAAGCGCATATTAACGCTGTTAAAAAATTAGGAGCTACACGGCTCCACCGTCAGACTTTTCTCAGCAGAATTCTTGAACAGGAAAAACAGGAAGTTTTATTCTAGTTTAATCCGCGACAGGATTACTTTGGTACTTGGCTAGTCAGTCTCTAATTCATAGAGAATCCGGGGGGTGAAATGAATAACGAAGAAAGAAAGAATAAACGTAAAACGGGAACCGGGGGGGAAGAAATTGCATGCGGGTTTCTTACCAATCTCGGTTATAAGATACTTGAGAGGAATTATCAATTCGGGCATGGTGAAATCGATATAATTGCAGAAGATGGAGATGCTATTGTTTTTGTTGAGGTGAAGTACAGAAAGAATCTGGATTACGGTCCACCGGAAAGTGCCGTTACTCTTTCGAAGCAGAAGCAGATCAGGAAAATCGCATCGGCATACTTATGGGAAAAAGAAATTAAAGAAAGGCCCTGCAGAATAGATGTGGTTGCAATTCTGCAGTATCACGGGCAGAAACCAGAGATAACACATTACGTAAATGCTTTTTAGCAAACCATTTTTACAGTCTATCAAATAAGTATTTCTTTTACTATTTTGGTCATCAAAACAGAGTAGTTTTACTTCTCAAATGAAATTACCCAAACTAAAACAGAGCCGCCGACTCAAGTATTCCGATTATCTATATAATTTTTTCGCAACTATCACCGGCCTTACAATTTTCAACTGGGAGTTCATAAAACAGGCATTCATTCCTCCATATGAGATTTCCGAGATAAAAAAGCATATGGACGAACTCGGAGTTAAAACTTTCGGAATAGTGAGTATTACCGGGCTGATAATTGGCCTGGTTCTGGCCATGCAGAGTCAGCCGGTTCTTCAGCGTTTCGGTGCAACGGATTTTCTACCCGGGATGGTTGCATTATCGGTTGTCCGAGAACTCGGACCGGTTATAACCGCACTAATATTTGCCGGACGGGTTAGTTCGGGAATAGGGGCAGAACTCGGTTCGATGCGTGTTACAGAACAGATCGATGCTATGGAAGTCTCGGCAGTTAATCCGTTTAAATTCCTGGTGGTCACTCGCGTAATAGCAACTACAATGATTCTTCCGGTTCTATCGGTTTATGTTATTGTGATAGCAATTTTCGGCGGATACATCGCAGTTATAATAACAGAAAATATGAACATTTATTACTATATCGATTCTGTTCTCCGCTCTGTGGAGTTCGGTGATTTTATACCCGGCGTTGCAAAAACTTTTGTCTTTGGTTATATAGTAGGGCTTGTTGGATGTTATAAAGGATTCACCGCGGAAGGTGGAACTGAAGGCGTTGGAAGAGCATCCACAACTTCAGTGGTTCTCTCATCGCTGCTTATTTTAATTTTTGATATGATACTTGTAAAAATATCGTTATGGATATGGCCGACATTAGGATAGTTGAAATAAGAAATCTTTCCAAGAGATTCGAGGACCTGATCGTTCTCGACAATATTTCGCTCGAAGTACATCGTGCCGAGAATCTTGTTGTCTTCGGAAGAAGCGGTCAGGGTAAGAGCGTTCTGCTGAAATGCATTATCGGGCTGATGCCGCCGGATGAAGGGACAATTTTGATTAAGGGTGAGGATATATCCGGGCTTTCAGTGGATGATATGAACCGGTTACGTAAAAATATCGGTTTCCTGTTTCAGGGCTCGGCTCTTTACGATTCTATGACAGTAAGAGAGAACCTCTCGTTCCCTCTCAAGAGAAATTTTCCGGAGATGACTCCGGCCGATATAACAAGTAAAGTGATTAATACGCTTGAGCTAGTTGGTCTTGAAGATGCGGTGGATAAAATGCCGTCTGAATTATCCGGCGGTATGAAAAAAAGAATTGCCCTGGCCCGTTCGATTATAACAGACCCGGAATTGATGCTTTACGACGAACCGACAACCGGCCTGGACCCGATTACAACAAAAGAAATAAGCGAACTGATCATTAATCTTCAGAAGAAACTGAATATGACTTCAATTGTGGTTACTCACGATTTAATATGCGCTGAAATAATAGCAGACCGGGCAATTTTCCTGAAGGATGCAAAAATCGCATACCAGGGAAGTATTAAAGAACTTACAAGTTCCGGCGATAGCTTTTTGAAGAATTTTTTCAGTAACGAAATAATAAAAGTTTGAGAGGCTCAATATGTTAAAACAACTCGAAGGCGCCCGTTTAGGTATTTTCATTTTTATCGGGACAGTTTTACTTGTCATTTCGATTTTTCTCCTCGGAAGTAAAGAGAAACTCTTTACAAGTACAATTGAAGTGAAAGCTTATTTCAATCAGATCGAAGGATTGAAGTCGGGTGCGCCTGTTCGTTTGAGCGGCTATGATATCGGAAGCGTAAGCGGAATTTCCCTTGTCGACCAGGAATCGGGTAACGTAGAAGTGAGAATGCGTATCGATGTTGGACTGAAACATTTCATCCGTCTCGACAGTCAGGCGGCGATCGAAACGGAAGGCCTTGTCGGCAAAAAAATTGTAACAATCACTCCGGGTTCTCCCGACCTTGAAGTAATTGAAGAAGGCGGAATAATCAAATCCAAAAACCCGATGAATGTTGCCGCGATAATCGAAGAGACAGAAGCAGTCATATCATATCTCAAAAACCTGACGAAGGACCTGTCCGAGATAATCGCCAAGACCAACGAAGGTGAAGGAACATTCGGTAAACTTGTTAACGACGACCGGCTCTATAAAGCGGCCGTAAACATTACTCAGAATGCCGATAAAAATATGAACGCACTTACGGACCGGCTAAGCGACATTACTGATATTATTGTAAACACGAGCAAGAGTATCGGTTCAATAATCGCTAACGTTGATACCGCGGTAATTGATGTAAGAAAGCTTGTTGACAGGGTTGAAAAAGGTGAAGGAGCACTCGGTACTCTCCTAACCGATCAGAAAATTGCCGATTCGATCCGTACTTTGATTTACAATTTCTCCAAGACATCGGAGGATGCGCGTATGGCAACTTCCAGTCTGGCAGAAAATATGGAGGCGTTAAAGCACAACTGGTTGTTCAAAAGTTATTTCGAGCAGCGCGGTTACTGGAATAAAGCTGAATATGAAATTGAAATCGAAAAAAGATTAAGAGATTTGCAGGAACAGAACGACATTCTGGATAAAAAAATAAAAGAACTTCTGGAACTGGAAAAGAACCTGGAGAAGAATAAAAAATAAACTTTACTTTAAAAGCTGCGTGTGGAATTTATTGATCTTCTCTACATAACTTAATGTTTCTTCATGGCGCCATCTGGGAACTTCCGGGGCTACTATAGATATGTTCTCCCAGTCGGTATGATCAAGATTTTTATCTTTCGCTTTTTCCTGTGCTTTAAGAATAGTACCTCTGCCTGCATTATAACTTCCGAATGTAAACCTGAATTTTTCATCGCTCTCCGCTATTTCTTTCCAGGCTTTATAGAGCTGGCGGTCGTAGTAGATTCCCGCGGCAATATTCCAGACGGGATCGTCAATGTTATCAAATTCAGGATTGGCACTCTGAACATCTGCAAAAGTCGATGGCATTAGCTGCATCAGTCCTCTTGCGCCAACCGGGCTGACAGCCTCCGGCAATAAACTGCTCTCTGCCATACTCTGGGCTTTAAATAACTTCCAGTCGTACCCCGGCCCGAAAAAGCGCTTGCTGTACTTTTTAAAAGTATCGTCATATTCGGTAAACTTTTTCTGAGCGATTAATCCCGAAGCAGTAAAAATTAAGACAACAAAGAGAAGGTATTTCAATTCAATGCCCCTGCAATTATTAAAGCGATCGAAATAAACAATGCGGCAATAAAAATCGACACAGCCACATTACCCTTTTTAAGTTCCTCTTCAAAATCGATCTTGGGGGAAAGTTTATCAAAAATTTTGTAAGAAATAAACATTAATAAAACACCAAGAACTGCATAAAGGAAATTAATCCCGATAATCGTCCATTCCATAATTTCTCCATTGAATGATTTTATTCCGCAATAATATAATCATGATTTCCGGGTTATTCAATCACTGTAATGTATAGTATTAAGTGTCAGTCCAATTTTGTAATTTGCCTGACGCGATTAATCATTTTACCGGTTATGGCAAAGAATAATAAGTCACAGTCAGAATATAAAATAATCGTCAGGGGAGCCCGTCAGCATAACCTGAAGAACATATCCCTCGAGATACCGCGCAACAAGCTGGTTGTCTTTACAGGAGTAAGCGGAAGCGGGAAATCCTCGCTAGTATTCGACACAATTTATGCGGAGGGACAGAGACGATATGTAGAGAGCCTATCGGCATACGCACGCCAATTTTTGGAAAGGATGAACAAACCGGATGTAGATTTTATAAATGGTATCTCGCCTGCAGTTGCAATTGAACAGAAGACAGGTGCCCGGAATCCCCGTTCCACCGTTGGCACCAGTACAGAAATATATGATTATCTCCGCCTGCTATTCGCCAGAATCGGAAAGACATATTGTTTCAGCTGCGGAAAAATTGTTCGTAAGGATACTGTAGGTTCAATTTCCGAATGGCTCGAGACTCAAAACGCGGAAGAGAAGTTCTACATTGGGTTCCCGATTCATTCTCACGAGGGAAGGACTGTTATTGAAGAACTCGATCTCTTGAGAAAGAAAGGATTCTTCAGGATATTTATTAAGAATGAGCTTATCGATCTTAATTCGAAAATAACCACGCCGAAGTCCAAAGAGAATATTATAGTAGTAATCGACCGGTTTAAGATAAGGAAAGGAAATGTCCGCGAATCGCTGGCAGAATCGATCGAAGCCGCTTTCAAGGAAGGTGAAGGGCGTTTAGCAATAATTAACGCCGATACAAACAGGATCTTCCATTTCACAAAATTCTACGAATGCTGCGGAATCCGTTATGAAGAGCCCGAACCAAGATTTTTCTCTTTCAATAATCCTTTCGGTGCCTGCCCGGTCTGTCAGGGCTTCGGTAAAACAATGGGATACGAAATGGATCTTATTGTACCGAATCCGAATCTTACTCTGAGTGAAGGCGCAATTGCTCCGTGGCGTACGGTAAAGTACAGCAAGTACATGCGGGATCTTATTCGAAACAACAACAACAGGATTCCTCTTGACGTACCATTTAAAGATTTATCGGCAGAGAAACTGAATTTAATTAAAGATGGCTTTAAGGGATTTGCTGGTATAAACGGATTCTTTGAGCACCTTGAACAGAAGACTTACAAGATGCATATCAGAATTCTGCTGAGCAAATACAGAGGTTATACCACATGTCATGCATGTCGTGGTTCACGATTGAGACGCGAAGCTCTTCAGGTTAAGATTGCCGATAATTCAGTTCATGATATAGTTCAAATGTCTATTGAACGGGCATACGTATTTTTTAGATCTCTTAAATTGACAAGCACAGAAAAAGCAATTGGACAGAGAATCTTTGAAGAGATTGTTAAGCGTCTTACATTTTTGAACGACGTAGGACTCGGCTATCTTACATTAGACCGTTTAAGCAGTACTCTTTCCGGCGGCGAAACACAGAGAATCAATCTGGCAACATCACTCGGTTCGGCTCTTATGAGTACTCTTTATGTTCTCGACGAGCCGAGTATCGGACTTCATCCGCGCGATAATTCACGATTAATTAAAATACTCAAGTCTCTCCGCGATATCGGAAACACTGTAATAGTTGTTGAGCACGATCCGGAAATGATGCGCGAGGCGGATATGATATTTGATATGGGTCCTCGCGCAGGAATTCACGGAGGCGAGATTATTGCTCAGGGAAGTTATAATGAAATAATAAAAAACGATGCCTCTCTTACCGGGAAATATCTGTCCGGCCGGCTTACAATTCCGGTTCCAGTAGAGAGGAACACAAAGAAAACCGAATCGATAAAAATTACCGGGGCCAGGGAGAATAATCTTAAGAATGTAACGGTGGAATTCCCTCTTAAAAAATTTGTGGTTGTTACCGGAGTGAGCGGTTCCGGTAAAAGTACGCTTGTACACGATATTCTTTACAGTGGAATTGTAAAGCTGAATGGCGGTAATCCACAGAAGCTGGGTAAGTTCGATTCGATAGAAGGTGCCAGATTCGTCGATCAGATCGAAATTGTAGACCAGTCGCCAATCGGAAAGTCTCCGCGTTCAAATCCGATCAGCTATGTTAAGGGTTATGAACTGATAAGAGAATTATACGCATCCACACCTGCAGCTAAAGCAAGGGGATATAAACCCGGATTCTTTTCTTTCAATGTACCGGGCGGCAGATGCGATACCTGCGAAGGTGAAGGATATGTTAAGATTGAAATGCAGTTCCTTGCAGATCTCTACCTTGAATGCGACGATTGTAAAAGTACACGATTCAAAAAAGAGGTAAGAGAGATTACATACAAAGGGAAAAATATTGTTGATGTGCTGAATATGACCGTTGACGAAGCATTGTTGTTCTTCGAAAATGTTGAGAAGATTCAGAAGACATTAAGAGTGCTCTCCGACGTAGGACTGGGATATATTAAGCTCGGTCAGCCTTCCACCACTCTTTCCGGCGGTGAAGCCCAGCGAGTTAAACTTGCGTCCCACCTTTTTACTCACAGAAAAAACCAGCATACTCTCTTCATCTTCGACGAACCAACTACCGGACTTCATTTCGACGACATAAGCAAACTTCTGAGATGTTTTCAGATGCTGATTGAAAACCAGAATTCTGTTGTTATAATCGAGCACAATCTCGATATAATCAAATGCGCGGATCATGTGATAGACCTGGGTCCCGAAGCTGGCGATAAGGGGGGCTTTATTGTTGGTGTTGGAACTCCGGAGGATATATCCGCCATTGAAAACTCATACACCGGTAAATTCTTAAAAGGAATTTTAGCTTAAGACATATTTGGGGCATTGGTAAACCACTCTTATTTAATTAAATCACTTTCAATGAATTATTTTTAGTATTAATTTGTTGTCAGTTAGAGCAAAGATTATAAATATGCAGGGAAATTATATGTACCAGTCAAACAGAAAATACATCACACCCGAAATGAAAATGGCGGACATTATTTTGGAGAATCCGTCAATCCTTCTGTTAATGGAGCATTTCGGATTGAATTTTATTGTAAATGAAAAAACAGTTACACAGCTATGCGAGGAAAACGGGATTAGTGTAAGAGTGTTTATATCATTCGCCAATCTTTATAATGGATTTCATATATCCGGCGAAGAGGATTTTTCCAACGGAGACATAGCTGACATAATAGTCTATCTGAAAAACTCTCATAATTTTTACGAAAATGAAAAATACCCCGAACTTATCGCGCTGATACAGGAATTGTACTCAAAGAACGATTCGCCCGAAATAAAATTGATAGATAAATTTTTTAACGAATATTTCGGGGAAGTAAAAGAGCATCTATCATACGAGAACAGCACCGCTTTCCCATACTTTAACGAACTTCTACGTAAAGGTGAAAGGAAGTCAAATAGAATTAATGATTTTTCTGTTAGCGAATACAGTGAACATCACACCGACATCGAGTCGAAGCTGAATGATTTAAAAGAGCTGCTGCTTAAACACGTGCCCGTTCAAAACGACAGGGTACTCCGGAGGAAAATAATTGAAAGCTTATTCGAACTTGAATACGATCTGAAAATTCATTCGACAATTGAAGAGACCATATTAATGCCATTAATAAGCAGATTGGAAAGAAGTTTAGCGTGAGTAAACAAATAATTAATATAGTTATACTCGAACCCTCGCAAGTTATTCACGAGGGGCTTTCAAATATATTTTCAAAATCCGGTCAGTATTTTAAATTGTTCCGCGCCGACGACCTGAATGACATTGAAAATTTCCTGAAGAAAGAAAGCCTTGATGTTATTATTATCAATCCGTCGCAGATACAAAACAAGGACAAAGAATTCATTGCGCTTAAAAAAATAAATCTGAATACATGCTGGGTTGCGCTTGTTTATACATTTTTCAATCAGAAGATGCTGGCGCTTTTTGATAAGATTATACACATTACCGATTCACCGGATACAATCTTAGAAATTATCAATAAATTAAGCGGCGATAATTCCGGCAATATATTGCAAGCAGAACACGAATCCTTATCCGAAAGAGAAATAGACGTATTGAAACTTTTAGTCGCGGGATTCTCTAACAAAGAAATTGCTGATAAACTATTCATCAGCGTTCATACGGTTGTAAGCCACAGAAAAAACATCTCACAAAAAACCGGTATAAAAAGCCAGGCCGGCTTAACAATTTATGCCATTACCAAAAAAATTATTCAATTGGAAGATTATACAAATCAATAATATCATTTCTCCCTATTAAATGGGATTCAAAATTAAAAATATCCCGTAAATCGGCGATTGATAGCCTCGTAATTCACATTTAATTTTCAAAAGTTTTTCTACCGGTAAATAATTTCGTATGGATGAAGAAAAACCATAAACTATACGTCTTGTAACTCGGAAGCTACTAACGGGCATTTCGATAATGAAAGTGAAATTGTTATCCGAACAAATTCAAAGGTCAAGTAATCATTCAAAAAAGGAATAAAAATGAGTAAGCTTTTAATATTTCTATTAATGTTCTCAGGTATCTCAATAATTGCCCAGCCAACCAAACAGGATACAATAAAAAGTTATGAGCTTAAGCCGGTAACAATTATTGATGATAAAGCAAAATCAATTCCGGGTTCCGGACAATTTATTAACAATCGTGAATTGGAAAAACTTAACCAGCCTAACATAAATAATGTTCTTCGCACTATTCCCGGTGTAAACATCAGAGACGAAGAAGGTTTTGGACTAAGACCTAATATTGGTTTAAGAGGTACGCCTGTAAATAGAAGTGCAAAAGTGACGTTAATGGAAGACGGAATTCTGATTGCCCCTGCACCATATGCCGATCCTTCGGCTTATTATTTTCCGACTTTTGCCCGTATGCAAGGTGTTGAGGTATTGAAAGGAAGCAGTCAGATAAAACATGGGCCTTATACTATTGGAGGTGCGGTAAACTTACTATCAACAGAAATTCCTGAATCATTTAAGGGCTTTGCTCAGATAGCTTATGGAATTTTTAATACAAATCAACAAAGAGTTTGGGTGGGTGATAGTAGAAACAACCTGGAATATGTATTTGAATTAAACAGAATAGCCAGCACCGGTTTTAAAGAATTAGATAATGGCAGCAATACAGGTTTTGACAGACAGGATATTTTGGGAAGACTCCGCTGGCACACAGACGAGGAGGCCACAATTTCTCAATCTGTAACCTTAAAATTCATGCACAGTTCTGAAGATGCAAATGAAACCTATTTGGGATTAACCTACGAAGATTATGTAGTAAATCCTTTAAGAAGATATTCCGCAACTCAAAAAGATCTGCTGGATATGAATCACCAGCACATCTCTATTAATCATTTAATACAACCGGCAAGTGGTCTTATAGTTAACACTACCGCATATTATGCAACAACGTTCAGAGACTGGGCAAGAGCAAATACCATTGGCGGACAAAGTATTAATAATATATTGAGTAATCCTGCAGAGCACCAAACCCCCTACCAAATAATGACCGGTAAAGCCAATGGGAATATAGATTACCAGAGTGCAGCCAGAACGTACTTTTCAAAAGGGATACAATCAAATGCGCAATACATATTTAATACAAGCGAGGTGTGGCATAAGATTCAGTTAGGGCTTCGCTATCACACAGACCAAGCTGACCGGTATGCAACACGTTCGGTTTATGCAATGACTAATGGAACTATGGTATTGTCTACGGCGGGAGTAAAAGGCAATCAGGAAAACCAGATAAGAGATGCAAGTAGTTTTGCATCTTATTTAAATTACGAAATGAACTACAAAGGTTTAAAGGTTAGTCCGGGTATTCGATTTGAAAAAATCAGATTGGATTTTCAAAATTATGGAAATGCAGACGTTGAGAGATTAGGCACTTCACTAAAAAAAGCTTCGAACGACTTATCTGTTTTCCTGCTCGGGATAGGTGTAAACTATGAAATTAATGCCGATATGAATCTATTTGGAGGTGTTCATAAAGGATTTTCGCCTCCGGGAATGCCTTCTTTAACTTCAACAACAGGTCAAGCCGAAGTAGAAACTTCTGTGAATTATGAATTAGGTTATAATTATGATAGCGAAGGATTAAATGCCCAGGTAACCGCTTTTTTAAATAATTATGATAATATCTTAGGCTCTGATAATGTATCCGGAGGTGGTGCGGGCACAGGCAATATGTTTAATGCAGGTAATGCAAAAATCCAAGGTTTAGAAGTTGGTTTAGCATACGATTTGCTTTATACAAAAAAGGCAACACAAGATTTTAAACTACCAGTATATATAGCATATACTTATACCTCAGCAAAGTTTAATGAGACTTTTAAAAATGGCGGAGGCGACTGGGGAAGCGGAATAATTAACAGAGGCGATTTCATTCCGTTTATCACACCTCATTTATTGACGGTTAGTATTGGTTTTGAAAATAATAAATTCGATGCTACGGTAATCGGTCGATATACCGGGGAAACAAGAGTAAAGCCGGGTCAAAACAACATTATTGTACCGGCTGAAAACGTAATCTATAATGATGTGAATGCGTTAAAAGGATTTTTAATCATTGACATTTCTGCTAATTATAGATTAGATAGAACCTTCACTGCTTTCACAACAATTAATAATCTTACAAACAGCAGAGCTATTGTGGCAAATTTGCCGCAGGGTTACAGACCCAATATGCCATTGAGTTTTAACGTTGGATTGAAAGCCGACTTATAAAAATTAAGACAACTTACAACAAGATATTTGCAAATGCATTGTTAAAGAAATGAAAGGATCATTTTTACTTTCATAAGCATTTTGTTATGCGATATACTGTAAGATCATCAATCCGGAAGACTTCAGTCATTAATCTGAGCGATTACGTGTCGGGCTAATCCTGTCAACAGGAATCTCAATCCGCCTCAAAAACGTCATTTTACTCCCCTAAAATTGGGATAAGATCAGGTCCAATTCCCATGTTTTAGTGATTGTAACCGGAGTACTACGTCCATAATTTTACCCCGGAATATTCGATTATTATGGAGTAAGGAGCAATGCAGTATGTACTTTTACAATTCATTTTTATACTCGTTTTTGCAGGAAACTATTTAGCACAAAAAAATCCGTTAAATATGCCGGACACAACAACAGTCCTAGATAAAATATTTTTAACACACGAAGCAACATACACGGGTGAATTTGCAGGAAATTTAACCGGCGGCAAAAAAACCGGTGGCGCTTATCTTGGGATGGCAAATATTAAAATCGGTTTTGAGACAAAGACTTTAGAATTATGGGAAGGGGGGGAGTTTTTTCTGAATGGTGCTTCTACACACGGGGGGACACCATCGGAAAAATTAATTGGGGATTTTCAGGTTGCATCGAATATCGAAGCGGGCAACCGTACTTATCTTCATGAATTATGGTATAAACATAGTTACAAAAATTTTCAGGCTATAGTAGGACTGCAGGATTTAAACTCGGAATTTGTTACAAGCGAGTATGCCGGCAATTTCATTAATAGTTCGTTCGGCATACCTTCCTTAATAGCCGACAATATTCCCGTACCTATTTTCCCGCTGACAGCTCTCGGAATTACAGCCAGATATGAAGTTAACGAAAGTATGGCAATTCAGGCTGCAGTATTCGACGGATTGCCGGAAGATTCAGAAAGCAATCAGTACAATTTAAATTGGGATTTAAAATCGAGCGACGGAGTATTGGTTTTTTCTGAATTACAGTTTTCAATAGAGCTAGGGGATCTGCCCGGAAAATTGAAAGCCGGATACTACTATCATTCACATTTAAGAGAAACCTGTCCAGAAACTAAAATTGTTGAAACGGTGTTCGATAAGAACTACGGTTTTTATGCGATAGCCGATCAGAATTTATTAAAATCAGGGGGATACAATATCCTTGGAATATTTGCGCAGTTTGCAATCAGTCCAACAAACATTAATGCGCATAATTATTATTTTGGAGGAGGTATAAATTATCAGATTGTTTCCGATAATGGAACCAAAGACTTATTAGGCATTGCTATCGCTCACGCAGGATTTTCAAATAAAGACTTAAGAAACGAGACAACAGTAGAAATGTTTTACAAAGCACACATTACCGAAAATCTTTTTTTTCAGCCCGATATCCAGTACATAGTTAATCCGGCAGGAACGGAAAATAATTTAAGAAATTCGGTCGCTGCATTTCTAAGATTCGGAATAAACTTTTAAATATTATGTATAAAACAGAATTAAATATTCAGGCTGTCGAAGCAATTCATCTTTCGGACCTTCAGAACGATGAAGTCGGAATTATTACCAAGATATTAGGACACGGTGCTTTCAGGAAACGAATTACCGAGATGGGCTTTGTAAAGGGGAAGCCTGTAAAGGTTATCAAAAACGCTCCTCTTCAGGACCCGATTGAATACGAGTTGATGAGCTTCCATGTTTCGCTCCGCAGAAGCGAAGCCAGATTAATTGAAGTTGTACCGGTTGAAAAGTATGGTGATAAATCAATCGCGCATTTCGACGGAACTATACCCGACGACGAACTTCAGAAAAAAATCAGAGAAAAATGCCGGACAATCAATGTTGCACTCGTTGGCAATCCGAATTCCGGAAAAACAACATTATTCAATTACGCGACCGGTAAACATGAGCGCGTCGGTAATTACGGCGGAGTAACTGTTGATACCAAAGAAGCAAAGCTGGATCATAACGGTTACAGGATTAACATTACGGATTTGCCCGGGACCTATTCAATTTCGGAATATTCGCCCGAAGAATTATTCGTCCGGAAACATATAACCGAAACATTACCTGATGTTGTTGTGAACGTAATCGATTCGTCGAACCTAGAAAGAAATCTTTACCTTACTTCCCAACTGATGGATATGAACATCAAGGTAGTTATTGCGCTGAATATGTACGACGAACTCGAAGAGAAGGGGGATAAATTCGATCATGCTGCTCTGGCAAAAATTATAGGCATACCGATTGTTACCACTGTTGCATCCAAAGGAAAAGGAATTAAAGAATTATTCTCCAAGGTAATTGACGTATACGAAGACCGGGATGAAGTTGCACGGCATGCGCATATTAATTACGGCACAAATATCGAGGACTCGATAAAACGTTTACGCGACGAAATTAAAAAGAATAGAATTATATACGATTCCTATTACAGCAGGTACGCTGCAATTAAATTATTAGAAAACGATACTGATTTTACCAGCCGGATTTCCGGAATTCCGGATTCTCAGAATCTTCTTGCACTTGCTCAAAAGGAAATTACTTCACTCGAACGCGAATACAAGGAGAAGTCCGATACGGTAATCGCGGACGCTAAATACGGATTTATAAACGGTGTATTAAAGGAAACATATAAGCAGGATAAATTAAATAAAAGGCAGGCCAGCCATTCTATCGATTTCTTTTTAACTCACAAATACCTGGGATTTCCGATATTTATCTTTTTCTTGTGGGTAATGTTTCAGCTGACGTTTTCATTAGGCGGCTACCCGATGGATTGGATCGATGCCGGTGTATCAGAACTCGGTAATTTTATTGCCAACACACTTCCCGATGGCTCGCTGAGAGATTTGATTGTGGACGGTATAATCGGCGGTGTAGGCGGAGTAATTATATTTCTTCCGAATATTTTAATCCTGTTTTTCTGTATCTCATTAATGGAAGACACGGGTTATATGGCCCGCGCCGCTTTCATAATGGATAAGCTGATGCACAAAATCGGTCTGCACGGAAAATCATTTATTCCGCTGATAATGGGATTCGGATGCAACGTTCCTGCTGTAATGGCTACACGAACATTAGAGAACCGTAAGGACAGGATTTTAACGATGCTGATATTGCCGCTGATGTCATGCAGCGCGCGTCTGCCTGTTTATGTACTATTGATTTCAGCATTCTTCCCTGCAAACCAGGGACTGGTTTTATTGTCAATTTATCTGATCGGCATTTTGCTGGCTACACTGGTTGCTCTTGTATTTAAAAGGATCTTCTTCGCAAAGCAGGATGTTCCTTTTGTGATGGAATTGCCGCCGTATAGAATTCCCACACTCAGAAATACTCTGGTTCACATGTGGGGCAAAAGCGTTCAGTATTTAACTAAAATGGGGACTGTAATATTAAGCGCTTCAATTATTATCTGGGCACTAGGACATTTCCCCCGCGATGTGAAATTCTCGGTTGATTACGATAAAATGACGGAGGAAATTTCAGCTAACATTAATTTGACCGGGAGCGAAAAAGAGGAACAACTTGCACAGATTGAAATTGATAAAGAATCCGAGCGGATGGAGAAGTCCTATATCGGTCAATTGGGGCACATGATAGTTCCGGTTATTGAACCGCTCGGCTGGGATTGGAAAATAGGCGTGAGCATTATTACAGGTTTAGCCGCTAAAGAAATTGTAATTGGATCGATGGGAGTTCTATATCAATCCGATCTGGAAGCCGATGAAACTTCTGTAAACTTAAAGACAAAACTTCAGCAGCAGGTATTTACAAGCGGACCAAGAATAGGGGAAAAAGTTTTTTCGCCGGTTGTCGCCTATTCCCTGATGTTATTTATATTAATTTATTTCCCGTGTGTGGCGGTTATAGCGGCAATCAGAAAGGAAGCTAACTGGAAGTGGGCCACATTTACTATGGTTTACACTACTGCAATGGCATGGATTGTTGCTTTCGGTGCGTATCACATAGGAAATATTTTTTAATAAGGGATTTATATGATTCAGGATATAATTGTATTCACAATAATTTCATTAACGGCCGGTTACATAGTAATTTCTTTTATAAAGAATCTACGTGTTAAAAAAAGATCCGGGAACGCGTGCGGCGGCTGCACGGGCTGCGATCTTTCTAAAAACAGCGCTGCATGCAGCCGTGAATTCTAAACGGGCCGGAAGTTTTCCGACTCACGCTTGTTTATTCATTTCCAGTTGACCCATCTTTTTCAAAAGTAATATCCATTTTAGTATCTTTAATCCGGTATTATTGCAAGTGTTAGAATAAATTATTTATGACTAATAATTGATTTCCCGTTTTCATTTTAGGAGAATGATATGAAATACTGGTTAATGAAATCCGAAGCAAATTGCTACCCGATTGAATTTCTGGAAAAAGAAAAAAATCAAACCACCTACTGGGACGGAGTGCGTAACTATCAGGCGCGTAACTTTATAAGGGATGAAATGAAGATTGGTGACAAAGTAATTTTCTACCATAGTAATGGTGAACCGCCCTGCGCTGCCGGTATTTGTGAAGTTGTTAAGGAAGCTTATCCGGATTTTACCGCATTCGATCCGGAAAATCCTCATTACGATCCGAAGAGTAAGAAGGACAATCCTGCATGGATGATGGTGGATGTTAAGCTGGTTAAGAAGTTTAAGAATTTTGTATCAATTGACAGTATGCGCAGCAATAAAAAGCTTCAGAAGATGCAGCTTCTCCAACGCGGAAACAGACTTTCTGTTATGCCGGTTACAAAAGATGAGTTTGAAGAGATAATGCGAATAGGAGGATAGAATAAATTTAGTTAAATGGTTTACTGTAAATGATGATTCATACTACAATTAATTTGACGAAGATTAGTTGTCAGGAATTCTAAAATAGAATTTCGACACAAATATTAAATATGATATTACAATATGGTCACAAAAAATAAATCAACATAAACTGAAGACGAAGTAAGAATATTAATAAAACCAGTTGTTGAAACTGAATAAAATAAATCTGACTGTTCTGGATTTACTGAATTAAGAAAACGTTGTCCAAGTAGTACCCAAAGATATAGACATTGCTCTGTTCATAGAAATATCCTCAAATTTAAATAGTGATCATTAATAATAAGAATGTAATTCATTCATGAGATTAATTTAGGATCAATAATGAAGAAAAAATATTGCGCAATAATATTGGTTACACTGAATTTTATTCCTCTATTTGGACAAAACAATAATTGCAAGGATCAAATCCTGGATTACAGGGATTTTATTGAAACGGATAGTACCAAATGGTGTTTAACTTTATCAAAAGACGATAGAATAGCATTGTTCTACTTTGGAGCAATTCACTCGAAAGACCCATCCAACATACAGTTTAATGAAATTGAAAAAGCATGGAGTAGAGAAAAGTTTGATATAGCTTTATATGAAGGACCTAATAGAGGTATCTTTTCCACAAAAGAGGAAACAATAGAAAAATTGGGCGAGTCCGGCTTTTTAAGATTTTTAGCTTCCCGGGATAGTGTTGAAGTCTTATCGCTCGAACCAGACCCTATTAAAGAAATTAATTATCTATTGGATTATTTCCCGATTGAAAAAATAAAACTTTTCTTTTTATTGAGAGAGGCTCAGAGAGTAAGAGAAAGTTTTAATTGGGAAGAAGTTCAGATTAAAAGTCATATAGAAAACGTTTTAACAAAGGCCAATTCATTACCAGTACTAAATAATACAGTACTTAATATCCGGGACATTGAAAATTCATTTATAAAATATTGGGGAACAGGAATAAAATGGTGGGAAGCCCCTTCAAATTGGTTTGATCCATTACAGGCATCGGAGAAAACAGGCGGAATTTTTACAAATGACATCAACAGATATTCAAGTAATTACAGAAACACCCATATGTTCGATTTAATCACCAGTTTTTTTCATAAAAATAAAAGAGTGTTTGCAATTGTTGGCAGAAATCATATTCCAATGCAATCGAAAGCTCTTAAATGTGAATGGGAAAGATTAAGCGCGAATAGGAATTAGCTGCACTTAACCATGACAATCCTTTTAGATCATGATGTTATTAACCCTGTGCAATGGTATTTTTATTAAATTACCTAACCAAGTATGTTGAGCAAAACGAATTTTTGAGATTGTTTTATCAAAATTAGAGAGCAACATATTTTTTGATATTTTTATATTCGATTATCCATAAAATATTACCATGGATTCAATACGCTTAAGAATTTTACAAGATGGTATTAGCAATCCCGGTCCGGTTGTTTACTGGATGCAGCGGGATCAGCGCGTTCACGATAACTGGGCATTGTTATACGCGCAGGAAAAAGCAATAGAGCGTAACGTACCGCTGTTTGTTCTATTTAACCTTGTCCCGGATTTCCTTGAAGCGACAATCCGGCAATACGGATTTATGATTAAAGGATTGCAGGAAGTTGAATCGGGATTAAGTAAATACAACATTCCTTTTGTTATTACTACAGGCGATGCCGGAGAAAAAATTCCCGCGTTTCTCGAAAAAACCATAGCTTCATTAATAGTAACAGATTTCAATCCGTTAAAAATTGTGAGGCGATGGAAAAAATCCGTCGCTGATAAAATTGAAATCCCCTTTCACGAAGTTGATGCGCATAACATTGTCCCGTGTCTTCATGTGTCAGACAAACAGGAATTCGCCGCCTATACAATTCGTCCCAAGATCCAGAAATTACTTCCGGAGTTTTTAGAAGAGTTTCCCCCTCTTAGAAAGATGAAGACGAAAACTGAAAACGTAAAAGCGGACTGGGATTCAGTTTACAAATCATTAAAAATCAATACAGCTGTTAAAGAGGTTGACTGGCTTTTACCGGGAGAGAGTGCAGCCAATAAAACACTTCAAAAATTCATTGACAAAAAATTTGCGAATTACGGAACAGACAGAAATTTTCCGACGCATGACGCCCAGTCGAATCTCTCTCCCTATTTTCACTTCGGACAAATTTCACCGCAGCGGGTAGCACTTGTAATTCAGCCGTTGACAGAACCTGCAGAATCCTACAAAGCATTTTTAGAGGAGATGCTAGTTCGCCGCGAACTTTCTGATAATTTCTGCTACTACAATAAGAACTACGATTCATTCGATGGATTTCATCCCTGGGCACAGGAGTCGTTAAACCTTCACAGGAAAGATAAGCGGGATTACATCTATTCAACGGAGGAATTCGAACTAGCCAATACACATGATGATTTATGGAATGCCGCACAAATGGAAATGGTTAACAGAGGCAAGATGCACGGATATATGAGGATGTACTGGGCAAAGAAAATCCTTGAGTGGTCTAAATCCCCCGAAGATGCGATGCGGACCGCGATTTATCTTAACGACAAATACGAAGTGGACGGACGGGATCCGAACGGTTATACAGGAATTGCATGGTCAATAGGCGGAGTGCACGACCGTCCCTGGTTCGAACGGCCGGTTTACGGAAAGGTGCGTTACATGAATTATAACGGCTGCGCAAAGAAGTTTGACGTAAAAAAGTATATTACAAATCATTTAGAATCGAGGAATAAATGAGAAAACTTATTTCAATTTTCGTTTTGTTCATTTCGATACCGCTCTCTGCTCAAAAGCAGAATCCGGATTACGATGCCGGACTGGCAAAGAAATTTGGTGCTGACGATTACGGAATGAAGAATTATGTTTTCGTAATACTTAAAACGGGTCCAGCTGTTATAGAGAAAAAGGAAACAAGGGATAGTCTTTTTGCCGGCCATATGAATAATATTAATCGTCTGGTTGAAGAGGAAAAACTTTTTGTTGCCGGACCTTTCGGAAAAAACAACCTGCAATACCGGGGACTGTTCATACTGAATGTTAAAACAATTGAGGAAGCGAGGGAACTGGTTAATACCGATCCTGCTGTTGCGGCCGGTATCTTCGATGTGGAATTAATACCATGGTACGGTTCAGCAGCATTGAGCGATTATCTGAAGACCGCAAATAAAATTACTAAATTCAATCCCTGATTTGATCTGCAGCTTTGCTGGAAATTTAACCGGCGAGTTTTTCAATAAATTCTAATCCCCTCTAATGGAAAGAGGGGATTAGCAATAACAGCTTATTTCTTTCTGCTTTTCTCAATCTCTTTCTTAAATTCATCATACGATTTTTTACCTTCGAGAAAGGAGATTTTTTTACCATTCTTATCGTAGATGAATGTGGCGGGAAGCGCGCCGTTCCAGTCTTTATCGAGAGTATTAATCAGCTCTTCGTCCCCCTGAAATCCGTTAACATAAGAGATGAATTTCGCATTTTGTGATTTAAGGAAAGGAATGATTTTGGATTCGATCTCCTCGGGGAAATCGACGCTGATCCCGATAAACTCAACATCCTTATATTCTTCAGCCAGTTTATTGATTGCGGGAAATTCCTCCCTGCAGGGAACGCACCATGTTGCCCACAGATTAAGGAACAGGGGTTTACCCTTCCGGTCTTTCAATATCCTGGAAAGTTTATCCTTATCAATGGATTCAACGGTTATTTTACTGTTCTGTTTCGGTTTTTCATCAGCATAAGAACTAACGCCCGCAAAAAATAAAACAATAAAAAAAGCTAAAAGAAAATTTCTCATTTTACGATACTCTTTTAATTGTACATCCGAATGCTTTTGTTTTAGTATTTGAAACCGATTTACCGCCGAGAATTTCATCAAGCGCTTTGCGAAGATCTTTCGATTTAACGTCGTTCGGCTTTCTTGAATCATCAATTCTACCGTGATATAAAACTTCAAAATTACTGTTCAAAACATAAACTTCCGGAGTGACAGATGCAGAAAATTTATCTGCAATTACATTTTTTTCGTCTTTTAGAATAGGGAATGCAAGGTTATTCTCTTTTGCATGATTCTTAATTTCTTCAATGCTTTCCTGTTTATTGGAATTAATACCTATAAAAACAATTCCCTTATCCTTATAATCATTATAGACTTCAGCCATTCTGGAGTTATAATCATTCGATACCGGGCACTGCGTAGCGACAAACATAATAACAATTGCTTTAGAAGCTTTGAAATCGCTGAGCTGATGTTCTTTGCCGTTGTAATCCTTCAGCTTGAAGTTTTCAACTTTCGATACATCGCCGGCAAATACAAAAGAGGCGGCAAAAACAATGATTGCTGCAAAAAATATATTTGATGTTTTCATATTTCCCTCCTGATTATTTATTGATTGCGGGACAAAGATATTTATCATTTCCCTATTCTGTCAAACAGATTTCCCTCTTTAAAGTTCCTGGCAAAATGTTTTACCCTTACTAATACCTTTCTGTCGGAATTGAACTGTTGCATTTACACCTCTGTTTTTTATATTACTACCGTTCCATTAGAAATGAAAGGCCTAGATATGAAAAGGTTACTTTATTTATCGATAGCATCGATTATTCTGATAACCGGATGCAAACCATCAAACGCACAGGTTCAGATAATGCCCGCTTTTCCGAATCTCAGTTTTGAGCAGCCGGTGGATATTCAATATCCGGATGACGGCACAAACCGGCTCTTCGTTGTATCCCAGCCCGGTGTCATATACCTGTTTGAGAATAATAACGATGTAAGAACTAAAAAAGTATTCCTGGATATCCGGGATAAGGTACTGTTCGGCGGAGAACAGGGATTGCTGGGACTCGCCTTCCACCCCGACTACAGGAACAACGGCTTCTTCTATATAAATTACACAACCAGTAATCCGCGGAGGACTGTAGTATCACGATTCCGGGTAAGCCAGTCCGATCCCGATGCTGCGGATCGTTCAAGCGAACTGATTCTGCTGCAGGCAGATCAGCCCTATTCAAATCATAACGGAGGACAGACTTCATTCGGGCCGGATGGTTATCTTTATATCTCGCTAGGAGACGGCGGCTCCGGCGGGGATCCCCAGAACAATGCACAGAACCTTAAATCGCTGCTCGGAAAGATCCTGCGGATCGACGTGAATAATACTTCCGGCGGATTAAATTACTCTATACCAGACGACAATCCTTTAAAAGGGAACTCAAACGGATTAAAGGAAGAGATTTATGCCTGGGGATTAAGGAATGTATGGAAATTCAGTTTTGATCCGGAGGATTCGAGATTATGGGCTGCTGATGTAGGGCAGAATGCGTGGGAGGAGATTAACATTATAGCTAAGGGGCAGAATTACGGTTGGAGAATTATGGAAGGGAATCATTGTTTCAATCCCCCTTCAAATTGCAACACGGCTAATTTAACTCTGCCGGTCTGGGAATACGGTCACAATGATCAGGGCGGGTATTCGATAACAGGGGGTTATGTTTATCAAGGTTCTTCTGTACCGGAACTGAAGGGTAAATACATTTACGGGGATTTTGTATCGGGCAGAATCTGGGCGCTCGATTTCAAGAGCGGAACAGTCTCAAACGAGCTTCTCTTCTCAACCAATCATGCTATATCAACATTCGGATTGGATCAGAACAAAACTTTATATTTTGCAAATTACACGACCGGTAGGCTCTATAAATTCACAAGCACTTCGGCCAGTGTCGGCGCTTTATCATTACCGCCGGATTATAAATTATACCAGAACTATCCGAATCCATTTAATCCTTCCACAAGAATCACCTATCAGATTCCGGATGAAGGGGATGTTACATTGAAAGTTTATGATTCGCTCGGAACTGAGATCGCAACATTAGTCGATGAGAATAAATCCCCCGGATTTCATTCTGTTCTATTTGATTCAAATAATCTGAAAAGCAGGTCCTCTATTGCAAGCGGAGTCTATTTTTATAATCTATCATTTATAAACAAGTTTGATTCGTTTGCCGGGAAATACTCGCAGACCAGAAAGTTTATCCTGATGAAATAGAAAATCACTGAAGGAATGGTAGAAAACCACCGCTGTTAATTATTAATGTTTGCAGGTAAATAAAGTTCCATCCTGATGCGGGCCGCTGCAAGGAATATTATTTCGTGAGTCTGACTGGTCAATAAATTCAATTGCAAAAGAATGTTTCACTATTCAGAACAGAATAATTACCTTGCAGAGGTAAAAAAATCTGTTGGAGAAAAAAGAGTCTTGGAAAAATTTAAATATTCATTTTTTGCAAAACTGATTTATAGATACGGCAACATAATTGCAACGCTTTTTTTATCGGTCCATTTTATTTCTTCAATAATGATGATGTTTGAAAAATGGTATTTCGTGTTTTTTGCGCTGATAAACGGTTTCATCATTTTCATAGTAAACAGGTATTTTTTCAAAACATACCGACTCTTCCCTTTTACAGTAGAAGCCGATAACGAAAAAATAGTCTGCCGGGATTTTCTTTTCGGCAGAAAGGAAATTACTATTTACCATTCGGATATAGAGAATATAACAGGCGGAATTTTCAGCGGTTACCCAACGCGGCCGGTTTATATAAAAGACGGCAGGCAGAATATAACAATCGGATTTTATTCCCATGTAGGAAAATTTCAGAAACTGATTACAACGATTTTAAAGAATATACCTCAGCCGTTATACGACAAGCTACTGACGGGTATGAAGGAGATAAGGATCGAGAGGAAAAAATAAGCCCACCTTTAAAAGATGGGCTTATATTTTATTCAATTATGCTTTATAAACTAAGATAGCATCTTTAGCTTGTTTTGCAATTCTGAATTTAACAACCTTCTTTGCAGGGATTGTAATTGTTTCGCCTGTTTTCGGATTCCTTCCCTGTCTGGCTTTTCTGTCAACCAAAACCAATTTTCCCAATCCTGGAAGAACGAATGATTTTTTTGCTTCTTTGTACGCAAGTTTTACTAATTCGCCCATAAATTCACCGGCTACTTTTTTGCTAACACCGGTCTTTGCAGCAAGATGAGCTAAAATTTGGCTTTTTGTCATTGCCATGATGTAACCCCTTTGTTTGTTAGATGTAAATTCATGCGAAATTTAGCACTTTTTTATTTCAAAACAAACAGATTTTGTCTTTTTTGTGCAGCATTTGATTTACGATACAACGCCCCGGTTAAGCAATGTTTATAGGGCTGAAGCCGACTTCTCTTTTTCATCTTTTATCAATCGGGAATTAAACATATTTTAGCAAAAAAATTTCTGACTCTTAATGCAAAAACTTTTTTCTGTAATTATTATTTCATTTTTCTATCTGAATCTTTCAGCATTTCAGCAGGACTCTAAACAAAAAATTCTGAATACAAAAGATTTTCCTGATACTTCCAAATCAAAACAAGTTCAAGTTCAGGATACTTCGAAAACAGGATCCGTTGATTCATCAAAAATTAAGAGACCCGAAAAGCTTTTGCCCCTGCCGCCTAATAATTTTTATTCGACCGGGAGTACGGGAAATATTTTAAGAAAGGATGAAATCTTAAAGCTTGATCACCGGTATGCCGGCGACTTGTTTCAATACCTGCCGTTCGGATTTGTAAGAGACCTTGGATCAATAGGACTGCCGAACGAAATTTCGGTTTACGGGAACGGATTCGGCAATTCTTCCTACTTATCCGACGGAATAAGCATCAACAACCGCCTGATAAATTCTCTTGATCTTAATCTTTTCCAGAGCGAGAGTATTGATTCACTCGAAGTAATTCCGCTGCCGCAGGGATTTCTTTTCAATGAAATGAATAATCCCGTAAGCATTAATATGATCTCACGGGACTTTGTTACGAACAGACCTTATACGCGTATAAAATTTTACCAGGCTCCGAACGAAGAGGGCTTTTTTGACGGGATATTCAGTTCCAACATCAGCCGCCGGATGAGCATTTATTCACAAATAACTCATCAGAGCACCGATCCCCGGTTTAAGAACAGTGATTACGGTTTGTGGTCCGGTTCAGTGCGGCTGAGATATCTATTAAGTAATGATTTTAACCTTACAGGCGGATATTCTTTTTATCAGAGCAATGTTGGATTGAACGGAGGAGTTGATATTGACAGCATAAAAATTGCCTTCCCCTCTTCACAAATTGAAGAAGTACTGTATAGCACAATTGAGGCGCCGGTCAATTTTATCGACCGATATCAGAAAGTATCGGGCCGTAATCTTAATATCAGACTGCTTGCAAAACTGATCGGAAGCAAACCGACAGATCTAACATTTTATTATCAATCATCACTGATTGAATTCAGACAGAATGAGAATACAAATCCGGTACCGTCTATGTTGCAATGGTACTACCCGTTCAGGTATGATAAGATTATTCATAATAATGAGTTCAGCACATATGGCGCTAAACTCTCACAAAAATTAGAAGCTGACATTCTGAATATTTACTCGGAAGCACTTTATGAGACCACTTCGCTTAACACACCCTTAATAAACAGGAGTGACAGAATTAATACATTCTCCGCGCTCGCAAAGGCAAGTCTATATCTGCAAATTGAAGAACAAAAAATCATTCCGTCAGTATTCGGTAAAGTATTGAATTACGACGGTAAAAGTTATTTCGGGGCCGGAGCGGATCTCTCATGGTTTATTGATGAAAAGTTTTCTATGTATCTGGGTTTGTCAAAATTCCGGAAACCATCTAATCTTATACATATTGCCGCGGGGGGAAATTATGAATCGGATTTCAGCATTCTTGAAGCAAAACTGAATTATAATAATTCATCAACAAATATTTCTACGGGATATTTTCTTCAGGAACTTGCAATTGTCGGCAGTTATAACAAAACATTACAAGGGATAAATCTGAAATTAGATTGGCATCTCTGGAAGTTTTTACTGAGCACAACTTCGAATTACTATTTCATTCAGGAGATGAAGGACAATTACCCGCTGCCCGATTTTACATCAAACGGCGGAATATATTATGTAGATACATTGTTTAATTCCAATCTTAAACTGAAAGCCGGGATTAACTACCGGCTGATTGGAAACAGAGGTTATCAAATCATCGATTTTGAAACCTTTGAAATAACCAGATGGATTAGAACCAATGGAAATATAGTGATTCCGTCTGAGGATGTTCAACCTTCAGTTCAGTTTGATTTCTTCCTTGCAGGAAAGATTCAGGATGCGGCCACCATCTATTTCGTTTTCGAAAACCTTCTGAACGAAAAATATTACATAGTTCCCTACTATCCCAAACAGGAAAGAGGCCTTCGTTTAGGAGTGGCGTGGGAATTCCTTGATTAGAACCCTTTCCGTTCCTAAATTGTTTTAGAATTAAATCCATTTATGAAAAATTAATAAGAGTTAATAATGCGTTCAAAAATCCTATTCGTTCTATTAATCTTTAGTATTGGCTTACAAGCTCAGACAATAGTTACGACCAATCCTCAGTATCCAACCGAGACAGATAATATTACACTTACATTCGATGTAACAAATGCTAATCCTTCTGACAAACCTTCTCTCTCTGGATATAATACCGGCGATGCATACGCACATACGGGAGTGACTGTGAAGATCGGGACTGGAAATAATAATAGATGGCAGCATGTAATTGAAAGATGGAACGATAATGCAACTCAACCCAAACTAACGAGACTTGGAACAAATACATATCAATTAGTAATCAATAATCCGCGCACATATTATCCCAATGTTTTATCAAACGAAAAAATAGTTGAATTGTGTTTCGTAATTCGAAGCTCCGATGGTAATCGTAAAACTGAAGATATTTTTATTTCTCTATACGAACCAGGAATTAGTGTTGTAATCAATTCACCTGCAGTATCAGTCGATTTCGGTGATCCGATGCGCTCCCCTGCTTTCGCGAAATCCGGCGAGACTCTTAACATTTCCGCTACCGGCGCTGCAGTAGGAACTACAACAGCCGGTATGAAATTATTCGTTAACGGGGTTGAGAAAGCTTCCACAAACAATGCAACAATTGAATACCAGTTTATAGCGGATCAATATCCGGCGGGCAGAAACGATGTTAAGATTATCGCGACAGGTATTACGGGTGATAAGGATTCTTCCGCGTTTGTAATTCTAAGGAATCCGGAAATTAACAATGCGCCTCTTCCAGCCGGCAACATTCACGGAATCAATTACAACGGTAACGAAGTTACTCTGGCTCTGTTTGCACCTTATAAGGAATTTGTATATCTGATCGGCGATTTCAACGACTGGAAAGTTGACGTAAACTATCAGATGAACAGATACGAGCCGAAGGCCGACAGCGTAATATGGTGGATAACTCTCTCGAATCTCACGCCTCTGCAGGAATATGCCTACCAGTTCCTTATAGACGGTAGTTTAAGAATCTATGATCCTTACACTGATAAGATACTCGATCCATCTTACGACTCCGGAATCTCTGCGACAGTTTACCCCAATCTAAAATATTATCCTTCACAGAAGACAAGCGGAATAGTTTCGGTTCTTCAGACCGGTCAGACTCCCTACAACTGGCGGATTCCTGTTTTCGAGCGGCCCGCTAAAGAGATACTGATAGTTTACGAAATGCTGGTGCGCGATTTTGTTGCCACCCATTCGTATAAAACGCTTATCGATACGCTAAGCTACTTTAAGAAGCTCGGAGTTAATGCAATTGAGCTGATGCCGGTTTCCGAATTCGACGGGAACGACAGCTGGGGTTATAACCCGACCACCTACTTTGCGCCCGACAAGTATTACGGAACAAAGGACGATCTTAAAAAATTCATCGATGCCTGCCATGAGAACGGCATCGCGGTAATACTGGACATAGTTCTTAACCACGCCTACAATAATAATTCGATGGCGCAGATGTACTGGAACAGCGGAAGACCCGCAGCTAATAATCCCTGGTTCAATGTTCAATCCAACTTTGACAACCCCGATGCTCAGTGGGGCAACGATTTTAATCACGAAAGTGTTCATACAAAATATTTTATTGACCGTGTGCTTGAATACTGGCTTACCGAATACAAATTCGACGGCTTCCGTTTCGACTTCACAAAAGGAATCGGCAACAGGAAAAAGACTTTATCCGATCCCTGGGGCAGCAATTACGACCCAGACAGAATACGATTACTGAAACGGATAGTAGATAAAATCTGGTCGTACGATCCAACTGCTATCATGATCTTTGAGCATCTGGCGGTCGATCAGGAGGACAGAGAACTCGCGCATTACGGCAACGGTATCCTGATGTGGGGCAACATGAACTATAATTACAACGAAGCGACAATGGGATTTCATGACGGCGGCAAATCGAATTTTCAGGGAATATCATATAAATCGCGAGGATGGACTAAACCGCACCTGATCGGTTATATGGAAAGTCATGACGAACAAAGGCTTATGTTCAAGAACCTTCAATTCGGTAACATCTCCGGCAATTACAATATAAAGAATCTGCAGACCGCATTGAACAGGATAAAGCTGGCCGCCGCATTCTTTCTTACTGTGCCGGGTCCAAAAATGATCTGGCAGTTCGGTGAACTCGGGTACGATATTTCAATCGATCAGAATGGCAGGTTAGGCAGGAAGCCGCTTCCGTGGAGTGACGGACTGAATTATTATTCCAATGCTGATAGAAAAAGTCTGTTCAATACATTCGCGGCATTAACACGGCTTAAAAAAGCTTACGACGTTTTTTCAACCGATAACTATACCATGAGTGTTTCAAGTGCACTAAAAAAGATTCAGCTTAACCATACAACTATGAACGCAACTATACTCGGAAATTTCGATGTAACGGCTGGAAACATTAATCCGACTTTCCAATCGGCCGGATGGTGGTATGAATTCTTTTCAGGAGACAGTCTGAATGTGACGGACGTAAATGCACTCATAAACCTCCAGCCCGGAGAATACAGGTTATACACCTCTAAGAAGCTGGTGCCATTCAATATCATAACAGATATTAAGGAGAATGAGCCGGAGATAAGCACCGCATTTCAATTGAATCAGAATTATCCGAATCCATTTAATCCGAGCACCGTTATCAGTTATCAGTTAGCGGTCGGCGGTCAAGTACAATTAAAAATTTATGATGCGCTTGGCAGAGAAGTCGCAACGCTTGTTAACGAATTCAAGCCTGAAGGTAATTACAATTATACATTCTCGATTTCCAATTATTCATTGCCGAGCGGTATTTATTTCTACAGACTGTCATCGAACGGATCGGTTAAGACAAAGAAAATGGTATATCTAAAATAAATCTTATTTAAGGCGGATCAGTAGTGAATATCATCAGGGGAAATCACTTCTGATCCCCAATCTATCTGCATAATCTGCTTAGAAATTATTTGTTGCTTCACTCCCACTCATTCCCTAATTTCACTTCAAATAAATCTGACCTTTTATGAACAGATTCCATACCCGTTTCAAATCCCCGCACTATAATTTATATATCATACTTCAAGCGTCTGTCATAAACCTTCAATCATTTACAATTACCAATCAGCAGAATCCAATTCTAAAAATCGAAAATAGATACGAGGCAATTTATGGTTGAATTTCAATTTCTCGACTGGTTCTGGGTCGTACTCTTTCTAATTATAACGGTAGGACTCGGAGTAGCCTTCTACCGGCTCGGTAAAAGATCGGAATCAGATTTCTTTTTAGCCGGCCGCGGATTGCCGTGGTGGCTTCCCGCATCATCCGTTTATGCTACACATACTGCGACCGACACACCAATATGGGTAACCGGAGTCGTTTACAAGTATGGAATTGCCGGATTATGGTACACATTTTTTGCTGCGTGGTGCGCAATCAGCGCATTCGTATCAACAAGAATCTTCCGCCGTTCCCTTGCATATACTCAGGCCGAATGGAATACGATCCGTTTTCACGGACTCGGTGCCGAGATGCTGCGAGGATGGATCTCCGGCTGGCAGGTCTTTATGAATATGTTCATTCTCGGATGGGTCGGCATTGCAATGGGAAAGGTCTGCAACTATCTCTTCGGATGGGATTTATGGATCGGTCTGGTCCTCTTCTCATCACTCTGCGCAATCTACGTTCTAGCCGCCGGATACTGGGGAGTTATAATGGCCGACTTCCAGCAGGGAATAATTGCGTTTCTTATGATATTGATCGTATCGGCTTGGGGAATAATGGCCGCCGGCGGTCCTATAGAAATTGCCGATAAACTAACGGCAATGGGAGAAGGCTGGCGCATGAATCCATTTGCATTCACCGGTTGGTTCGATGGAGAATTCCCCGTCGCATGGTTTATTACGATGATGTTTATTGCCGTTATTGGCGGATTCGGTATGGGAACAAGCATCGACTGGTATGTTGAAGCTCAGCGGATCCAGAGCGCTAAGTCTGTCCGCGACGCAAGCTACAGCATCTGGTGGGGAACGGCCCTTGTGCTTACGCGTAATTCAGTCTGGGCTGCGGCAATTCTAGCTTTCTATGTAATCTCACCTAATATTCCAACACAGGCGGAATACGAGCTCGGCTGGTTCCGTCTCGGATTTGAATATTTACCCGTTGGATTGATCGGATTTTTCTTCGCGGCTTTAATTGCGATTCACGTCTCTACAATTGCATCGCACCTGAACCTCGGCGCAATGTATTTTACACGCGATCTGTATCTTCACTATTTCAAACCGAAGGCAACCGAGAAAGAACTTGTATGGGTTGGAAGAGTTGCAACATTAATTCTTCTTCTAGGTTCCTTCTTTTACGGATTGATGATGGAGGATATTACATCGTGGCTTATCTTTGCATTGTGGCTAATGGCCGCAGGAATCTGGCTGCCGAATATTCTTCAGGTTGTCTGGTGGAGGTTTAATGCATGGGGATACTTATCCTCATGGATTGCAAACCTCGGATTGAGCTGGCTTGTAGTGTGGATACTTCCACACTGGGATGTAATTCCTCCTCTTCCTGATTATCAGCAGTTCTGGTTATTGATGCTTCTTGGGGCGCTAGTTTTTCTCCCAGTTACATTACTTACCAAACATGAACCGATGGAGCATTTAATAAAATATTATGTTCAGGCTCGTCCAATCGGATGGTGGGGACCTGTAAAAAGAGAAGCGCAGAAACTCGGATTGCTTGGACATATTGAAATAAAAAAAGAAGGAGGCAGATAAATGGGATTCATTAAAAGAAACTGGACACCATGGGAAGCCGATGAATGGAGAAAAGAGGACTGGATTGCAATCCTTCTTTCACCTATCTGTTATATTCTTCTTATGATTGGAACAGTGCTTAGTATATTGCTGAATGTATGGGGATTTATACTTCTCGCACTGGGAATATTTTTAACGTGGCTGATGCACTGGGTAATCGACCCTAAATTAAAAGTCATATCTGGCGAATACGAAAAGAAACAGCACGAATATCTCGAAAAATTAGAGCGCAACGCGCGCTGGGAGGAAATAAATGGATAAGGGATTAGCAATGGTGATAGGGATGTCGATCGCTTATGCGGCTTCGTTCCTCGGACTCCTTTTAGCATGGTACTCATACCGTAAACATTCGAAAAAGGAGGAGAAATGATCGCTCAGATTGAACAGGCACAGCGCATAGGCGATCCTTCCTTAGGAATTATTATACCGGCAATCATTCTGGGTTTATCTGTTTTCTTTACATGGTTGCTTTATAAAAGATTTTCTAAATGAGTGGTAATTAAAGATTTGCACGCAGAGAATGCTGAGATATCGCAAAGTTCGCAGTGAATAAAAATTTAAAACTGCGATCTCTGCGTGTTAATCACTTATTCTTTGAGGGGGATAATCAATGCATGAAAATGAAATTTCATCAGTGATTATTGTAACTGAGATTGTTCTTCAAATCCGCGATCTCTGCGTTTTCACCGCGAACTTTGCGTGTAAATCTTTTTTCTTTTTTAAGGAATTTAGTCATGAAAAAAATTATTCTGTTAATTTCATTTTTATCGACACTTGCTTATGCACAGACTAATGTAGACAGACTAGTTGAGCAGCTCGACCTGTTAAGCGACGCATCATTTAACAACTGGAAATACTCAACCGACTTTTCCCTAAAACCCGATCAGATCTCAAAGCCGGATTACGACGACACCGCCTGGCAGAGCGCAACACTCAACCAGCGTTTTACGCTCGACTCCTGCTGGTTCCGAAAAGAGATAGAGATACCTGCCTATATCGCCGGTGTTTCTGTATCCGGCAGTCTCAACTTCTTAAATACCGTTGATGACTACAGCTACATCTGGATCGACGGAATTTATAAAGGCAAATTCGGCTGGGATGCCGAAGCGCTTCTGACTGATAATGCCGAGCCCGGTCAGAAATTTACCATTCTGATTAAAGCTATTAATACCGGCGGGCCGCTGCGCCTCATTAACGCAAAACTCAATTTCGGTTCCGAAAGACCTCTTCAGAAAATGATCAGAAACCTCTCTCTAAGCCTAAAAGTCGGACAAAAGCTTCTAAGCTTCGATACTTATCAGAGTAATGAGAGAGTTAAAGTAGACCCCGGACAGGATCTTTCCAAAATGAAAAAGTCCGAGAAAGAAAAACTCGGTAAATTGATTCAGGAACTGGCTCAAAAAATCGATACAGAAGCACTCAGAAACGGAGACACAACTAGATTCATCTCTTCAGCGAAGAGAGTAATCAATGACCTAAAACCGGTTTCGGACTTTGCGAAGAAATTTACTTTACAATTCGTTGCGAACGCTCATATCGATGCGGCATGGCTCTGGCGCAAGAAAGAAACAGAAGAAGTTACAAAGCGTACTTTCTCCGCCGTGATGAATATGTTTAAAGCCCGGCCCGATTTTACATATACTCAAAGCCAGCCAGCGTTATATGAATGGATGAAGAATGATTATCCCGATCTCTTTGATCAGATGAAAAGTTATTCCGATAAAGGACGATGGGAAATAGCAGGAGGTATGTGGGTTGAGCCGGATTGCAATCTTCCGAGCGGTGATTCCTGGGGCCGGCAGCTTCTGTACGGGCAGAAATTTTTTAAAAAGTATTTCGGTAAACAGGCGCGGATCGGATGGAATCCCGATTCATTCGGATACAACTGGAACCTTCCCCAGTTTATGCTTAAAGGCGGGCTCGATGCTTTCATAACCCAGAAAATCGGTTGGAACGACACAAACGTTTTTCCCCACAGATTATTCTGGTGGCAGTCGCCCGACGGATCAAAAATTCTAACCTACTTCCCTTTCAGCTACGTTAACGAAATAAATAATCCGTTCGGACTTGTAGACTGGCTCCGTCAGTACGAAGCAAATACAGGATTGACAAAGCTGCTGGTATTATTCGGAGTAGGCGACCACGGCGGCGGACCTTCACTCGCAATGATGGCGCGAATCGACCAGTTAAGAGACCTCTATATTTATCCTGCAATAGAATTTAATACAGCGCAGAATTATATCGACTGGGTAAGAAAACACGATCTGTCAAAACTCCCGACATGGAATGACGAATTATATCTTGAATACCACCGCGGTACAGCCACTACACAATCAAACACGAAAAAATGGAACCGGCTGAACGAAGTCTATCTGACCAATGCAGAAAAACTGAATTCATTCGCAACGCTTTCAGGCGGAATGAATCAGGCTGATAAAATAAAAGAGGCATGGAAAACAGTTTTATTCAATCAGTTTCATGATATTCTTCCCGGTTCGAGTATTAGAGAAGTCTATATCGATTCTGAAATAGATTATAAGGAAGCATATGACATTGCTAATTTCGCACTGAGAAAATCAATTGATCATCTTTCGGCACAAATTAATACCTCATCCATAAAAGATGGAAAACCGATAATAGTTTTCAATCCTCTCTCCTGGCAGAGAACAGATGCCGCATTTGTGACTCTTCCGAAAGGAGATGAAAATTCATATTCCGTATTCGATCTGAATGGAAATGAAATTCCCTCGCAGATTGAACAAAAAGATAAACTAACAAGAGAGATAATTTTCATTGCTAATGATATTCCTTCACTTGGTTATAAGACATTCATACTTAAAAAATCCGTGAATACTCCGGACAACAAACCGAATACCATAGCGGACGGAATTGAGAACGAATTCTTTTCTTTAAAAGTTGATACAAAGACAGGGCTGCTTACCAGCATTTACGATAAGAAACTCAATAAGGAATTATTGAAAGGAACGGGCAACAGACTGCAGCTTCTTGAGGATCTGCCGAGTGCCTGGGACGCATGGAATATCGGTTTAACCGGTAAGGAATTCCCTTCTACATTCCGCAATGTAAAGATGATTGATAACGGTCCGGTTAAATCGGTTCTCAGGATAACCCGCGATTATTTGAAACCGGGCGTTGTAAAAAGTTTCCCGACAGAGGATTATCCCAACACATTCTTTACTCAGGATCTGATACTATATAAAGGAATGGACCGGATCGACTTTAAGACAGACGTTGAATGGTTCGAAGATAAGACAATGCTTAAAGTAGCGTTCGACTTTAACGTAAGCGACACATTAGCGACATACGAAATACCGTTCGGCACAATCAAACGCTCAACAACGCTTAAAGCGCAATGGGATAAAGGGAAATGGGAAGTCAATGCTCAGAAGTGGGCGGACATTTCCAACGACGATTTCGGAATCAGTCTGCTTAACAAATCGAAATACGGTTATGATACCAGAGACAATGTTATGCGTCTATCGCTGCTCCGCTCTCCTAAATGGCCGGATCCAACCGCCGACCGCGGTTATCATACTTTTGAATACGCTCTCTACCCGCATAAAGGAAGAGTTGAGCAGAGTCAAACAGTATTTAAAGGATATGAATTCAATTACCCGCTGATAACCTGTCTATCGGATTCTCATGCGGGAAATTTACCGGTTGAAAAATCTTTTATGCTGATTAATCCTAAAAATGTTATCGCCACATCTATTAAGCATGCCGATGATAACGAAAACGACTGGATTATTACATTATATGAAACGACGGGGATTAACACCAAAGTAGAAGTTGAGTTGCCGTTTATTCCTTCAAAAATAGTCGAAACAAATTTCCTTGAAGAAGATGGCAGAGAAGTTAAATTTTCCGGAAACAAAGCCGGTTTCGAAATAAAAGGGAAAGAGACAAAACTGATAAAGCTGATCCTATAAGACACAATCTATGAAGCCGTTAATATTTTCAGGGCTTTGAATTTTTTCTAAATTATTAAGGGAGCTAAACATGGCGTTAATTAATAGAATTCTGATCGTTCTTTTAACGGCAGTATTTTTATACTCCTCATCCCCTGCCCAGGAAAATAAGATTACAAAAGAAAACATTCAGCATGCCGAAAAAATAAACGGCCTCGAATTCAATGACGCAGAACGGGATTCGATGCTCGATAACCTTGACGAGCAATTGGGAAACTATAATAAAATTTGGAGCCTGAATCTACCCAACTCTATTCCACCGGCAATTACTTTTAATCCGGTTCCAATCGGTTTCAAATTCGATCAAAAACAGATGCCGGTTAAATTCAGTGATTATAACAATATCAAACTTCCCGCAAACCGAGACGATCTTGCTTATTATTCAATCGGTGAACTTGCCCACCTGATAAAATCGAAGCAGATCACTTCCACCGAACTGACAAAGTTTTTTATCGAACGGCTTAAGAAATTCAGTCCCAAGCTTTTAAATGTCATTACATTAACAGAAGATCGTGCACTTGCCGAGGCCAGGAAAGCTGACGAGGAGATTGCCGGCGGAAAATACCGCGGACTTCTGCACGGTATTCCTTTCGGAGTTAAAGATCTCCTCTCTACAAAAACATATAAAACCACCTGGGGCGCTACGCCTTACAAGGAACAGGTTATCGACGAGGACGCAACTGTAATAAAAAAACTTAATGAAGCCGGAGCGGTTCTCGCTGCTAAGTTTACTATGGGTGCCCTAGCGTGGGGCGATGTCTGGTTCGGAGGAATGACCCGTAATCCGTGGGATACAACCCGCGGATCGAGCGGTTCATCGGCAGGTTCAGCTTCCGCCGTTAGCGCGGGACTTATTCCATTCGCTATCGGAACCGAAACCTGGGGTTCAATTGTCTCGCCATCCACAGTATGCGGTGTAACAGGATTAAGACCGACTTACGGCCGTGTAAGCAGGACCGGTGCGATGGCTCTAAGCTGGACGATGGATAAAATTGGCACTATATGCCGGAACACCGAGGACCTCGCAATAGTATTTAACACAATTTACGGCGCGGATGGAATCGACCAGACACTCTATGAAGCTCCGTTCAATTATAATCCTAAAGCAGATCTTAAAAAATTAAAGATCGGCTACCTTAAGAATGACTTCGAAAGGAAGTATCCATTCCATAACAACGATTCTCTCGCGCTTAAGAAGCTGGAGGAACTCGGCGCTCAATTAATTCCGATAGAACTTCCGGACATACCTGTTGGCGATATTTCCTTTATCTTATCGGCCGAAGCCGCTGCCGCTTTCGATGAACTTACAAGAAGCAATAAAGACGACCTTCTCATTCGTCAGGTTAAAAACGCATGGCCGAATGTATTCCGCTCGGCACGGTTTATACCTGCTGTTGAATACATTAATGCAAACCGGGTCCGCTTTATGCTGATTCAGGAGATGCAGAAACTGATGGAAAAAGTTGATCTTTATATTTCACCCTCCTGGGTTGGGAGTAATTTACTTTTAACAAATCTTACCGGTCACCCTTCCGTTGTTCTGCCTAACGGTTTTTCTGAACGGGGAACGCCTACAAGCATTACATTTATCGGCAGACTCTTTGACGAAGGAACAATAATAGCTGTCGCGAAAACATTTCAGGATGCGACTGATTATCATAAGAAACATCCGGTATTTGATTTAGAATAACCGGAATCCTGCAAAAACAGAAATTTTGGGACACCGGAATAGGTTCAAGTAACAGACAAATTCTTTTTGCCTGTAGTCACTATAATTATTGCTTCAAAAATCGATAATAAACTGGAAGATATTACATTTTCACGGATGCATCGATCTATCCTCCGGCTTCATGGATTTCATTTTTAAATGGAATACTGATGCGGGGTGAGTTGCGCTTAATAACGAGATTCAATCTGTCATCTTAACTTGTGCTTAAAAATTTTATTTAATGAAACGGTTTGAACGAAAAGCTTCTAAATATTGATATAACACCGAACATAATGATCAGCAGGATCGCTTTATCATTCCGGGACAGAGCGATAGAGAGAGAATATCAGAATTACTATTTCAAAGATTCATTAATTTCATTCCGTGTAGCTCTAATAGTAGTAGCATTTCTTTACGGAATATTCGGCATGCTCGATGTAGCCGTGGCCTACGAACACAAAAATTTCTTCTTCTTTATCAGGTTTGTAATAGTTATTCCTTTTCTGATAGTAGTATTCCTACTCTCCTTTTTTTCTTTTTTCATTAGAATCTGGCAGGCGCTCTTATTTATTTCATTCATTCTAGGCGGTTCGGGAATAATTCTTATGATAATAAGAATGCCCGATAATTTAACCTACTATGCCGGCCTTATGCTGGTATTTTCAGCTGGATACTTCTTTGTTAAGTTGAGATTTTTTCTGGCCACGCTGGCCGGATGGTTAACGCTTGCTGTTTTTTTATTTGCGGTCTTATTCTATTCCCGAATTCCCCAAAACCTGATAATTGCATATACTTTCTTCTACATTTCCGCAAATGTAATAAGCATGTTTGCAGCATATTCGATTGAATATTTCAACCGCCGCAATTTTGTACTTACGAATCAGTTGAATCAGAAAAAAGTAGAACTGGAAGAGATAAACAAGAATCTCGAATCACTTGTAAAATCCCGGACACTTCAATTAGCCACAAGCGAAAAGAAATTCAGAACACTTGTAGAAAAAGCGAGCGATATAATTTTTTCTATGACTGCAGAAGGATCATTAACATATGTATCGCCTAACTGGAAAGAGATTCTGGGCCATGAGAAACACGAAATACAGGGTCATCCTTTTATTGACTTTATTCATCCGGATGACGTTAACAGATTTTCAGATTATATGCGAAAAGTTGTTGAAGGCGATAAATCTAATACATACGGGGAACACCGGATCAGGAATCAGAACGGTGAATGGCAATGGCATATTACCAGTTTAACTCCGCAATCGAACTTGGTTGGAGAAGTCGAATCGTTCATCGGTATTACAAGGGATATAAGCGAACGTAAAAAGGCCGAAAACGCCGTGATTAAAAGTCAGAGATTGAGTGCCATCGGCGAAATGGCAAGTGCTGTTGCTCACGATTTTAATAATTCACTTCAGGTGATTTTCAGCAATCTTGATATAGTCTTGTTAGATAAAAATCTACCCGAACAGATAAGAGATTATCTGGAGACAGTAAAGACATCGGCTTCAGACGCCTCTGCAAGAGTCCAGTTATTGCAGCGATTCTCCGGAAAGAAGCAGAGTTCTTCGGGTTATACGAAAATTATGCTGAATAAAATTGTTGAAGATGTAATCGTTCAGGCACGACCTCTATGGAAAGACAAACAGGAGGAAAAAGGGAAAGAAATTAATGTCGTAAGAAAATTTGAAGAAATACTTCCGGTTTTAGGAAATGACGGGGAATTAAGATCTGTGATTTATAATATTTTTAAGAACAGTATTGAAGCAATGCCGGAGGGAGGAACAATCGAATTCAAAACCGGAATGATAGAGAAAAATGTTTATGTCGAAATTTCGGATACCGGGAATGGTATGGATGAAGAGACCAAGACGAGGGTATTTCAACCGTTCTTTACCACTAAAGGTTTCGAGATAGGAAGAGGACTCGGACTTAGCGGTTCTTATTCAATAATCCAGGAACATAATGGAGAGTTGACGATACTTAATTCGGCTCCCGGCCAGGGAACCTCCTTCAGAATTTCACTACCGGCAGTAAGCAATGAACCCGAAAGCACCGATAGTAATGTAATAAGCGAATTCACAGGTTCGGCAAAAGTACTCTGGGTGGATGACGAACCGATGATAAGGGAAATTGCAGGGGAACTACTTGAAGCCCTTGGTCATAGATCCGTAATGGCATCGAGCGGAATGGAAGCCCTCGAGATTCTCGATAATGAAGAATTCGATCTTGTAATAACTGATATCGGTATGCCGAAAATGAGCGGATGGCAGTTAATAGAAAAAATCAACGAAAAATTCGACGGGAAATTAAAGATAGCCGCTTTAACAGGCTGGGGCAATCAGTTTGATGATGAGGAGAAAGCCCAGCACAACATCGATTTTATTCTGACTAAACCGATTAAAATCAGCGAATTAAAATCGCTGATAGATAAATCAATGCAACTGATCAAATAGAATTTCCTTTTAAGTAGATTTGCGTTTGCCCGTTTATTCCATTGTCTTTTTTCATTCCATATTTTTTTCTTGAATTAGTCCTTTCTATAACTTAACATTATAACGAATCTCTTAAAACTATTAAGGAGGATTAATGAGATCACTTAAGGATATAATTTTATCCAAGGAATTATACACTGTCCGCAGCGGTTCAAAAATTATTGATGTCGTTAAATATATGGCCGGGCACAATATCGGGCTTGTGCCGGTCCTCTCCGGCGACGGGAAATTACTGGGTGTCTTTTCGGAGAGGGATCTTGTAAGACGTGTTATTTCCAGCGGCCTCGATCTTCATACTTCTGTAGTAGATAATGTTATGACAAAAGAGCTTGTTATTGCCAACATAAACGAGTCGCACCAGGAATGCCTTAAAAAGATGAAAGACAAAAAAATCAGGCATATTTTAGTAATAGAAAACGAAAAACTTGAGGGGATAATCTCTTTAAGGGATCTCTTAGAGATCGATTTGCAGGTTCAGCAGGAAACAATTGAAGTACTTCACAATTATATTTATGCGAAATAAAAATGGAAAATTTATTTTCAGGTCAGCTAGACGCCGTAAGCATAATCCAGTTAATGCTTGCACCGGCGGTAATGATAAGTGCATGCGGTCTCCTTTTATTAGGTATGAACAACAGGTATTCGCTCGTTGTTAACAGGATCCGTTTACTGAATGAAGAGAAGAGGCGTATACTCATCAAAGTTGGAGAGAAGCCCCCGACAACTGATGAAAACATCCGTCTTGAGAGTATTGCAAAGCAGATTTCATTCCTTGTATACAGGGTAAAACTGATTAGGAATTCTGTTCTTTCTTATGTATCGGCCGTGGGTTTATTTGTTTTAACTTCCCTGCTTTTAGGAGTATCCTCATTCATGCCGATTTTCAAGCTCAATTATTTTATTATCGCGACATTTCTTCTCGGAATGATTTCGGTTCTTACGGGAGTGATCTTTGCAGGATTCGAAACAAAAAAAGGCTATGATATTATAAAATTTGAAGTAAGCGCACATGACTGATAATCAGTACTTATCGAAGAAAGACCTTCTAGACCCGGTCAACATGATTTTTCTCTACTCTCGGGGAGCATTCCCGATGGCCGATCCTTCCGGGGAAATTGAATGGTACATGCCTCAGATACGGACAATAATTCCTCTAAACAGATTCAACATACCGCGTTCATTAAAAAAAATTATTGAACAGGACCAGTTTGAATTCAGGTACGACACACTTACACTTGAAGTAATCCGGAATTGTGCGGAACGTGAATCAACCTGGATCTCCGGCGAACTGATCGACGCATATAAAGGTCTATTTAACGCAGGACATTTACATTCGGTTGAAGTTATGCTAAACAATCAGCTTGCTGGCGGACTTTACGGAGTAACATACCGCGGAGCCTTTTTCGGAGAATCGATGTTCTCAAGAAAATCTCAGGCATCCAAATGCGCGCTTGTAAAGCTTGTGGAAAGACTGAATGAAAAAGGTTTTAGACTTCTTGATGTTCAGTACCAGACCGATCACCTTAAAATGTTCGGTGCAGAGGAGATCACTTTCGAGGAATTCAACCGGCTTCTGAACGAATCCCACAAAATCAATCCGAGTTTTTCCTGAATTAATAGAGTTCTAAGACGTCAAAAAATTATTATATTTGCCTGTAAAATTGAAGTATTTCAATCAGAATTCTCAACCTTTCAGAGGGTAAAATGAAAAAGATTTTTAGCGCTATTTTGATTTCATTCCTTTTTATTTCTGTTAATTACGGGCAGACATTTGGCGGAAGTTTAATGCTTGGATCACCTCAGGGTGATTTCAGGACAAATGTAGACCGGCTTGGCTATGGAATTCAGGTTCATGGCACCTTATGGGCTCCCAGCAATGAAAGGCCTTTCACTGTCGGTTTGAATCTTGGTTATATGGTCTACGGTGAAATTTCCGAACGGAGACCTTTAAGCAACACGATTCCTGATGTGATGGTGGAGGTGAACCGTACAAATAATCTGGCAAATCTCCATCTCCTTTTACAGATTTCCCCATTTACGGGAACAGTTCGTCCTTACATAGAAGGCCTGTTCGGAGGTGCATACATATTTACAACATCCGAAGTAAAAAGCGAGAGCACGCAAATTACGTTCGCCGAATCAACCAACTGGGACGATTTCACATGGAGCTACGGAGCCGGAGCCGGATTGCTGCTACTGATTTCTAAAGATATGGCAGAAGTAAAAAATCTCTATCTTGATATTAAAGCCAGATACGTCTACGGATCGGAAGCCCAGTATCTGACAGAGGATGATATAACTATTAATAACAACCGAATTATATATTCACCGAGGAGATCTAAAACAGATCTTCTTACATTTCATATAGGTGTGGTGGCATATTTTTAGACAGATCACTTCATAAAATTTTCATTAATTAAATATCGGTAGGAAATATGGTAAGCTATAAAGAACTCGGATTAGTAAACTCGAAGGAATTATTTGCAAAAGCAGTAAAGGGCGGATACGCAATACCGGCTTTTAACTTCAACAACCTCGAGCAGCTTCAGGCAATAATTGGAGCGTGCGTTGAGACTAAATCTCCTGTAATTCTTCAAGTATCCAGCGGTGCGCGTAAATATGCGAATCAGACATTATTGAAACACCTGGCAAAAGGAGCCGTTGATTATGCTAAAGAGCTCGGCTATTCAATTCCCATTGTACTCCACCTAGATCACGGCGATACGCTTGAACTCTGCAGGTCGTGTATTGAGTCGGGATTCTCTTCGGTAATGATCGACGGGTCCCATCATCCGTACGAAAAGAATGTTGAGCTTACAGCTCAGGTTGTGGAATATGCTCATAAGTATGATGTTACGGTTGAAGGCGAACTCGGTGTACTTGCGGGCATTGAAGATGATGTATCGAGCGAAGTAACACATTATACAAAACCGGAAGAGGTAGAGGACTTCGTTAAAAAGACGGGAGTAGATTCTCTTGCAATTTCTATAGGAACTTCGCACGGTGCGAATAAATTTACTCCTGCGCAGTGCACACGTAACGAAGACGGAATCCTGATTCCCCCGCCGCTCCGTTTCGATATTCTGGAAGAATGCGAAAAAAGAATTCCCGGATTCCCGATAGTTCTGCACGGTGCTTCTTCGGTTCCTGCAGACCTAGTAAAGATTATCAACAGTAACGGCGGCAAACTGAAAGATGCCGTCGGTATACCCGAAGACCAGTTAAGAAGAGCGGCTGCCTCTGCAGTCTGCAAAGTAAATATCGATTCCGACGGACGTCTTGCGATGACAGCTGCGATAAGAAAAGTATTCACAGACAATCCGGCTGAATTCGATCCGAGAAAATATCTTGGTCCGGCACGCGACTCTTTGAAAGAACTTTACAAGCACAAAATTGTAAACGTACTAGGTAGCGCCGGAAAAGCCTGAGTTGTTATTCCTGATGAATTAGATAAAAGAAAGCCCCGCACAGCGGGGCTTTCTTTTAAATCTAAAGATACGGAGCGGATTATTTTGACAGAAGATAATCGGCCATCTTACCAAGGTCTTTTACGTCAAGATTCCCGTATGAAGGCATTACAATATTTCTATACTGCAGCTTATAATCCTGAAACCTTTTATCACCGCTGTAAGAAGATGGATTCCTAAGATAATTAATCAGACCGTCGCGGGACCAGAATTCCTTGAGGCCTGCGAGAGCCGGAGCCATTTTGGTCCCTTCCATATTCTGACCGTGGCAGGCAACGCATCCGCTCTGTTTTATAAGTGTAAGTCCGTCTAATTCAGGGCTTTCCTGCTGCGAAGATCCACTGTTATAATTTTCATCCATCATATGCGGAACCACTTCATCCTTTTGTGTAATCCTGCCGATTATAAAGAAGATCAGGAACAAACCGAGAAAAGCAGCCATCCATTTTTGAGCATTCGTCATATTAAATTACCTTTCCTGTAATATTAGCGTGATAAAATTAACCCGATTAAACTTTATTAACAAATTCTGCATGAAGATAAGTCGGCAATAATATTTCCAGATCAATTCGATCAGTGAATAAATATTAGTTTCCGGCACCCTCAGCAACTTCGCGATCATAAAAATTCCTGTATTTAACAACGGAGTTGAATATGGCCCGCGCAATTTCATTCTGACCATTATTACTGTTCAGATAAGCCTCATCCTTCCGGTTAGAAAGAAAACCTGTCTCAATCAAAACGCCCGGCATAGAAGCACCTACCAGGACATAGAATCCTGCCTGCTTAATTCCGAGCGATGGAATCTCAACACTCTTTTTCCATTCCTGGTTCAGTAGGTCGGAAAATTTTTCGGAGTAGCGCATATACTGTGAATGGGCCATGCTGACAAGTATGAAATTTTCATCTGTAAGTTTCTGATACCGGTCGGGATTATCTTCCAGTTTAATTACACTGTTTTCGAACTCGGCTATTTCAATTGCGTCCTGTGTCTTGCCCGGTCTTAAAAGATAAACTTCAAAACCTCTATGACTAATATCCTTTTTAACTGTAGAATTGCAGTGGATCGAAATGAATAATTTACCGCCGGCCTCATTGGCAATTTTACCACGTTTAAAAAGTTCTATGAACTGATCGGTCTTACGCGTATAAACAATCTTTACGCCGGGGAGTTCTTTTTCAAAAAGGGCGCCGAGTTTAAGAGCCAGCCTGAGATTTATATCCTTTTCTTTAACGCCCGTTACACCAATAGCCCCGGGGTCTTTACCCCCGTGACCCGCATCAATAACAACCGTATCAAAAATCCATTTGGATTTGGAATCGGTTACAGGAAGATTCTGCGAAGTGAAAAGTTTATTATGAATTGTAATCATAATGTCGTTGCTCTCAAGGTCGAGGAAAGCTTCCGATGATGAGAATCCTTCGTCGAGCGAAAACTCGAGCTGAGAATTCTTTTGGGAAAGGGCAACCCGTCTTACACTTTTTACTAGTCCGGCACTTTTAATACTGTTTATAATATCAGGTGCCATCGAAATTCCGGGGAAGAAAACATAAAGTGTATTGTTGTTAATTGAGTGGCGCGGTATCGGTAACTTACGGGATGTCTTAAGTCTTATCAGAGTTCCGTTCGATTTTTCCTCAATGTTCAGAAGATAAATATCGTACCTGGAAACAGGCGGTTTTGAGGGCTGGGATTTATCGATTGTTTTTGATTCGGTCTCCGTTTCCTTTTTCTCATCTTCAAGGTTTACATAGAAGAGATCCGGTGAATAGGGTTCATCAAAAACGGTCAGACTTTTTGTACTGTTGTCGAAACTGATTTTTTTACCGAATGCAAGACTAAGATAATTCTGGCAATAGAGGAGAGGAACAAAGACATCGTTATTAATCAGCAGGGTTGAGATCGGAAGTTGATAAATACTTGTTGTGTTATCAGAGCGCCTTGTTAAAATAAGAAACTGATTCCTGGCAGTAAGCTTAATGGTGTAATCCGGGAATTTGATCTCAAGCTTTGCGGCATCCTGGTTATAGAAAATATTTGCCGAAAGAATTGATGCGATCTCTTTACCCGATACAAATGCAAACCCATTCCTTGAAATATATGATAGAGTCGATTCCCTTCCGTTGATTTCAACAGAAATTTTAAGAAGGCGCTGAGCGTTCAGATCTGCAGAAATCAAAATAAGAATTATCAAAAGATATTTTACCAGTGTACTTCTCATTCCGTATTAACCGATGAAAGGGATAAGGAAACCGCTTCTTTTTTTATACTCTGTAAATTCGCTCTTAAAATATCCGGCTAACATCTTTTCTTCTACCGAAGCGCGCATAATAAAAAGAGGAATTTCAAGAATCAGGATTAACGGGAGAGCCAAGTAACTTATCAAAGCTACTCCTGCACCGAGATCACTTAAAATCTGACTTAGATACTGGGGATGACGGATAAATTTATAAATTCCATTTGTATATAATTTGTGATCTTTTAAAATCACTATATCGGGTGCATAAGAACTTCCAAGTGATCTGTAGGAATAGACCTGCAGCCAGGAAAAAACCGCAAAGAATCCCAGTCCTATAAACCGGGTCGTTTGTATCAATCCATCTTTCTCATTATCCAAAGTACCTATATTAAAAATCCCCAGTACGATCAGAATCAATACAACAGCCGAAACATTCGGGGGAATTTTCTGAAGAAAAGTATCAGGTTTTACAACAACTTTGGTAATAGAAGTTTTCAACCCTTTCCGGGCCCCTCCCCAGTTTGCGGTCATAGAAAGGAATAAGATAATTGCTGCAATCAGATTAACTGGATCCATATTGATGTCATTTAATAAAATCTGAACCCAATATAATAACTTTAGAATAAATCCTGCCGGCAGAAATTGAGGTCCATTCGTTTACATTTTTACCTGTCACAGTTACATGCTGATAGAAAATAGCTTGAAAAAAACCTGAATTTAAGCCCGTTTACTCGTCAAGTCTTAGCACAATTTTTGTGTAACAAAGCCGGGAAAACCGGGGGGATTTTTTATCAAGCAAGATGTATTAAAATTATGAACACAGGACAGATGTTAATTACAATAGCCGCATTACTACTGCTTTCTCTGGTAATTTTGAGAATAAATAATGTCTTCTTCAGCACGAGTTCGGTAATGCTCGATACAAAATTCGGAGTTCTGGCAGTCTCACTCGGTACTTCAATAATCGAGGAGGCCAACAGCAAAGCATTCGATAAAGCAACTGATACAACTTCTATAAGTCAAACTTCTGTTCTTACGACAGTAGCATCACTCGGCCCGGAAGCAGGCGAAATATATCCGAATTTCAACGACTTTGACGATTTCAACGGATATGTCCGGAGTACAGCCGGGGATTCTTCTTTTCAATCTGCTCCGTTTTATATCTCCTGTCAGGTTGGTTACATAACTCCTTCCAATCCGGAATCATTTGTTTCTTCACAGACATGGCATAAAAAAATAAATGTGACCGTAACAAGTCCTTCTATGAAGGATACAATCCGTTTATCATCAGTCTTCAGTTACTGGTATTTCAGGTAGTCAAATGGGATTTAGTACGTTAATCGACATATTGGGTTCAACTATAGTAGGCGGTTTGCTCTTCCTGATACTGCTTAGAATGAATGATGCCTCAGTTAAAAACACTTATAACTACGGCGGGGAGCTGATTGTTCAGCAGAACCTCGTAGAAATTGTTGCCCTTCTGGAATATGATTTCAGAAAGATCGGTTACTGTAAAAATTGGGAACAGATTCCGGATCCCTCTAAAGCAATTCTGGCTGCCGATTCAAACAGCATTTCGTTTCTTACTGATGTTGATTCAGATGAAATTGTTGATACGCTTCATTACTACCTGGGTTCACCCGATTCACTTTTAGAAACACCTAATCCTGATGATCGGTTGTTATACCGTGTGGTCAATAATGATACACCGGGGGGTTCGAACCTTGGTGTTACAAAATTTAAAATGATCTACTTCAATGCTCTCGGACAGCAGCTTCCCTTCCCGATAACAGTACCAAGTTCAATCTATACTATGAGAATCGATATAAAAGTTGAAAGTACTATTGCATATGAAAATGAATACTCAACAGTATTCTGGCGGCAGATCAGACTTGCTGCACGAAATCTAAAAAACAGGTGACCTGACATGGGCGGAAAAGGAGCTATACTACTTATACTCGGATTCAGTTTAATTTTTCTTGTTGTCGGACAGAATTTTGCCGGATTATCAATCCGTGCAGTTGATAATGAGTCCAAATATTTCATCGATGCTGTTTCTCATAACCTTGCTATTACGGGCGCCAACATGGCGGCCAATCAATTATTTATGGATAAATACTGGGAAGCCGGTTATTCCAATCTCAGTTTCGGCGGAGGAAAGATAAACGTTTATATAAGCAATAACATCAACGGACTGACAGGTAAGACTACAATCTGTCATAAACCAGAAAATGATGGCGGCACAACTATCTCAATTGCCACAAGTTCGGTCTCTGCTCATCTGGCCCATGGCGATTATCTCGGTCCATGCGGCGGTGCCGAATTTGACGATCAGATTGCGACAATTATTTCCGAAGGCAGTTATAAGGGTGTTACCAAAACTATAATTGTACAATTAAAACCGAGTAACTTTGCAAAGTTCGGAAATTTTTATTCCTCGATGAGCGCTTACCCTGCGACCGGCGATACTTTCAACGGACCATTCCACGTGAATGCAAAACTGACAACCGATGGCACTCCTGTCTTCTGGGGTAAAGTCACCACAAGAAACGGATTGAAAAAACAAGGCACACCAGCCGATCCGAAATTTTACGGCGGATATGAAACCGGTGTCGATCTCCCCCTTCAATTCGATACAACCGGACTCCGTTCCCATGCAAGCCGGATTTTCAGAGATACAACAAACAATAATTATATTACCAATGTCCGTCTCTATTTCAATAATGACGCAACCGTTACATACAGTCAAAGTATAAACAGCGGTGCATGGAGTACCCCTAAAACAGTTTCGGTTACTTCTTTTGCGCCCAGTGGAGTTGTTTATGTTGAAAGAGGAAATATTTATACAAAGGGGACTCTTGACGGAAGGATTACAATTGTTGCTACGAAAATAAATTCAACCGGTGCGGGACAGGTTTTTTTCGAAGATAACATTGTTTACAAAGATGATCCTAGAGTAAATCCGAATTCGAACGATATGCTTGGAGTAATTGCCGAGAGTAATATAAGAATTCAGGATAATGCAAGCACTCGCGGGAAAAGCATTAGCACACATGCTTCTATGTTCTCACTTACCGGGAATATCGGTCCCGAGTATGGTCTTATAAACCAGTCATTCCTCGGAAACTGGAATATACTTGGCGGTTTAATCGCAAAAGACACACGCCAAACAGCGGTATACTCGGGCAGCACTCCGGTTAAAGGCCTAAGATTTGTCCACTCTTACGATACCCGTTTTTTACTTTCGGTTCCGCCATATTTTCCGCACACACAGAATTTTGAAGTTGTCTCATGGTATGAGTAATAATGAATATTTTTTGATTTGATCAGCTTCATTACATTCAGATTTAAGATGAATTTATAAAGATTAATTTTTTTCTTTGAATTTCGATAATAATAGAAGGTTTTCTAAATCCGGCCGGAATGCTTTGCAGCACAGTATTAGTGTAGAATAAGGCCGGCAATTTTTATATCTTTTTGCGGGAATTGTTAGAGAATAAATGAATACCGGACAAATGTTAATAACGATTGGAGCCGTATTTTTATTAAGTATGGTAATCCTGACTACTAACCGGGGTTTGATCACAACAAACTCGACGATGATAGATAACCGTTACGGAATACTTGCCACCTCTTTAGCTACTTCAACAATTGAGAAAGCTACCGGCAAAGCATTCGATAATAATACAGACACGATCGCTGTTACATCATTAACAACTCTTACTAATATAAATTATTTAGGAATTGATGCCGGTGAGAACGCAACTAATCCGGAAGGATTCAACGACTTTGACGATTACAACTGTTATAGAACAAACCCTAAACTGGATACACTTGCATTCGAAGGAACAAACAGAAGAATAGTTTTCCGGACATTCTGCAGAGTGGATTATGTTTCGCTTAATAATCCTAACTCGGCTTACAACCAGAGAACCTGGCATAAAAGACTGATTGTTCGGGTTATTAGTCCGGAGATGACCGATACAATAAAGTTATCAACAATATACAGTTACTGGTATTTCAGGTGAGATATGGGTTTTAGCGCAATACTCGACATAATAGGATCAACAATAATTGGCGGAATGTTATTAATGATTCTGCTTAGAATGAACGATTCTGCCGTACAGAATAATTACCAGTACAGCGGCGAAAGAATTGTTCAGCAGAATCTGGTTGACGTTGTAAAACTTCTGGAATACGATTTCAGAAAGATCGGATACTGCAACAACTGGATGGCAATACCAAACCCCGCAGTGGCAATTATTCGCGCTGACTCAAACCGTATTTCATTCCTTACTGACATTGTAACAACTTCAAATGCATACGGAGACGGGGTTGTAGACACATTACACTACTATCTCGGGCCGGCATCAGAATTGACAGTTACACCAAATCCGTTCGACAGGTTATTATACCGTGTAGTCAATTCAACAACACCGGGCGGTTCAAACCTGGGCATAACTCAATTTAGACTCACCTATTTTGACGCAAACGGAGATACTATTTCAACAATGCCTGTTTCGCCTCCGCTTGGAATAGCAGCAATTCAAATTGATATGGCAGTGGAGAATCCGGCCGCATACGGCAATGATTATGCGGCTGATAAAAGGGTTCTTTGGAGACAGGTAAGATTACCGGCAAGAAATTTTACTTTAAGGTAGGAAAAGTAGATGGGTGGAAAAGGAGCAATATTATTAGTACTTGGTTTCTCCATTATTTTTATGGTGGCGGGAAGAAATTTTAACAGCATGGCAACTGCGACTGTTGAAAACTTTACCAATTACTATTTTGATGCAAAGGCTCATAGCATTGCAGCAACCGGTGTTAATCTTGTAACGAATCAGGTGTTTTTAAATAATTCCATTGCAGATCAGACATTTAATTACAGCTACGACGGCGGGACTATAAGAGCGGTTCTTTCAACCGTTGATGCCTATCAGAATATAAGGGAGCTTAACGTTACAGGCACTTACGGAAACTATTCGACTAATATTAGAATAGTATTAAGGCCGAGTTCATTTTCAAAATATGCTTACTTTTCACACTCAGAATCTGCCAATATATATTGGACGACTACTGATACTGTTTGGGGTCCTCTGCATACGAACGGATCATTACGTGTTGCTGACAGGCCCGTTTTTATGGGAAAGGTTACAATAGACGGACGGCTTGTTAAATACAGCAACAGTGCCCGGCCTCAATTCCTCGGCGGATTCCAGACCGGTGTTCATATCGCTATCCCCTCAAACGGCGTATCGAACCTTAATGCAGCCGCAACTGCCGGCGGATACAAATTTACAGGACGGTCTCTGGTTTATCTCGAATTCAGGGGTGACAGTATCAGATACAGATACAGCAGTTCCGGGACCTGGAACTATGCATTGGCTTCGACATTCGCGCCCAACGGGGCAATTTTTGCAGAGAATGCCGAGTTGAGAATTAAAGGGAGAGTAAAAGGAAGATTTACAATAGGATCTTCCGGAACCGGAGGAGACCGGGGAAAAATCTATCTGGACGATGATATTTATTATAATACCGATCCGCAGGTAAATCCGAATTCACAGGATATGCTCGGGATAATTGCGCAAAGAGATATTGAGATTACCAACAATGCCGCCAACAATAACAATATAAAGGTTCAGGCTTCAATTTATTCGGAATCCGGATCCTTCCAGGCAGAGGATTACCAGAGCAGGCCGGTTGCAGGCGCTATTCAGTTGTATGGCGGCGTAATTCAGAATGCAAGAGGTCCGGTTGGCGAGTTCAGAACTGTCGGCGGAGTATCAACAATTATAAACGGATTCTCGAAACGTTACCGTTACGATGACAGGTTCATGGTTGCCAGTCCCCCGTTCTTCCCGGGTACAGGCAATTTCGAAATTGTTTCATGGTTTGAATAAACTCTACAGCAGATTTATCAAAGCTTCATTAATATTCTTATACCTGAAATTATAACCGTGTTCAACCAATCTCGCCGGAATCACTTTAACGCCGTAAACCAATGCTTCGGCTGCTTCACCGAGAATCATTTTAAGTGCAAATTCCGGAACCCTGAATAAAGAGGGCCGTTTCATTATTCTGCCAAGAGTAGCTGCAAATCTTTTCATGTCTATGAACTCTGGAGCGACTGCATTTACAGGTCCTTCAATTTTTTCTTTTTCAATTACAAACCTGAAAATCTCTGCAGCATCGTCGATACTTACCCATGGGAACCACTGTTTGCCGCTGCCTAAAGGGCCTCCTATAAAAAATTTAAAAGGAAGTATCATTTTCTTCAACGCGCCTTCATTCTTATCAAGTACAATTCCCAGTCTTACACTCACTCTTCTTACACCGTATTTTTCAACTTCAGCCGCTTCATTCTCCCATTCGGATACAACATCGGCCAGAAATCCTTTTCCTTTTTTACTGTTTTCGTCGGCTTCAAAAAATCCGTTTCCGTAAAAACCGATTGCCGAAGAATGGACGAACAATTCCGGTTTAACTTCCGCGTTTTCAATCCCTTTAACCAGTGCCCTTGTCGATTCAATCCTGCTGTTAATTACTTCTTTTTTATGTTTAGCGGTCCATCTCCGGGCCATAATATTTTCGCCCATAAGATGTATTACAACATCCCTACCATTCACAAAACCTGCAGGATCTGTTTTATAATTCCACTCAATATATTCAACAGCATCAGGAATAACACTTTTCGCTCTTTCGGTCGATCTGCTTACAATAGAAACCCGGTTTCCCTCTTTAATCAGCCGCCTGGCAATGTTGCTTCCTATAAAACCTGTGGCACCCGTTATGACTATTTTTTTATTCACAAATTACCTTTTTTTCTTTACAACAAAATTGATAAATAAAAAGTTTTGATTCAGAATTAATATTTTTCGGAACTTGTTATAGAGGTATTGCTTTTGATATATTGAATCTTCAAGTAAGAGGGTGAAATATTGTTTTCCGGAATTATCTACAGGGGGAATATGAATAAGTTAATTATATTGCTGCTATTGAACAGCTATTGTTTTGCGCAGCAATTTTCGGTGTCGGGGAAAATAACCGACAGCAATAGTGGTGAACCTCTAAGTTATGCCAACATCCGGATCGCCGGTACAACAATCGGTACGGCTGCAAATCTTGACGGTGATTTCGAACTTAAACTTAAAACCGGCAATTATTCCCTCATTACATCATTTATCGGATATAAGTCCGATACTGTTAAAGTTGATCTTTCTGCAGACAGAAATATTAGTATTCGCCTGGAACCGATTCCGGTTAAGCTCCCCGAGATTACAGTTCTGCCGGGTGAGAATCCGGCCGACGAAATTATCCGCCGGGCTATCGAAGCTAAGAAGACCCGCGAGGAGAAGATCGATTCATACATTTTTAAAGCTTACACCAAAGGTCTCGTAAAAACCACAAAGGATATTACAACATCGGACAGAAGCGTTGGAATTTCAATCGGAACTAAAGATACAGGGGATTTGAAAATAACAGGTATCATAGAAAACGAAAGCAAAGGATATTTTAAGAAACCCGATTATTACAAGGATGAAATAATCGCACGCAAACAGTCAGCCAATACTCCATCTACAATTAATATTTTAACGGGAGGGCGGCTGCTTCAGAATTTTTATACGAATGACATTCAGTTTTTCACAAGACCTTTAACAGGTCCTATCGCCGATAACGCGCTGGATTATTATTACTATATCATCGAAGACACTCTGGCAATGGACAATAAAAATGTTTTTCAGATCTACTTCGAGCCGATTGATAGAACCGCTCCGGGATTTTACGGTAAGATTTATATAAAGGACGGTACATTTTCCCTGGTTAAACTTGATGTTAATTTAAACAGCGCTGCAAACCCCGGCGGAATTTTTACAAGGATAAATATTTTTCAGCAGTTCGTTCCATTCGAAAACGGTATTGTAATGCCTATCGACTACCGTGTTTTTGTTGAAGGAAATTTTCTGGGTCTTGCCAAATTCGGCTTCGAGCTTAATACGATCTTCTACGATTACGAAATCAACAACAGAATCGACCCTGATTTCTTCGATATGATTGTTATTAAAGTAATGCCCGACGCCGATAAGAAGGATTCAACATTCTGGCGTTCGACACAGACAATTCCGAATACTCTTCAGGAGATTGAGGCTTACAGGAGAATCGACAGCCTGGAAACAATTCCGAAAGATTTCTGGGATGATTTTTCCATCTTATCATCCAGTCTGCGGCTAAGCGATAATTTTTCAATTTCAGGGCCGTTATCCCTCTACAGTTTCAATAACATTACCGGTCATGCTCTGAACTTCGGTTTTTCAATCTCTAACGAGCTGGATAAAAGACTGAATTTGAGCGGTGACATTGCTTACGGATTTTCCGATAAAAAGTTTGAAACCGACTTTTACGCGAGATACTATCTGGGAGACTACAGGACAACCACTGTAAGTCTTAAAGCTTTTAACAAGCTTACCGATTTGTTCGGCGAATCGGTGAGGTATGACCGTTCTACATCTACACTTACAAGTCTGCTCGGCAAATACGATTTCAGGGATTACTATTACACGACAGGAATAGAAGCTAAGATAACCGGCGAAATTTTTCCAATCCTTCGTGCCGGAATCGGTTTATTAAACCGGACGGACAACAGCGCAAACAACAATTCCAACTTTTCAATTCTGAACAGATCCAAAGTATACCGCACCAATAAGCTTATCCGCGAAACACGTGTAAATGCTGTTACTGCAGAATTTTCAATTGATTTCAGGAAGTTTATTGAAGATGGTTACTTCCGCCGAAAGATTTCGTTCGGCGGTCCGAATTTAATTTTTAATGGCAAAGCCCTTTTAAGCGATCGTTCTTCGCTTAAAAGCAGTCTCGATTTTCAATTCTATGAATTAAACCTGTCGGGTTTTATCCCGCTATTCAAGACTACCGCGCTCAATTTTCTAATTAAGGGGATCGGATCGAAAGGCGAAGTGCCGCTTCAGATGATGTATGCCCTTCCGGGTAATATCGAAAGCGTCGGCAGGGAGTATTCATTCAGAACTTTCGGCATCGGCGAAGTATTCGGCGATAACGGAATTATCTTTACGGCCCAGTATAATTTGAACGATGAATTATTCCGACTGCTGAAGGTCCCTCTGCTTAAGGATTGGAATCTGATTCTCACAACCTATTTTAACGCGGCACTGCTCAGGATATCTGACGAGAGCAAACGAATTCTTCCCGCACAGTACACAGAATTCGACAAGCCGATCTACGAGCTCGGTTTCAGTATCGGTCAGATCCTCTTCCCCATAACTGTTGAATTTACATGGAGACTTAATTACAGGGGTAATAATAATTTTGTTATTGGATTTAATACTTTTGTGTTGTAGAGTATTTTAAAATATCTTTCAGTGAATTCATTTGAGGTAATGATGAAAAAAATTTTTCTGTTCTTATTTCTGATTTTTTCTTTCAGCCCGATTTTTTCCCAGACTTTGAAAATAGAGAAAGTAGAACCGCCCAACTGGTGGACCGGAATGAAATGGAACAATATCCAATTGATGATATACGGGGAAAATCTGAATGGTATATCGGCTAAGTTTTCGGACAGCAGGATAAAAATTAAAAAAATTCATACACCCGAAAATTCTTCTTATGCATTCATCGACATAAAGATTCCCGACCGGCTCCCGTCAGGCGATTACAAACTTGAATTGAGAAACGGATCCGGAAAAGCATCCATCGACTTTCCCGTTTACCAAAGGGAGAAAGGGATACGTCACCAGGGATTTTCCGGCAATGATATAATTTATTTGCTGATGCCGGACCGGTTTGCAAATGGAGACCATGCTAACGACTCAATTTCCGGATATTACGATTCGATGCAGAGAATTCCGAACGAGTGGCGGTTCGGCGGAGATATCCAAGGAATGATCGATAAACTCGATTATTTGAAAGACCTGGGCGTTACGGCTGTCTGGGCCACACCACTAGTAGAGAACAATACTTTCCGTTCATATCATGGTTATTCCGCAACAGATTTTTATAATACCGATCCGCGGCTCGGTTCAAACCAGCTTTACAAAAAATATGTTGATGAAGCTCATAAAAGAGGAATCAAAGTAATTCTGGATCATGTGGCTAATCATTTCAGCGATAATCATCCGTGGATGAGAAATCTGCCGATGAAAAACTGGATCAACGGATCAATTGAGGATCATCTCCCAGCGAATCATCATAAGATGATCTTTACGGATCCTTATGCGGATAGTTCCACTATCAAACATGTTGAGAGGGGATGGTTTGTTAGAGACATGGTCGATATAAATCAGGAGAACCTGTTCGTCCAGAATTATATAATACAGAATACAATCTGGTGGGTCGAATTTTCCGGTCTGGACGGGATACGCGAAGACACTCACCCTTATAACAATCAGAAATTTATTGCGAGTTGGGCCAAAGCAATTCTGGATGAATTTCCGACATTAAACATAGTAGGTGAAGTATGGACTGGAGAAAGTGATTTTCTTGCAGCTTACCAGAGAGACACTTTCCTTAAAAAGAATTTTAACACCCATCTACCCTCCCTCACCGATTTCGGTCTGCGCGATGTACTGATTGATTTTGTTTCCGGAAGAGGTGGACTGTATAAAGTATTCAATGTAATTGCAAAGGATTTTCTTTTTACAGATCCTTCGCAATTAGTTACGTTTGTTGATAACCACGACCTCGAACGTGTAATGTACTATGCAAACGGAAATGTTGATAAAGTAAAACTCGCTTATGTAATAATGATGACAACTCGAGGAATACCATCCGTTTTCTACGGCTCCGAAATCGGGATGACAGGCGGACGCGGACACGGTGTTTTAAGAGCACCGTTCCCGGGCGGATTTCCAAGCGATAAACAGAATGGATTTGAAAAATCAGGCCGCAGTGATTTCGAAAACGAATTTTTTAACTTTATCCGGAATTTAATTCATATCAGAAAAAGTCACAGCGCATTTATTAACGGCAAACTGATTCATTATCCTCCGGTATCAGATGTTTATTACTATTTCAGGGAGGATGGCAACAGAAAATTTTTAATTGTTATAAACGGAAACGAAAAAGAAGCCTTAGTTGATTTGAATCCGGTTAAGCACCGGATCGGAGAAAAAACAAGTCTGATAGAGTTGATAACAAATTCGAAAAGAATTCTGGAGAGTGATTTAATTCTGAAAATGAATCCGTTATCAGCCGGTATATTTATGATTGAATAACTGAATAAAACTACTTTTCTCCTTCAATCTTAGAAGCGGATTTCCTGTGCCTTAAATACTCCGTAACACCGGGGAGTATTGAAATAATTATTATCGTAATGATTACTATTGTAAAATTGTTCTTAACAAACTCAAGGTTGCCGAAGAAATATCCGCCGTAAACGAATATGCCGACCCAGATAATTCCGCCTATAACATTGTAAGAGATAAACCGGGAATAAGTCATAGCACCGACTCCGGCTACAAACGGCGCAAATGTTCTGACAATCGGTACAAATCGGGCAAGTATAATCGTCTTACCGCCGTGTTTTTCATAGAATTGATGAGTTCTATCAAGATATTCCCGTTTAAGTATTTTGGGAAAGCGGTCGAATATTTTCATTCCGATATAATGGCCTATCCAGTAGTTAACAGTATCGCCAAGAATAGCAGCGGTAGTAAGAAGAAGAAACAGAAGATGGGGGTCGAACGATCCTTTGGCGGCAAAAGTGCCGGCAGCGAATAAAAGCGAATCCCCCGGCAGAAAAGGAGTAAATACAAATCCGGTTTCTGCAAATATTACAGAGAAGAGGATACCATATGTATAAGCACCGTATTCAAGAATCAGTTCGTGAAGATGATCGTCCAGATTCAGAAATAGATCGATCAGGTAGTTTATTATTTCCATAGATATCCGTTAATTCCTTTCAGTATACGTTTTTTAAAAAAACCGGTAAACAATTTACAAGAAACAGGGTTATTACAAAAACAAAATTCTTAATATCGTCCGCCTGTAATAAAGAAGGTGGATTTGATACGGTAATTGGTTTCAGTGACCTTCTCCAAAATTCTTTTCGCCTGCGGTTACTTCAATTTTCAGATAGTTCTGCGCCGGCGGTAACGGACATGTAGCAAATTTCGTAAAAGCACAGGGCGGATTATAGGATTTGTTAAAGTCTATATAAATCCTCCCTGTAGAGTCGGCTTTTTCAACCGAAAGAAATCTTCCGGCGCCGTAAGTCTCCTTTCCGTTCGTAAGGTCGGCAAATATCAGGAAGTAGGATCTTCCTGAATCCGTAACATCCAGCCTGTATCGATTCCCTTCCATTTCAAAAACAAGCGCGCCCGGAGAAATCCCTTTTTCAACTGTCCCGATAACATTAGGAATATCGATCTCTTTAGGAGGATTATATGATTCAAAGACCGCTTCTATTCTCCAATCTTCGTTAACAGGATAAGATTCAATACCCTGAAAATTTTTTACAAGCGCCGCATCAAGGTCACGGAGTCTGATACCATAACGTTCGCCTCTCTTAATTAAGTTCCACCTGAGAGACCCATGGTCGAGGATTGTAGTTTCTTTCTGCTGGTCGTGCTTAAGAATAATCTCAGAGACCAGTTCGCAATTTTCAAGGAACACTTCAACACCTGCATTAATTTTCATCGTAACGATTGAATCCTTCAGGAAAAAACTTCCCATGAAACCGGGAGATTTTTCTTCTGGGAAAATTATTTGATTCGATTTGTCAGATCCGAATTTATTCTCCCCTTCCCCGAGCCAGAAAAGTCCTGCAAGATTCAGCCAGCCGTTCTCCTTTTTCAGATTTTCAATCCTGACTTCCTTCCATTTTTTTATTCCGGAAACATATGCCGGATCACCCTTCTCTTTTAATTGAGTAGAACAGGAGGAGAAAATTATAAGTGTCTGCACTGCCAATAGTATTCTAAAGTGTTTCATACAATGCCTGATTTTTTTGACTGTTAACTTAAGGATTAAAGCCCCCCGATTCCATACGATTGATGAAGTTACTCTCGGTCAAGCCGGTTTTAGTTGGATATTATGGATTACGACTCATAAAATCGCTCAAAGATTGAATTCCATTTATATCACAATTTATTTATATTCAACCTGAAAAATCATAACAAAATGATTTAAAAAATCCGGATATTAAATGGCCGAAAAAACCAAAGCTGAACTGCTTAAAGAGCTTACCTCCCTAAAAAGAAAGTATAATACACTTCTCAAAAAATCCGAAGCCGAAGGTTCAGCGCTCCTGGAGACAGAAAAGGAGACGCTATTCAATTTTGCTTTTGATAACGCAAATCTGGGAATAATAATTATAAGCAATACAGGAAAAATTATCGGCGCAAACAGTTTTATAACTAGAACTCTCGGATACAGCAACGAAGAACTTTCGAAGATGACTTATACCGATCTCTCCCACCCTCACGACAAAGATATAAGTATAAAGATGTTCAAAGAGATACTTGCCGGTAAAAGAAACACCTATCAAGTAGAAAAAAGATATATTCATAAAAGCGGATCGATAATCTGGGGGAGAGTAAGCGTAACTGCTATTAAGGGGGACAATAAAAAAATTAAATATTTTATTGCCGTTGCCGAGGATGTTACCGGACAGCGCGAAATTATATCCCGCCTGGCGTCTGAAGAAAGATTGCTGAAAGCTTTGATGCACAACATACCCGACAGTATCTATTTCAAAGACCGGGAAAGTAAGTATCTAGTAGTCAACTATTCCAAAGCAAAGAAACACGGTTATGTTAATCCGGAAGAATTGATCGGGAAGACCGATTTCGATTTTTTCGACGAGACACATGCAGTACAGGCATATAATAATGAGCAGGAAATTATTAGAACCGGGCAGCCGATAATCGGTAGAGAGGAAGTTCAAATATACAAAGACGGAAGCACCACATGGGTTTCAACAACCAAGATGCCGCTTTACAATGAAAACAACGAGATAATAGGGACATTCGGGATTACAAGGAATATCACAGACCAGAAGCTCGCAGAAAGAGCCATCAAGGAGAATGAGACGAGGTTTAAAGAACTTTTTAATAATATGAGCAGCGGTTGTTCAATTTACGAAGTGAAGAATGACGGCGAGGATTTTATTTTTAAGGATTTCAATCAGGCAAGCGAGAATTCACTAAATATTAAAAGAGAAGAGATTATTGGTAAAAATATTTTAGACGTATTTACCGGAACAAAAGAATTCGGTCTTCTGGATGTATTCAAGCGTGTCTGGAAAACCGGAAAACCTGAACTTTTTCCTGTAAAAAATTATAAAGATGAAAGAATAACCGGCTGGTACGAAAATTATGTTTATAAATTACCTTCTGGTGAAATCGTTGCCATTTACGATGATGTAACTGAAAAAAAGCAGGCCGACGAAGCTCTTCTTCAGGAGCGGGAGCGGTACCATGTATTATTTGAAAATTCCGCCGACGGAATACTATTAATGACAGACCTATTCGAAGATTGCAACAATTCTACTCTAAAGATTTTCGGTTGTGAAAAAGAGGATATTATTGGTCACCATCCCGCAGAGTTTTCACCGGAGACACAGCCGGACGGTAGCAATTCCACTATAAAGGCAAATGAAAAAATTAAACTCGCTCTTTCCGGTCAACCGCAAAAATTCTACTGGCAGCACAAAAAAATGAACGGCGAGCTTATTGATGTTGAGATCGCATTAAATTCAGTAGTACTCGAAGGCAAAAAATTAGTTCAGGCAACCTTAAGGGATATTAGCGAAAGAATCTACTCGGAAAAACTTCAGAGCGTTATTTATAAAATATCGGAGGCTGCTCAGACTTCGGAGGACATAAATAATCTTTATAAAAGCCTCCATGAAATAATGAGCGAACTTTTACCGGTTAAGAATTTCTATATTGCACTTTATAATGAGAAGGAGGACATACTTACGTTCCCCTATTTTGTTGATGAATACGATCCGCCCCAGCCCCCGAAAAAGCTGGGTAAAGGTATGACAGAGTTTGTTATTAGGAAAGGAGAGGCGGCTTTAATTGACGCAAAACGCGATCTCGAATTACGAGAACAGGGCGAGGTTGAATTGATCGGCGCACCGCAGGCTATCTGGCTTGGGGTTCCGCTAAAACTCGGTGACAAAGTTGTCGGAGCTATGGTTGTACAGGATTATGAGAATGAGAATGCTTACGGTGAAAACGAGAAGCAGCTTCTTATATTCGTATCCGAACAGATTGCACAGGCAATTATAAGGAAACAAAATGCCGAAGCAATCAAAAAATATGTAGATGAGCTGAACCAGCTAAATGCTACAAAAGATAAATTCTTTTCAATCCTCGCTCACGATTTAAGGAACCCGTTCATAACAATACTCGGATTCTCCGAATTACTTCTATCTGACTTTAAGGATTTATCTGACGAGGAAAAGATTTATTACATACAGGAAATGAATAAATCGGCCGAAGTTTCTCACAATCTTCTTCATAACCTGCTTCAATGGTCCCGATCGCAGACTGGAAAAATTGAATTCCATCCACAAAAAATCACACTCTTGGAGATAATTCTTCAAAATATGGAGCTTGTTAAAGCAACCGCACTTAAAAAGCAGATCCTTTTGGTTAACCGGATCGATTCACAAATCCACGTGAAAGCCGACGAGGATATGATTAACACAATCATGCGAAACCTTTTAACCAATGCACTCAAATTCACAAATAAAAACGGATCAATTACAATCTCTTCAACCGAAAAAGATGAGAGGGTTTTCATCAGTGTTAAAGACACCGGGGTTGGAATGGACGACAATACCAGGAATAAATTATTCCGCCTCGATGAGACATTATCAAAAACCGGAACCGATAACGAAACAGGGACTGGACTAGGATTAGTGCTTTGTAAAGAATTTGTTGAAAAACACGGCGGACAGATTAATGTCGTAAGTGAATTAGGTAAAGGATCGGAGTTTATTTTTTCACTTCCCATAGCCGATTAATCATCGCGAAAATTATTATTAAATTCCTTCGAGGTTAGCCATGGCAAATGGAAACCGGTTAGATAACAACAATCTGATTGCAGTACCATCCAGGATTGCGCTTATCTACTTTATTATTTCTTTTTTATGGATCTTCTTTTCCGATAAATTTATTGAGCAGTTCTTCCCCGATGCAGCTACTCTGTCCACATTTCAAACTGTTAAAGGATTGTTCTTTATCGGTATTACATCAATAATTATTTACATTTTAATTCACCGGGATGTGGTCTCAATCCAGAAACAGAAAATGCTATTCCAAAGCATTGTTGAAACAAGCCCTGTCGGCATTACTTTATTAAACGAAAAGGGAGAATTTACATTTGCGAATAGAGAAGCATCCGAGTTATTCGGACTTTCAAAAAAAGAGATCGAATCGCGAAAATATGATTCGCCTGAATGGATAATAAGATCCCTGGATGGACACCCGATTCAACCTGAAGAGCTTCCATTTTATGTTGTTAAAAGGACGAAATCCCCGGTAAGGAATGTTGAATTTACAATTGAATCCCCGGGCAAGAAAAAAATATATCTATCCTTAAATGCTTCTCCCATTTATACCGAAAAATCGAAATTCTCTGGTGTTGTTGCTTCGATCTCGGATGTTACTAAACAGAAACTTTATGAAGAGGAGCTGAACGAGAAAGATCTTTTACTTGAAGAAACCGGAAGAATTGCAAAAGTCGGAGGATGGGAGTTTGACGCCGTCACATTAAAAGGGACATGGACAGATGAAGTGGCACGGATTCACGATTTAGACCCTTCCCTACCGACCAATGTTGAGCTTGGTGTCAGTTTTTATACTGAAGATTCGCGCGCAAAGATTGAAGCAGCAATTAAGGAGGCACTCGAAAACGGGAAACCTTACGATCTTGAACTGGAAATGCTGACTGCTAATAATGTAAATAAATGGGTTAGGACAATCGGGCAGCCCGTTATTAAGAACAACAAAGTAGTTAAAGTGAAGGGTTCTTTTCAGGATATCACCGAGACCAAGCGTGCTGCCGAAAGATTGAAAGAATCACAGACTTTCATTCAGAAAATCACAGATACCATCCCGCTTGCAATTTATATTTACGACATAATAGAAGACCGGAACATTTATACAAACAAAAATATTTTTGAAAAGCTCGGATATACGCCCGAAGAAATATTACAGATGGGAAGTAATTTGTTCCCCAGCCTACTTCATCCGGATGATTTTAAAAAGCTTTCTCAGAACATTAAGAGATACGAAAATGCACAGGAGAATGATGTTCTGGAACTTGAATACCGGATGAAGGATAAGAAAGGGAAATTCCGGTGGCTCCATTCGTGGGATGTTATTTTCTCCAGAACAGCCGATGGAAAACCGAAACAGATACTTGGTGTTGTTGAGGATATTTCGGCAAAGAAGGAGATGCAGATCAAACTGGCCGAATCCCAGACTCAATACCAGAATCTCTTCGAGAATGCGCCGGATGCGGTCTTTATTAATTTTGACGATGAGATTGTTCTGGTAAACAGGGAATTTCAAAATCTGATGCGGGCCGGAGAAAAAGATCAGCTAATCGGACTCTCACCATTCGATATTTTTCATCACGATTTTCACGACAATATACGGCAGAGGATTTTGACAATGCGGGAAACGGGCAGACCTGTTCTGCCGATCGAAGAGAAAATAGTATGCCTGGACGGTACTGAAATAGATGTAGAAGTATCCGCCGCGCCATTCCCTTTACACGGCGGCAATGCGATTCATGTTATACTGCGGGACATAAGCGACCGTAAAAAATCTGAAGAGGAGCTTCAGAGATATCATAATCAGCTCGAGCTTCTTACAAGGCATCTTCAAACTGCAAGGGAGGAGGAGCGCGAATCGATTGCACGCGAAATACATGATGATTTCGGTCAGGTCCTTACATCCATGAAAATGAATCTTACATTCCTTAAAAGGAATATTAACAGCCGTAATAAAGCAGGAGAACATTACGATCTGCTGAACGATATCGATTCGATGGCGGGAATTATAGACCGCTCCGTGATTAAACTGAGAAAACTGATAACCGCTTTACGGCCCGAGGTTCTAGATAAGCTCGGACTAATTACAGCTCTTGAGTGGCAGACAGAGGAATTTAAAAAGGAAACCAGAATCGAATGCAGCTTTTCTACCGATGTAAAAGAACTGAAGCTGGATAAAAACATGGAAATTTCCCTGTTTAGAATTCTGCAGGAATCTTTAAACAATATAGCCAAGCACTCGCGCGCTTCAAAAGTTGAAGTAAGATTCAACAGGGATAAACCGGGATACATTCTGGAAATAACTGATAACGGAATCGGTATGGCAAAAGATAGTCTTACCAGAAATACTTACGGAATAATCGGCATGAGAGAAAGAGCAAAACTGATTAAGGGGGAACTGTCTATCTCCTCAGAGCAGAATAGAGGAACAAAAATTAAATTGTTTGTGCCTGAATTATAAATACCGACGGTTTTGATGCAGGCCACTTTTGAAAAAAAAGAGATGCTATAAACCTAATTTGCTGTTATATTTCAGACACCTGAGAGAAAGGGCTCCAAATGATTAAGATTTTTGTTGCCGATGATCATTCCCTGATACGCGAAGGGATTAAAAATCTTGTGGGACTAGAAAGCGATCTCAAAATTGTGGGTGAGACCGCAGATCCGTTTACTGTTTGTGACCGGATAAGAGAAACCAATCCGGATATTATTCTTCTCGATATTTCCATGCCCGGCAAAAGCGGTCTGGATGTGCTTAAGGAAGTAAAACAGATTCTGCCGGATGTAAAAGTGCTGATTATGTCGATGTTGCCTGAAGACCAGTTTGCCAAGCGGACTCTGAAAGCCGGTGCTTCAGGATATATTACCAAAGACTCACTGCCCGACGATATCCTTACGGCAATCCGGAGAGTCGCTTCCGGCCGCAAGTATGTAAGCGAATTCCTTGCGGAAAAACTTGCAAACGACCTTTATGATCATACCGAGAAACAACCTCATGAAATTCTATCGGACCGTGAATTTCAGATACTCAAAATGATTGCTTCTGGAAAATCTCAATCCGATATTTCTGATGAACTGGCAATCAGTGTAAGTACTGTTAATACTTATCGCAGTAGAATACTGGAAAAACTGAATTTCAAAAGCAACGCTGATATTATACGATATGCGATTCAAAATAATTTGATGGAATAAATTAGCGTAAAGTCATTACAGCACTCAGATTTCATTTTTATCTCACAAGAGTTTTTTAGGAACTGATTCTCTCCTCTCCTCATATTTACTACCCTATGTAGTAATTTTACTACATGATAATCATACCGCGTATTACATACAAAATTTTGCTTTTAAATTAGATTGCACTCAAATAATATGGTTGAAAGTGAAAAAAATACTCCTTGTTGACGATTCACCCGAAATTGTTACAAGCCTTATAAGATGGTTAAATCTCCTTCAAAACTTTGAAATAATCGGAGTTGCGGAAACTGAGGCAAGTGCAGTTCAGCTTTTCAACGATAACCTTCCCGATATTGTAATCCTCGATATCAATCTGAAAAAGGGTACCGGTCTCGATGTTCTTTCAGAAATTAAAAGAAAAAGTCCGGAAACAAAGGTTATTATTCTTACAAATTATTCAATCGATATTTTTAAGAAAACGTCAATTGGTTTCGGGGCAGACTATTTTTACGATAAGACTAACGACATTGAACAGCTCATAAAAACTCTCAGCAAGCTGAAATTATAATCTCTGCGGACAGCCTGTAGTCGTATCAATTACATTTTTTTCATACTTAAACCACAAAACAATTATTAAATGTACTATAGTCAACATTTTGCACTCAGGTTAATTTGCAATCGTAATAACCGGAGAATTAGATGAACATTTTACTTTTTGAAAGTTCAAAAGAAGTAAGATCATCGCTTGTAAGGAACATTGAAGCGATAGCATACAATATAAATGTAGCGGCTGTCTCAGGAATTGACGACACTATTGATTTAATTAAAAGCCGGAGCTTTGACCTCGCAATTATAGACATGGATTATCTGCATGGCCGTTTCAGAGAGATTATTAGCCTGTTAAGGCAGAATAATCCCGATGCTGCAATAATTCTTCTGACACTATTTCCGAATATTGATATAATGAGAAAATTTATGTCGAATGGAGCCGATTTTTGTTTCGATAAAATCGGGCAGTTCGAAGAAATTCTTGAAAAGATAAGAAGTTTAATGGAAACGCAGCATTCAGTTAAATCCCGCAGAGAAATGCAGAAGATGTTTCAGATAGCTTAATAGCAGAAAGAAGGCATAATGATTAATCGTACAGACATAAAGATGAAAAATAAAAGTGAGAGAAAGTTAACTATTAGTTTTCTCATCCTTTCATTATTCCTGATCATTTCAGGTTTTATTTATTACGGTTCGCTTAAAGATGAAGCCGTAAATAATATTTACAGGGAGCTTAAACTTATTTCAGATTACAAGAACGACGAAATAGACAACTGGCTTCAGAAATCATTTGCAGATACCGAAATTTTCTTCAACAATCCGGTTGTTAAAGAAAAAGTTGAAATCTGTTTGACCAAAACCGGAATAGAATGTGAGAGTGAACATTTCAGAAAAATGTTTAAGGATTTAAAGGAACAACATTTTCTAAGTTCTGTAAATATATCCAGCCCGGAAGGTGAAATAATCCTTTCATATCCCGACGATGTTGAAGTCGACCAGCATAAAAAATTATTTATCAATCAAACTGTAACAACAAAATCAAAAATATTTACAGACATATATTTCTGTTTAAACGACAGTTCAGTGCACCTCGCCACCTATCTTCCGATTATTAAGAATGTGAACGGAACTGATTCAGTAATCGCAGTAGTAGTACTCGAGACTTCACCGGAAAAGGTCATATTCCCTCTGCTAAAGAATTACCCCGCATTTTTCGAAACGGCTGAATCATTTCTTGCAAGGAAGGATTCTTCCGGTATCCATTTTATAAGCGACTTAAGATTTATTAACAACCGCGGATTAGATTTCCGGAAACCATATACACAGAAGGATCTTCCGGCTGTTCAGGCTATAACCGGTGGGGAGAAATTTTTAAGCGGAATTGATTACAGGGAGAAAGAAGTATTTGCTGTAACAACCATAATTGAAGGATTGAACTGGATTCTGGTAACCAAAATTGATAAGGAAGAGGTTTATGCAACTCTTATTGAAAAAGGGATCTGGATTTCAATAATAATTGCAACCCTGCTGTTTACAGCCGGGACGGTTATATATAGTTACTACCGTAAAATACGTGAGGAATCCTACAAAAAAATACTTGAGGCTGAATTAAACAGAAAAGCTGTTGTAAGTCACTACGAGTCGTTTATTAAAAATGCTAATGATATTATAATTATGGCTGAGCCCTCAGGTAAAATTCTTGAGGCAAATTACAAAGCCGTTGAAACATACGGTTATTCGATTGAAGAGCTTAGAAATCTTAATCTAAGGGATCTTACAGCTAAGTCAAAAGAAAAAGCTCCTGATCATGAAAAACATAATCAGCTTTCCGGTTCCGGAAATATTTACGAAACAAAGCATATAACAAAGAGCGGAAGGACAATCGACGTTGAAGTAAGTTCCAGGGTGATAGTGATCGACAATCTCGAATTCATTCAGTGCATTGTCAGGAATATCTCCGATAGAAAATATGCCGAGGAAAAATTAAAGCAGAGCAACATTCTGCTTAAATCGATTATTGACGGCACCAAAGACGCCATATACATTAAAGATGTTGAAGGAAAATACATTCTTGCAAACAAAGCAGCCGCCGGATTTCTAGGCAAGGATGTTGAAGAAATTATCGGCAGAGACGATTCAGAATTTTTTACAGAAGGAACCGACAAAGTAATTCTTGAAAACGACAGCAAGGTTCTAAATGAGGGAATAACCGTTAAGACAGAAGAGATACTTGTAAGCGACGGCGTAAAAAGAATATTCGATGCAGTTAAATTCCCGTGGCGGGATTCGAACGGCAACATTATCGGATTGATCGGCATAAGCAGGGACTACACGGAGCGTATTGAACTTCTGAATAAATTGAAGGAGGAAAAAGCCAGGCTGAGTGCACTAATTACAACTCTTGACGAAGCGGTTTTCGAATTCGATGATAAGGGAACATACCTCGATATCTGGGCTGCGGACGAAAATGTTCTTGTTTTACCAAAGAATGAATTAATTGGCAAGAGCATATTCGATGTGATTCCTCCAGATCTTGCTGAAACGTTTGTTGATTTGATCAAAAAAGTACATATGACAGGGCAGACAGAGCATATTGAGTACAAATTAGAAGTTCTGGATGGAGAACGGTGGTTCCTCGGAAGAATTAATCCGATAGTTAGCGCCTCAGGTGAAGTGAAATCGGTTTCTTTTATAACCCGCGATATTACAAAAAGGAAGAGAGCGGAAAAGGCGCTTCTGCTGAGCGAAAGCAAATACAAAGATCTTTCGGAGCTTCTACCGCAATCAATATTCGAAGTGGATATAAGCGGAAATCTCACTTTTGCCAACGAGCTTGCATTCAGCACATTCGGATACAGCAAAGAGGATTTTTCAAAGAATTTATCTGTAATTCAGATGATTGCCCCGTCCGATAGGGAGAAGGCTAAAAGAAATCTGGAAAGGGTTCTTAGAGGCGACAAATCCGACACACACGAATACAGTGCTATGAGGAAGGACGGTTCAACGTTTCCCGTTATGGTCTTTTCGAACCGGATATTGAACGATGGCAAAGTAATCGGTTTAAGAGGCGTAATTGTCGATATTACAGAAAGGATACAGTACGAGAGAGCATTGCAGGAAAGCGAAACCAGATACCGCTCCCTTATCGAAAACTCACCTATAGCAATCGGAATATCACGCAATCTGAAATTTGTATATGTCAACCCCGCTTTTGCAAAAATGTACGGATACAATAATCCTGAAGAGCTGACTAACCGGCCGCTTTCAGACGCGGTCTCGCAAAAGGATCTTAAAGAATTTATAGACCGGGCAAGTAAAAGAGAAAAAGGATTACCCGTTGAGAATGAATATGAAGCTATCGGGCTCCGGAAAGACGGTTCAGAGTTCTACATTAATGCTGCTGTTACAAGAGTTGAACTGAGCGACGGCCCGGCTACTATCGGATTCTTTACGGATATAACTCAACGCAAATACGCTGAGAATGCGTTGAAAGAGAGCGAAGAAAAATACAGAGAGCTTTTCGATGCAAATCCGCAGCCGATGTGGGTCTACGATCTTCAAACACTCAAGTTCCTTGCTGTAAATGAGTCCGCAATCAATCATTACGGTTATACGAGAGATGAGTTTTTAAACATGACCATCAAGGAGATCCGTCCAGCTATAGATATTCCGAGATTGCTGGAAAGCATTAATGATTACCAGGGAATTGACCATGCCGGATTATGGCGCCATTTAAAGAAGGACGGTACTCAAATCGAAGTTGAAATTATCTCACACGCGATCATATTTAATGGAAGAAAAGCCGATCTCGTACTTGCCACCGATATAACCGAGAAACTTAGAGCTCAGGAGGAAGTCGTTAAATTATCCCGCGCAGTTGAACAGAGTCCCGTGGCTATTGTAATTACAAATACAGAAGGATTGATAGAATATGTAAATCCGAAGTACGAAGAATTGACCGGTTATAAATTCGAGGAAGTAAAAGATAAGAAAACAAATGTTTTAAGATCCGGGCATACTACAAAAGAGGAATACAGAAAGTTATGGGAGACAATAGTTTCCGGAAACGAATGGCGGGGTGAATTTCACAACAGGAAGAAGAACGGCGATCTCTTCTGGGCATCAACTTCGATCTCACCAATCAAAAACGGAGAGGATGAAGTAAAATATTATCTGGCTATCAAAGAAGATGTTACCGAACGGAAAGAATTGATGAATGAGCTGATACGTGCAAAGGAAAAAGCTGAACGTTCCAATGAATTGAAATCTGAATTTCTTGCCCAGGTATCGCATGAAATCAGGACTCCACTTAACGCAATGCTCAGTTATTCAAGATTTATTCAGGATGAACTGGAGGAAAACGGAATTACGAGTGAATTGATCGGGGAAAGCGTAGACGGTATACAGATCTCCGGAAAGAGGATTATTAGAACTATCGACCTAATACTTAATGTATCCGAACTTCAGACGGGTTTGTATGAATACTATCCGAAAGTAGTGAGTCTTAGAGAAGAAATATTAGGTCCTATAAAAAACGAATTTGCTCTGCTGGCCGAGGAAAAAAGAATCGATTTTAAAATCAATATAGAAACCGAGCATGATTCAGTTATTTGCGACGAATATTCGGTAGGACAGATCTTCAACAATCTGATCGATAATGCAATTAAATACACAAATGAAGGATTTGTAAAAGTTAATCTTTACCGAGATTTACAGGATAAACTTGTTGTGACAGTAGAAGATTCGGGAATCGGTATTTCCGAAGATTACCTGTCAGACCTCTTTACTCCGTTTTCACAAGAGGATCAAGGCTACTCGCGAAAGTTCGACGGTAACGGATTAGGAATGGCCCTGGTTAAAAAGTACTGCGAGCTGAACGAGATTGGTATCGATGTAGAGAGCTGTAAAGGAACCGGAACCAAATTCAGACTTACATTCCCTTCTGATAACACATTTAAGGTGAATTACAACTTTATGAATAGTATGGACCGGGAAAATAAATTTTAAGCCCTCGTAGCCCTCTCAGAGAGGATCCGCGGCCGCCCCTTTGTAATTGGCTGCGGACTCCTCTCTCCTTTATTTGACTTAGCCCGCCGGCTTTTCAATATATCTTCCAAAAATTATTATATTCGGTGAGTCAAGAAGGAACAACCATGACCAAACTCAAAACGATTCATTATACTCATCCTCTTACTTTAAAGCCTGCTGAATCGATTGAAAGATCAAAAAATTTTTTTGATCTAATGAGCAAACGGAGGACAGTAAGAGAATTCTCTTCCAGAAATATTTCCATTGACCTAATAAGGAATTGTATCTCTACCGCCGGAACATCTCCCAGCGGAGCTAACCGTCAGCCATGGCATTTTGTTATAGTGTCAGATCCTCGTATCAAGAAAAAGATTCGTGCGGCTGCTGAAGCCGAGGAAAAGGAATTCTATAACGGTAAAGCCCCTGCCGAATGGCTCGAAGCGATTGCACCGCTAGGCACAGACGAACATAAACCTTTCCTCGAAACCGCACCATACCTCATTGTGATCTTCGAAAAAAAATACGATGAGACCGGCGACAACAAAATTGTTAAGAATTATTACACAAAAGAGTCGGTAGGAATAGCAACTGGAATTCTGATTACAGCTCTTCACAATGCCGGAATTTCTACACTCACTCACACACCTGCTCCGATGAAATTTCTTAATGAGATTCTTGAGCGGCCCGATAACGAAAAACCTTTTCTGATATTAGTGGCTGGTTACCCCGAAGAAAACTGTTTAGTTCCTGAGATAAAAAGAAAGAGTCTTGATCAGATTGCCGTGTTCAGATAATAACTATTGAGTGATTATTAAATTCAGATTCAATTTTTAAACTATGTCAGTTCAGATAGAAAAACCGCAGCGGAGCTGGCAACATTCAAAGATTCAGCTCTACCTTTTCTCGGAATGGTTAAAACATGATCGGCAATATTAAGGAGTTCCTGAGAAGGGCCGTGCGCTTCGCTCGAAAAAACAATTACCGAATTTTCAGGTTTACTGAAACTGTAAAGATTCTCTCCGTTTAAATCTGTAACAAGAACTTTATAATTATTTTTTTTGAGGTGTTCAAGTTCGCCGTAGAAATTATCGAATCCAATGACATTCACATGAAATACGGAGCCGGCAGACGATCGGATAACTTTCGGATTAAATGTTTCTGCTGAGTCATTAGACGTAAACAGATAATTGATTCCGAACCAGTCGGAGGTTCTTATAATCGTACCCATATTGCCGGGATCGGAGATCGATTCAAGAGCAACGATTATTTTCTCTTTGTTAAGGTTTACCGGTTTAGGTTTAGGAATAGCGAAAACACCGATAATTCCCTGGGGTGTTTGAGTATCGGAGATTCTTTCGAGTTCGTTATGACTGATCAGTTCGACAGATAGATCTTTAAGGAGTTGGTTTTTGAAGAACGACGGATTAGTATCCCGAAATGAACCGGTAGTAAGAATTGCTTCGCAGTTTAATTTTGCGCGGAGAGCTTCGATAATAAGCTTATGACCCTCTACCAGGAACTTCTGTTCGAGGAGACGGTACTTTTTCTGGTTCAGATTCGCGAAATATTTAAGCTGATTCTTAGAAAACATTTGAATCCGGAAAATTTCCGTAATAAGTTACAAAAGTTTGCATCGAATGTTAATTTATTTTAGATTTGTGCCTCAAAATTTGGTTTATTCATCCCGCTATGCGGGAGAAGTTGCTGGCGTAGCTCAGCTGGTAGAGCAGCTGATTTGTAATCAGCCGGTCGGCGGTTCAAATCCGTCCGCCAGCTCAAAAAGCCCCGAAATCGAAAGAAATCGGGGTTTTTTATTTCCTATTCTTGGTGATCTTGCCGAAAATTTGATCTTCATGAAAGACCATTACCCTTATATTACTTTAATAATGGCCGGTTATTTACAGTTAAAGGAGATTTTCGAAGCAAAAACTATTTTTTCATAACATTACATGCAAAAGACATAGCAGCTTCTAAGCGGATATCAATTGAAACCTTGTTATGAAAAAGATAAGTAACTATGAATCCATTCTAATATCAGGAAAACATAGAAATAAATAATCACTTTACCGAAGGGATTATATAATCGGAGACAATTGTGAAAGGGGAAATAATCTCAGGGTCGTACCAGTTTCCCGCCGTTGTTACTATAATCATATTTAACGATGGAATAATAAAAATATGCTGCCCGCCCCAGCCCGCAGCAAAATAAGACGGATATGATTTCGAACCGCTGTAAAAAGTCTTCTGCCACCATTGATACCCATATCCGCCCGCCCAGGTAAATTCATTATTGTAATTGTTGGGATTGAGGGATGCCGATGTAGATATGCCGCACCATCCGGATGAAATAACATCCTCCCCCTCCCAAATTCCATTATTGAGAAAAAGCTGACCGAACTTAGCCATGTCCCTGGGGCGCAGATGAAGATCCCCGGAGCAGAGTATGACATCGCCCCTTACTATCTGCCATTCACATTGTCTGATACCGAGTTTACCGAAAAGAAATTCAGCAGCAAACTGATCAATCCTCTTATTCACCGCTTTGCTGATTATTCTTCCGAGTATGTTCGTATTGCAGTTATCATAATCAAAAACGGTTCCGGGTTCGGCGAAGAGCGGTTTGGAAAGAAGAAATCCGATCGGGTCGCTGCTTACAAAAAAACGGGTCATATCATTGCGGGAATCCGTGTATGGAAGAGATTCGTCATCGTAAGTTAGTCCCGAGGTCATAGTAAGAAGATGTTTTATTGTCATATTTCCTTTAGATGGGGATTCAGACAGGATAGACGAATACTCGGGAAAGAAATCGAATACCTTCTGATCGACCGATTGAATATAACCGAGGTCCATTGCTATCCCTAACAGCGCCGAAGTAATGCTTTTGGTAGCAGAACATAAAACGTGAAGGTCGTTAATACTATATCCGTATTCTCCGGTAAACTGACCAAGATTGAATTTTGCTCCCGGATAATATTTTTCAAAGACGAGTTTCCCGTGTCTAGCTACAAGAATACTATGAATACGGTGGTTGCTGGTAGTGTTTAAGCGGTTGATTAGTTCTTTGAATTTTGTTTCATTGAGTCCTGCCGAATTAAGCGAGGCTACTTCCCAGCCGTCGCCGGTTAATTCCGGCATCAGGATCTGAGTGACCGGTTCATTTTCATCAATGTTTGCCGAATCGCAGGTTATAATCAAGAATGAAGTGAGCAATGCAAATATTAAAAGTTTCATCATCGATCCTCAGTGATCTAACTTTTAACTATTATTATGCAGATTGAAGACCAAAAAAAATAATAGAATCGATTCTCATATACTATGCTAATAAATTAACACCTTTTTAGATTGAGGAAAACTTCAGGTTGTTCAAATGATACAGATGTTATCTCTGCAGCTTGAGGAATATTAAATTATCCGGTGAAATAAAAATTTTTCTGAATATGATACTGTAAAGTATTTAAGGAATTATTTACTTACGTGGTATTTTCAAAACATCGAGCGGTTTTAAGAGAATATTTTTCACACCGGGAATATTCTGCTCGTTAATCATAATGCTGTCATGGTTATTAAGATGAACATTAATATCGTATCCATTTAGAAGTCTTATTAAAATATTATTTTCCGTCGTTGTAAGGAATATGTTTACCCGCTTATCAAATTTGAATGTATCCTCTTTTATTTTCAGTTCAGTAACTCCTGTAAGTAGATATTTCCCCTCTGATTTAATGTAATGTTCGGCTCCGGATACTATTGTAAAATCAGTATCAATTATTTTTTCACGGTTATCAGTTTTAAACAGGTTCCAGCCGGAAAGAGGAATCTTTTTATCATCTGCATCGATAATCCTTGTTTCGAAATTTTTGAAAGGATATAAGAGCGTTTCAAAAAGATAATTATTTTTATTTCGTGCAGTAAGCTGAACAGAGCCCTTCCCACGGATACTGCTTTTAATTAAACGATCCGGCTCTTCATTCAGCTGAACGATATCAAGGCCTGATCCGTTCTGAAAAGTTGATCTTATATGCTTATTCCCTTTTTCGGAATCATAATGACCCTGCCAGATCTGATAGTAATCATGAGAATCGCTTCCGATGAACTGATCACGCACAATCCAGAACCCATCCTTTATAAAAAAGATTTCTCTCAAATATTCAACACCGAGAGAATCATAACCATTATGAGATCCGCAATAATAGTCGATGTTTTCGTCGCTGTACCACGCAAGTGTTTTAGGCGCGGGAATAAAATTCCATTTGCCGAATCCCGACTGTCCGTCATTCATTTTCCATCCTCTCGCATGCGGAATCGAATCGACTATCGCGACGTTTTTAACGAATGAATTTTTGAAGAACTCATAATCATTCAGATTATACCGCACCTGATAATTCGGAAGAATCTGATTGCCGTAAGCGTAGGCGACCAATCCAAGCATATCACCATGCTGATGATCAGGCTTCTGCTTGGATAATCCGGCACTAATTATCATATGACGGTCATCCTCTTCCCACCCGTCGCGCATAACATAATACCCGGTTTTTTCAAGCGCCTCGGATCCGCATTCGGGTTTCCGTCCTTTTGATTTAAGGAATTCCGATTGAGTTTTAGAAAAGAACCAGGAGAGTTCAGCACCTGTACTTTCCGAAGCGAAATAGCGGTAGACGGGATCGGTAAAAAGGAGCGCGCCGATCGTCATCGCATTCCTGATCTCGTTATACTCACCCCACGGCGCATCCGTATCATCCTGAAGTACAGGAAGTATTCTGCCGGGCTGAGCCATTCTGACCAGCGCATCGAACATCGAACGAAAACGGGATCTGAATTCCTGCGGCAGCTCAACTTTATTGATCATAGCAAGCTGATAGACGTAGAAATAATTATCGATATCACCCATATGATAATGGACCGATCGTTCGAACTGGAATCCGTCGTCGTTTACTTCTCTCTGAAGATGGAGAGTAAGCCCGTCAACAGCCATTTTCCGCCATTGATCCGAAACTCGGAATTCCGGAAATAAAACGGAGATTAAAAAGAGGGCGGTCAATCCTTTTGTATGATGATTTCCGTAAGAGAATTTCTTTCCCCGTTTCGCAATTTGTGCTCCTGTATGAAGAAAGGTACGGATCAATTCCGCCTGGTCATTATGCGAATACTCTTCACTTGCAAGATAGAGAGCGTGGACAAAGAGCCAGTTCTGAACTCTGTATCCGGCATGGAATACCTCGTAAACCGCATTCCCTTTATCGTCGTATCTTTTTTTCGTAAAAGCATCGTTCAACGATTTGACCTGGTCTATAAAGTAGCGGACTCTTCCTGATTTTTCATTTTCGTAAAAGTAGGCAAACGCGGCATTGATTGATTTATGCTGCCGGGCGAGATGCCGCAATTCATACGCGCTTACATTTTCCCCTTTCAGATTTGTGGAAGGTAATTCCCATTTTGCTGAGGCGGGGAAGAGTGTGCTGTGTTCATCAGCTCTTCGTATATGAGACGATCTTTCATTCGGATATTTCTTTGAGTATTCTGAAAACCGTTCCCTGAAATTCTTCCAGCTGAAATAATATCTCTCCGAAAATTTCTCCTTGAAATAATCCGCCAGCAAACGAATCCCATTTTCAAGATTTCCTTTATCTCGCTCCCGGTAAACCTGTTCCAATCCAGGGATACTGGACTTAAGCGAATAGAGAAGATCTCCGTCGGAAGGAATTATATCCGGATTAATTTTATCTACCTGTGAGAAGGAATAAGAGCTAATTATGAAAAATAGAGCGAAGAGAAATTCTTTCATTTAATATTTTCCCTGAATACTTGAAGATTATTTTTCCCGGTTATCCGTTCTGAAGGGAGAAGCCGGAAGTCCGCCTTTGTTATAAAGGTTTCCCGTGGGATTATCACCCCATGCATACCTGAGTGCAGAAGGTTTTGTAATCTTATCGGACCATACAATTACTTTATTGTTCTCAATTACAGCTTCGGCATCAACAAACTCCCAATCGTCGGAAGCTATCCGGAAGCCCTTTAACTTACCGTCACCCATTGCCGTCAATCCTTCGCCGTAATAGAAGTCCAGAATAACTTTATTTTCATCAATACGATGTGATTTATAAATAGGTCCGGAGAAGACCAGATTTTTCTTGCCATAAGCATTTGCAAGCGCGATCAGTGCAAGTCTGTATCCAACATCAGTTTTGTTCTTCGGATGAAGATCCATCGGATCTCCAACATCAATGGTTACCGCCATTCCTGTATTAGGAACCGAAAGAGTATGAAGCTGTGCTTCTCTCAGTTCAGGCCAGCCGCTGCCGGATGGTTCCGGCTCCCTCGCGAAATTAGGAAGCTGTACAAAATAGAACGGGAATTGTCCTACACCCCATACATCCCTCCAGTTTTTAATCATCGCTGGAAATAGTTTTTTATATTCACCGGGTCTTCCGACATTTGATTCCCCCTGGTACCAGATCACTCCTCTGATACCATATGGAGCCAGAGGATAGATCATTCCATTGTAAAGTCCGTAAGGTGTATTCCTGCCGCCCGGAGCAGTGGGAAGTCCGGGTTTTCTAGGGGGCGCAAATCCAAGCGATACCGACTTTGCAGAATCCTCTTTCCATTTGAGAAGCAGTTTCTCCTTGTTCAGATTAAAATCATTCAATACAGCAGGATACTCTTCAACAATCTTTTCCCATCTTTGAAACACCTGTTCAAATTCGGGATCAGATTCAAGAGTTTCTTTAGATATCCATGCTTCTATCGGTGTACCGCCCCAGGAGGAGTGGATCAATCCTATAGTAACATTGATCTCATTTATCAGGTTTTTGGCGAAATGATAAGCGACCGCAGAAAAGTTTTTTACATTTTCGGGAGAGCAGGCTTTCCAGACACCTTCACAATTTTCAAGCGGTATTGGAGAGGATTTATGAGCGACGGTAAACAATCTGATTCTGGTATCGTTAGCATTTTTTATTTCCGCTTCACCGTTCTCCGATTTAATTAACTGAAACTCCATGTTGCTCTGCCCGGAACAGAGCCAAACTTCACCTACAGAAACATTCGTAAACTTAACCGTATCCTTACCTGATGATACGGTCATTTCATAATTTTCTCCGGCACTCATTTCATTTAGAAATAATTTCCATTTGCCGTCAGCATCTGCATATGTCGATTTCAGATTCGAGCCGATCCTCACATCAACTTTTCTCCCGGCTTCCGCTTTACCCCATACAGGTATTTTCGAATCTCTTTGAAGCACCATATTATCGGAAAACAAGGCGTGAAGACTCAAAACCGTTTGTGCAGATACAACGGTTCCGAGTAAAATCAGAAATATTATAACCGGAAAGAATAATGACCGTTTCATTTTATTTTTCCTTGATTAATGTTTCTCAACTGGTGCAATGTTTTTTGCCAGAGTATAAACCGCAAGGACACCAAGCGGAACGAATACGGCAATCATAATAAAAATCGGGATATATGAGATCTCCGATATTACCGGTACAAGAAAATTCATTATTATAACAGAGAAGACGCCCACCATTCCGCCGAGCCCGGCAAGCGAGCCGACAGACTTACCGCTGAAAAGGTCGCTCGGTATAGTCTGAATATTACCGATAGCAAACTGAAATCCGAAGAGAACAAACGCTACGATTATTACAAACTTCAGAGCTGTATCCGCTAACAGAATGGTTGCAAGCAAACCAGTGAACATCACTACAGCACCGATAACTATAGCAGTTTTTCTAGCTCTGTTAACAGTTAATCCTTTTGAAATCAACTTACCGGCATAATAACCTCCGGATAAACTTCCAACAGCCGCTCCGACGTATGGGACCCATGCAAAAAATCCGATCTCCTTTACATTGAATCCGTATACATCAGCAAGATAAAGGGGCATCCAACCAACGAAGAGCCACCAGATCGGTTCCAGAAAAAATCTGGAAACTAGAACAGCCCACGATTCCCTGAACGATAGGATCTCTTTTAGAGTAAGTCCTTTTCTGCCCGGATCATTCTTATCGAGTACGTGTTGACCTTCGAGGATAAACTCTTTCTCCTTTTCGGTAATCCAGGGATGGTGCGATGGAAGTTTTTTATTTATTATCAGCCAGGGAATAATCCATAGTATTCCGAATGATCCGACAATCATAAATGTTGTCTGCCAGCCGAATGCAGCCCATAAAGTTGCGATGAGAGGAGGCGCAATTACGGATCCTATCGAAGCTCCTGAATTGAAGATCCCCTGCGCAACAGCCCGTTCCTTAATCGGGAACCATTCCGCGTTGCTCTTAACGGCGCCGGGCCAGTTACCGGCCTCACCGAGTCCAAGCGTTATTCTCAAAAATCCGAACGATAAAATGCTTCTTGCAAATGAATGAAGAAATGAGGAAATACCCCAGAGTGTTATGGTCATAACATAACCGATCCGGGTTCCTACTTTATCGAAAATCTTTCCGGACAGGAGCTGACCGATAGCATAGGCAATCATAAAGAGATTGAGTATAATCGCATAATCACCTTTATCCATTCCCAGGTCTTCGGAAATACTCGGCCACATCAGACTGAGAGAACTTCGATCTATATAATTGATTATAGTAGCAAGCGCGATTAATCCGATAATCCACCAGCGGAGACCTTTAATTTTCATTTTGATTTCCCGATTAGTTAAATAATTATTTGGTATAGCCGGAAATTCCAGCCATAAAATCCTCTCTAATAGGACTGAAGACGTCTATCAGCATTCCCTCTTCGAGGCAAATCGCACCGTGTTCAATTTCCGGAGGAATATAAAATCCATCTCCGCCGGAAAGTATTTTAGTTTCATTACCGACAGTCACTTCAAATTTTCCGCTAACTACATAAGTAGTCTGGCTGTGTCTGTGTTTATGCCGCGCTCCAATTCCGCCTTTATCGAAATGGACCTGGACCATCATTATTTCATCATTATAGCCCATAAATTTTCTTTTCATACCGGGCGCTACCTGTTCCCATTCCATTCCGGCAGTTTCTATAAAAAGATTACTTTCGAATTTCATATTTACCTCGTTTATTTTTGTAAGAAAATTGGACCCTGCCATTTATATTTAATCCCTCCGGATTCAATAACGTGTTCTTTATTCCGGTCGGCATCTCTGTTTGCTATCATAAGAATCCAGTTAATCCCCTTGTTGCCGTTAATTTTTATGACAGTATATTCTTCAGTATCAAAAACAACAGATACTTTCTGAATTGTACTGTAAGAATCTTTTGTAAACTCGAGTGTAGGATCAAACACTCCGTGAGATTCAATAACTGAAGCAAAAGTATAATCCTTGGCATTTTTTCTGATCAGTATACCCGGTTCATTTCTCAGGTTGAAATTCGGATCGCTTCCGCCTATTCTTGTAAAAATTATATTAGCTGTTGAATCGGCAGAATTAATAATCGAATAGAAACGGTTTTTATTCCACCATGTAACAATAAACCCGTCTTCTGTTTTTCCTTCAGCCTCTTTCCACAAATGCTGGTAGCCGTTCTTTTTCCCGAGTAGAGTCCGTTCGGATGTAAACGGATTGTATTTAAAACTGGAACTGATGAAATGCCCCATATAATAGAAAGGGAGATCGTATTGATGTTCTTTTTCTGAAAGGACTTTAAATACATCTATAACAGCAGGTCTGTAAAGGTTTTTATCCTTTACTAGAATCATTGTCCTCTGCATTTCAACTCCGGGGTAGGCATCCTTGTCAACCGCGCTCATATACTGGAAATCGGGATTTGAAGAGTCGTAGAGATAATTCTCAGGGTGATATTTTTCTGATACTTCCTGTTCGCCATTGAAGTGGGATTTCTCATCAACTACAAGAGTGTTGTGGGCGATAGTCTGAAGCGCATAGGATTTATTTTCCGGCAGATATCTTCCGCCGAATTTCTGTTCAATATTAATAAACCTTGCAGCTCCGTAATCCTGAATAATTTCCTCTCCCTGATCATAAAAGAGAAAATGGAGTTTATCATAATGACCGTGTGACAATCCGTGCGATGTGTATTTGAAAAGTAGTGTCTGCATATCATCTTTGTTTCCATGCCGGAAAATTCCAACTCCTCCCTTCAATCCGTCACCGCCGTCGGTATATTGAACGCTCTTCCACTCAAAACCCGGAATTACTTTTGTTTCCTGAAAACCTTTCGCCACAAGGAGTCCCGCGCCGGTTAATGAAACCCTGTTGTGTTGTCTTGCAAGACTTAATAATTGTTTATCCTGTCCATACCGTTCATACACAAAATTCAGTCCGAGAATTATTTCCGGAGAGAGCCATGTCTTTTCTTTGAGTGCATCGTTAATCGGCATGAATGCACCGTTCGAATACGTCATTTGAAGGGCCGAATAGAATGCCTTCTTAATTATCTGATCGCGGTAATCGTAAATATTCAAATCAGTCAGATTGTTGGCGAGGGCTTCAGCGAAAATAAAAAACGGCCAGAGTGCATATCGTACGTAATAGCCTCCCTCGGTGTAATAGCCATCGGGCGAGAATAGCTGATCAAGCTGAGGAATGAAACCGCCGTGTTTATCGAGCTTAGATCCGTAAAGAGCTTTCTGAACATATTCATCTATTCCAAGTACGAGACCTGTCATACCGACCGCAGTAACCGTCCAAGTTCCGTGGTTATGGATTCTATCGAACTCCTCCTCGCAGTCGATCATAAAAAAACGGGCCATCGGTATAAAAATATTTTTTTCATACCTTGCCCTCTCCTCACCCGAAAGCCAATCATAAATACAATCATATGCCTGAATAGTATGTGTAAGCCAGACTGTTTCGTTAAGAGTCTGCCAGAAGAGACGTCCTCCCGATTCGATTTTTGCTTCAGGATGAGATTTAAGTCCGGGATACATATCCGCGTATTTATCGAGCATGCTTTTTATAAATCGGGCATATTTTTCATCACCTGTTACCTGGTACATAAAGCCGGCGATATGCATTTCGTTATAATTCTGTTTGTGCTTTTCGTGAGTATAGCCCCCGCCCGCATCTTTTGGATAAGGCACATCGATCGGTTTAGAGAGAGCCTCATCAAGCGCCTTTTTTGCATCGTTAAATGATTTTGTGAAGAGATCATAATTATTGAGATTCTGCTTTATCTTCACAACATCGGATTTCGTAAGAAGTAGATTCGGATGAGTTTTTTGAGCAAAGAGAAGAGGAACAATTATAAAAAACAGAAACGTTATTTTTTTTATTGAGATCATTATTGCTCCGTTTGCTTATACAAAATAAGTACCGCCGTTTATATCCACAGAAGCACCTGTAATAAATGAAGAAGCATCCGATGCAAGGAAAGCAACGAGCTGAGCAACTTCCGGGGCTTCCCCTTCTCTTCTGAGAGGTGTGGAGGCAGCGACATTTTTTCTGACTTCAGGTTTTGTGAACGTATTATGAAAAGTAGTGTTTATCATTCCCGGCGAAACAGCATTAACCCTTATCTTCTGAGGACCTAGTTCCTTGGCTAGACTTCTAGTATATGTAAGAACGCCGCCTTTAGATGTTGCATATGCTGAAGCCCCGGGTCCGCCGCCATCGCGGGCTGCCTGGGAAGTGAAATTTACAATCGAGCCCCCTTCACCCATATAAGGGAGAACGGCTTTTGTTACAAGAAATACGGATGTTAGATTAAGTGTAATCACAAAATTCCAGAAACCGGCATCCATCTCTAATGTAGACTTGCGCCCCACTAATCCGCCCGCTACGTTTACAAGTATATCGATCCGGCTGCCGAATTCTTTAACGCAACTATCTACAAGGTTTTTAATATCAGTTTCATTAGTCATATCACCCTGTACAATAATTGCTTTTCCTTTTTTACTCTGTATCAGTTTAAGTGTTTCTTCAGCATCCTCTTCGTTATCAAAATAATTTATGCATACCGAGGCACCTCTTTCGGCGAGCAAAAGAGAGACCTCCCGACCTATATCGCGTGCACCTCCCGTTACAACTGCAACCCTGCCCATCAAATCGTTCATTTCAAAATCTCCTTGTAAAAAAAATGATATTTAGTTATTAATAATTAATTATTTATCAGCGTTCGACCCTTCCGGATCCGCCGCTCTTTATAAGTTTTTCAACTTCATCGGTGGAGACATGATTAAAATCCCCGGGGATTGTCTGCTTTAGGCATGACGCTGCAACAGCAAATTCGAGTGCGTCTTTTGTGTTGTTCTTAGTAAGCAGTCCGTAAATTAATCCGGAGGCAAAAGCATCGCCGCCCCCAACCCTGTCAACAATCTGAATATCATATCGTGTTGAGCGATACGGCTCGATGCAGTCCTTTGAATCGGCAAGCAAAGCGCTCCATCCATTTCTGGATGCCGAATAACTTTCTCTTAACGTAAATGCAACCGTTTCAAAATTAAATTTCGATTTAAGCGATTTTGCCAGCTCGAAATATCCCGACTCATCGAGTTCGGCTTTATGTATATCTGTGTTATGAGGTTTCATACCGAGACTTTTTTCAGCATCCTCTTCGTTGGCTATGCATACATCAACATATTCCATAAGAGGAATCATCACATCCTGGGCTTCTTTTTCTGTCCATAGCTTTGCCCTGAAATTCAGGTCGCAGCTTATCCTTGCGCCGTTTTCCTTTGCTTTCCTGCATGCTTCTGTTAAAGATTCGCGCGCATTAGCTCCGAGTGCAGGTGTAATTCCGGTAAAATGAAACCAGGAAGCTCCCTTCATAACAACGTCCCAGTTGATATCACCGGATTTAATCTGGCTTACGGAGGAATTTGAGCGGTCGTAAATTACTTTGGATGCTCTCTGGCTCGCGCCTGTTTCAAGGAAATAGATTCCGACCCGTTCCCCGCCTCTCGAGATATAATCTGTCTTTACTCCGTATCTCCGGAGGTGATTAACTGCGGACTGACCGATTTCATGTTTGGGAAGTTTTGTTACGAAATAACTCTCGATTCCGAAATTAGAGAGCGACGCAGCTACATTTGCCTCACCGCCTCCGTATGTGACATCAAAGTTCTGCGACTGTACAAATCTTTCAAAGTTCGGAGTGCTGAGGCGGAGCATTATCTCCCCGAATGTTACTACTTTTTTTCCCATTCCTGATTCTCCATTTTTATTTTTTCAATTTTCAATTCTTAATTACAATTTTTAATCCGGATAAGTTACGAGCAGATTCATATCAAGAAGAAGCATTAACGGTTCGTTAATATCATTTTTCGTACTCGTTTTCTTCATTAATTCTTTATGAATCATTATATACTCTTTATTTCCCGTACCGAATCCGGCTAATGGCAGAAATCTTCTTTCGGTTATTTCCAGCGGCGAAATCTGCTCTTTTTTCCAGCCGGAAGGTTCTTTAAGGAAAGGAAGAATATATTCTATCGATTCAATTACGCTGCCGCCTTTAGAATTTTTATACTCCCACAGATTGACGCCGTTCAGCTGGCCGAGCCGGAATACCATTGAATAAGCATCGAGATTAAAAAAAGAATAGCTGAGCGAATTTGTTCGTGCTTCCTCTCTGGGCTGTGATCCATCGGCTTCAATCTGGTTTTCAATAAGATTGTTTTTCAGAAAATCCCAGACCATTTCCATCAATTCTTTTTGATTCAGAAAATCGGCTATCGAACCGACCTGAAAGCACCACCATGTAGAGTGATTGTTGCCTCCCTTCTTTTCTTCCAGTCCGTTCTTACTCTCCGTCAGCCATTTCAAATAATTTCTGTACCAGTCTTTAAGTTTTGTATCAAGTTCATCATTCCATTTTCCAGATATTTTAAGAAAATTTACGCCTTCAAGAACATAAATAAGAGCACGGGAATCGATAATGCCGAATCCTCTTCCATCGCTCCGGTTTCTTATTGACTGGGCATATTGAAGATGCGGATTCATTTTAGTCTCTTCATCGAGAAACCAGACATTAATTAATTTTAGAGCACGGTCCGCATATTTTGATGAGTTGATGAAATACGATACGGCACTAAGCGTAAGAACACCCTGACTCATCATTTCGAGGTCGCGTCTGTGAGTATCGAACCGGTCAGGATTTTTCTCGCCGTCTCTTCTGATATACGGCTTCTTAGGATCAGTCGGGTCGGGCCACCAGTAAGGGCTTTCGGAGAAATAATCGTGAGGATTACCGCTTGCAGCCGGCGAAGGCGTGAACGTTACGCTCCAGGGTCCTTTTTTCATCACGATCTCTGCGATTCTCTTTAAACGGTTTGAGTAGGATAGAATTTCCGGATTACCAGCGGCAAGCTCATCTTTTATTCTAACTATTTCTTCTTTAGTAAAGAAGAGGAATCCTCTCTCTGAACTGCTCTGTGCAGAATAATCTGAAGAGAAAAAGAGAACAAAAAGAATTACCGGTACTATTGCATCAATTTTTATTTTCATCATTCACCGATAAATTTAAGATAGCTTCCTTTAAAGTCCTGGTTGCGGGCTTCAATAACCGCTTCCTCAGAAGGTACTGGTTTAAATTCAATAACGGCTTTCCCGTTAGCCATTTCAATTACAGAGCTGCCGGTTGGTGTTCCCAGATTCTGAAGCAGTTCACCGCTTCCGAGAGAAGAGAAATAGATCCTCCTGTTATAATCGAGTGCCCTGTTGCCGTTAATATCAACAGCAGTAGCGGTTATCAGATAGTTTCCGTTTTTCAATCTCTCATAGGATAGAATAATTTTATCAGCGGTACCGTGTTTCTCATAACTGTAATTCACTTCAAACTGATGTTCGGCGGATTTTCCGATTTCGCAGAACCCAACAGCTTTCAGAATATTTTTTCCTGAACTGAAATTAACACTCCACGATAAACCGGAGGCAGGAAATTTTGTAATATCCTTTTTTAATCTGCCCTGGCTTACATCGTTAAGAAACAATTCTACTTCACTGCAGTTGCTGAAAACATTCACATCCCGTTTAAGATCTTTCGGTCCGCTCCTTTCAGTCCCTGAAGGGGATTCGATATAACAGAATTTATCTTTTGTGTTCCAGTAGCTTTTAAAGACATAATACGCGTCCTTGGGATTTCCGTTACGGTCAAGAAGGCCCTTCTGATTCATGTATGGGATCGGATTCTCCGGGCGTAGAGGTGTAGGGAAATCCTTGAATGCCCATTGAGCGCTTCCGCTGAATGATGATGACTGTTCAGAATATCGTAAATACCAGTCGAACAGATCCACCATATAACTTTCGCTCCAGTCTCCCATATTAGCTATGTTGGAAATTTTAACCTGATTAACTTTTTCCTCCCATTCATCGGGACTCGCGAATCCATCTCCTGTAACCGGCAGTTCAGAATGCCTGCCCACATGACTATCTCCTCCAAACTCAGCATGGAAAAATCTTTTATACTTCTTCTGAGCATCAACAATTGCTTTTTCATAACCTTTATAAACGCCTGAATACCAGCCGGACCAGATCGATGGCGAGAAGAGATCAACAATATCGGAACCTTCATAATATTTTCTTACTGCAGTATATCTTGCTGGATCTTTTTGATGAGCAATGTCGTTAAGCTCTTTAAGAAATGAACGCAGCGAATCGTTGTTGTCGCCGTCAGGGAATTCCGGGAGCCAGTAGATCTCATTTCCCAGCGACCAGATAATAATGCTTGGATGATTATAATTCTGATCGATCATCTCATCAAGATAACTTTTCACATTTCTCTTCCAGATTTCTTTTCCCATACCGCCGCGGCACCAGGGAATTTCATCCCACACTAAAAGGCCGAGTTCGTCGCATGCTCTGTAGACTTCGGGATCCTGCGGGTAATGTGCTAACCTCACAAAATTAGCTCCCATCTCCTTGATCATCTTCATATCCTTGCGGTGCAGACTATCCGGCAATGCATTTCCGAGTCCTGCGTAATCTTCGTGTCTGTGCGTTCCGCGGAGCAGAACTCTTTTGCCATTCAGATAGAATGGACCGTTTTCCCTGAACTCAAACCATCGGTAACCGATCCGTTCAGAAAAACTGTCTATTACTTTCTTTCCATCCGTTAAAATTGCTTCAACAGAATAAAGGTAAGGATTGTCAACCGACCACAATTCGGGATTTTTTAATTCTGGGAGGGCAAGACTTAATTCCGCAGACTCCTCCTGAATTTTAATTTTCTTTTGAGTCTCGGCAACAGTTTTATTTTTGTTATTCTTCAACAGGATTTTTATTGTAAGGAAATTATTCATCGCTTTATTTTTAAGGAATATTTTTATTCCGGTTGCGGCGGATTTAACAGAAACATTGGAGATATTAACCTGCATTTTATCGATATATGTACCGGGCAGAATTTTTAAATGAACATCACGTGTAATTCCGCCGTAGATTACAAAATCTGATGTCTGGGAAGGAGGGATATCAGGGTTGTATGAGTTATCCGCTTTTACAAGGATTGTATTGTAATCGCTTTGTTTTAAAAGTCGAGTAATATCGACATCGAACTGAAGATACCCGCCAATATGTCCGCCTGCGATTTTGCCATTAACATAAACTTCGGAATAAGTATTAACTCCTTCGAAACAGATCTTTACTGAGGTGTTTTTATCCAGTGCCGGCATATAAAGATCTTTTCTGTACCAACCAACTCCCCTTCTGTAACCGGGCTGGCTATCAACAGCATCAAATTTATTCCACGTATGTGGGAGATTAATCTTCTGCCATTCTTTTACCGACTGATAAAGTTTTTCCGGTTTGTCGATATTGTCCTCAAGATAAAACCAGTTATCATTTAAAGGGAATGACTGCCGTTTTAATTTATCCTCAAATAATTTTTCTTTTTTTCTATGCACTATGCTCTTTCTTAAAGTTTCAGTGAAATAATAATCCCCGCACGGAAACGATTCATCCTTACCCCAATCTTTTGCGAAATTATAAACCGTGTGGAGGAGAATACCTTCTTCAACTTTCCTGCTGCTTTTTGTAAAGAGATAATTTTCCAATAATGAATCGGAGATTTTAAGAGCATAACCGAGGAAGCGGTCGTAATCTTTTTTCAGCTCAGTCAGTTCGGAGATAAGAAAGAAACCGCCGGCAGCAATCGCGGCGGCAGATGCGTCCCTGATCGTTCCTTCGTCTTTCAGATCGAGATCCCAGTAAGGGACAAAATCATCGGGGAGCCGGTCAATCATATAATCAGCCATCTTAACTGCAATATTCAGGAATCTTTCGTCGCCGGTATACTTATATGCGATTGCGAATCCGTGAATTCCCCACGCCTGTCCCCTCGCCCAGGTTGTTTCATCGCCGTATCCCTGATGCGTCCTCTTCTTTATCACTTCGCCCGAGTTAACATCAAACTCAACAACATGGTAGGAGGAATAGTCATTTCTAACATGCTGATTCATTGTAGTAATAGCGTGTTTGTAGGCTGCGCTGTAAAATTCACGGTTGCCTGTTACTTCGGATGCCCAGAAGAGCAATTCCAGATTCATCATGGTGTCGATTATCATCCAGCCGGCTCTGTCAGCCGTATTCAGCTTTCCCCATGCACGGATAAAATTGCCGTTCGTGTTGAATCTCTTCAAAAGCATTTCAGCTGCTTTAATTGCGGAATCCCGGTACTTCGGATCACCCGTTTCTTTAAATGCCCTTACAACGGTCGGATAGAATATGAATCCCATATCATGTGTATTATCGATCCCCGCATATTGAATAAGCCAGTCGGCATGTTTTAATGCGAGTTCTTTAAGCTTTTCATCATCGGTAATTTCGTAGAGATTCCACAATTCACCGCCAAGGAATCCGGAAAGCCAGTTAATACTCTCGTTGAATGTCCACTTGCCGTCTACAGTGTAGACAGGAAATTTATTCTGACAGATCTCCTGTTTCTTTATCAGTTGATCCTTTATTAAAGAGATTGCCGATTGCGGTAAAATATTTCCGGCACACAGAATCAAAAAGATCATGAGAGGCAATATTATCTTCATATTTTTTTTATTCATGATCGACCCAGAGAACTGGTTGACGAATAGGATAAGTTCTTATTAATTCCTCATCCGTATAATGAGCGTTAAGTTTTTTCCAGAGTTCGATATATTTTTTCTCTTTGAAAGCCAGTCCTGCAAATAAAAGGCTCTGCATCCGTACCGGAAGTTCATCGAAATGCAGCACGTCCTTTTTGAAAGTCCAGAGAGATTTATCCTCCATGAAAGGAAATATAAAATCGAATCCAAGCTTTATGCTTTTACCCGTTTCTGATCTGCAATTCCAGAAATCAATGTCATTAAGAATACGGGCAATTGTTCCGAATGCTTCTATATTAAAGAGAGAATAGCTATATGGTTTTGTTCTTGAAATTTCTTCCGGAAAACTTCCGTTGGCGGCCATCTGTTTTTCGAGAATTTCCGAATTGAAGAATTCTTTACAAAACTTAATTTGATCTGCATCATTAATGAGGCGCGCATACATAGCAACCTGAGCAACCCACCAAGAACTGTGATTGTTTCCGTTTTCCCTTTCGTCTATTCCATACTGATGAGTTGTCATCCATTCAAGAAAATAGGCGAACCATTTTTTAATTTTGCTAAGATTCTCCTTTTCAACAGCGTTCATCTCATAAAGTACTTCAACCGAGCGGGCAACCTCTATCAGATGGATCGCATCGATAAGTCCGATTCCCCGTCCGGTAACAATTCCTTTGATCGCCTGCGCGTAAAGGAAACTGGGATTCATTTTGGTCTCTTCATTCACAAACCATGCATTAATATGTTTCAATGCGTGGCGGGCATATTTTTCATCACCGGTTATTTTGAAGGCCGCAGTTAGAGCGGCGGTATGAATAGAGAACCGGATTAAAGATTTGTGGTGCGCCTCGAAATTATCAGGATTATTAATTCCGTCTTTTCTAATGTAAGGGCCGTCGGGATTATTTGGATCCGGCCACCAGTAGGTCCCTTCAGAATAATAATCGTGAATTCCGCCAGCACTCCGCTCGGACTTAAACGATGTTACCGTAACAGGTTCTTCGAGCAAATATTTCTCGGCTGAATTGATTACCCTCTCTTTCTCGATCGAGACAATTTCCGGATAGCTGATCAATCCGGTTTGCGACTGCGCCGGTATTACAGAACCAGATAAGATTATAATTCTTAGACAGGCATATATCCGATAGAACAAATTATAGTTCATTTAAGTATTACCATCTTTTTTACAGTATGGAAATTGCCGCAGCGGAGGGAGTAAAAATAAATACCGCTTGAAACATTCAGCCCAGATATAGAGAACTGTTCATGATAAGAACCGACTTCTTTAAATTCATCTATTAATGTCGCGATCTCTTTACCGAGAAGGTCATAAATTTTTAAGGAAACATGACCGGAAACAGGGATTTTAAAACTTATATTGGTTGAAGGATTAAAAGGATTAGGGAAGTTGTCGTAAAGAATAAATTCATCATCGATTAATCCGCGGCTATTCTCCTTTAGAGAAGTAATAAGCCGTTCATCAAGCTGTGCTTTGTAGAGAGAAGGAGGATTAATTCCGCTTAGATTTGTCCCTTCTATAAAACCCTGCGGCTGATCATAAGGGGCGCCCTGGGATTTCAGACCGGTGACTTTTCCGGCAAAGTTTCCAACCGAATAGTTCTGTGCCGTGGGCGGCTTCTGAATTATAACGGATTTATTCCCTCCCACTTTGCAATTCCATGCAACTGAATTAACCGAAGCCCAGCCGTGACTCGTACCATTGTCGCCCCGGTTATAAAGAGCAAGGACAATACTGGTGTTAGGGTTATTGAAGGTTATGTTATCAAAGAGGATTCCCTGGCTCCACCACCGGTGTCCCTCGCTCGAGCTATAAGTGTAATCACTTACATTATTATAGAATATGATACCAGAGACGGTACTGGTTCCGTTCGATACAAAATCATGTCTTCCGTACCTTGTATAGGAATTCTGAACTAGAATCTGCTGGGAGGCGTGGTACATATTAAAATTGTATCTGCGTTCACCGGTAATTATACTTATCGGGTCAATCGCTTTGCAGTTATCGATAGTTATACGCGATGCAGTGCTGGTCATAATTCCCGACTGACCGAAATGAAGCATCGTGCAGTTTTTAACCCACGCATCTTCAATCTGCTTCAATTCTATTGCATGCCAAGCGTGATTCTCGTCGCCGTTTGAATTTTGAGGAGTTCCGGCAGCTTCAATTTCAATTCTCAGGTCCTCAATTCCTATATTGGTTTTTAATCCGCTCCTGGAATATTTATAGATATAAGACTGTGAAAGAGATCTGTCTAGTGTATAAAACAGCGGGACATCAACAGTAATTTCATTACCCGAAATACCTGTTATATAACGGTTATAAATAATATTGATTGCATCCTGAACAGTCCATGAAGGATCAGTTGCCGTTCCGCCTCCCCCAACGGCATTAATCCATTCTTCAGTTATCGGGTGGTAAATGATGATATTATCGCCGACGTTATATGGTGAAGTACTTTCCACTGAAAAACTTTTTGAACCTACAAAAACTGTCTGAGTAGTAATGTTGGTCTTTGAACCGCTCACCTGTTCGGACCATCGGGTTAAGCTGCCGCCTCCGGCTATAAGAATCGTCCTTTGATGAGGTATATTCCCTTTACCGAATATGATAGTATGTTTGGAGGGATCGTCTCCGTCACCTTCGCCTCTGAGGATAATTCCGCTCTGATTAATTCTGATCGTACCGTTAACCTGATAACTGCCTGCTTTGAGAAGCAATGCGCCTCTGAATCCGTCCTGGCCAACAGGAAGAGCCGCGACTTCATTTATCGCATTCTGAATATGCGCCGTGTTATCGCCCTGGATTGCTTCAATAGTTTTAACGACAGGAATGAAAGGGATTTCAATTCCGCCGCCTTTAAATCCGGCGCCGCTGAAATCCGGAATTCGGTTACCTTCACTATCAGAAACATATACCAGTTTCCCGTCATTCCCGATATAGACAATATTCGATTGCCATGTCTGCGCATTTAATCCGAATGAAAAAAGAATTAGCAAAAGGGAAATATTTAGATATCTGATTCTCAAATGAACATCCGTATATTTTTTTTAACACCGGTATTATTAAAACCGGCAAAAAGAAAATCTACTTGAGGACTACCATCTTCTTAGTCTCGGAAAATTTACCGGCAGTTAGTTTATAAAAAAAAACACCGCTCGGCAGGCTGTAATTAACAGCGGAAAATTTTGCCGAATAGATCCCCGGCAAGTAAAGACCTTTCACAAGTGTTGCAATCTCAGAGCCGGTCAGATCATATACTTTAAGCTCTACATCGGTTAAAGAAATAATTTTGTATGTAATTGTTGTTTCCGGATTAAACGGATTTGGATAATTCTGCTCCAGAACAAATTTATCAGGTAAAATCTCATCATTATTTTTAATTGAGGAAACAAGCCGGATAAATTCCGGACCTGTATTATGAGGCCCGACCGGAGTAATCTTAATTTCCTGATTTGAGAATTCATCGGCACCGATATCATTAGGTTCAATCCTATCCTGTCCTTCAAAATCCCTGGTCACATATTTATAATTTGGATCTGAACCGTTTATTGCCGGACTGCCGGAAAGCAGACGGTAGATATTATCCGACCCCTTTGATAATAAAGGAGAGACATTCAGATTATTTGAAGGGAGTGTCATTCCGATCGATGTTCCGAAGAAAATATTTTTGGACCAGGTCATATTCAACGGATTATCGGTCAGAGTAACAATCGGTGATTGAGTAGAATAAAAAATATTGTTGACGATAATGCAGTCGAGCGGCGGTAGAGAAAGTTCAGAATCTTTTCCGGCTCCTATTGCAATAGAATTACGGCTGTTTACAACCGTATTGAACGCAACAATTGCCCTTTTTACCTGAAAGTACCGGTTCAAAGGAGAATTCGGTACGCCGTTCATTATAGAGATCGCAGCTTTTAAACTTGTACCGGCCGAACCTTCTATATAATTATTAAATACTTTATGATCCTCACCAATAATTCTGATTCCGCCTGAATTCGGTTTGTTACCGCAGAAGAAATAATTATTTTCAACAGTGCAGCGGTTTCCGTGCCGTAATGTCAATGTACCTTCGCAATCCTTGAATGTATTGTAGCGGTATATATTCTCGCATGATTTATTTGAAATTATTTCCGTTTCGCCGTTGCATTGTTCAAAGTAATTGTATTCAACTGTAGTGTAGGAATCCTGCATCGATGTTCCGCTGTCGCCTACACGTATTGTTTCAGCACCATTATATGGCGGTAATGTATAAGCCGGCCTGAAAGCAAAATAATTATTATCTATAAGGTGATAATTTGGAGTTGATCCGAGCCACACAACAAGAGTAGTGCCCAGATGATCTTTCCCTTTTAAGTAACAATGATCCACACGGTTATGCGTTCCGTAGAGTGAGATCCATTTGTAATCCTTCGATTTATCAGAAGGATTGTAATTAACAATCGCGGTATTAGTCAACCTGCAATAATTGCTCAGTAAACTGGAACCGTTCCTGAATTCAATAACAGCACCGGATGAACTGTAGCCGTCCTTAAAATAGAGTCCGCTTACCTCGAGGTATTTTCCGGCAATCCGTAAAGTTGATGTCCCGGTAAGTATAACCTCGCCGTCTTTTTCAGCGATAAGATAAATCCTGCTGGATGATGTTCCATTCGCCTGAAAAACAATCTGCTGATTATTCCAGATTCCTTTAGTCATAACCAGAGTGTCCCCCGGCTGAACAGTAGAGAGAGCAGCGGAAATCTGCTGTGCTGATGAGACAAAGATTTTTTTCGCCTCTAAATCGGAAAATGCGAGCAGGATTAGAAAAATCTGATATAAATATTTCATAGAGTTCTTCAATGTCATAGCCGAGGATATAAAAAAATGCGGGCCGGATATTAAATCCGGCCCTGATTAAAATGTTATTTTACTAAAAGCATCTTTCTTGTCTGGGAGAACCCGTTCGATTTAATCTGATAGAAATAGATACCGCTCGAATAATTTGCAGCATCGAAAGAGACTTTATAAGAACCGGTTTCAAGGTAACCGTTTACAAGTGATTCAACCTTCTGACCGAGCGCATTGTAAACATCGAGAGTAACATTTCCTGAGACAGGAATTGAGAAATTAATGTTCGTCGTGGGGTTGAATGGATTCGGATAATTCTGCGACAGACTGAAAGAAGTCGGGATTTCATCCTGCTTCTGAACATCGGCTCCGCCGGTAAGTGTATTTTCAGTTGTGCCGGTTACTCGTGCAAGTGCAATGTAAATAGTCTGGCCTTCAGCAAGAGGGATAGCAGGAGTAATAATGTCGCCTCCTACAATACTCTGCTCTGCGCCGAGAGTTGTTGCATGGGGAGTTGTCTGGGGAACAGCTTTCCAGGTTGCTCTATTATCAGTAGAATAAGCTACACGAAGGTTAATATTACCCGCAGCAACACCGTCATCGGCAGCATAGCCAATTCCGAGAGTATCGATTGTAATAGATCCTGCAGCACCTGTAACGCCGCTTCTTGTATAAGTAATCGCATAGTATCTTACGCCGGAGACTTTATCGATTCCGCCCTGGAACGCGCTGCTGTTATTGGCATTTCCGGTAATACATTTGACAACCAGTAAATGCCCTGTTGCATTTCCGGGTGCCTGAGATCCGACAACCACTTTGCGGATACCGCCGTTATCGCCAACACCAAAAGTTCTTCTGACATTGCCGCCGCCATTCGAAAGCCCTCTTCCGAGCCATCCTTTTGTATAACTGTTGTTCGATTCACCGGTCAGATTAGATCCGCTTGTAGAGAGATAACCCCAGATCGATTCACCCTCGGTTTCAATAATACCGTTTGTAAATGTCATCATCGTACCGCCGACAGAAGAGTTGTTGGACATATAGAGATTACCGCTCTTTAGAACAACTTTTCCTGTACCGGTTTTATTAATAACAATACTGTTAAATTCCTCGCCATAATAATTTCCTGATGAGGTGCTGGATCGATAGATTGTGTTCTGCAGTCTGATATTTGAATCAGTAGAACCGGCAAATGTTAGAAGAACCCCGTTTGAAGTGCCTCCACTATTGGACCCGGCGCGGAAGTCAACAGTACCGGTTGCTTCAACAGTCAAATCACCGTGTAATGTCATTAAATGTTCAACATAAGTATCTGCATTACCAGCAGGCGATCTGGAATTACATCTGAATCTTCCATTAGGATTAACTTTAACATTACCCAAAATTGTAATACCGCTTACAGTACCATCCTTTTGGAAATCGAGATTACCGTCAATAGTAACATCTTTGCATTCGGCGTTTGTAACATTTATAGTAACAGTATGCCCGGCTGCAACAACAACATCGTCTGCTGCAGTCGGCACAACACCGCCGGTCCATGTTGCCGGATCATTCCAGTTACCGGAAGCCGCGCTTGTCTTCTGCGCGTAAGTTGTTAAAGAGAATGTTACGAGAAGTGTAAAAACAAGTAATAATAACTTCTTCATGCTTACCTCTTTCATTTTGTTGATGATATTATTTATTATAGATTATATATAAGAGATCTATTTAAGTAAAAAAGTATAACCGATCATCAGGTTATTGGATTTTTCAAAAGCATAATTAGTGTTGCTGAAATAAGAATCGTAATACTTCAGCACTCTAAGTTCATAAGCAATATCAATCCTTCCGAAGAAGAGATTCAGACTCAGACCCAGGTTATAACTGTTAGCTTCGGGACCTCTATCAGTAACCGCAGCGCCGTCCGGAATATAAACCTGCGGTATGCTCTGGTAACCGCCGAGGAATGTTAGAAAATCGAACGCCTGATATTCAAACCCGAACCTGATTATATTTCTGTTCACCCACTTTTTGAATGAAGGGTCGTTCGTTTGAAGATCGAATTCCGCTTTTGAGTAGGGAGCGTATTCATAATCGAATGCGACTACAAATTTATCAACCGGGTTGAATCCGAGACCGAATGAAAAAATCGCCGGTACCTTGAAATTGTCTACACCGCTTATTGACCCGGTAACAGTTGTTGTATCGTTTGTTACCTGAGTATAATTCCATTCTCTCTTAAGAGTATATGGTAGGACAGCTTTGATGCCTACTTTGAATCTGTTGAACTCGTAGATCATTCCGAGATTGAAACTTGTAGAAGAATATTCTGAAGTTCCGCTTTCAAGATATGAGGCGTCGATATATGAGAACATAAATCTCTGCTGGTTGCTTAGAAGGAAATCCCCGACTCTTGAAATCGACATACGGTCGTCGCTTTCACCCCACATTAGATTAAATCCGGCCCCCAGGAAAAGATCCTCCGTTAGCTCAATTGAAAGTCCGCCTGTAATGTTATTCAACGTACCGATTCGTTCTCTCAGATAGCGTGACCACTTCATATTCATTGTTTTGAGACCGTCCACACGGGAAATATCGCCGCCGTATTCGAAGTATCCGATATGCGGATCGAGGTAAGTATCGTTCCTGTCGAAGTCGTAAAAATTATTATCTACATTAAAAGCAACGGCTGCAACCAGATTCTTTCCGGCAAGAGAAAAAGGAATTGCTGCGGCAAGATTTGTAAATCCGAATTTGTTCTTCTTCTCGGTCCAGTCGGCGGCATCCTCGCTGAAAGCATCCACACCCAGTTTCGGTTCTTTCACTAAATAATTATAGTTAGTATCCTGAGCAAGCTGGTAATCCCACTTTCCGTTATTGGCCGGATCGGGTATATAAAGACCTTCGAGATAAAAAGGAAGAGTGACAAAGTACCGGTCGGGTCTGTAATCCTGGTTCTCTCTCCACTGTCTTGAATAATTATTCGCCGATACTGTGAACTGAATCTGTTTTATTCCTGAAAGCCCGGCAGGATTTGTGAATAAGGAAGAGATGTCGCCTGAGAGAGCGGTAAAAGCCCCGCCCATCGCAGCGGATTTAACACCGTAGCTTCTGCTTTCCATCAAACCCTGGAACGAAAAATTATCGCCCCTGTGCTGGGCATTGAGTTCAACATTAGCAATCAGGCAAGCGAAAACCAGCAGGACGCTGATTAAAAACTTTTTATTGATATTCGACATTTCCATTTTGCTCCTCTGGAAAAAATTTCATTAGTTTATTTCATAACCGATTGTAAAACGATGTACCGAATCCAGATAATCCCCGTAATCATTAAATGAATAATCAATACGATAACCTTTATAATAGATTCCAACACCCGCAGAGAATCCTTCCTGGTCGCGGTTCAGAACATAACCTCCTCTAAGATAGATCAGGTCTTTAAATCCGTATTCAAAACCGACACTGTGCATCTGGTCATAATCCCTCGGCTGAATCATATCGTATGATACAAGAAGAGAATGATCGCCGGCAGAAGCAATGAGCGGATCGCTGCCGGAGAAAAGATATGACGAAATGCCGATATTAAACGTTTGGGGAAGAGGGTAGCTCTTATCAATGAATTTTACTTCCTGACCGAAATGCCTTACAGACGCGCCAATTACAATTGAACGGAAACCGGTATTAAATGTAAGTCCTCCGTCAAAAACCAGCGCCCCTGCTTTTTCGAATACAAGGTTTTCGTGAACATATTTTACCGAAAGTCCGAACGCGAATTTATCGGTAACATTCCTCGCATAGGATACGCCAAGTACCAGAGAACTCGGATTAATAACCTCACCTGTGAGTCCGGGATTATAAACGCCGTTAACGAATCCGAGGCGGTCTACTCTTGTTACTTCAATTTCACCCACACTCGAAAAGACGCCGAAGACTCCGAAGGTTCCTAATTCTCCAAAGTTTTTTGCCGCCGAAAACGAGAAATGATTTACATCCATAAACCAGTCGACAAATCCGAATGTAAAATCGAATCCGGTTAGGCGGGCTAGTCCGGCAGGATTCCAGAAGACTGATTCGGAATTACTCGCAATTGAAGTAAAAGCTTCGGCCATGCCGGTAGCGCGGGCGCCGGGCCACACTTTAAGGAACTGGAACGATGTAGTACCAACCTTTTCGAATGCAAATGAACCGGCATTTGAAGCAAGCAGAATTAAAACGACTAATAAAATTTTCTTTCTAATGATCTTCATTATGATACCTCATAACTATATCGTTATTTAATTACAATGAATTTTCCGTTTGTTTGCTCTCCGTTAGGAGTTGTTACTACATAGAAATAGATACCCGAGGCAATCTCCTGACCGTTCTTTGTCATCTGAAACCACTCGGTTGAATAGAGAGGGGTATCGTGTTCGATGGTTTCTATCAACTGACCCGAATATGAGAAGATCCGGATTGTACATTTTTCAGGCAGACCGTAAAAACCGATTTTATCTGTAACGTCACCTGTTCCCTGGAAGCCGGATTTTTGAATGAATGGATTAGGAACGGCATAAACTTTTCCAAGTTTTTCAACCGAGCCGATATTCTTTACGAACTTAACAATATTAGTTTTACCACTTTCATTGCCTTTGTTATCAACAGAAGTGACGGCATAATAACGCGACTCGCCAATTTTAAAGTCTGTATCGGAATCAACGAACTTATAAATATTTTCACTGTTTACATTTCCAAGATTAACTTCGCCAATCATACTCCAGGGACCCATACCGGCTTTGGCCCTATAGACTTTAAATTTTGAAAGAGGTCCAGTAAGCCGCGGATGATTAAAACTCTCAACAGCACGGCCCCATTCAATGTCTACATTTCCCGCAGCAGTATTAGCAACTTTAATAGCCGGAGCGGGTACAGGGACGGGAATTTTATAACTACCTGTGCTTGGATTTTTTTCGGGCCATTGCGGAACAGCAGGTTCTGATCCGAGATAAGCAGTAAATGCTTTATGCGCAACTTCGGTAACGTTTTTAACATCCGAGTTAATGTAATCGGGGTAACCGTAATCGTCGAGGTAATGTTCGGTCATAACTTCGCCGCCGATTACAATTTTTTTATTCCAGGACGGGGTTTCGTTCCATTGTTTAGTAGTATTACCGCCTTCAATTCTTTTACCAGGTTCGGCACCGTAACCGCAGACTTCTGCAAGAGCAAATCTTAACTTATCTCCTATTCTAAGAGTATAAGGGCCGGTAACAAAATTTTTCTGACCTGCGTCCGCACTTTGTCTGTAAGGATAAGCTCCTCTACCATACCATTCAGGATCGTTGCGGGGTACTTCGGGCCAAGTAGTACTATTGGCCGCATAGACACCGCTGTACCTGTTATCCGGATTGAAGAACTGGTTCATCATTTTAACAGAATTCGTATTTCCAGTACTAACTTTATTAGACCAGGGCTGTTTAAACCTGCCCTGGGAATCAATTTCGTAATATTCACCATTTAAGGTTCTAAGAATTGAAACCGCCTCCGTTTCGTTTCTTGCCGGATCAATTGGATCTACGATGGCAAGATGATTCAAATCGTAATAGAGCATTGCATAACCCGGGGCCTGCGGACTTGCAAGTCCGCCACCATTCTCGCCTGTGCTTGCGAACTGACGGAAGAGAGATCTGTTCGGTTCAGGTTTTCCGGCAAGATCTGTAATCAGGTTAGTTTGAATATCCATATTAAAACTGAGCCAGTAATCGGCATCCCAGAATCCTCTCTGGTCTCCGCGGTAAATACCGCCGTCATATTTCCACACCTGATAATGCCGCTGGTATCCATACATGGAAGGAGCAAAACCGTAATTGAAGCAGATCATTGCATCCTTCAGAATTGCGTTCTGTTCAACTGTTGAAGGATTACCGTCGGTATCTCCGGTGTATTCGAATTCGTATTCATAAATAATCATATCATCGTAGTCTGGATAGCTCCAGACTCTTGAGGTTCTAGTGACCGTAATTCCGACAGAAGTAGCCCAGGAGGCAGTAATAATTTCTTCGGCTTCATCAGGATTGTAGCCGGGATTAAGTGTACCATCCTCAAGAACCGGGAAGTTTTCTTTCCTATCTATATTAAGTGGGAATACCCATCTGCCGAAAGTAACTTCTGGTTCGGAAGCACCGATGCCGCCGCAGAACGCAAAAATTCTTTTATCCTTACCGGGCTGCCCGTCAAAATTTGCCGCAATATAAACACCGGCACCGATAAGATTATGCTGACCGCTGTATTCAATTCCGTCGACAACGGTAGCGGATCTTGCAGGCCACTCGAACAGAGGAACGCTTGTTTTATTTCCGGCTTCACCTGTCATCCAGGCTCTTCCGATCTCTCCGGTATTGAAAACAGTTTCGTGAAGCATACCGCGGCTGTGAATTCTGTATTCTCTTATCTGAGCATCAATTATTCCGGAAAGAAAAAGAGAGAGCAGAAGGGATCCGAAAAATATTTTATTAAACTTTGCGAGATTCATAAAACTTCTCCTTTAATCGATATCAGTTACAATTAGAAATTCAGGATTACACCAAACCGGAAATACCGCGGCTGGTTGCTAAGCAAATAGATTTCCTGACTAGTAACAAATGGTGAGAATTCATCATAAGTCAAAACATTTTCTCTATCGAGTTCCCATTTGGGAGTATTTCTTTCATCATTAAAAGTTCTTGAATAATGATAAACCATATTATTAAGCAGATTAAATCCTTCTCCGTAGATAGTCATATTTGTCCGTCCGAATTTGATTGTCTTTTCAATTCTCATCCGGAGATCGGTTTCGGCAGGAGTTCTCTGATTATATTTTAATCCCTGTCCTGAAACATCCCATGTATAGGGTCTGCCGGTATAAACTTTGAGAGTAAGACTTACACTCAGGTTTTCGAGAGGATAGATGTTGCCTATCTGAAATCCCTCTTTACTCGTCGTTCTGTAACGGATATTAAAGATAGCTTTATGAGTTCTATCGTAATCGAGATAAACATCTTCCGGATCCGGCAGTTCAACGGGGTCCTGGCCCTCGGCAGGTTTTTCGAAATACGAGACCGGCGCATTCAAATCGTTACTGCTTTTCCCTTTTGCAGCTTCGTAATTATATCTTATATAACCTCTAAGCTGACCTTCAGCTTTTTCAATACTTATATGGAAACCTTTGATATCGGCATAATCTCTGTTACGATAGGTTTGATAGACTGACTGCTGTTCATCATAATAGAAAGCAGTTTCGACAAGATTAGTTACATCTTTATAATATGCGCTTACATCAAGCTTCAATCCATACGGAAACGCGTTCACAAGTCCGATATCATAAGCTTTAGTATTTTCCGGTTTCAGTCGGGGATTTCCAAGAATCTGGATTTCATTAAAACTTGTCACCTGATTATAAAAGACTTGATTGAATGTCGGTCGTTGAGTGAATGTACCGTAGTTAAGATGGAAAACGGAAGTCTCGGAGACCGGAAATGAGATACCGATACGCGGCTGAACCCTTGTATAGAGTTGTGATTTTTCCTTTGCCGCGAGATCTGGATCATAGTAAAGACCTCTTTCGAGGTAAGGCTTTGAAGGATCGTAATAGGGATTTCTAAGTGGGGAATATTCATCGGCATAGTATTCAGCATTCATATTATAGAAATCGTATCTCAAACCGATATTTGCAATGAAACCCTCAAATTCAAGTTTATCCTGAATATATGCGGCCCCTTCATACGGGAATGCAGAGAACTTAACTTTTCTGTAACTACCGGCATCTACAATATTCATGTCGCGGTCTACATCGAGAGAGTAATATGCGAACTGAAGACCGGCTTTCAATAAATTATTCTTATTGAATTGAGTTAGTATACTTCCGGAAAAATCATAAGTAGTAACTTTCTGATCACCGCGGTCGTCGTTCGGTCTTCCGACGTAATAGTTTGCAGGGCCCTGGTAATTAACCCAGTTGGTTTTATTTGTATATTGCTCGAGGAACTCCCCGTCTTTAAGTAATTCAATTCGCTCTTCGTTCTTGACGTTCAGAAGTCCAAGTTTGATTTCCATAATTGTCGATTGATCGAATGTATGGTTCCAATCGAATCCGTACTGAGTTGTTACCTGCGAAGTTTGAGTTATACCGAAGGTTCTATCGAAGATCCATCGGAGCCAGTTACTGGAGAGAACATTTCTGGAATCAGAATCGAGAATGAAACGGAATTTAAACTTGTCGTATTTACTCGCTTCGTAAGTAAGATTACTCATAATCTGTCGGGACTCATCAGGATTAGTAGTAGGGACAAGAGGATTGGCAATATTCTGGCGGGCTGCAATAAACAATTTCAGATCTTTCGCAATCGGACCGCCTGTTGTAAAGTCGAGACGGTAGTCGAATGTATTGTTGTATTCTAATCCTACGTCTCTAATTGAAGTAAGCCATGCGATCTGACCGAGCCTTGCAATATAGAGGGAGTCCCTCAAAGTAGCTCTTGTAGGTAAAAGATAAACAGAGCCGAAGGAATAGCCGAGATCGAAGAGAGGCCGGCCGGGCTGAGTGGGATTTTCCATCAGCCACGCATTTGTTTCTTTAAGAAGATTATAAAAGTCGAGATTGCTTGGCGAATAAACGCTGCCTGCAAAAGTTTTATAGTAAGGAGGCGTGGTGGATGCTTCAACTCTTGTTTCCCAGGTTTCTCCTCCTTCCTTAGCAACCATGTTCACAACACCGGATTGAGCGTTACCATACTCAGCGCTGAAACCGCTTGTATAAACCTCAACCTGCTGAAGCCCCGTTACAATTGGAGAGAATGCCCTGTTGTTATTGAGCGGATTAACAATCGAACCTCCACCAATTAGATACATCGATTCTCCAACACGCCCGCCACGGAAGTGATCGTCAATAACATCGGCCTGCAGTTCAAGAATATCGGTAAGAGAGGCGACACCGGCAATGTTCTGAACGTCGGCAATATTATAGACCTGCTTTGTAGCAGTAATATCAGCTTCAACTCTTTTGGGACTGAAAGCAGTAACAACAACTTCAGCACTCTCAATAGTTTTTTCGAGAAGCGAGAAATCAACATTGGTAGTCTTATCAACGCTGACCTGTACATTAACTACTTTTTCCTCATTGTAACCGATGTAAGAAGCTTTAACGCTATAGATACCGGGGGGAACATTCAGGATAAAATACCATCCTTCAAAATCGGTAGCCGAGCCAAGCATTTCCGAAAACGGTTTTTCAACTCCGTTCTCCCATTTACCAACAATAATAATGTTAGCTCCAACGAGAGGTTCACCGGTGTTTTTATCAATCACTTTACCGGCAATCTTTCCTGTTTCCCCTGCGAATAATGAAGAAACTGAGATAAGAAAGAGTGTAATTAAAACACCGAACATTCTAGAAGTATTTCTCATTATTTTCTTACTCCTATTGGTTCAATAATTTTTTGATTCAACAAATGACAACAATTAAGGATCGCTTTTTATAATTAAACTTATTGATACTTTACCTGCTGATTCACTCATTTATAGTTTTAATATTAAACGGGCATCGGAATCTTATTTCCAATCATAAACCGGTTTAATCAAAGAAAACATTTATGAATAATTCTTCTTACAAAAAGTCAGACAAGAACCATCAGAATAAATTTTTATTCCTGATTACTTGTTACCATGCCTTCAATTTTCAACATAGCTTCGGCATGTTCCAACGCAAGGACCAGGTGCTGTTTCATTTCTTCGTAAGCAGTATCCGCATCACTTTCTATAATAGCTTTAAGAATTTTTGTATGCCAGATAATTGCCGAGTTGCGCGCCTCCGGTACATCGGATATAATCATTGATTTAATCTCAGGCATCAGGCGGAAAACCGGTTTAAGCATTAATGGCAGGAGCCGGTTTTGTGTAGACTTAGCAATTGCGAGATGGAAGTTCATATCGAACTTTGCAAGTTCTTCCGCCGGACCTTCAAACGTTGCCATCTGGTCTATCTCAAACTGCATTTGCTCAATATCCTGTTCAGTTCGGTTAAGAGCTGCCGAGCGTGCGATTTCGGGTTCAATTATTCTCCGGGCCTCAATTATCTCTAGCACATAGGATGCACCAATTCTCGTTTTCAGATAGCTGTGCATCGGATCGGTAACACTTTCTGAAGTAATTTTCCTTACGAAAATTCCTCTCCCTTTTTCGATTGAAATTAATCCCTTAGCACTTAACATTTGAAGAGCTTCGCGCAAAGCTGTTCTGCTTACTCCAAACTGCTCGCAGAGTTCAAATTCTGTCGGGAGCTTTTCGTTTACTTTCAGTTTCTGGGAATTAATGGCTGATTCAATTTCGAGTGCTACTTTTTTGCTTAATAACTCTTTGTTACCAACGGGTGTGAACATAAATAACCTAGACTTGTTATATGTCATACATAATATATGTTATACCAGATAGATTTGTCAAATTTTATTTTAAAGAATAATAAAAAAATTCTTTCTATATACTTTTAATAATAGTATTGGAATTTTAGGCTATATTATTGATTTATAGACGAAAATCGGGATATTTCTTCTATTGGGCAGGTATAACACGACTATTTGGATATGGTCTTTAGGTAATGACTTAGCTATCATTCCACGGAGAGAGAACTTAAAAGCGCTCTCCTTTCGATTCCCGGATATGACTGCCAACCGACCTGATTCTTCCCCACATCGAAATAAAAAACAATATCATACCTAGAAATTGACCGACAGATGAGATGACAAGGAGAACTTTTAAAATCTCACCGGCAATTATATATGCCGAAAGTACCTGACAAATAAAACGCACGGAGGTTGAAACAGTCATTACATAATATGTAACCAGGATAAGTCCCGGTTTGTAAAGTTTATCCTCCTTTTCCGGTCTGGGAAAGAACCAGAGAGCCACACCCATTATCATCATCATAACCGAGCCGACAAGTATAATATGAGTATGGGCGGAAACAAGATCCGGATGCGGCCAGATGCCCGAGTAATACCTGGCGATAAGCAGGTAAAGACCGGTCAGAACTCCTACCAGTAAAAAAATTATGCTGGTCTTAATAAAATACCGGACAGTTGAAAACGTAGTTATGCCCTTTCATTTTTTCTACTGTATTATCATAAAAATAAATCTGTAAATAAGCAACCAATGATTATTAACCGAATATTCCCGGAAATGATCTCGGAATTTATTGCGACACCAGCAGGATAAATTTCTGGAAACAGCAATCGGCATTTCCTATTTTTATTTCATCACTTCAAAACAATTAACAGGTGATTGATGAAAAGATCTGTATTAGCAAACCTGCCAATAATATTTCTTATACTTTCCTTTACAGTCATTACGGCTCAGAACAAAAGGGCCATGACATTAGAAGACGTTATGAAATTTAAGCAGATCAAAGAATTAAAAATTTCCGAGAAGGGGAATTTTATTTCCTATGCATCCAAGCCTGACAGAGGCAATTGGGATTTTATAGTCAGTTCTACCGGGTTTGATAAGGAAATAATAATTCCGAACGGCTCGCGGGGTGAATTTTCGAATGATGAAAATTACATTTATGCTTTTATTGAACCCGACTTTTTCGAATATGAAAAAGCCGAGAAAGAGAAACCCCGTGCCGGCCTGGAACTGCTTAATATCAAAGAGGGAAAAACAGAGAAGTGGAAGGATATAAAATCGGCTTCATTCTCCCGGGATTCCCGATGGCTGGCATTCCACCATTTCGAAAAGAAAGATACCAGCAAGAACGTAAAGCCTAAAAAAAATATCGGCACTACTCTTGTGTTAAAAGAGCTCACCGGGGCGAAAGAGGATACTATTAATTTAGTTACATCCTTTGCTTTCGATTCGCTTTCCAGTTACCTGGCTTTCTCAGTACTTGATACTTCGAGAAGGAATAACGGCCTCTATCTCTGGGATTTGAAGAAGAGAGAAATGATTATTGCTGACACTGCAAAAAATTCCGTAATCGAAAATTTAACATGGCACAGGAGTAATAAACTTGCATACTTAAAGACGATTTTAAGAAAAGATCAGAAAAAGGACAGCTGCGAATTGAAGATGTGGGATAATGGAAAAGTTGAATCATTGGCGGGACTTAATAATCTTCGAGAGGGATATTACATTCCTGTAGAAAACCGATTGACCTGGTCGAAAGACGGGGAACGATTGTTCTTCGGCATTAAGCAGTCGATGATTAATAATCAAAATACCGTGAAAGATACATCCAAAAACAGTCAGTACGATTTCGATAAGATTCTGGCGAAGAAGGAAGCGGATGTATGGCACTGGAATGATCCGCTTATTAAATCAAATGAAAAGATTGAATGGAAACAGCGCGAGAAATCCTCCTACCAGACTATTTACGATTATAATGCGAAAGCAATAGTCTATTTAATAGATGATGATTATTCCCGGCTAATTAAAAATGAAAATCCCGATAAAGCGCTAATACTTACCGACAAAGAATACCTAAAGGAAAGGACATGGGTCGGAAATATTTATGATCTCTATTCCCTCGATTTGAAAAGCGGCGAAAGGAAACTCATCGAAAATAATTTCAGAGGAAGTCATTCACTTTCCCCGCACGGAAAATACACAACAGTCTACAAGGAGAAACAATGGTATTTAAAAAATCTGAAGACTCTCTCATCTGTCTGTCTTACCGACAAGCTGACCGTGCCATTCTATGATGAAGACAATGACACCCCGGACGAACCGTCGGCTTATGGTATAGCCGGATGGCTGGAAGATGACAAATTTGTTCTTATATACGATAAGTATGACATATGGAAATTCAACACTTCAACCGGGGCATCAGAATGTATTACCGACGGATTCGGAAGATCTAACAATTATTCATTCAGAATCTTCGACCTTGATAAGGAGAAAGTATGGTATGAGTCGGATGAGGAATTTGTATTAACAGCATTTCACGAAAAGGAAAAATTCACCTCTCTTTATAAACTTGGAGCAGACCGCAAAGGTGTAACAAAAATTCTTGAGGAGCAGAAGAAGTTTACTGTTATAGGAAAAGCAGCCGGTTCCGATAAACTGTTTTATTCCCGGCAATCATACAATGAATATCCGGATATCTGGGTGACAGATTTAAACTTCCGGTCGCCGGAAAAATTAACTGATTTGAATTCGCAGCTTGAACAGTTTGCATGGGGTACTTCGCAGGTGATTGAATGGAACAGTCTGGACGGCAAACCGATTCAAGGCGCGGTTATACTGCCCGGTAATTTTCAGGCAGACAAACGTTATCCGGTTCTTGTTTACTATTACGAAATATCTTCGCAAAGGGTTCATGATTTCAATGAAATGGTGGTTAACCACCGACCCAACTTTCCGTTCTATGCCAGTAACGATTACATTGTATTTCTGCCCGACGTGAAGTTTGATATCGAGCGTCCCGGATACTCGGCAACTAAGTGCATTCTCCCCGGTTGTCAGAAATTGATCGCTCTTGGCTGGGCTGATCCGAAAGGATTCGGGCTGCACGGTCATTCCTGGAGCGGATATCAGTCGGCGCATGTTATTACCCAGACTGATTTTTTTGCATGTGCAATAGCCGGCGCGCCAGTTGGAAATATGACGAGCGCTTACAGCGGAATAAGATGGGGCACCGGATTAGCACGGCAATTCCAGTATGAAAAATCTCAGAGTCGAATCGGTGGAACTCTCTGGGAGAAAACGATGAGTTACATTGAAAATTCACCCGTCTTCTTTGCCGATAAGGTTAACACACCGTTACTTCTGATGCATGGGGATGAAGATGACGCTGTGCCATGGTACCAGAGCATAGAGATCTATCTGGCTATGAGAAGATTAGGGAAGGATTGTATTTTCCTTCAATACAGAGGGGAAAAACATCATCCGGTTAAATACCCGAACAAACTCGATTATTCAATTAAGATGAAAGAATATCTGGATCATTACTGCAAAGGATTGCCTGCCGCTGATTGGATAACAAAGGGTGAGCCTTACAAAGGGAAATAATTATTCTTTTTAAAAGAGGCGGTCTATTACTCCGCCTCTTAATATTCATTTGTTCGAATTAAAAATCTTTCTAAAGAACTCTTTCTCATTTTCAAGATCACTAATTTTCCGGACTTCTTCATTCGCCTCTTTTTTATCATCCATCATTTTTATAAAATCCTCCGATTTAACTATCGAACAACTATTAACTCGAGCAAAGTCGGCAAGCGGCCGATCGGAGGAAACAAGAGTTATTAATTTTGGGTTCCGCGATTTTGAAATCTCCTCTCTAATCTTTGTATCCGACGACTGCTTATCAGAATAAACAATTTTCCCTTTCGCAAGACTGAGAGTTAGGTTTTTGAAACCATCGAGATGAAGTGTAATACTCAGCTTTTTGCCGGCGAAGTAACTGTTAAGCATTGAAACAAGTTCGGCCCGGCTCCTTTGCTTATCTTTAGAATGTACTTCTTTCAACATTTTGGATCGGCCGATAAGATTATTACCATCGATGATGTAATGAGTCATAATAAAAAATAATAAATTAGCAGCAACAAAAACAGAATATGATGGACAAAATAATTCAGGTTGCCGGAATAATCGATTCAGCCGAAGCAATAATGCTAATGGAATCCGGAGTTGAGTACCTCGGCTTTCCACTCCGTCTTCCGGTCAACAAAGAAGATCTGACCGAAGAAGAAGCCGCTAAAATAATTCAACTTATTAAACCTCCTCATAAGGCAGTACTGATTACTTATCTTAATAATGCAGAAGAAATAATTGAGTTCTGCGACAAGTTAAAGGTTACATATGTTCAGCTTCACGGTTCTATAGACATTAATCAGTTAAAACTGATTAAGACTGTCCGGCCGGAGATTCAGATTATTAAAAGTCTGGTGATTAGAAAAGATAATCTTTACGAATTAGAAAGACTTGTAACCGATATGTCTCATTGGATCGATCTTTTTATAACAGATACATTTGATCCTTCTACCAGTGCAAGCGGAGCCACAGGGAAAACACACGACTGGAACATCAGCCGGAAACTGATAGAGCTCTCCCCAAAACCGGTTATAATTGCCGGAGGATTAAATCCGGGAAATGTACGGGAGGCAATACTCTTTACACGTCCTGCCGGAGTAGATGTTCACACGGGCATTGAATCTTCAAACGGAAGAAAGGACTACCTATTGACCAGTCGGTTTATTGAGGAATGTAATAGAGCGTTCTCTGAATTAAAGTAGATTTGGGCCGGTTTAGTAGCTTCAGCGGGGATAAATCCATTTACATATTCTTTTAGGGCACCGGTGTTATTTGTGCTTTGTAACTTAATTTTAAGTACATCCGGTTCAACATCGATTAAAAAATAAGATGGATTGTTATCCATTGTAGCTCCGGCATTTAAAAAATTAATTCCCTTTCGATGATACTCTCTCATCTCATGACTGTGTCCATGAAGCACTGCTTTTATATTTGATTTATAAAAAAGATCTAGCAATTTTCTTTTCCCTTTTAATTTCATCGTAAATTTTTCAATCCTGTTCCAGAGTCCGTTGGCAGAGCTTTTTGATGGGTCGGAATTGTGATAAAAATGATGGTGTACAAGAACGATTTTGGTTTTTTCGCTGAATTCAGGTTTTGAAAGATAATCTGCGAGAAATTTTCTTTGAGTTTTTTTAATCCTGCCATTTGACGCAAACGGATTCTTAAACCGAGAATATTCATCTATCGAATTTAATCCGAAGAAGACAACATCCTTCATTTTTTTTATAAACGGGAAATAAACATCCGCGCCCGGGCGGATAGTGCGGTCAAATAGCTCTCTGAAATATGTAACAAACCTGGATACTCTTTCATGATAGTTAATATTTAAACACTTAACTGGAAAAGTTATCACGTCATTCGCTGTTTGGGGACCTCCGAATATATCGTGATTTCCTATTACAATCGACGATCTATCCGCATCCAGAAGGCCAAAATTATCGAGAAGTTTTCTGAATGCAGAAAATTCCGTTTCGTCTGCGTTATCTGCAATATCACCCGAAAAGACAAAATGATCTGTTCCATTATCCAAAGCATTTTCAATCAGATTATTCAGCCTTGCATAATTATTGTTTTTAAATGTTGAACATAAATGTAAATCTGATAAATGTGCAATTCTCATAAAATGCCGAATTAGTTATTAGCCAATTTAGCAACAGTATATTAACAGAATATTAAGATATTATTAATAATTGATTAATAATTCTGAAATGGTTCTTAACAATAAATTAACAATCGATTAATATTCTGATAATATTAAAGTTCGATATTAGCAGGAAATAATTGAGGAGTTTGAAATGGCAGCTGAAGTTAAGATAGGTTCATCCTTGGTAGGCGAAGGTCATCCTGTTTATGTAATAGCTGAGATAGGAATTAATCACAATGGCTCACTTTCTCTGGCTAAAAAACTTATTGACGGGGCCGTTTTTGCAGGTTGTAACGCGGTTAAATTCCAGAAAAGGACTCCCGAGCTTTGTGTTCCTCAGGATCAATGGAATGTTGAAAGAGAAACTCCCTGGGGTCGAATGACATATTTAGAATATAAACATAAGATTGAGTTCGGTTTTTCAGAATATGAACAGATCGATCACTATTGTAAAGAAAAAGGGATTGACTGGTTTGTTTCTGCATGGGACGAGGAATCTATCGACTTTATTGATCAGTTTAATCCGGTTGCTTATAAAATTGCATCGGCTACTTTAACTGATTATGATCTATTAAATAAAATCCGAAATACCGGCAAACCCGTTATTTTGTCTACCGGTATGTCAACAATGGAAGAGATTCAGGAAGCTGTTGATCTGCTCGATAGGAATAAACTACTAATTGCACAATCTACATCCTGCTACCCTTGTAGTGAAAGTCAATTGAATCTAAAAATGATTTGTACATTCAAGAATTTGTACCCGGGAATTCCAATCGGTTACAGCGGACATGAAACAGGATTAGCGCCAACACTCGGTGCTGTAGCACTAGGAGCTTCTTTCATAGAGCGACATATTACTCTGGATCGGGCTATGTGGGGAACAGATCAGGCTGCCTCTGTTGAAGTACATGGGATGTACAAACTTGTTAAGAATATCAGAGATATTGAACTCTCCCTTGGAGATGGCAGAAAAAAAGTATACGACGATGAAATAAAAAATATGACGAAGATGAGAAAAAACAATTCACAACAAAAACTAGTTGGTTAAAAAACGGTCAATGTTGCATATTTGTTGACCACTTTAAATCCAATGACCTTATTAAAAAGTTGAAGCAATATCTGATTTCAACAACAGCTGACATTCATACCTCTAAATCAATCGATTGATTTCCGGAGGTTTTGACCTTCATCACAAGCCTTTTTTTTAGCTTTTGATTTATTTACGAAAGGAATAATTTCCATTGTTGTTTTTGCTAAATGGGTTGGCCTTCTCGGCTGGGGGTCAACCCGCTAATTAGAAAGGTTTTATGACATTATCTCAAATTGTTTACTCGTCCGTAGGTCTCTTTTTCCTAACCGCCCTGGTAGGTATTGCTGTTCTGTATCTTCTTTCAAAAACCAGAAAAAGAGAGGATTAAAAGATTTTATAACTTACCCAAGAATCTCCAACCGGTTTTAATATCCCATTAACCAATAAGAATAATAAACTATTGTAAACAAGTTGTACTGCTTGGAATTTATCTAAATGTCTAACTGCCGGGTTGTATGAATTGATTTAGAAGGAAAATTGAGATATGAAAACAATTAAGGTGAAGATAATTGTTAATTCTAGTTTCCGAAATCAAATGCATTTTGCATAATAATTTTCTAAGTTTAATAAGACAATAATATTCTTTGCTCTAAATTTTTCTCTATTCCGGAGTTATTATGAAAATGCAAGAGAGTAACGGTGAACGACCACTAATAACCAGCCTGAAAACTAAATTCGAAGAAATTTACGGACAATCAACCGGCTCACATCTAATTCTGACACCCGGAAGCCTTATACTTCTCGGCGATCATACACATTATAACGACGGAATATTACTTTCAGTCGCACTAAATAAGTATTCGGCAATAATCATCAGAAAAAGGAATGACCAATTAATCAATATGCTCAATCTAACTGAAGAGCATTCAATAGAATTTGCAATAAATGAAATTGATGATCAATCTGACTATAAATTCAGGCTTCAATTATGTCTTCTAAAAATGTTACGGGATCAGGAATTGTTGAAACATGGTTTTGATTGTATTCTTCAATCCGAAGTACCGGAATGCCTCGGTCTGGGTGCAATTGCCTCCAGAGAGATCTGTTTTGCTACAGCATTAAAAAAAGTTCTTAACCTGGAAATTAATACTCATGAACTTCTTGGATATGTAAGACAATGTGAATTACAGATTCTTGGTAAAATTTCGAACATCGCCCATCACTATACACTGAAATTCGAAAAGGAGAATAAATTCTTTGCTTTTGACTTACGCACCCTGGATCATAAGACTATCACAAATAATTATGAAGATATAAATCTTGTACTGATCGACACAAAAGAAAAGATCCCGCTTGTTTCCGATACGTGTAATGAAAGAATTGAAGAATGTGAAGTCGGAGTTAAAGGTCTGCGTCTCTACATCTGGGGAATCAAAAACCTGAGGGATATTGAACAGGATTTCTTAATGCGTCATTATCATATGCTGCCCAGAAGAATATTTAATCGCGTTCTATATAATGTTAGTGAGCGAATAAGAACCGAGGAAGCGATTAAATATTTAAAAAAGAATATGATCAAAGAGTTCGGTGATTGTATTACGCGTTCGCACCAGAGCATCTCTTATGATTACGACCTTAATCATCACAAGAGCGATTTCATTGTTGAAAAGGCAAAAGTGTTCCCGGGTGTAATTGGTTCCAAAATGATCAGCTGTTCACCGTGGATTTCAACATTTCACATTGTTAATAACGAAAGTACTTTAACATTCATCAAACAAATCAAGAAATCTTTTAAGGAAGAATTCAACTGCGAACCTGAAGCTCATATATTCAAAATAGCAGGGGCTACTAAAGAACTCTCCGCTAAACAGATTGAGATGCTGCTCTCCGAATAGTTAAATCCTTGTAACGAAAAATCAGCATCAAATTCAACTTGATTTTAACTTCTCTTAATAATAGATTTTCTCCCGAATAAAAAAGGAATATTAATGAGTTTTTCAGAGGATTACCTGAATGATGATACCGACGGATTTTTTGATGAGAAAGAGATAATATCAAAAATTAACACTTCAAAGGAATATATCAGCAATGGACAGGAAATTGCCAATATAGATTTTATTGAAGAAACAATTCAGCTTTGTCTGGAATACGATTTTATTGAAGACGGTCTACATCTTACAGATGCTTTAATAACTGTAACACCATATAATTCCGAGACATGGCAGTTTAAGGGAATTTTTTTAAACAACACTTTCGATTTCGAACAGGCATATCAGTGCTTTCAAAAAGCTCTATCCCTTAATCCAAATGATGTTGAATCCTACATCAACATTTCAATTGCGGAGGATAATCTCGGGATGTTTGAAGAAGCGGTTGAATCGCTTAAAAAGGCGCTTAATTTTGAACCGGCCAACGAAGAGATCTATTTTAATTTGGGAATATTATTTGAAAAAAGAGAAAAGTTTCAGGAAGCAATTAATTTTTTTAGAAAAGCTGTTGAACTTGCTCCGGATTATTCCGAATCCTGGTATGAGTTAGGCTACTGTTATGAAAACACAGATCAGTTGAAATCCGCACTCCATGCATATGAAATGTATCTTGAAAATGAGCCCGATAATTTTACCGGCTGGTACAACAAAGGAATTGTTCATCTGCGGCTGGAACAATGGGAAAAAGCAATCAACGCATTTGAACTGTCGATAGCACTGAAAGATGATTTTGCCAGTTCCTGGTTTAACTGCGGTTATTCCTATTCAAAAGTTGGAAGAACCGGCGAAGCTCTTTCAGCTTACAAAAAAGCTTATGAGGTTGATCCTTTTGATGAAACTATTCTATTCAATATGGGTCAGATTTACGAAGATCTGGAGAACTACCCCCAGGCAATCAAATGCTACAGCGAGGCAATTAACATCGATTCAGAATATTATGAGGCATATCTTGCCCGCGGATATTGCAACGATTCAATCGGAAAATTTCAACTGGCGTTGAAAGACTTCAACAAGGCAATTTCTCTAACCGGCAACTCAGAAGATGCATGGTTTGCAAAAGCTGATTTGGAGTATTCTCTTGGCAAGTTGAATGATTCTGTTGTAAGTTTCAAAAAGGCGATTGAATTCAACAGGGATAACTTCGGGGCCTGGTATAAACTTGCTGAAACATATTTTGAAATGGGCCGATGGATTGACGCATTGGGAGCTTTCGATGAATGTATTAGACTGAAACCTGCTCATGCCAATTCATATTACAGTAAAGCAAAAATTAATTTTTTAATCAGTCAGACTCAGGATGCCATCGACTGTCTTAAAAAAACTTTTGAATTGGATCCCAACATAAAAAATGATTTTACGCGGGATTATCCAGAGGTTAAATCCTCAAAATTATTTACAAAATTATTAGATGATAATAAACCTTAACCGGAAATGAACTTGCAAAATAAGTTTAATCATAATACAAGAATTATCGGAATTATCGGGCATCCAATCAAACACTCATACTCCCCACTGATGCACAATATCGCTTTTGAACTCTCAGGTATGAATTACATTTATCTTCCATTTGATGTGCCGGCAAGTTCATTGAAAGATTCATTGAAGGGAATAGTTGCTCTCGGAATTAAAGGTTTTAACGTTACACTTCCATTGAAGGAGAAAATTATCCCTCTACTTAAAGACGTCTCCGACGAAGCGAGTATTATCGGTGCAGTTAATACTGTTCTGAACGACGATGGAATCCTGAGGGGATATAATACCGATGTCTTTGGAGTAATAGAATCCCTGAACCCATTTAAAGACGACCTTCAAAACGCTACCGTTTCAATAATTGGTGCCGGCGGAGCTGCCAGAAGCGTTATTTATGCTTTAATCCGGAATTTCAAGGTTGGACATATTAACATTATCAACCGGACCGAACAGATTGCAGAATCTCTCAAAGAATACTTCTCTTCAAAAATGCTTTTTAATAATTTCAAAGCCTATCATCTTGTCCCGCCGGACATGGTTCAGATTCTTCAGGATTCAAAACTAATCATCAACACAACATCCATCGGAATGTATCCCGAAATAGATGATGCCGCCACAACTATTCCTGAATCGTTTAAAAAGGATCAGATTGTTTTCGATGTAGTATATACACCTGTTAAAACCAAGCTCCTTAAAATGGCCGAGCAGCGCGGAGCAAAAATCATAACTGGTTTAAAAATGTTCGTTGAACAGGGAGCGAGATCCTTTGAACTATGGACCGGAGAAAAAATGCAGGTAGAAAAAGTTCACAGGGCTTTGGAATTCTATCTGAACAATTAGAAAAGTTTTCCCAGTGCCATTTTAATCCTTTTAACCGCCTCCTCAAGTTTTTCCATTGATGCAGAATAAGACAATCTGATGAATCCCTCCGAGCCGAATGCACTTCCCGGTACAACAGAAACACGGGCAGCCGATAACAGATACATTGCCATGTCAATTGAATTGTGAATAGAATATTCCCCCGCCGACTTCTTAAAAAGTGCCGAGACGTTAGGAAAGAGATAGAAGGCTCCGCCGGGTTTATAGCATGAGATTCCATCTATCGATGTTAATTCATTATACATATAATCCCGTCTCTTTACAAAATCTTTCTTCATCTGATCAATAAAGTCCTGGGTTCCAATCAATGCTTCAACAGCAGCCGCCTGAGAAATTGAAGATGCATTCGATGTGCTATGACTTTGAATCCTGTTCATTGCCTGAATTATATATTCGGGACCGGCAGCATAGCCGATCCGCCAGCCGGTCATTGCATATGATTTCGACAAACCATTGATTAGAATTGTACGTTCTTTAATTCTTTTGTTAATAGCGGCAAAACTGACAAACTTATTTTCATCATAAATAATCTTCTCATAAATCTCATCAGAGATTACAAAAATATTATTCTCGTCAACTATCTTAGCGATCTCCTCCAGTTCCTTTTGTGAATAAGTTGAGCCGGCCGGGTTAGAGGGATTACAGAGAATAAGCAGTTTTGTCCTTGATGTAATAGATTTTTTTAAGCCTGCCGGTGTTAATTTGAAACCGCTTTCTTCATCTGTCGGAACTACAACCGGAATACCTTGCGCTAATGAAACCATCTCCGGATATGAGACCCAGAAGGGTGCTGAGAAAATCACTTCGTCGCCATCATCAATTATTGATTGGATTGCGTTGAATATGCTCTGTTTGGCTCCGTTGGAAACAATTATCTGATTCGGCGAGTAGTCCACCCCGTTTTCCTGTTTCAGCTTATTGCAAATTGCCTCACGCAATTCTACCATGCCGGAATTGATAGTATATTTAGTAAAGTTTTGATCGATTGCGCGCTGAGCAGCTTTTTTAACATTCGGTGGAGTTGAATAATCAAGTTCGCCGACACTAAGATCAATAACGTCCTCTCCCCTGGCCTGCATTTCTTTTACCTGCTGGGCAACTTTCATAGTCGGCGAGATTTCGATTCCGCTGATTCTTTTAGACAACGTCAAATGATTGTCCTTTCATTTAATCTGGAATAAAAATTGGGGTTCAATATAATATCGGGAATTAAAATTAAAAAGGAGGAATAAAAAAGGTTCTGCCTGATTCAGGCAGAACCTAAAAAACGAATCTATTGGTTACTATATTCTTTTGGGTCCGGCTGCAATTACTTCTTTTGAAGAACCGTCTTCGAATAGTTTGAAATTCTCGATGAACCTTGCGGCCAGTGCATCATATTTTTTCCAGTATTCATCCTTATTGCCCCAGGAGTTTTCCGGATACAATACATCTTCCGGGACATCCGGACAACTCATCGGCACTTCGAAACCGAATAGTTTATCTTTACGATACTTGACCTTATCAAGCTTGCCATCGAGAGCGGCATTCAGGAGATTCCTTGTATGACGGATACTGATTCTCTTTCCGACACCGAATCTTCCGCCCACCCAGCCTGTATTAACAAGCCATACTGTTGCCTTGTGTTTCATTAATCTTTGTTTAAGCATTTCAGAATAATCGAAAGGATGGCGAACCATAAATGGTCCTCCAAAACAGGCCGAAAAAGTTATTTGAGGTTCAATTCCAAGTCCAATTTCGGTTCCGGCTATTTTAGAAGTATAACCGCTTATAAAATGATACTGCGCCTGTTCGGGTGATAATCTGGCTATTGGAGGCATTACGCCGGAAGCATCGCAGGTTAAAAAGATTACATTTTTTGGATGAGTCCTTACATATCCTTCTTCAATAACATTAGGAATAAATTCGATGGGATATGAGCAGCGTGTGTTTTCAGTAAGTATGTCATCATCAAGATCGATATTTCTGGAAACAGGATCGAAAACAACGTTTTCCAGAATTGTACCGAATTTGTGGGTAGTTGCATAGATCTGCGGTTCATGTTCGGCAGACAGACGAATTACTTTAGCGTAGCATCCGCCTTCGAAGTTAAATACACCCTGTGAACTCCATCCATGCTCATCATCTCCGATCAGCCTTCTTTTCGGATCTGCCGAAAGAGTAGTCTTTCCCGTACCGCTCAATCCAAAAAACAGAGCAACATCTCCGCTGTCGCCCACATTTGCCGAGCAATGCATTGGAAGAACATCCTGATATGTCAGCAGAAAATTCAACACGGTAAAAACTGCTTTCTTAATTTCCCCGGCGTATGATGAATTTGCGATAATAGCCGTCCTTTGATCGAAGTTAAGAATGATCGCAGTCTCTGATCTGGTACCGTCTGTAATAGGATCTACTTTAAAACCCGGGACTGCAATTACGGTAAACTCCGGAACAAATTTCTTTAATTCATCCCTATCATTGGTTGTAACGAGCATATTTCTTACAAACAGGGAGTGCCAGGCTTTTTCCGTAATAATCCTAACCGGCATTTTATAATCCGGATCCGCACCTGCGTAAACATCCTGAACAAAAAATTCTTCACCCTGCGCCCATGCCTGTAAACGACCCATAAGCTGAGACCATTTTGCGTGTGCATAGGGACGATTATATGTTCCCCACCAGATATCTTTTTCTGTAGATTCCTCGCGGACAACAAATTTATCGGCAGCGGCTCTTGCCGTATGCTTTCCTGTATTCACCAGGAGAGCCCCGCCTTTAACAAGTTTACCTTCATTACGGAAAATGGCTTCTTCATACAAAGCCTCTTCGGGAAGATTCCAGAAAACCCGGTCGAGATAAGCCAATCCCTGGTTTTTTAATCGGAAGTCCGATGCTAGTTCCTGTGCCTGTTTGGTTGCCGGCGTATTAAATTCTAGATATTTACTCATGACCAGTCCCTCACTAATTTGCGATCGCCAATATAAAGTTCATTCGGAGAATTCGGATCGAGAGCCCACTTCATTCTCTCTATTCCGTCTGTAACATCTTTAATCGTTCCGCAATAGCTGAGTCTTAAATGACCATCGAGGCCAAATTCTTTTCCCGGTACGGTTAAGACCATTACTTTGTCTATCAGGTAACTCGACAACTTTTGCGAATCCTTTTCGTATGCGCTGAAATCGGCGAAGCAATAGAATGTTCCATCGGGTACCGTAACTTTTACACCGTCAAATGATTTTAAAAGTCCGATAAGGACATTTCGATTATTTTCTAAAGTTACTCTCAGGCTTTCAACGCTCGACTGAATTCCGTTGAGAGCACCAACAGCAGCTTTCTGAAGCAGTACTGAAGGTCCCGATGTCTGATGACCCTGAATATTTGCCATAGCTTCAATTACTTTTTTGTTACCCACGGCCCAGCCGATTCTGAATCCCGTCATGGCATACTGTTTCGAAACACCATTAATTATAATGATCTTGGATTCTTCGACTGATTTCTTTGTAAAGTTGTAGGCACTAATTGGTTTTCTTCCATCAAATACCAGTCGGTGATAAATATCATCCATAATAAGATAGAGATCTTTCTTCTCGCAGTATTCAACTATCCCGGCAATAAACTCTTCGGAATACATAGCTCCGGTTGGATTATTGGGGCTGTTGATAATAATAGCTTTGGTATAACTTCCAACTCTCTGTTCAATATCTTTTAAACGGGGATAAAAAGTTCCGTCTTCAGGAAGGACAGAAACCGGTATTGCACCGCAGAGCTTAGCCATATCGGGATAGCTAACCCAATAAGGTGCCGGGAAAATAATTTCCTCCTGAGGATTAAGTATTGCCTGCATTGCAACCATAATTGCCTGCTTAGCACCGCCGGAAGCGATTACATTCTCCGGATTTACTTTTCTACCATAGTATTCTTCTGTGTAGCGGATAATTGATTTTTTTAATTCCGGAATTCCGTCGGCAGGTGCGTATCTAATTTCACCTGTGTTCAATGAATTTACTGCTGAAAGAAGTGCGTCCATTGGCGCCCGGCTTTTCGGTTCTCCGCCTCCCAAATGAATTACCGGATCCCCTTTCTCCCTTAATATTGCTGCCTTTTCATTCAATGCGAGGGTTGGAGATGCTTTGATCGATCGTGCGATTTGACTTAGACTCATAATGATTTCCTGTTTAGAATAGACAAAAATTAGAAAAAATTGTGTGTCAAACTTATTGGCATTTAATATGATTCGCAAGTCTATTTAATGGTTTGAAGTCCAAAAGAACTCAAAAAGCGGCAATTTTAAGCATAAACCTGTAAAACCGGAATTATAATTTGTTGAAGGGCAAAAATGCAAACGGCCGCAATACTTCTAAGTATCGCAGCCGCTGAATAAATTCTGAAGTAAAAATTATTGTTTCGTGAACTCAAGTCGCACAGGTATTTCACCGAAAGTCGGCACTTCCAGAACAGTCTCAACAGTCAGTTTATTTCCGGTCATTCCGTAAGGAAGCTCCTGTGTTTCTCCGAGTGAACTTTTCAGAGAAAGCTTTCCGTTGGCGACACTCCATGTACCGGAATCTGTAGTAGTACCGTCGGAATCTGTATAAGTTGCCGAAAAGGTTTTATCGCTTTTCATAATAATTGTTGCGCTGTAACCAACCTGCTGCGGTGTTAACTCCGTATTTCCCAGACTAGTAAGAGTAATTTTTGTTAGTACCCATGTTCCAACCAGTTCATCTCCGGAGGAAGATGCCGGGTCGTCATCTTTATCACACCCCGCAACGAATAAGGATACAAATAATAAAATAACTAGCATCTTACTATAATGTTTCATCTTTGTCCTTTCAACAAATGGTTTATAAAATATGATTCAAATCTATTAACAATATCAGAACCAAACAAGCTATTAACAACCTAGGGCATAGAGTAAAATACCGGTGTTGATTCAAGTCAAAGTTTTGTCGGGAATGAAAACTTGATAATCTTTGGTTTTACAAGATCAAGAAAATCTTTCAGGGACATCTGAATCAGTTCTGTATGTGTTCCGGCATTAAACGCTATCTCGTCATCGTCGAGAAGGCTCTGAGCAACATATACATCCATATTATATAGATTACCGAACGGCGGCATTGCACCAACATCGCACTCAGGAAATTTATCCTTAAATTCCATTTCGTTTGCCAGACGGACATTATCATTTTCAACGGCTTGCTTAAGTAGGTTGAAATCAACTTTGTATGACGCCGGGAGAACACACATTGCCATCCTGCCGTTAATCTTTATAAGAACAGTTTTGGCAAGTTCTCTCCCTTTGATATGAGCCGATGCAGCTATCTCCTGTGCTGTAAATGCAACTGAATGCTTTATTGTTACATATTTGATTTTATTCTGATCTAAAAATTCTTTTAATTTTTTCGACGGCATATAACCTCCTGTTAAATGTTTTGATTAATATGCTGATGCCCGGAGTAGGATACTATTACTTATCAATTTAAATTGACTACTGTTATCAATTTATTTTATCAGGAGCAGATTAATTTTTGCGAGATAATGTATTTGAAGAAGAGAACCGGTAACAATTTAATTACTAATAGGTATTAAATCAATTGCAGAAAACCAATCCTCACGTATAGTATATGGATAACCGGTTCTTTTAACTCTTGGCTATTTTGCATATCTTAGCACTTTCTAAAGATCATATCCGTATGAAATACTATATAGGAATAGACGGAGGAGGCACTAAAACTATATGTGTGCTTGCCGACGAAAATCTTTTTATCCGGAGTTCTGCCACCGGTCCGGCAACTAATCCTTTAGTAGTTGGATTTGAAAAATCCGCCCTGACATTGTTGAAACTGATCAAGAAAACCGGTTCATCTAAAAAAATCTCATTTTGTGAAATTGGAATTGCCGGAACAGGATTAAAGAATAACTCCAACAAACTGAAGAAGATTTTAAAAATTAAGAGTAGAGAAACCGGTTTCAAACTACCACCTTTCGAAATCACAACCGATATACGGATCACTCTGGAAGGGGCTTTCGCAGGGGCTCCCGGTTCTATCCTGATTTCAGGTACCGGCTCTATAGCTTTTGCGAAAGATAAAAAGGATAATCTCTTCCGGGCTGGAGGGTTCGGGAGAATTATAGGAGATGAGGGAAGCGGTTATTCAATTGGAAGAAGAGTTTTATCAAGCATTGCCGGATCTCTAGACGGAAGGGTAAACGACAAAGAACTTTTAAAATCCTTTCAGAAAAAATTCGGTATATGGGATTCAAGTCAATTAATTTCCATGGTTCACTCGGAGAAATTCCAGATTGCGGGATTAGCCGAATTTGCAATATCCGAAGCAGATCGAGGCAACAGGTCCTGCCGCAAAATCCTTGACGAAGAGGCTGAGCAGCTAATAATGCACTTAAAGCCGATAACCAGAAAGTTAATGTCCAAAAATTTCCGATTATGCCTGAGCGGTAGTCTGTTGAATAAGAAGAATTATTTTTCATCTCTTGTTAAAGAAAAAATTATGTCATATTACCCCGGCATAATAATCAAAAATCCCGAATTTCCTCCGGAGATCGGCGCAGTAATGATGGCAAAAAAAATTAATCTCAAATTCCTAAAATAATTCCGGTTTGTTATGATTGTGAAAAAATCCATTCAAGAAAAGAAAACAAAAAATTCTAATCCCTGGTCCTGGATTCCCTCATTATACTTTGCAGAAGGACTTCCCTATGTTATTGTTATTACTGTCTCGGTCATAATGTACAAACGGCTCGGAATTTCTAACGCCGAAATTGCTCTCTATACAAGCTGGCTCTACTTACCCTGGGTTATTAAACCGTTATGGAGTCCGGTAGTAGATCTGCTTCGCACAAAGAGATTCTGGATCACCACAATGCAATTAATAATTGGTGCTGGAATGGCCGGAGTAGCATTTACAATTCCGATCCCTGATTTTTTTCAGTTCACACTTGCATTCTTCTGGCTTCTCGCATTTAGTTCTGCAACTCACGATATCGCGGCGGATGGATTTTATATGCTCGCACTATCGGAGAGTCAGCAGTCTTTCTTTGTCGGAATTAGAAGTACGTTTTACCGGATTGCGATGATAGCCGGCCAGGGTCTTTTAGTAATTCTTGCAGGTTTTCTGGAAACCACACTTTCAATTGGTCCGGCTGAATTTAAAGTGATTTCAAAACCGGGTGCTCAGCTTGAAAATACAATCCAGCTCGATTCATCGGCGATAAAACCGGTTGAAGGCAAAATCAAATTAGTTGCAAATCCGCCTGTAGTATATATTGGAACTGAATCTGTTTCAAAAGAATCAGCCGATTTCCTACTTAATTTCGGCAACAAGTTCAACATAATGAACGGATTCAAACAGAATTTAATGCCTCCTGCCGACACATCATCGGGAGACGAGACGGCCGGAAATGTTGCCATTCTTAAACTCCATTTATCCAATAAACCTGATTATGGTGATGAATATTTTATTGAACTGAATCAGACAGAAGGTTCAGCTGGAATTAATATCATCGAAGGAAGATCGCTAAAATTCACATCTGAGAATTGGAATAAACCGGCATATGTTGTATTTCAAATCGATCCATCAATTAAAAGCGAAGTCCAAGCTACGTTTTTAGCCCACTCGGAAAAAATTCCTCTTGCCTGGGTTTTCACATTCGGAGTTGTAGCCATACTTTTTATAATAACTTCACTTTATCACAGAGTAATTCTACCTAAACCGGCTCAGGACATTTCAGTTTTACGGTCACACCGTTCTAATTCGCTCAATGAATTTTTCAGAACATTTATCAGATTTTTCGAGAAGGAAAGAATTGTTGTTATACTCGGTTTCCTTTTATTCTACCGTTTCGGGGAATCGCAACTGGTAAAAATGGCCTCCCCTTTCATGCTCGACCCGCGTGACACTGGCGGTTTAGGATTAACTACTTCGGAAGTGGGCTTTGTCTATGGAACCGTCGGCATTGTCGCTCTAATTCTGGGTGGAATTTTGGGAGGAATTGTAATCTCTAAAGGCGGATTGAAAAAATGGCTCTGGTGGATGCTCGCTGCTATTAATCTTCCTAATGCGGTCTACGTTTATCTATCATTCATGCAGCCTGAATCTTTCTTAATAATTAATAGTTGTGTTGCACTCGAACAGTTCGGCTACGGTTTCGGCTTCACAGCTTATTTAATGTATATGATTTATATCTCGGATGGAGACTATAAAACATCCCATTATGCAATAGCAACGGGATTTATGGCGCTGGGGATGATGGTTCCCGGAATGTTCAGCGGGATGATTCAGGAATCGATAGGATATAAATATTTCTTCATCTGGGTTTTAGTTGCAACTATTCCGTCGTTCCTGATTGCAAAGTTTATTAAAATTGATCCGACTTTCGGCAAAAAGAAAGATCGGATTGTTGAGGAATCTTAATCATTATCAGATATACTTTATAAAGATTGATCCGAACAATGAAGGTATACCGGCGTCTAATAAAACAATAATTTGGTGATTATTTGAATTCCGAACGAATAATTGAAGTAAGGGGTCTTACAAAAAAATTTAAAAATATTACCGCGGTTAACAATCTCGATCTCAATGTATACCGCGGGGATGTTTTCGGATTTCTGGGACCCAACGGTGCGGGTAAAAGTACAACTATCAGAATGCTTCTATCTCTAATCAAGCCGACTTCCGGGACTATAAAAATATTCGGCAAGCCACTAAGAGAGAACCGCGAGGAAATTCTGAGCAAGGTTGGGGCTATTGTGGAAAAGCCCGATTTTTACCTTTATCTCTCGGCTTATAAGAATCTTGAAATTCTCGGCAAGCTTTCCGGTGCAGATGTTTCCAGAAACAAGATTATGGAAATGCTTGAACTTGTGGGACTGGCAAAGCGTGCAAAAAGCAAAGTAAAAACATATTCACATGGAATGAAGCAGCGTCTCGGAATTGCACAGGCACTTTTGCACGACCCGGAACTTATTATTCTTGACGAACCTACAACCGGGCTGGACCCACAGGGAATGAAAGAAATAAGAGACCTGATTCTTTACCTGAGCAGAACAAAAAATAAAACTATTTTCCTCTCATCACATATTCTTAGAGAAGTTGAGATAATCGCTTCCAGAATGATTATTATTAATAAAGGATCCACTCAGGTTGAAGGTACTGTTGACGAACTACTCAATGTCGACAAACTGAGTGTAACATTTGAGTTAGACAGAATCGATGATGCCGTTAAAGCATTAGAAGGAACAGAATGGAGGGAAAAGTTCACTTCATCCAGCAAGAAGGAATTATACTTTGAATTACTAAAAGATGAAATTGCTCTCCTTAATAAATTTTTTATTGAAAAAGGATTTATGGTTAGCGCTGTTGTTCCTGTAAGATCGCTTGAAGACTACTTTCTTAAGATTACAGAGGGGAGCGGGAAATGATTACTCTAACCGTCATCGAACTTCAAAAGATTTTTAAGAAATGGAGAACCTACATAGGTTTCATTGCTATCGGTGTTCTTGTTCCGATAGTACAGACAGCTCTCTACTTTGAAGGAGATGCTTATGTAGATGCTATCACAAGAAATTTACAGGATTCCTTTTTCTTCGTCGGTAATTTGTTAAACGGCTACCTAATTGCCAAAATAGTGTTAACCGCATTATATATTCACATCCCGTTTTTAATTGTGCTTGTAGGAGGCGATCTTCTTGCAAGCGAAGCCACAGCCGGTACTTACAGGATGCTTCTAACACGACCAATTTCCAGATTCCGGGTTGTAACGGCAAAATTCTTTGCCGGTTTTATATATGTTTTTCTTCTGCTTGCCTGGTTGGCATTTCTTAGTCTGGGTGTGAGCCTTCTTTTATTCGGTACAGGTGAACTGATTTCTTTTCAAGGGCGACTGGTTATCTTTGCAGCAGACGATGTACTCTGGAGATTTGCCGGCGCTTATGCATATTCTTTGCTGAGTATGCTAACGGTATTTACACTTGCTTTCTTCTTCTCTTCAATGGTTGAAAATGCCATAGGTCCTATTGTTACAAGCATGGCCGTCATAATTATTCTTATAATTCTTTCGGCTCTTCCGATCGATTTCCTGAAAGAAATCTCACCTTATTTTTTTACTTCGCATATGACTCAATGGGATGCCTTTTTTGGTGACCCGGTGGATTATTCCAGAATTCTAAATTCCGGGCTGATCCTGTTCGGACATATAATAGTTCTATATTTAATTACTACTTACCTTTTCCTCAAAAAAGATATTTTAAGCTGAGGTTTATTCTGATGAAAAAATCGATATTTATTATAATACTAAGTTTTTCCGCGGTAATATTTGCGCAGCCGAAAACCGCTGATAAAATATTAAAAGAAGTAGTCGATAAATTTGAAAGGATTAAAGACTATACGGTTGATGTTCAGATCAAAATTGATTTCAGCATGGTTAAAGTTCCTGATACAAAAGCTACCATTTATTTTAAGCAGCCGGACAAAGTTAAAGTTGATTCCAAAGGTTTTGCGATGCTTCCGAAACAGAGCACTAATTTCTCGCCTATGCAGTTTATTCAGGGAGATTATACTGCCATTTATGTTAAATCGGAACAGTCAGGCGGCAACAGCCTCGATGTAGTAAAAATAATTCCGAACAGTGATTCTTCTGATGTAATTCTCTCAACCCTGTGGATCGACCAGGATCAGAAAGTAATTCGTAAAATTGAAACAACCGGAAAGAGTTCCGGAACTCTTCACGTTGAACTCTCATACGAAAATAAAAATCAGGGACTTCCCTCTCAGGTAGTTTTTTCTTTTAATCTGGGCAATATGGACATTCCGGAAAATGCTACAGACGGTAAAGATGATTCGAATAGAGAAAAAGGTCCGGGGAGAAGAAATCTAAAAATGAGCGGGAAAGTGTATATAACCTACACCGGCTATAAGATTAATACCGGATTACCCGATAGTCTTTTTGAGCAGAAAAATAAAGGGGAGAAATAATAAATTATTTCTCCCCTTCGGAATTTAATTTTTGTTAGATCCCACAATATTGACACTCACTTCAATATTCTCGGCAACCTTATTCCCAATCAGCTGATTATTAACACCAAATTCGGAAAGTCTGATGTTGAACTTGGCCCGTATTCCAAGCAGGTCGCCGGGTGCCCGCTTTTTAGTTTGTTCACTTTCTTCCAGATAAGTTGCCTCAACATCGGCAGAAATTTCTTTAGTCACTCCGTGAAGAGTGAAATCGCCTTTTGCTTTAAATTCCAGCTTATTGTCTCCCGACTGTTTCAGACCGGAGACCTGTTTAATAGTAAAAACAATATCGGGAAATTTTTCTGCATTAAGCCAGTTGGCCCCGCGAAGGTGTTGATTTCTTAATTCGATACCGGTGTTCATAGAAGCAACTTTAACAGCAATACTTCCTTTCATTGTACGGGCAAAATCTGCAATATCGAAGGTCGCCGTTCCGGAAATACCGTTAGCTGTTCCGGTTATATCTTCAACAGGTGTTGCGCTGAAAAAAGTAACCTGATTTCTGCCGTTCTTATCTTCAAAATTGAATGCCTGAGTACCGGATGTTTTTACTTTGAAGCCCTGAGCAATTAAGGAACTGAAAACGAAAAAAAACAAAACCAAAAATTTCATTGATCTATTCATATTTTCCCTTCTTTCTTAATTAATTAAATAAAATGAAAATTAATCTTACTTCCGGCGGAATTTGTAAACGAGGAAACCACCCGCAAGAAGTGTAACTAGTGAAATTATAATAGTGAGATCAAGTCCCAAAACAAATTTATCGATCCACTTTTTTTCAGTCCATCCGAATAATTCATCTTTCGATTCAACAATCACCTGTGTTTTGGTAAAAAATTCCGCGCCGGAAATCAGCCAGATAGTTATTGCTGAAAGCAGGATCAATCCGGCGGCAAACAATACAATCTTCTGTTTTTTATTCATAAACCCAGCTCACGATCCGTTTGATTTTAATTTCCAAACAAAAAAAAGTCGATTGCCGTTCACAAAATTGAATCTAATGACGAAATAAACTAATTTTTGAGCGCTATTAACCACTAACCAGAAAATTTTATCGGGATAAATCATGAAAATACACGAATATCAGGCTAAAGAAGTTTTAAAAAAATTCGGCGTTCCTGTTCAGGATGGAATTGCAATTAGAAAAATCGGCGAGTTCGACCAGGCAATTGCAGAATTGCAATCTCGCGGTATCAATCAATTTGTAGTTAAATCACAGATCCACGCCGGCGGAAGAGGTAAAGGAAGATTATATAATCCCTACAATAAACAGGAATTGATTTTGGAAGGCGGAGTGAAGTTTACTACTTCTGCAGATAAAGCGAAGGACTACGCTTCCAGAATGCTAGGTAACCTGCTCGTTACTCATCAGACAGGTCCCGAGGGGAGAATAGTTAAAACACTTTTTATAACTGAAGGATTGGATTATAAAAAAGAACTTTATTTAGGAATACTTCTGGACAGAAGTGTTTCGAAGAATGTAATTATGGCTTCAACAGAAGGCGGAGTTGAAATTGAAAAAGTTGCCGAAGAGACTCCGGAAAAAATAATTAAAGAATGGATTGACCCATCAGTCGGAATCCAGTCTTACCAGGCAAGAAAACTTGCTTTCGGTTTAGGATTGGAAGGAAATGCTTTTAAAAGTTTCATCCCATTTATTATCAAGTTGTATAAAGCTTACGAAGCTACAGACGCTTCCCTTCTCGAAATTAATCCTCTCATAATAACAAACGATGATAAAGTTGTTGCTCTGGATGCGAAAATGAATTTCGACGACAACGCAATGTACCGTCACCCCGATATAGCAGCATACCGCGACCTGGATGAAGAGGAGCCTCTCGAGATCGAAGCATCAAAGTACAATTTAAATTACATTAAACTCGACGGTAACGTAGGGTGCATGGTGAACGGCGCGGGACTTGCCATGGCAACTATGGATATTATCAAACTGGCGGGCGGTGAACCTGCCAACTTTCTTGATGTAGGCGGCGGAGCAAATAAAGAAACGGTTGCGAACGGATTCAAGATTATTCTGGCCGATCCGAATGTAAAAGCAATACTGATAAATATATTCGGAGGAATAGTGAGGTGCGATCGTGTTGCACAGGGTGTTATTGATGCCGTAAATGAAATTCATGTGCAAATTCCTGTTGTTGTAAGACTTGAAGGAACAAATGCCGAAGAGGCCAAAGTAATGCTCGAAAATTCCGGATTGAATTTTGAAGTTGCTACATCGCTTCACGATGCCGCACATAAAGTTACATCGGTTTTACACATTGAAGTATAGTGAAAGGAGCTCCTTCGGGGTATTGATAATCCCGAAGGAGTGCTAATTTTATGATTGAAATAAGAATTACAGTTGAAGCAGCTCTTGCGCTTCTATTAGAACGTATGAAGTTCGAGCTTAAGTTCAGGCAGAAGGCCGGAATAATTTCTACCGGCCTTAGGCTGGATGATCTTTCATTCGATCAACTTCTGGAAATTGCAGAATATTCAATTTTCGATACCGTATTTTTACTTCCGTCCGATCTTGTAATTCGGGAAACAAACATCTCTTATATAATTTCTGAAACCGTAAAAGCCCTTTCTAAAATTTTTAGCCATGATGAATTTGCAGCATATTCAAACAGAAAAGCGAAATTACTTATCCAACCAATAGTAGACTATTTGTCTAATATTCCCCAAGAAAAAGTAGTTCGAACTAATTGACATCCCGCACAATTTAATTTTACCAATATCTTTTTTCCTCTTCAATCATTAAGTTGCATTTGAAGTAGTTGCAATTGTCTATTACGGAGATTAAGTGATTGTTAATTGCTTAATCCTAGCAAACCTTAGAGGAGGGTGCATGAAAAAATTTTTATCACTCCTGTTACTGATTAGTGTCGCATTTTTATTCAACAGTTCCTCCTGTAAAAAAGATGAAGGTCCAACTGAACCTGAATCTCAGGAAGAGAAAGCGGTTGGAACAATCGGGTCGTTACAGAACGGCACAGTCAAAACAAATTCCGGTTATCAGATTTCTATTATTCCGGGGGCGGTTCCTGCAAATCAGAACGGTCAGAGCGCTAATGTTACATTCTCAATTGAAACTCCTGTTACTCCTCCAAAACAGATCTCTTCTTCAGCTGAGAAAAGAGGTGAATACACCAAACTTGGTCCGGATGGATTTACTTTCCGCTGGCCGGTCCGGGTTGTTTTCCCCTATAAAAACACAACCGATCCTTCCGAACTGAAATTGCTTTTCTACGATGTCTTGTCAGAATCCTGGAAAATAATTCCGATCTCTTCAATCGATAAGGATAACAAACTTATCGGTGCCGACGTAATGCAGCTCGGTTATTTCGTCGTTGCAAAAGTCGGTCAATCTGCCCCCAAAGCAATGGCAGAAGACTCAGACGGCGGATTTGAATTTATGTCGAGCGACAACACTTATTATTACACATTAACCGTAGCTTCGGTAAGCAACTTTAAATACGCATGGCAGGCAGCTTCCTGGTACAGCGGTAACATTGTAGGTTCGACCGGATCGACCGGATCGAATCCAACCGGCGGACCGCGGCCTCCTACAAGAATTCATCTTGTTCAGGCCACATATCAGTTATGGGTAACAAGAACAACCCCCGGAACATTAAGCTCGCTTCCTAAGATGTATACATACAGTGTTCCTGCAACCGGTACAATTTCTCAGCCTGTCACTTATTCAGGCCCCCTCTCATCCGGTTCCGGATGGACTTCACTTTCAATGCCCGGAGGCGGACAATGGATTGAAGGTCCTCCGACAGGATGGGCCGTGCCTACAGTTACATACGGCACAGGGGATTTCCAGGCAACTTTAACCTGGGTTAACAATCAGAGTACGAGTTCCGACGTAGATCTTCATCTCTTTGGGCCAAGTAATATGCATGTCTACTACAGTTCAAAACAATCATCCGACGGCTCATTAGAACTTGACAGGGACTGGAGATATACTTCCGGAAACGCAATAGAAAATATTTACAGCCTTAAAACTATGCCGTCCGGCTCTTACAGCGTTAAGATAAACCTGTATGGCGGATCTACAACAAATTACAGGGTTCGGGTTATAAACAAAGGCACTGTAAATACATATACCGGAAGCATTTCTACGGTAAACAGTGGTGATGATCAGGCGAAAATGATTAACATAGTTACATTTACAAAATAGCTTTTACAAAAGCCGGTTGATTCAGCCGGCTTTTTTTTTACCGCTCTTTTTTTTTACCTTTATCCGTACAAAAAATCTTCCGGTTATGTTAAGCAAAACTTTATTTTCACTTCTGATATTATTAACGGTTGAACTGCATTCGCAGCAGATTTTTATTTCCAGAGGGAATACAGAATACGGTGAGCCGATAGATCCTTTCTATAATCAACAGATCCCTGCTGATCTTATTATAACTATTCTGCTTGATAATAATGGAAAAAATTTTGAACAGAATATTTTGTTTCTGACTATTGAGAAATCCGGAGATCAATCCAGAGCCGGGAGAATAAACGAGATGATAAGGCCCCCTAAAAAAAATGACTGGCTGATATATAACTACAGATTCCAAGAGGAGGGTGATTATGAAATCAGGTTTACTGATTTTAACAGAAAAGTAATCGCATCATTAAGAGTAACAGTAGTCCGCGAAAAAGGTAAGAAGATTCAGGAGATAAAGATTCCAGAGCTTTTACCCGGTTTAGAGATTGTTTTTTGTGAAAAGATTTTTAACGGTAAGCCTGTTAATCAACAAAGCGAAATCTCACTTAAGTTTCAGAATGGCGAAACTTACATCTATATGGTAAATCAGAAACCGCTAAAGACAGATCTTTTACTGGTAAATATCTGGCGGAAAAAATCCAAAGGGACAGATTACGAGGAATTCATTGATTCAAAAAAATATAAAATAAATTCCTCCTGGTACGATGCATTTTTCCGCTACCGTTTCGAAAAGCCCGGTAATTATAAGATCAACTTTTTTAATGAAAAGGAAATATTACTTAAAACGGCTTATATTACGGTCGAAAATTAAACACTAACAGTCGGACTTATATATGAAGGGAATAGTATTAGCAGGCGGGTCAGGATCCCGGATGTACCCAATTTCCAAAATCTACAGTAAACAATTAACTCTGATTTACGATAAACCTTTAATCTACTATCCTCTTTCCGTACTGATGCTTGCCGGCGTTCGCGATATTCTTATTATTTCCAACAGTGAAACAATCCCCCTCTACCAGAAGCTTTTTGACGACGGTTCTTCAATAGGTGTTAATTTCCAATATGAAATTCAAAAAGCGCCGAACGGAATAGCCGAAGCTTTTATAATCGGAGAAAAATTTATTGGCAATGACAACGTTTCCCTTATACTGGGTGACAATATTTTTTACGGTAAACTCGACTTCTTTTACAGGTCGGTAGAACAATCAAAAAAAGGGGCTACAATCTTTGCTTACAAAGTGAACGATCCCCAGAGATACGGTATTGTTGAATTCAACAGTTCGGGAAAAGCCATAAGCATTGAAGAAAAGCCGCAGAATCCTAAATCGGATTATGCTGTTCCCGGTCTTTACGTATACGATAACCGGGTTGTGGATATTTCTAAAAATTTAAAACCCTCAGGCCGCGGTGAACTCGAAATAACAGATGTAAATAAAAAATACCTCGAACTGGGTGAACTTCACGTTGAAAAAATCGGCAGAGGTGTTGCATGGCTCGATACCGGAACTCCCGAAGCCCTTCTGAAAGCATCGAACTTTTTCGGCGTTATTGAAGACAGACAGGGATTAAAAGTCGCCTGTCTTGAAGAAATCGCCTTATTGAAAGGATTTATAACAAAGGACGAATTTATTCAACTGGTTAAAACTCTCCCCGGGTCTCTCTACAGGGAATATCTGGAAAAACTGATTTCCGATTTATAACTGATCATTTGTAAAGTGAATCCAAAAAAAATTTTAAAATATATTTTAATCGGGTTTGGCTGGATCTTTGTCGCACTAGGAATTATCGGGATCTTTGTGCCATTGATGCCAACCACCGTGTTCTTCATTCTTGCGGCAGCTTCCTTCGCAAGGAGTTCGGATAGATTTTACAGTTGGCTGATCAATCATCCCCGTTTCGGAAAGTTTATTAAGGATTACCGCGAAAAACGGGGGATGCCCCTTAAATCCAAGATAATTGCCGTTGGAATGCTCTACCTGACCATCGGCTCATCGGCTTATTTCTTTACTGATTCACTCTGGGTAAGATTACTTCTTATTTCGATAGCAATAGGTGTAAGCACTTACATCTTATCGCTGAAAACAATAAGAGATGAAAGAGACGTTGTAGGAGAGACTGAATAGTCATTTCCTAAAAACCGGGAAACAAATATTTAATTGAGGCTTATTTTAGTAAAGTTTATTATCTTTAGCCGAAAGCTTAATGAATAAAAGGGGCAGAAATTAATCTTTCTACATTCCCTTTTATTAAAACAAACATCTTACAGATCAATTAAGGAGACTCACGAGAATGGGGCTATTCTCATCCAAGACTAAAAGTGAGCTTGAAAAATTAATTGAAGAAAACGACGAACTTAAAAACACACTTCATTCCTTTGTTCAGAAACATCAAAGTCTCAGCGAACTTGAATCCAAGATAAACGACTCAAGGAAAGAACTTCTTGAGATATCGCATAAAAATGAAAATCTCAGGAAAGAGATTAAAAATCTGGATGAAGAAATTAAAACCAAGAACGATGCCCTAAAGAACAGTATGATAGCCATCGGTTCTGACAGCAGGGTTTCAGAAGATCTTTTAAGAGAAATTGAAGACAAAAAGGAACTGCTGGAAAAATTAACCGATCAGCAGAATTTACTTCATCAGAATGTGGCTTTTCTTAAGCAGGAAGAGAACAGAATCAACGAGACTCTCAATAAATTCGGCGGAAACATAGAGGATTCCATCTACAAGGTAAAAGAAGCCGAAGAAGAATTCCATCAGAAGTTAAATCTCCTTAAATCAGAAGAATCGAAAAAGAACGGCATCATAAAATCTCTTGACGAAAAGATTAGTCTGAACGAGGATATTAAAGCCAATCTGGAAACAGCAATTGCGGCTCTCGTAGGTCAGCTCGCAGAAAAAGAGCGAGTCTTTACGGAATACTCCCTGAAAAGAGATTCGATTATTGATGAAATCCGGTCCCGGCAGAAGGAATTCGACGAATTTGAATATAAATTCAATTATCATAAAGAAGCTGTTGCGAAAATCGAAGATGATGTTAAAAATCTGTCGGAGAAAAAAAATTTCCTCTCCGATGAAGTAAGAAAATTCGAAATCGTAAAAAGTGAAATACAGGATAAGATTCTTCAGCTCCGGAATGAAGAGGAAAAACTGAATGAGGTAATTGTTCTAAAGCAGAAGACCGCCGAAGATCTTGAGAAAAGAAAATTTGATATTGAAGAGAGTCACCTGCAGCTTGAGAATAATCTTTCGCAGGTACTTCTTAAATTCACCGAGGAATTAAGTACATCAAAAAACAGGCTTACTTCGGTTAAACAGGAGATTTTTGATAAGGAGAAGGAGATTTCCGCCAAAGAAAGAATTCTTCTTGAAAAAACATCCCAGATCGCAGAATACGGCGGGATGACAAAAATTCTTCAGAAAGAAAGAAGTACTACAGAACAAATTATAAGCAATCTTAAGGAGCAGCAGAGCGAATTGAATGAAGAACTCTCAACTCTTAAAGATAAATTGAATCGTCAGAAGATTTACTTCCAGCAATTAAGGTCGGATACTGAAAATCTTGAGAGTAAAAAGGAAATTATCGAAAAGGAATTCCGGCTTGTGTTCGCACAGGGTAGTGAAAATTATTCGAACCTGGAGGAGAATAAACAGAGGATTGTTCAGGAGATTATTGAGAACCAGAAAGAGCTTGATGATCTAAGGAACCATATAGTCCGGTTACGCAATGAGCTAAGAGACCTTAAACTTGAAACAGCACAGGTGGAATCTCAGAAAGAGGAATTCACGGCAAAAATTTCAGAGCTCATAGCAATGGAGAAGAATCTCAAATTCAGAATCTCCGAACACGAAAAGAAACTGGAAGACCAGCCGCCCCAGCAGATATAACTAATAAAAGTATCTGATTCCATAGCCTTCTTACAGCCCGTGTGTTGGGCAGCACCTCATATTCGAAACTTATTATCCTTTTTGATTTTTTAACGAATAAACTTATTTTGCATGCGCTTGTCGCACAAAAAATCCTGAAAGAAAGAAAAAATTCCTTATGTCACGATTTAACAAGCAAACATTCTTATTAGTACCGGCCTTAACCTTATTGGGTCTATCAGTGCTTTTTGCCCAGAATTCAAAGGACACTTTAAAGTATAGGACCAATCCGAATTACATTCTGCAGCAGAATATGTTCGACATTTATAAAACACGTCAAGCCGATATAGTTATGTTAGGCAATTCGCTTACTGCGGGTGCATTCTGGAACGAACTTCTTGGCCGGCCTAACGTTGTGGGAAGAGGAATTCCGGGAGATGTTCTTCAGGGATTTTCTGCAAGAATAAATTCTATTATTAAGCTGAGACCAAAACTGGTTTTTATACTGGGAGGATTGAACGATATATATGGCTGGACTCCTGTTGAAGATATTTTTGCTGAATATGTGAAAATCCTGCAATTATTGAAATCAAATGGTATAATACCGGTAGTTCAGTCAACTCTTTTTGCTGGAAGGGATTGGGCAAAAGACTGGGGAGGTACTCCGGAAGTGAATTCAGGAAGGAACAAAGAGGTTGCCAAATTAAATTCTCTCCTCCTGGATTATGCACGTAAAAATAATATCGATTATATCGACCTGAATTCCAGAATGTCTACAAGGGATAATTTTTTACGGCCGGAATTAACGTGGGACGGGGTTCACCTTAATTCCGAAGGCTACAAAATCTGGGTAAGAGAAGTAGAAAAAATTCTGAAAAAGTATAAACTATAATAAGCTATAAATGAGTCCAAAGGAATAAAAATGAATTCTGAAAATAATATTAAGAAACCGGTTTATTTAATTACAATAACAATCCTTCTTCTCTATGCAATATCGTTTATTAAAATTGATTATGATTTTGCCGGGATATCCTTTAAGCAGATTGATCTTTTCTCCGACATTAAAGCCGAAGAAACTTCCGATGGAAACAATTCCTTCGATTCATTTCAATTCTTGAATAGAACCAATTATGCGGGAATTAACCTGTTGAGCCCGTTTAGCTCGCTGATCGACTTCTTTTCAGATGGAAGTGCTCTGGTAAGTCAGCTTCCAGCCCAGGGTGTAAAAACGCCGATTATCGGAAACACAAAGCAGCTTTCTTATTTCTTTGATGCTCTTAAAAATTCGAAATCAAAATCCGTCAGAATTGCTCATTACGGCGACTCTGCAATAGAAGGAGACCTTATAACATCCGATATCCGCGAAGAACTTCAGAAAAGATTCGGCGGGAACGGTGTTGGATGGCTTGGAATTGTTTCGCAGGATATAACATTCCGTACAACAACAAAGCACAGTTTTTCGGATAATTGGGAAAGTGCCTCCCTCTATACAAATAATCCGAAAGGACTTTCGCTTGGAATAAGCGGCGAGATTGCCGTACCGAAAGGAAATGCCTGGGTTCAATACGAAACAACAAGAGCACGGCGCTCTTTGAAAGATTTCAGCGTTGTTAAACTCTATTATTCGAACGCAAAGAATTCACAGATACTATATTCATTTGATGGCGGAACTAAACAGTCGGTTGCATTAAAAACCGGAAGCGGTATTCAGGAGCTGATTCTTAAACCGGCAGGAAAAGCTAAAACCGTAAGAATCGAATTCCCGACTGTTGATCAGGCCTACTTTTACGGTGTAACACTGGAAAACGAATCCGGCCTCTACATCGACAACCTTCCTCTGAGAGGAAACACCGGCGTGGATATCGGACAAATCTCTCAACAGATGCTGAAAGACTTCGCAAAATATCTTGATTACAAACTGATTATACTGGAATTCGGACTTAACATTGCCGGTTCGAGCAGAACCGATTATTCCTGGTACGAACGTGAAATGGTTAAAGTAATAAATCATCTTAAACAGGCATTCCCCAAGACAAGCATTCTTATGATAAGTGTACATGACAAAGCTATGAAGAAAGGTTCGAACTTTGTCACCGATCCTACGATATTAAAACTTCTTGAAACACAAAAGAGTATTGCAAAGCAGGCCGATGTAGCTTTGTGGAGTATGTTCGATGCAATGGGCGGCGAAAATTCGATGCCTAAATGGGTTAACGCCAATCCCCCGCTCGCATTCAAGGATTATATTCACTTTAACGATCAGGGTGCAGCAAAGATCGCACAGCTTTTCCTCGATTCTCTGATCAGCGAATTCAATAAAAATAAATAAGAATAAGATCAATAGTGCGGACGGAATGATGAGCCAATTTAAATTCAATATTGAAGAAGCACCGACTCTCTGGAAACGTTGGAAGCTTAATTCAGAGAAGTATCCGGACCGTGAAGCGGTTGTTCACTGGGTAGCCGGCGAAGAACCTTTCAGATGGACTTACAAAACTCTTATTGATGCTTCAAAAAAATTCTCTGTTCATATTAAGAAGCTCGGCATTAAACCCGGGGAAGTATGCGCGACTATCATAAGGCATAATCCGAAATTTTACCCGCTCTATCTCGGAATCTCAAGAACCGTCGCTCTTCCGGCTGTTCTGGCTTATCCCAATCCCCGTCTTCATCCGGATAAATTCCGCCAGGGACTCGAAGGAATGGCACAGCGTTCCGGTCTCGATTACATATTAACAGAACGCGAACTCGAACCGCTAATAAAACCTCTGATCGAAAAACCGGGCAGCACTATTAAAGCGGTTTACTTCCCTCTTGAATGGGATATTGAAAATGAAACCGATCCTGAAATTGATGCGGAGATTGAACGGATCGCATCCGGTGTGAAGGATACGGATCCAATTCTTCTACAGCACTCATCAGGAACTACAGGCCTTCAAAAACCGGTTGTGCTTTCGCACAGGGCAATTTTGAATCATGTAAAAAATCTCGGCGGCGCTCTTCAATTGAGCGGGAAGGATAAAATTGTAAGCTGGCTTCCGCTTTACCACGACTTCGGATTAATTGCCGCATACCAGATTCCGCTTGCATACGGAATACCTACAATCCAGATCGATCCTTTCCAGTGGGTGCTGGCACCGGTTCTCCTGCCGGAAGTTATTAGCAAGGAGAAAGCTACTGTTACTTTTTCACCTAACTTCGCATACAACGTACTCGCGGAGAAAATTGATCCGGATGAATTGGAGGGACTTGACCTTTCGAGCTTACGAATAATCGTAAACGCTGCCGAACCTATTAGACACGACAGTCACGAAAAATTTGTTGAGCGTTTCGAGAAATACGGATTCAATCCGCTTGCATTGGCTGGACTGTACGGAATGGCCGAAGTTACGCTCGGCGCCACATTAACACCTCCCGGTAAACCGATTTCCGAACTGAAAGTAGAAAGAAACGAATTATCGCGCGGTGTGATGAAACTTGCCGATGAGAATTCGATTGTAAGAGTCTGCGTCTCCTCTGGAAAGCCGATCAACGAGTGCGACCTGAAAATTGTTGATGAAAACAGAAAAGAAATTGAAGACGGCCTTGTGGGTGAAGTTGCCGTAACATCCATTTCGATGTTCGACGGTTATAGAAATTATCCGGAAAAGACCGCGGAAGTAGTAGCCGACGGATGGTATTACAGCGGCGATTACGGATTCAGATGGAAAGGCGAATATTATATTATCGGCAGGAAGAAGGATATCATTATCGTTGCAGGTAAGAATATTTATCCCGAGGATATTGAAGACGTGATGAATCAGGTTGAAGGATTAGTGCCGGGAAGGACTATCGCCTTCGGCGAAGAGGATCTGAAGATGGGAACAGAATTCGTTGCCGTCGTTGCCGAGACAAAAGCCGAAACTGATGAAGAAAAAAATAAAGTCCGGATGAATATTCTTAAAGCCGGTATGAGTATTGATATAATTATTCATAAAGTATATCTTGTCCCGCCGAGATGGCTCATAAAAAGCTCATCCGGCAAACCGAGCAGAAAAACCAACAAAGAAAGATTAATTGACGGAACCGATCCACAAGTCTGGAGCAGATAATGATATCAAACGAACTAAAACAGGTTATTCTTAAACAGCTGAACCTGGACGACTTTGATCTGAAGGATGAAACCATAGCGCCTGAAGTACCCGGATGGGATTCCCTCAATCATATAAATATTATTCTAGCGGTGGAAGAAAAATTCGGCGTTAAATTCAAAAGCTACGAGTTACTCCGCCTTAAATGCGTGGGCGATCTTCAGAAACTTCTCGATTCCAAATTAAACAAATAACGGCGAAGAACTCTTGAATATCGATCTTCAAAAAATTTTAGATCTGCTAAAATTCAATCTGTACGATCCGCTTATTTTTACTACAGGATTATTCCTTATAATTTTCTTTTTCTTCCTTCTGATCTATAATTCATTATTGAAGAGGACTTCCCTACGGATAGGATTCCTTATTCTCTTTTCATTCTATTTCTATTACAAGTCCGCGGGTTATTACGCTTCGATACTGCTTGTTTCTGCTATTGTAAATTTCCTTTTTGCGAAGTGGATAGCGGCGACGGAAAATTTTTCCGTAAAACGGCTTCACCTTTTTCTTACAGTACTTATAAACATCGGAATTCTTGCATACTTCAAGTACACCAATTTTATACTTCAGGTATTCAGCGATATTTCCGGGAGTGAATTTAATGCGCTCGATATTTTCTTACCGATCGGAATTTCATTCTACACGTTCAAATCGCTCAATTATGTTTTTGATGTTTACTTCGACACATTAAAGCCGACCGGCAGCTTCCGTAATTTTCTTCTCTATGTTTCTTTCTTTCCCAACATACTTGCCGGACCTATCGACCGGGCATCGGACTTTTTACCTCAGATAGAGAAAGAGCCGTTCATTTCCAGAGAGGATTTCGGGAAAGCGGTTTTCCTGATCTGTCTGGGTCTTATCAAGAAAGTTGTTATCGCTGATTACATAAGCATCAATTTTGTAGACCGTGTATTCGATTTCCCTCTCCGATTCACGGGTGTTGAGAATCTGATTGCAGTATACGGTTATGTGCTTCAGATCTACTGCGATTTTTCCGGCTATTCCGATCTCGCAATCGGCGTGGCTCTCCTCTTCGGATTTAAACTGATGGATAATTTCAATTATCCATTTAAGGCCACAGGCATTGCGGACTTCTGGCGGCGCTGGCACATCTCATTATCAAAATGGCTTCTCGATTACCTCTTTAGGCCGATCCAGATGAAATACAGGAACCTGAGAACTTTCAGCAATATGATCGCTGTATTCGTTACGTTTTTGATTTGCGGATTATGGCACGGTGCCGGATGGAACTTTATTCTCTGGGGCGCTATTCACGGTTTTATGATGTCCTTTGCGATGATCATTCAGAAACCGCGTGTTAAAATTCTTACCGCATTAAAAATCTACAATACAAAATTCCATAAATTCATTCAGGTTTTTGTAACATTTCACCTGGTTGCATTTTCTTTCATGGTCTTCAAGAATCCCGATTTCCAGACTGTTCTCGATATGCTCGATCAGATTGCAACATTTTTTCACAGCGAAGTATTCATTCAGTTTTTAGAGCAGCTCCCGGTTATCTCCGGATTGATCTTTACCGGTTACCTCTTCCATTTTCTTCCCTCCAGACTGGAAGTCCTATCCAGAAATTTCATCACATCCATTCCTTTTATCGGAAAAGTATTATTGATGGTATTGGTGATCTGGGTTGCGGCTCAGTTCAAATCAGCTGATATACAGCCCTTTATTTATTTCCAGTTTTAAGCCACCCGTCTATTTTGAGACGCTATATTAAAGCTCAAATCCCCTTCCAGAGCTTAAAAGAGAATATGCTTAATGGCACAATTTTAAGTATAATATTTGGGCGAATTTTAATAACTTTGTTTCAAGAATAGAGAAAAACGACACTTATTGATGAAGCTCGGGTTTTTAACCTTAATTCTGATTTCACTGATTACTGCCCTTCCTTTAAAAGCGCAGCCGCAGAGAATTGATTCCGAAGCGCTCAGGAAGACCGCCCTTTCACACATGCAGGCGGGGAGATACGGCGAAGCGATCGATCAGCTCAATAAATTCATCTCAGCAAATCCTCAGAATCCGGAAGGATATAACCTCCGCGGCGTCTGTTTTGAAAAGCGCCAGCAGTATTTCAACGGCCGCCTCGATTACAGAAGGACAATCGCTCTCGAAACAAGAGACTCCCAGAAAAGATCGGAATACGAACAGAACCTGTCGCGGCTCATCGGAATCTGGTATCCCCTTCTGGAGAAAAAGATTAACGGCCACCAGCGTGAGATCGCTATAAATCCCAACAACGCTTTTAATTATCTTGAAATCGGCAAGTCGTATATGTGGATGGAAATATGGGACAAGGCCGAATTGTGGTACGATGAATATTTAGCTCGCGACGATAATGCTTCACCCGATGAGATTATAAGATACACCGAAATTCTCGCTAAGACGGGAAGCATAGTTAAAGGTGAACGGATTCTTAAAAAATATGTTGAGCGATATCCGGACGACTGGCGTTTGTGGAGCCGCTACGGATATTTCACTTTGTGGCTCAGTAAATATGCTATCGCAAAAAAAGCGTTCGAGACGGCTCTTGGTTTTAAGCCGTTCTTCAAAGAGGCGCAGGACGGCCTCGATATCGTAAACCGCCAGGCATATGTTAATCAGCAGGATCCGAGAGCTTTCGAAAGAGAATACCCCATCGACAGGTATTACAGACTCGTAAAAAGAAATCCTGCGGATATTGAAACCCGGTTCAAACTCGTTGAGGAACTCCTCGCGGCAAACAGAATTGAAGAAGCTTACCAGCAGCTTCAGATAATCGGATTGACCAAAGCCGAAGATACGCGCTATCAGGAGAAGTGGACTTACGTTACTGAGTACCGTACTAAAACCTACCGGGATAATCTTGAAACCGCAAAAGCGAATCTGCAGATTAATCCGACAGATAAAGACGCTCTTAAACTTGTTGCCGAATACTATGAGTACCTTCAGGAATACGACAGCGCAATGGTTATGCTCGACACATACTTTGAAAGTTACCCCGAAGAAAAGGACGAGCAACTTCGTTTCAGGTATGCGCGAATTTCTGCATGGAGCCGCGAGTTCGATAAAGCCATCGATATCACCGATGACCTTCTAACTGATTATCCAGCTAATCTCGATTACAAACTTTTCCGCGCCCAGGTATCGGTCTGGATAAACCGGGATGTGGAACTGGCTAAAGAATACCTGGATGATGTACTTAAAGACCGGCCGAATAATCTTGAAGCTCTTATTTCTATGGGTTCGCTTAAATTACTTGAGAGGGATTTCGACGGGGCGCAGGAATTTGCAGATAAAGCTAAAGGGATAGACCCGGCAAACGACGAGGTTATTAAACTACAGTCGAATATCGACTGGCAGCGGCTCAGAGCCGAAGAGGAAAAATTATATGCTATCCTCGAGGAAGGCAGAAAGAGAGTAATGGATGAGGATTGCCCCGACGCACTTCTCTACTACGAGGAATACTTATCAAAAGCTGAACCGAACGTGCTTATACTTAGGGAGTACGGCGATGTTCTCTTCTGCGCGAAGGAATTTCAGAAAGCACTCGATACATATAACGAGGTTCTAAACCAGGGATATAATTACGATGCCGCTATGCAGCGCGCTAAAGTCTACTATGCAATTGACGATACGTTGAACGCTATAAAAGAATTCAAAGCACTTGTTGCGGAGGATTCAACTGATTTCGACGCACAGCTTTACCTTGGCGATTCTTATGCAAAAGCCGCTGAGTATGATTCGGCGCGTACTATCTACAATATGCTGCTTGAAACCTGGCAGCTCGATTCCACACAGGTAAGCATGGTCGAATTACGTAAAGGATATCTGCCGTTAACCGGTTTAAGTGCGATTCTGGAAAACTTTCCGAATTATGTTGCGCTGGCGCCCGCTCTTCAATTTTATTCGGACAATGCCGGATTCAGTCTTTTCTCGCTCGGCTCCCGGCTGGAACTCGGGCTTACAAATTTCTTTTCGCTCGGCGTATCATTCACACGGTCGCAGCTGAAAGCTATTGAATCGATACTCGATCAGGATATAATCAGCACATACAATTATATAGGCAATATCAGGTACAACACATTTAAAGTGCATGGAGTAATCCGTCTTGCCCGCGACCTGAATATGGGCGCCGGATTCGGCAGAAGCAGTGCCCGCGGTTACATATTCCGGGATGAGAAAGATGCGTTCATCCGTTTTGAAAGAAGGGACACAATTTCAGTCTCCCTTGTTTACCAGAGTTCCGATGCCTCGTTAATTCTCTATTCACCTTATTTAATAGACAACCGGTATTACGCAAACCTTATCAGGTTGGAAGGTTATTATAAGCACAGGGACGGACTTAAAGTATCAGGTTCATTCCAGTATATTTCCGTTAGCGACGCAAATGAAGGCAACGACCTGATATTACGCCTGGGGAAATATTTCTATAAAGATCTTGCTGTTGGTTACGAGTATTATTATACAAATTACAAATACAAAGCGAGCTATTATTACTCCCCCACAAATTTTGAATCGCACAGCATCTGGGTTGATAACGAACTTGAAAGGAAGAAAGATCTCCGGGTTACGCTCGGCGGTAAACTTGGAATAATTCCGAGGAACAAGATTCTTGTTCTCGGCGCTTACCTCGATGTCTTTTACCAGGCTTCAAAGAGTTTATTGATATCAGGAAGAATTATAGCGCAGAGTACATCAAGAGATGAATCCAGTTACCGCAGCTTCGCCGCACAATTATCCGCATACTGGACTCTCTTATAGACTTGAATCTCCCGATTACTTTTTTATTTTAAGGAAACATGAAAACAAAACTATTCATACTTGCAGCATTTATTTTATCCGCCTTTTCAGCAGAGGCACAGAATTTAAAAGTGCTTGGGAAAGCTGAGCCGGGAGAAATTATAATCGGTAAAGCGGAGAATATTTCCGAAGTCTATTTAAATGAAACGAAACTTCAATTTGATAAGAATGGGATCTTTGTATTTGGATTCGACAGGGATGCGGCGGGAACTCAAAATCTGAAAGTAATCTATACCGGTGGGAAAGAAGAGACAAAGATATTTAAACTCCCTAAACGGAAATATGTGATTCAGAGATTGAAAATAGCCGAAAAGTACGTCACGCCGCCTGCGGATGAAATTGAACGGATCGAAATTGAAAGCTCTAAAATGAAAGAAGCCCGGTCTATAGTCGGCAAAGTTGATTCTGCTTTTTTCAGAAGGGGATTTGTAAAACCGGCCGAGGGAAGGATATCAGGAATTTTCGGAAGTCAGAGAATTTTGAACGGCGTGCCTAAGAATGCCCACAACGGTATCGACATAGCAGCTCCCGAAGGTTCACCGGTATATTCAACAACAGACGGTATTGTGATTATTGCCGGAGAGGATTTTTATTACAACGGGAATTTCGTGCTCATTGACCATGGCCAGGGTCTTACGAGTGTTTATCTTCATATGAGTAAACTATCAGTAAAAACAGGCGAGAAAGTAACCAAGGGTCAGAAGATCGGCGAAGTCGGTTCAACCGGAAGGTCCACCGCAGCTCATCTTCACTGGGGCGTTCAATGGTACGGCAACCGTATCGACCCGATGAGTCTGCTCAATATGAAATTATAATTAATATGATTCGGCTAATTTTAAAAGGAAGCCCGGCAGTGTTTAGTATAAGAACCTGACCGGGCTTAAAAGTAATATTTCGGACTATTGCCTCCTCATCCAACAGATTACAATCCCGCAGAATGAATAGCATTAAAGAGGAGTTTAAATGTTCCAAACGTCCAGTGCCTGTTCTGAACTTTGAAACCGAATAATATTACATGGCCGTTCTTCTGAGTAATATCAACAACAGCTCCGCGTTTGAAAAGATAATCTTCGCCGAGTAAGAAACCCGACTTAAGAAGGTCCTTATCAGGGAACCGCACTACAACACTCCTGTCGAATTTACCGAACGGAGTAGTAGTTGCAAAAGCAATCTTATCGCTTATATATCCGACGCTTTCGGCATCCATACCGTAACCGATCGGGTGAGTGTTATCAACATTGATTCTAAGCAACGAGCCGGGACAGAAGAAATTGTCGTTGCTCAAATTCTTCAGAGTGTTATTTACGCGTAATCCAAGATCTTCAATAGCAAAGTTACATGCCTGGCCCAGGGTAATAAGATAGCCGCCGTCCTTTTCAACAAAGTTTTTCAGATTCTCTAATCCGACTCTTCCCAATCCGCTGTCATATTCCGGAGGTTTCGGCCTGTAGAACCTTGCGGCGTCGCCGCCCGGTTTTCCGTTCTTAATTAAATCTCCGCTCATATCCGGTATTATAATAACATCATATTTCTGTTTAAGCTTCTTCTCCTTAAAATCCTTATTATGAAGTGTGACAAAATTGAATTCGTAATTCTCAAGCAGTAATCGGGTCCAGCCCTCATCCATATTTGCTGTCCAAGGCTGATACAAACCGACTTTCAATTTTTTGATCTCCTTCATTTTTTCCTTTTCAATATCACCTGCAATATCGAATTGAATATGGAGATCTTTCGCTGCCTGTTTTATTATCTCTTTCGATTTACTATTCACCTGAACAAGGACCGAACCGCGTTCATATTCTTTCCCGTTTATAATCGAAGGATCTGTAATCCAGTATACACTTTCATTATTCTTATGAAGGCGGTTTATCAGAGTTGAATTCACATTAAGACCGGACTTTGCTACAAAAAATTTCCCTTCGTTGAACGGTACAATTCCTTCCGGATAATTCGGTTCGGATATTATTCGCGATTCCAATACGAAAGGTTTATCGATCTGGAATGATTTAACTCCCATAAGGTATGGTAACGTCCATCCTGCCACATCATAAGGTCTTATAGGTGATTCGGAACGTGATTTTCTTAAATCGGGATAGCTCTGTTCCTCCATCAGGTCCTTAACGTATCTCCCGTTAGGCTGTGCGAGATAAATTACATAGCTGTTAGCAGGATAGATTGTATTATCAACAATGAACTGTTTATCAGAGAAATTAACTTCGACAGCACCGAGCTGAAGTATTTCGATCATCTTCGCAGTTGTCACCGGATCATTCTGGTCCCTCGGAATTACATATGCAAAAGGTTCTCCTTTCTTTCCTTTTTCAATCGCCTCTTTACCCATTTTGTAATAGTTGGTAAGTAATTCCTCTTTATGAAATGATGAGACTTTCAGCAACGCTTCTGTGAGAGCAAGTTCGTAATTCACAATATCACGGAGCCGCCACCATCCGCCCCGCCAAGGATTCGGATAGTTCGTTCTAACGTCATAGGTAGTAATTTCTGTTGTGGCTTTTACTTCAGAGGGATCGATATACATTGGACTAGCAACATTAACGCTGGCCATTTCGGATAACAGTGAGATTTGATTATGCCACATTCCGCAATCGCTCGCCGGACCTTCCCACCATCCTTCGAAGAGGGCATGACTGATGATTCCGTTGTATCCCTGTTTTTCGAGATCGAGAGCAGTATAACTCCCAATCAGTCCGGCCCATCGCCAGATAATGGGATTTACATTAGGATTGATTGGATCTTTGTATGGAACAACGAACAATCTTGCCCCGCCGCTCCCCATTTGATGTTCATCAAGCCAGATCTGCGGCATCCAATCGTGAAAGGCTATTTTCACAACGTTCTTGGTCTCGGGCAAATTAAACATGAACCAGTCACGGTTATTATCGTGCCCGGAGTAAGTCTGGTAAAGCCAGGGCATCGACCCACCGTCGTATTCGGTATTTAGAGTTTTATTGTACCAGTCAACCACCATTGTAGTGCCGTCCGGATTAATAGACGGCATCAGAATTAGTATAACATTGTTCAGAGAGCTGATAACTTCAGCGGAGGATTTCCCAGTAATCAGGTTGTAAGCGAGCTCCATCGACATTTGAGCCGAAGCAATTTCAGTAGAGTGAATATTACACGTGACAAGAACTACTGTCTTACCTTCCTTGGCGAGAGATGCCGCTTCCTCATCGGAGATATTTCTGGGGTCCGATAGTTTTTTTACAATACTTCTGTACTTCTCCATGTTTTTGATATTCTCTTCGGAGCTGATAATCGCCATAAACATATCACGCTTAAGCGAGGATTTCCCGATCTCCTCATATACAATCTGTTTAGAAAATTCAGAAAGATGTTTGAAGTATTTTTGAATCGTTTCGTAATCGGCTATCTTATAATCGGCGCCGACTTTAAATCCTAGAAATTCCTCCGGGGATTTAAGCTGCTGGGCAAACAGAAATGAAGTTAAAACAAGTGAGATTAGAATTAACCGTTTAATCATATGAACCTCTTAAAGAAGTTATTGATATTTAAGCTGGTTCAAATTATGAAATAGGAAAATTAATAGACACAAAAATTTTTGATATGGCAAAACCGAAGAATGGAGTTACAACAGCTCACTTACAGAATCGACAACTCTGGTTCCACATTCCATGAGAACCCGCCGGCTCTGATGGCCGTTTGCAATAAGAACGGAATCGGCACCGATTTCGGATGCGACTTCATAATCGTGAACAGTATCGCCGATAAGAAGTGTCTCTCCTCTACCGTTCCCGAGGCGTTTCATAAGGTCTTTGCCCAAATGAAGTTTACTTGCGGCATAAATATTATCGAGGCCGACTACATGAGTAAAATATTTACGCAAACCGTAATGATCTACAAGCTCATCGAGCGTATGCTGGGAATATGCGGAGAGGATAGACTGACCGGTTCCCGATTCCTGAATCTTATCGAGTAGATTTGTAACGCCTTCAAAAAGCCCGCACTCAAATTTCCTCCTCTCGTACTCGTCCATCCAGATTTTTCCCAGCTTCTCGAAGGGCTCTTCTTCAAAATCAAATCCGAGAGCAGCATAATAATTTTTAACAGGAATTGTAAAAACATCCCTGTATTTATTAATATCTATTGCCGGAAGGGAGCGTGATTCGGCCAGCCAGTTGATCAGTTCAACACAGAGATTTACATCGTTTAAAATTGTCCCGTTCCAGTCCCAGATTATATGTTTATATTTTTCAATCATGGTGCAAATTTATCCTAAAATGACAAGACGGCAAAATTGAAATGTTGTAAAAATCACTGTTTTTCAAATAATTTAACAAATATTGTTAATTGTAATTATCAGAATAAATTCTATGTTATGATTTATATTATTGCACTACAGAGTGCAATTCGATAAGTTATGTCAGGTCTGTATTCTCTTTCCCCTTTACTGTAATTAAGTCCATAACATATTTAATAGATTATTCCTTTCCACATTTTAAGGGGAATCTGTTGTGGGCATTTTACCATCAAAACTACAATTCTATTTAATTCCCATTCAAAAATATTTTGAGTCGAGAACCGTATGAAAACAAAATTGTTATTCGGTTTTCTTTATTTAATGTTGTTTTCACTTCAGATAATCGCACAAAACAAATCTGTGCAGGGAGCTGTTTACAATAAAATTGCAATTACAAGATCGCAGTCGCAAACCGATTGGGATATCTGGATCATGAACCGGGATGGAAACAGTGAAATCAAACTGGCCGATAATACATACCGGGATACAAATCCGCATTTCAATCCTCAGGGGACTAAAATCGTTTTCGCCAGGATAACAAGTCAGCAGCCGATGCAGAGCGATATTTATATTATGGATTCTGACGGAAGCAATCAAACTAATCTAACCAATATTGGTACTTTAACACAGCCATGTGTTGGTCCTCATTTTTCATGGGACGGTTCAAAAATTGCGTTTGATGTTACCGCCGCGCCGGGTAACGGCGACCTGTGGATTATGAATTCTGACGGAACAGGACATACTGCTGTACTGGCTACAAACGGTGACGACAGTTCCCCCACATTCTCACCCGACGGACAGTGGCTGGTTTTTCAAAGAAAAACTGCTAATGACCCGAATCCGAAATCGAAAATCTGCAAAGTAAAAATCAGCGACGGGACTGTTGTGGATTTAACCGATGGAAGCGACCTTGACGAAACTCCCGTCTATTCAACAGACGGGCAATATATTTTATTTAAGCGCGGATTTACTGTATGGGATTTATACCGGATGCCGCATGATCATAATTCTTCTAACAATGCCGACATAATTAATATAACAAATCAGCCAACAATGCCGGCGGGAACAGCTAATTATTCATGGGAAGGTGATAAAATTGTTTACTATACCGGTCAGCTGGCTCCTGAAACTTCTGAAATATATATAATGAATACTGACGGATCCGGCAAAACAAGAATTACAAACAACAGTGTTGCGGACTGGGATCCTTCATTTTCACCAGCGCAAGCTGCATCTGCACCTGAAATCAATTTAAAGGGGAACAGAGTTGATATTGTTAACGGTGATAATTCTCCCGGTACAGCAGATCATACCGACTTTGGTTCTGCTCTTGTTGACGGCGGTTTGGTTACACGAACATTCACAATTGAAAATAAAGGAACACAGGACCTTTCATTAACGGGTAATCCGGTTATACAAATTACAGGAACAGCTGCGTCTGACTTTTCTGTAATTACAAATCCTTCAGCCACAATTGCAGCCGGCGGTTCAACAACTTTCCTGGTACAGTTTGACCCTTCAAGTGCCGGAACAAAATCAGCAACTATCAGCATTGCGAACAATGATGCTGATGAAAATCCTTACACTTTTGCAATTCAGGGAACCGGAACTGCGGCTGCCTCAGCGGTTTACGGAAAAATTGCGTTTTGTAAACAGCAGAGTTCAAGCGATTGGGACATATGGATAATGAATTCCGACGGAAGCAACCAGACAAAATTATTAGACAGCGATGCCAAGGATATGAATCCTCATTTCAGTCCCGACGGGAAATATATTGCATTTACCAGAACAAGCGGAACAGCACCTAACATCACAAACGATGCATATATAATGAACAGCGATGGTACCAACGTTACCAATCTTACAGCGGATGTATCGGAATCGTGCGTGGGTCCTAAATTCGCATGGGACGGAAGTATAATAGCTTTCTTCAGGAATATTGCCAGCACAGGATTCGCGTTGTGCACAATGAATCTGGATGGAACGAATAAGCAGTATATCAATGACCAGAGCGGTAATCCTGTTTTAGGTGATTCCCCGTTTTTTACACCTGACGGACAGTGGGTGGTATTCCAAAGAGTAAACCCCGATCAATTGACGGGTGCTATTTATAAAGTGCCGGTAGCCGGCGGAAGCGTAATTCAACTGACCAATGCAGCCGACTTCGATGAACTTCCGCGAGTTTCTCCGGACGGGCAGTATGTAATCTGTAAATACGCGCCCGTTGCTGGAGGCAAATCCGATATTGCAAAATTCTCTATCAATCAGACTCCTCAAACTTCGAACGTTACCAATCTTACAAATACAGTAAATGACGACGAAGATTCTCCAATGTATTCATACGAGGCAGATAAGATAGCATTCATGGGTACTGCTGGTAATAATTCGATGGAAATATGGGTTATAAATCCTGATGGAACAAACAAGACAAGATTAACTAATAACAGCGAGCAGGACTTTGATCCGACATTCTCCCCGGGTGGTGCCAAACCGGAACAGGTAACACTTTTATCTCCGGCTAATAATTCAGTAAATCAGCCGCTGACTTTTAATATATCCTGGATTTCTGTTTCCAGTTCAGTAACATATGATTTGCAAGTAAGTACCGACCAAAATTTTCAAGTTCTGGTTATAGTTGAACAGGGACTAACAGCAACTAATAGAATAATAACCTTACTATTAAATAACATCAAATACTACTGGAGGGTAAGGGCTGTTAATAATTTTGGCAGCGGGCTCTGGTCTGATCCATTCAATTTTACTACTGTAATGTCCCTTCCTTCCAAAGTTACGCTTGTAAGTCCGGCTGACAATTCAACACTCAATAATAATAACGTTACACTTGTTTGGTTAGCTTCAATTCCTGACGTTGATAATTACTGGCTTGAGATTGCGGACAATATCAACTTTACCAATCCAATTACCGATCAGAATGTTGCAACCATTTCCAAAGGATTTACTGCGGTTGCTAACAAATCATACTGGTGGAAAGTAAAAGCCCATAACGCAGCCGGCTGGGGAGAGTTCAGCGATATATGGAAATTCAACTCAATGCCCGTTAATGTAAAGGATGAGACGATTCCACTCAGAACTGAACTGCATCAGAATTATCCTAATCCGTTCAATTCAGGAACGGAAATATCATTCAGTATTGAAACATTAACTTTTGTTACAGTAACCATTTACAACATACTAGGAAAGGAGATGGAAATTCTGACAAACCGCGAACTCGCAACCGGTGAATATAAAATTTTCTGGCATCCGGAATCTATTCCGAGCGGTGTCTATTTCTGCCAGCTTAAAACCGACAACTATAATAAATTGATTAAACTACTTTACCTGAAATAATTATATTGAGAACCAAGTTAAGATGATCTAAAACCGGTACGACTATGCGAAAAACCATTCCCCTTGTTTTTCTGTTTTTTATAAGTATGCAAGCCCAGGATAATTTTACTCTCTTGTGGACTGGGAATCATTCCGGCTATGTTCGGGCAATTGCTATAAGTCCGGACGGCTCCAGGATCTTTTCCGGGGGAGACGATAAAACGATCAAAGCCTGGAACCCCGTTAACGGAAATCTTCTATGGACCGGTCAGCACGACGGGAGAGTAAATTATATTGACGTAAGCCCCGACGGCAAAAGAGTTGTAACGGCAAGTTCGGATAAAACCGTTAGGATGTGGGATGCAGACTACGGGGGTCAGCTCTGGATTATTACAGATGTGGATGTTGTTATTGCCGCGATTTTCTCTTCGTTCGGCAACCGTGTAATGATTGCAAACGAGGATAACAATGTTAAATGCCTTAATGCGGCGAACGGAAATGTTGTCTGGATCGGGATTCATGATTCTAACTTTAATACCGGTGTAAATTTTCTCTCGGTAAGCGCAAACGGAAATTTTGCGGCCTCCGGCTCCGACAGGATTATTAAAGTCTGGAACATTACAACACAGACACAGCAAATGATGGCTACAATAAATTCGAATGTATCGACAGTCTATTTCAACAACGACTGGACGAAAGTAATATCCTCCGATTGGAGCGGAAATGTTAAGATATGGAATGCTGTTACAGGCGCGCTGCTTCAAACAATAGTACATTCCGGTCGGGTCCTCGACGCAAAATACAGTCCGGACGGTAATACAATTGTATCTATAGGTGACGACAACAAAGTTAAACTCTGGAATGCCCTCAGCGGATCATTGATTTGGACAGGCAGCCATACCGACGATGTTATCTCGGTGGCATTTTGTCCGGACGGGAGCCGCATCGCGTCCGGCGGTGGATCTTCCGAAAGCCTTATAAGAATCTGGAACGCGGCGAATGGCAGCCTTGTGTGGACCAGTCCGGCCGGTCAGGCAGGGCAAACGGTAAGCCGGATTATTTACAGTCCCGACGGGAATAAAATTCTTAGCTCAAATCATCAGGACAACTCTATAAAATACTGGACGAAGATCCCCTCAGAAGTTGAGAACGATAATCATTCTTTTCCGTCATCGTTTTCCCTTTTGCAGAATTACCCGAATCCGTTTAATCCAGCAACAAAAATCGAATACGAATTAGCTGAGGCCGGATTTGTGTCTTTGAAAGTATTTAACGTTCTGGGAAGTGAAGTCGAAACACTTGTAGAAGAATTTAAGCAGCCCGGAAAATATGCTGCACTCTGCACTTTTAACTCTTTATTCTCTTCGGGTATCTATTTTTATCAATTAAAATCCGGTAACTTTATAAAAACCCAGAAGATGGTTTACCTGAAATAGTCATCTGCTTCAAGGAATTTTAAAAGGTCAAAAGCTGCCGATTATTAAACGAAACTCAACCTAAAAATTGAAGATCATTCTCAGATAGGCGAAACCCGAATTCAGTGATGTTTCCTTGGTAACATTTCTTTCGGCAATATATTTAAACTGAAGATCAAACCATACCTCCCGCACCGGTTCATATCTAAGATTAAATCCCAGAATATTCTGGTTGATTCTCTCGCCGTCAAGGAATTTTATATATTTAGCATCGATCCGTTCGCGGTGTCCTATCATAAAATCTCCACCTGCATTAAAAATCAGATTCCCCTGCCCGTCGTAAATATTCTCACCCGAGCGGACGTGCTGATACTCGAGGTCTATTCTTAAATTCTCACTTACATTGTAAGAAATTGAAGTGTGAATCTCCTCGGAATTCGGACCGATTCTATGACCGAGGTTATGACTGTGAGAAGTATAAGAATTTTTAAGACTGAAATGGGAATAGACATACGGGCGGATTCTCGTAAATTCCAGAACGAGCGAAAGATCGTTAATTGAAAACGGTGAATACCAGAAGGCACCGACCTGATATGCGGTTTTATTAGAGAAAAGTTCCAACTCCTGAAGATGTGAAAGTATGTTTTCATCCAGGAAAAATGTCCCCTGAATTTCAAGATTGTTTATAAGATTCGTCTGTAAATCGAGAAACACTACAGCGTTATCGCGGTCCTGAATCGACATTTCAATATATTTATAAAAGGCGAATGGATTAAGATAGGCAAGATCAATACCTCGTCCTGTATAAATCACTGTTTCACCAAAACCGAAATCGAACAGATTTTCTAATGAAAGCTTAAACCGGTTATATGCAATAAATTTTGTGTAGTTCTGGTCCCGGTCAAAATTGAATTCCCCAACCGTCGAAGCATGAAGAGATGTGAAGCTGAAAACGCCGTAATTGAAATCGACTTTAACAAAGTCGAGTATCGGGTGGTCGCCGGATAAAACGAGCTTACTCCCGTATCCGTAACCGAGTTTCAGTTTCTCCCTGCCGATCTGGAAAGCGAGATTCATATTTTGCGCCGGCTCAATGTAATAACGCAGATACCCTTCGGTAAAGTCGTAATTGCCAATATTTTCAAACCGCTCGTAATATTTGAAATTGTAATTCAAACGCGGGTCGAATGTTGAAGCCAGATCCTGCGATCCGGCTATCCCTCCCTTTTGAGCGGTGAGACTATACCCGATCTTATCGAATACGGTTCCTCTGAATCTGAAACCGATGTCGAACAATGAAGAGTTGTTTACAATCGGTTCAAATTGCTGACCGTACAAGGCTCTGCCGAGAATTTCGAGATAATAGCTAGCGTTATCATCGCGGTAACTGAACATATATTTCAATCTATCAGAAAAGAAATCGGAGAAATCCGATGAGAAGCCGGAGCCGCTTCCGAAAAATTGATAGGTGTTGGAGCTGTCGGCTTTCTCATCGTAGAATTCATCCTGATACTTTTTCAGCAAACCGGTTTCAGTACCACTCAACCGATCCTTTTGCAATTCTATGTTTTGAAGATGTCTCTTAATTTCGAGCCGCGACATAACTGGATTGTCATCATGAATTTTCTGAATAATCCCTTTTACCTTCATCTCTTTAATGTAGCGGTAAACATCGTGGTCCAGTTCAACGTTCTCGTGCTGGGCATAATTCAGATTAAACGTTAAAAGTAAAACGATAAACGTGAAAACGCAGCAATATTTCATTTTTAAAATCACTGTAGTCCGTTCAACTGATCCTTAAACATTTTTAGTTTTGGGAGCGAGATATTTATTATACAATAAAAGTCCTATGATCGTAACAACACCGATCATACTGAATATTATCCAGAGCAGACTCGGCTGATTTAGATTATCAACAAAATGGACGTAAAGATTAGCGCCGAGGATTCCGCCGATACCGCTTCCGAGTACGCCGTACAGGAACGAGTACCCGAGGTAGAGAGCTTTTTTATCCTCCGGTGCGATGAGGCCGACATAGCTTATAAATTTAGGATGAGCGGTCATCTCACCGATCGAGAAGACCATAATTCCGAGCATGAATACCCAGATATCGGTTGATATTGCAAGTACCGCCATTCCTATTGTCCCCATAGTTATTCCGGTTATCATTGTAGGAAGTGCTTTTTTGGTTTTAACAATATTGGAAACAATTATCTGAAGAAGAATAATAGTGCCGGCATTAATTACGGTCACATGTTCAACATCAAATTTCCAGTTAAGATTTATTCCGACAGCGGCAAATAATCCGTTCACCGCGTTGTTGAGCGAAGAAGCATCCACATATTTCTGAACGTACCACAAGACCGAATCGAACATCTGGAAATATAAAATCCAGAATCCTGAATAGATTACTATCAAACCGATAAATCTGAAGTCGGTCAATACAAGCACCATACCTTTTAACACTTCTCCAAGATTTTTTTTGCTCTCCGGTTTTTTTGGTTCTTTATAAATAAGGTAGGTAGGAATTAACATAGCGGCGGTACAAATTGCCGAAGCCATCATTACATACTGCCATCCGAAAGCATTTTTAATATATGGAACTAAAATGAGGGGGAATAGAAATGCACCCAGGTTAATTGACCAGTAGAAGATTCCAAATCCTAATGTGCTGTTGCCTTCATTAGTTTCCCGCGCAATTGTTCCGGATATCAACGGTTTAAATGCACCTGCACCGAATGCCATTATAATTAAACTTGCGAAAACCATTGGATATTCTGTTGTCTGACTTGTAAGGAAATAACCGAGACCTAAGAAGATAAATGCGAATGTTAATGTTCTCCTGTAACCAAAACGGTCCCCGATAGCTCCGGAAAGAATTGGAAGAATATAGAGAAGCGGCTGAATTGTACTTTTAATTACGCCAACACTCTCCTTTGAAAAACTGAGCTGATCTGTCATGTAAACCGACAGGATACTCATCATACCATAGTAGGAACCGCGTTCAAAAAATTCCATCATTATTACGGTCCAGAAGTTTTTAGAAAATGATTTGAAAATGCCGGCTTTGGGAGTGGTGTCTGTCATAGATTACCCTTTTTAGCTTGCAAGATAGTTCGGCATACTGATTTTTGCAAAGCAGGAGGATGGATTTAAAATAAAAGAGGACGGCTTAAACCGTCCCCTTATCTAAATTATAATATGATAATTATTTTGAAACTTCTGCCATTTTTTCAATATGAAGAATTTCTTTTTCCTGTTGACCTAATGCAATATTTGAAACAGTTTTTGTTTTTTCGGAGAAATAAGAATAGATGGATGGTATTACGAACAATGTTAAAATAGTGGAGAAAATAAGTCCGCCAATAACCGCGATACCCATCGATACCCGGCTTTCAGATCCTGCGCCGAGAGCAAGAGCTATCGGAAGAGTACCAAGCACAGTAGATAAGCTCGTCATAAGAATCGGGCGCAACCTTAATCGCGCAGCTTCTTTGACAGCGTCTATAACGCTTAAGCCCTGAGCTTTTTTCTGATTCGCAAATTCAACAATCAGAATTCCGTTCTTTGTTACCAATCCAATTAACATGATCTGACCGATCTGACTGAAAATGTTTAATGTTTGACCAAAATACCACAACGACAGAACAGCACCGGCAATAGCAAGAGGAACAGTGAACATAATAATGAACGGGTCGCGGAAACTTTCGAATTGGGCTGCGAGAGTCAAATAAATTAATACGAGCGCAAGCATAAAGGTAAAGAGCAGACTCGACGAACTCTCCACAAAATCTTTGGAAGCACCTTCAAGCGCAGTAGAGAATTTTTCATCGAGAACCTGTTTGGCAATACGGTCCATTGCTTCAATTCCATTGGCAATGGTTTTGCCGGGCGCAAGACTTGCAGAAACAGTTGCGCTGGCATATCTGTTAAACCGGTAGAGCTGGGGCGGACTGCTTCTTTCTTTAATAGTAATTAGATTATCGAGTTGAATCAGTTCACCGCGGTTATTCCTTACATACAGGGATGCGAGATCGAGCGGTTTATTCCGGTTTTCCCTGAAGACCTGACCTATTACCTGATACTGCTTTCCGTTCATTACATAGAAACCGAATCTCTGACCGCTATAAGCAAGCTGAAGAGTCTGTGCAATATCGAGAGCCGATACTCCGAGCTCGCGAGCTTTCGTTCTGTTTATTTCTACAAGAATTTCCGGTTTATTGAATTTAAGATTTATATCAACATTTGCAAAAGTCGGATCATCCTGAGCGGCTTCTAAAAACTTCGGGATCACTTCTCTAAGTCTTTCGATATCCGGAGCCTGAATAACATATTGAACAGGCAATCCGCCTCTTCTTGTAGAAATGGACTGGCTTTGAACAACGAATGAACGGGCATCGTTTAGTTTCGATGTAATTCGGGTCAACTGATCTGCAACTTCCTGCTGTGTCCTATCTCTCTGATCTCTCTCTTTCATAACAACTCTGACAAAACCGCTGTTCGAAGATCCCCCACCGCCACCTCCTGCAGTTACAGAAATTACAGCGTCGGATTCGGGTACAGCATCCTGAACAACACGAGTCATATTCATTATGTAGTTGTCCATCATTTCGTATGAAGTGCCTTCGGGCATAGTTGATTGAATTCTAACCTCGCCTCTATCTTCAATTGGAGAGAGCTCCGATTCCAGATTAGCGCCTATAAAATATATTATCATTCCAGAGACACCCATAATCACAAATCCGAGCCATCTTTTTCTCATAAAGGCATCGAGAGTGTTCCGGTAGGAAGTTTCCAGCCAGTTAAAGAAAGGTTCTGTTTTATAATAGAACCTGCTATGTTTCTCTTTCTGTTTAAGAATACGCGAACTCAGCATCGGAGTTAAGGTAAGAGCAACAAAGGAGGAGATAATTACAGAACCTGCAATTACAACTCCGAATTCAACAAACAATCTGCCTGTAATTCCCTGTAGGAACATTATCGGGAGGAATACGGATGCGAGAGCGACTGTTGTTGAAATAACAGCAAAGAAAATTTCGGACGTTCCTTTAATTCCTGCTTCAATTGGATGCATCCCGGATTCAACTTTTCTATAAATATTCTCCAAAACAACGATTGCGTCATCAACAACAATTCCTATTGCCAATACAATTCCCAACAGAGTTAATACATTGATTGAGAAATCTGCCAGATACATTATAAAAAAAGTACCGATAAGCGAAACGGGAATTGCAACAATAGGGATGACAGTGGTTCGCCAGTCCCGCAGAAAGAAAAAGATGATAAGAATAACGAGTGCAAAAGCAAGAAGAATTGTTTCTTGAACTTCCGAGATCGAATTACGGATATATTTTGTAACATCGAACCCGATTGAAAGGCTTATATCCTCGGGAAGATCTTTTTTGATCTGATCGACACGTTTATAAAATTCATCGGCAATCTGAATATGGTTTGCACCCGGTTGCGGGACAACAACAACACCAACCATAGGAATTCCGTCGCGGCGCAGAATCGACCTGTCATTTTCCGGATAAAGCTCTGCGTGTCCTACATCCCTGAACCTTACAATTACTTTATCCGATTCTCTTATAATAAGATTGTTAAATTCTTCAACCGTTGTTAACCGTCCGAGAGTTCTAACGGTAAGTTCCGTACTGCTCCCTTCAATTCTACCTGAAGGTAATTCGATGTTTTCTCTTGAAAGGGCGTTACGGATATCGAGCGGCGTAATTTTATAAGCACCGAGTTTAGCGGGATCCATCCAGAGGCGCATCGAGTACCTTCTTTCGCCCCATATGCTAACCATGCTTACACCGGGAATCGTCTGAATTCTTTCCTTGAATGTATTAAGCGCAAGATCGGAAAGTTCGAGAAGGTTTCTCTTGTCGCTTTTAACGCTGAGAAAGAGGATCGGAAATGCATCGGCATCGGCTTTGGAAACTGTAGGCGGATCAACATCAGCAGGAAGACTTCTCTGAGCGCGGGAAACTCTATCCCTAACATCATTTGCCGCTGCTTCGATGTCGATAGTTACATCAAACTCAGCCGAAATTGAACTCCTTCCGTCCCGGCTTACCGATGTAAGAGACCTGATACCGGCAATTCCATTAATCTGTTCTTCAAGAGGTTCGGTAATCTGGGATTCAACAACATCTGCATTCGCTCCCGGATAACTCGTTGATACCGAGATAATTGGAGGATCAATGCTGGGATATTCACGAACACCGAGATAGGTATAACCGATTATTCCGAAGAGTACAATCACAATAGACATTACAGTTGCCAGCACCGGCCGGCGGATACTAATTGAAGATAGACTCATATTTTCTTTTTCAGTTTAATTTACAATCCGTTATTAAAACAACCGGTAAATCAGTTAACCGCGCCGATCTTAACCGGCATGTTCGGCCTGAGCTGAATGATCCCGGATACAACAACTGTATCGCCTTTTGATAATCCGGAAATTATCTGAACATTCTTTTCATCACGTATACCTGTTGTTATAGAAGTCAACCGGGCCTTGCCGTTCTTATACAGATATACTTTTTCACCTTCTATATCTGGGACAATTGCAAAAGACGGAACCAAATAAGCAGTATTCATATCCTCGAGAATAATTTCAATTTCTACATAAGCTCCGGGAGTAAGTTCTCCTCTATCATTAGAAACGGTAGCTCTTGCTTTAATAGTTCTTGTATTTTCATCGATTTTCGGCTCAACCGCATAAATTTTTCCGGTGTATGACCTACCGAAGGAAGGAAGCTTAACATTAATAGACTTTCCCGCATTGAGTATACCGAAATATTTCTGCGGAACCGAGAAATCGATTTTAATCGGGTTGATGTTCTGGAGATTTGCAATGCTTGTCTGAGTAGAAATGAAACTTCCGACACTTACACTTCTCAAACCGATAATACCATCGAACGGTGCACGTACCTCGGTCTTTTCAATTTGAGCTCGTGTGAATTCAACATCTGCCGTTACAGAATTCAGTTCACTTAATGCAACATCGTATTCCTGCTGACTGGTCATATTCTTATCAAGCAGCTGTTTGAATCTGGCTTCTTTATCTTTAGCAAGTGATTCCCGCGAAAGATTTTTACGCAATGTTGCCTGAAGTTCGGCATCGTTAATTTTAACTAGGAGATCCCCCTTCTTAACCCGTTTTCCTTCTTCAAAGAGGATCTCGGTAATTTTGCCGGATGCTTCGCTTCTAAGCTCTACTTCCTCGTTACTTAATGTTGTTCCGTTAGTAAAAATCTTGTTCTGAAGTCTCTGCGGTTCTATTATCATTCCATCAACAGTTATTTGCCGCCTTCCCGTCTGAGGTCCGGGCGAAGAAGATTCTTCTCCGCTAAAATCGATTTTAAGCAGGACCAGAGTTGCAATGATTCCAATTACCGATATGATTGAAATAATTCTTTTTTTGTTTTTCATAATAGAAATTGATCCGGATTAATTTATTATTTATTGCTTGTAAAAATATAAATTCCACTGTTTAATAGATAACAGAAAAAAGGCACTAATGGTTGCACCTGGATATTAAATGTGATATTCACGGAACCCCGGCGGTTTGACAGAATTATCCGGTTATAAGTTTAATTAAGTTGGATTATTTTCTCTCTTAACAGAAGGGACGAAATCAGCAGGTCTCCCCTTTCCCGGTAATCCAAGAATTTCACGCGCCCTGTCGAGTGCATCATCAATATTTCCGAAAACATTCTCCTCTCCAAAAAGGTCGAGCAGTCCGGCCTGCGTCATAGCATAAAGCGGTTGCGTATGCACGCCTGAAAGGACAATAGCAGTACCCTGTTTTCTCGAATCCTTATAGAATTCCTCCAGCGTATGCAGTCCTGTTGCATCAATTGCAGGAACATTGCGCATACGGATAATCCTCACTCTTGGCGGCTCTTCTATAACATGCATAGCATCTTTGAATGTTGAAGCGGCACCGAAGAAAAATGGCCCGTTTACTTCAAATACTTCAACACTTTCCGGTACTTCACGATTGTTAATTGCATTCGGATCGTACGATTCTTCCTCATCAGCTAATTCCCTGGTAATAACACCTACATTAGTAACCATAGCCATTCTTCTCATAAAAAGAATAACGGCTAGTATCATCCCGATCTGAATAGCTATCGTTAAGTCAAAAATAACCGTTAACAGAAATGTAGTGATGAGAACCACCACATCGCTGCGCGGACTTTTCAGAAGACTTTTAAATGAACGCCATTCACTCATGTTATAAGATACAATAACAAGTATCGCTGCCAGCGTTGCCATCGGAATAAGTTTTGCAAGGCTTCCGAAAAAGAGCATTATTAAAAGCAGTGTTATTGCATGTATGATTCCGGCAACGGGAGTTCTTCCCCCATTCTTTATATTCGTAGCAGTTCTGGCAATCGCACCGGTTGCCGGGATTCCGCCGAAAAGAGGAGAAACGATATTCGCAAGACCCTGTGCAATCAGTTCCATATTGCTTCGGTGCTTACCGCCAATCATACCGTCGGCAACAACTGCCGAAAGGAGTGATTCTATTGCTGCAAGCAGAGCAATTGTTGTTGCCGGTGCAATTAAATCTTTTACGACTGCTAGATTAATTTCGTAAAAATGCGGTTCGGGAATATTAGAGGGTATTTCGCCGAAACGGCTTCCGATCGTTTCCACCGGTATATTAAAAAGGTGGACAAGCAAAGTTGAAACAATTATTGCTATCAATGAGCCTGGAATGCGGTGTGTTATTCTCGGCCAGAAAATCATTATTAGAAGCGATATTGCCGCGATGCCGAAAGCATAATAATTCAATGATGAAAGACTCTCTCCGTATATTATCCACTTCTCATGGAATTCCGACGGAACAGATTTAATTGCAAATCCGAACAGGTCTTTTATCTGGGTTGAAAATATGAGCAGAGCGATTCCTGATGTGAATCCGACAACAACAGGATAAGGAATAAATTTAATAATAGAACCGAAACGCGCGAAACCCATTATTACCAGGATTACCCCGGCCATAATAGTCGCTATCATCAAACCGGTCATTCCGTACTGCTGAATAATTCCGTAAACAATTACTATAAAAGCACCGGTTGGGCCGCCTATCTGCACCCGGCTTCCGCCGAAAGCCGATATAATAAATCCCGCTATTATAGCGGTAATAATCCCCTTCTCCGGAGTAACACCGCTCGCAATTCCGAATGCGATTGCCAGCGGTAATGCTACAATTCCCACTATTACGCCGGCTGTAAGATCCGGAAGAAATTGTTTCCGGTCATAATTCTTTAATGTTGTAAACAGTTTCGGCTTTAACATAAGCAAATGTTTTTTAGGATGTAAAATTACCTGATAATCGGATAAAATGCGTGAGAAAATCTTGAATTAGATAACTTTACCTGAAGTTCATTCTGATAATTATCAACACAGAATTTTTACTCATTCTTTCTGATATTGAGAATCAGAATCCGGGTTAGTACTTTTTCATCTAATTAGTATAAAAAAAATCAGGATGGAAATGAAAGAGAACAAAAATCACTGGTACGACGGAATATTTTACGACAAACTGATAGCGCCGAATCAGGACAAATCGTTTGAACTGATTAAGAAAATCATCGGTTATGATAAAACAATTTTAGATGCCGGTTGCGGTACCGGAAGATTTGCGTTTCAGATTGCTGATAGATGCCGTTTGGTTGATTCCGTTGACCTTTCGATAAAGAATATTCAGCTCGCTAACACAAAATTATCTTCAACAGGTTTTTCCAATATCAGATTTCATCACTCGGATTTATTAATGTTTCTTGGCGATACCGAAACACATTACGATTACTCGGTTCTGTCTTATGTTATTCACGAAGTTGATTCTCACCTGCGCGTTGAAATACTCAGAAGCCTCTCGGAGAAATCTGACAACGTAATTATAGCCGATTACCTCGTACCCAGGATTAAAGGATTCTGGAGCGTTTTAAATGAAGTAGTAGAATTTGCAGCAGGCAGTGATCATTACAGAAATTTTAAATCTTATGTAAGAGAAAACGGTGTTTATGGATTGGCTGAAAAAAGCGGATTGAAAATAAAGAAAGAGATTAAAAATGTTCCTTCAACAAGTCATATAGTAATTCTTACAAAAAATTAATCCCGGAGAATTAAAACAGCACCCAGCAGTATAAAGAGAACCGCAATAGTTTTTTTAATCATGTTCGAGTCTTTAAAAATCCTTCCGCCAATAATTGTCGCCCACAGTACGGAAGTTCGTTTCACAGCAAGCGTTAGCGCAACAGATGCCAGTCCGATGGATACGATCTGTGTAAAACGGTAGCCGATTGTTAAAACAGATATAAGCGCAATCCATCCAAAATCCTTTTTATCAGCCAGCAGCCCGGAACTTTTAGAATCGCCTTTGCCGAATAAATATATGATCGTAAAAAGAATTGCGAAGAAGAGATGCTGAAATGCGGTTAATGAAACCGGCGTGAGATTCAACCTGATTAAAAGTAATTTATCCATAACCGAGGAAGCTGTGAATAATAATAGTGCTGCGAGTATGTACCGGTGGAATTTGGATCTGAAAAACACATTAAGAGGAAAGAGTATTTCCTTCAGGTTCTTACTTTCGAGGATGTAAGTCCCGGTCATTAATGATATAAGTCCCGCAACTTCCGGAAGAGATAGCGACTCGCCCAGGAAAATAAAAGCAAAGAAGGCAACAAAGCCCGGAGTTAAAGCAAGCAAAGGAAGCGCGTTGCTGATCTGCAGATTTTTTAACGCTGTCATTACACATAAAAACGCGGCAACGCCGATAACCGCTTTTACAAATAGAACGGTTAGGTTATTCAGATTTACTGTGCCGTAATCGATGAAGAAGAAGAAAGGGATGGAGAAGAGAAGGTTAGCAATTGATAAGAGAAAGGAGAACTCCAGCGGACTTCTGTTAAAAAGAACTTTCTTCTGAGTGATTGCAGCAAATGCTGAAAGAAATGACGATAATAAAGCTATCAGAAACCAGGTCATAGTTACCGGATTAGTGGTAAAAAATCAGAACAAAATTAATCAAAAATCCGCGATTAATTTAACAAAGAAATTCCGTCCTGGCTCAAATATCAAATTCCCTCTTATGGTTGAGAGATGGTTTCTGTATTCTTTATTAAAGATATTCTCCACACCGGCATTAATTCTGATTCCGGAGCCGAATAAATCAAAGACACCGGAATTTACGGAAAGGTTGAGTAGTGCATAGCCCGCTGTTGATCTTTCACCTTCAGCAACGCTATTCTGTCCAAAACTATAATCCGATGAGATAACAATGCTGAGTTTACTGCTATAAGAGAATTTAATACCCGCGCTTCCGTTCAGAGGCGGAATTTCTGGAAGATCTCCTCCGGAGGAAATATCATCACCTTTTACAAATGAAGAGATAAAGTAGAAAAGATGATCGGAATAGAAATTATAATCAGCACGGAAATCAAATCCGTATAATCTGGCTTTGCCTATATTGGTTTTAATAAAAGCATTCCTTCCATCGAAAAGACCGGGTATTTCTGAAACAAGATTATCGAAATAATTGAAGAAAATACTCGATACTATTTTTAATTTCAGCGAATAATAACGGAGGCCAAGATCGACCGATTTCCCTGTTTCCGGATTCAAATAAGGATTGCCAACACGCACAAAACTTCCCTGATCAATAAATTGAAACCGCTCCTCGAGTGACGGAGAACGGAATGAGAGACCAGTGGACAATGTAAGATCAAAATCCGGATTAAGAGAGTATTTCAATCCTATGTTAGCACTATAGGAATTTTCAACAGCTTCTGTCCTGTTCCAGATTATTGTCTGAGATGCAGGAGAATAATTCACAACTCCGTTGGTAATTTCGTAGACAGGATTATAAGTTGTCTCCCCCTCTATAAAGATTCTATCGTAACGCAAACCCGCAGTAAGCTGCAATCTGCCATTAAAGAATTGAGCATTATCCTGGGCAAATATTCCCAAACTTTTATACTTAGAATCCGGCAGCGGTTTTTCGCCGATAATTTTATTTACTGAAGAGACCAGATTCCCCTGCGGATTTAAAACTTCAATAAGCTGGTGCTTCTCGCGCCTTCCGTTATAAGTTCTATCCCAGTAGTCTATACCCGTAACAAGGTTGTTATCGTCAGTAAGGAGAAAATTTCCGTGAAGCTGCAGATTATTGTTATTATGATCTGCGCCCGGGAGAATTTTTAAAACGCTTACGCGCCTTGCGGGATTTGTACCCGATGCCGGAATATTCTGAACCGTATACGGAATATTCTCCACGTTTCTTTCAATCAACTGCCGGGAAAATTTCACGGAAAGCTTATAAAAAGATTTTGAAATATTCTGTATTTCATACCCCGCAGAAATCAATTCTCTTTTTTCATCCGGGTAACGAACTTCAGCATTCACGGGAAAGATCGAAGCGCCGGGGATGCCAACGTCATTTGCCCTGAATAATTGATAATCAAATTTTAAAAGGTGATTCTGGAACGGAAAGAGATTTAATCCCGCCGCTAGACTATAATCTTCGAACTGGCTGTTTTGAAGTTCCCCCGCGGGTGTTTGTGTGTTCCCTGCTTTCCTGTAAGAAGCAGATAATTTTGAAGACCAGAAAGAGCTTCCTCCGGTAATCAAACCCGATACAGCTGACAAATTATTAACCGAATTAAACCCTGCGGCAATGTTGCCGTTAAAACCAAGTTCATCATAAAGTCCGGGTGAGCGGGTAATTATATTAACAATTCCACCGGTGGCGCCGGAACCGTATAGAGCCGATGATGCTCCTTTAATTATTTCAATCCTCTCGATGTCGTTAGTGTTAAATAGCGAAAGCCGGGCAGCAATATCTGTTGATGTTGCAATCCTGTTTCCATCTACGAGTGTAACAAGATTGTCGCGGTTCAATCCGCGGATACTGATTTCTGTTCCCCAGATACCGTCGCGCATAAGTGAGATTCCAGGTTCTTCTTTTAAAATATCCGGAAGAGTTTGAAATGGCTTATTCTGAATTGCATCCTTTCCCAGAAGCAATTCCGAATAAGGAGAGTTGCGCAGAAATTTATCGGTTCTGTCGGTACTTACAATCACTTCATCGAGTTCTACCGGTGAGGATTCCATGTAAAAATCCTTTGACACAACTTCGCTACGAATCAACACCGAATCGGTTACGGGCAGATAACCGAGCCTGGATACTTTTACCTGATATTTACCCGCGGGCAGAAATTTGATTGAATAATATCCGTCATTATTAGAATAGGCAACAGGATAATTGGGAATATAGACAACCGCTCCCTGAACAGGTAATCCGCTTTTAGAATCTATTATCGTTCCTCTTAAACCTGCTTCCTGTGCATATATTAAAGAATAAAACTGAAAAATCAATAGTAAAAGAATCCTAAATTTCATTCTGCTTTTTTCTCCCCCGAATAATGTAGCCGGTATTCAATTTCATTTTAATCTCTGTGATATCAGAAAAATTGTCATAAACAAAATTCCGCAATTGCTCCGGTGAAAGGGATCCGCGCCTGTGAAGTTTTCCGGATTTAACCATATGTACTCTGTCCATAATATCAAAACCTCTTTCGTTGAAATCTGCCAGAATAAATGTTCCTTCAGGTGAGCGGAGACGGGATAATTGATTAAGACAGGTTTCCGGATTATCAAGCTCGTGAATTGTATTCATACAAACAATATTTCCAAAAGAACTCTGCGCAAAAGGAATTTTTTCGAGGTTCAATTTAATAAAAGTAACTCGGGTAAGAAATGACTCTGAAATTCTGCTGCGGGCTTCACTTATCAATTCGAGGCTGGAGTCACCAGTTACAACATTGAATCCGGATCTCGATAAAATTGAAACAGCTCTTCCTGTTCCTGTTGCAACATCGAATATAATCCGGTTCTTATTCAATCCGGCAGCGTTTATAAATTCAACGTATTCATCTATCAGACTGTAACCTAACTCCTCAAGTATTAAATCACTTTCCGATTTATGAATTCTTTTGAAATCCCTCATTAGTACCCCAGTAAATAGATTAGCAGACCAAGGATCAGTCCGAACGTCATGTTGAATAGTTTAATTTTTATTGAGTCTTTAACCGAATAAGAAAGCATAGGAAGCATTCCATGACCATCCTGAACTATTGAACTGGCAAATAAAACCGAGAACGGAATAAGCCCTTTGGAAAAGAGCATTACAAAAATAAGATGGGGACCCGATTCCGGAAGAATCCCTATAAGAGCGGCAAGAATGAGAATCACAAAAGTGTATTCAGATGTTATACTTTTCAGATCAACAAGATTAATTGCGTACTCAACTGAAAGAAGGGCCCCAAAAGTCCAAAGAAATATTTTTACAAGATGGCCTTTAATTATATGTTTCCAGATATGATCCTTAAAGTAATGCCTGTACCCCTCGTGCCCGGGATGATATTGTTTAAACTCGCAGTCCGTACATGTTTTTATGTTGAATTTTTTTACAAGGAAATCCGTGAATAAACCCGCAAAGACACCCAGGACAAATAGAATTCCGAACAAAAGAAGGGCGGTATCGGGAAACATAGCAAGCATTACAAACTGTTCATCACCTGCGGTTGCAAGCATCATACCTGTAAGAGCGCCGAAACTAATCATTCCGTGGATATAAAGAGAAACTCCGGCAAACGATCCGAGGCACCCGGGTGCGGCACCTAAAAGTGAGGAAACAATGTATTGCTTCCATCTGTTTCCTGTCTGAAGAATCTGAACTAATTTACCTCTGGTCTTAACATTAATAATATCGACCACGACCATCATTATAAGGACAAAGGCGGTAACCTTTAGGGATTCTTTAAATACGCTAAACAATAATTCCATAATCAACTCGAGGCATTTAATAATATAACATAGTTAGATGCCGGTAATAGTAAATCGACTCTTATTCAATCAATAATAAATTTCTTTCCTGTTCCGGCTTTTACAAGATCACTTCCGAATACATCCTGAAAAATTCCGCGGGCTTTATCCCCTGTACAATGAGTCGGTGCAACAGTTAGTATATCCATTTCAAATAGTTTTCCGACTACATCGGTGATTTCATCTTCGTTTAATCTGAAGAGATGAAATCCTCCCAGGACAAGATATATTGCTTCATCCGGGAAATAATTCCTGACAACCTGCAGAATATTAAGAATGCCGGGGTGAGCACAGCCTGTAATAACCACAATACCGCTCGTAGAACGTATTGCGATTGCCTGCTCTGAAATGGGACCGATTATTTCACCTAGTGTATAGAAATCCGGAAACACTTCAGTAATTACCGAAACAGGTTTGAGACCCGCCCCTGATTTCCTAATCAATTCAGTCAGTTCCTCCGGAAAAGATTCCGGATAAAAAACATTTACCCTGGAATTATGATCAAGAAAATTCTTCAATCCGCCTGTATGATCATGATGAAAATGTGAAAGGAAAAGAGTATCGATAGATATGGGATCGATCCCGAGCTTATTCATATTCGATAAAAGAATATTACCGTTATCTCCGGTATCAAAAAGTATTTTATTTAATCCGGTATCGATATAACAAGAGAAACCCCAATCCTGTTCTAATCCGCCTAACATCGGATTATTATCGTACACCACGGTCAATTCAAGATTTTTGATCATATCCTGTAACCAGAATAATTTCCTAATAAATATTTATTACTTCATGGTAAAAGAATCGCTGCGGAAATAACTGTAGTCCACAATCCCTTTTTATCTCCTTCGGCTGTCTGTGTTACATTAAAAGTTTTTACAAACTTACCGGACATTTTAAAAACCTGTTCTCTTTCATTCCAGTCGGTCTCAGAGTCGAATTCAACTCCCAGAGTGGTTGCAAGCATCTGGGCTGCAAGATCTTCGGCATAATCACCGGCAATTCTTTCTTTGACACCATACGGGTGGTATTCCGATAAGTATCCGTACTGTTTGCCATTGGTTGGAATTGCAACTCCAATGGACGATGCGATCAAACGATTCGGTTCGTTAGTAGAATTTCGCGCCATAACGGCAAATGTAATCTGTCCGGCACCTATTTCTCTAAGCCCATCCTGTTTTGTAATTCGCCTGCAACCGGGAGGATAAATGCTACTTACCATAACCAGATTACATTTCTCAATGCCTGCATTTCTGAGTGCGGCTTCGAAGGAAGAGAGATAATCTTTATGTCTTCCCACACCTTTTGTGAAAAATATTTTAGTCGGTACGTACAATTTCTCACCTCATGTATTTGGATTAATAAATATTGAATTCCACCTTAAGAAGAAAAGATCTCCGAAACTTATATTTAGTTTTCGATCCCGCTCTTAACGGGATCGAATTGAAATATTTCTGATGGAACCTTAATTGATTTTTTAAGTCAGGCTTACCTTGAGCATCCAGATCTGTTTTTCAATCCATGCTACGTTATCATCCGCAATACCTGTTGTTGGAGCATCATTATTTTCTCCGGCCAATTTCGAAATTGATTTGAATTCTTCATTCATTAATTCGAAATCGGAAAGAACGGAACTCAACACCGTCTTACCGTCGAAGTCGTTCCTGTTTTCTTCCTTCAATGCGGCTGCTTTAAGGTAATCCTGCATAGTTGAAAGAGGTTTTCCTCCAAGCTGAATTATCCTTTCTGCAATCTCATCATATTGTTCAGCAAAGTAGTCATAATATCCTTCTGTCATTTCATGTATCGACTTGAAATTAATTCCTTTTACATTCCAGTGGTAGTTGTGAAGTTTTACATAGAGCAACTGGATGTTCGCCAGGTTTTTGTTTAGCAGTTCAAGTAAAGCATTATTCTTCATTTCTTTCTCCTTTTTTAATTAGATAAATAATTATTAACCGCTTCTTTTACTTTCATACTTCCTTTGTATCCGGGAACAATTGTTATGCCCCCTTTATTAAGGGCTTCCTCGGCTTTATCACCAACATGACCTGTGATTAATACCTGAACGCCTTTACTGATTATAAGAGAAGCGGCTTTTGGTCCGGCACCACTCTGCATTTGTTCCCCGAGATTCGATACCGCTTCGAACTTCATTGTCTCAGGATCTACGATGATGAAATACGGACATCTTCCGAACTGTTCGCTTACGAGCGCATCCATTGAACCGCCGGTTGCAGTAACCGCAATCTTACCTTGTGCCGTATTTTTATTCTCATTCATATTCACCTCTAATTAATTAACATATATTGAAAACTGTATCTCAATTTTTTTCAAGATTGACAGAAACTCTCTGTGTATTTTTTCATTTTCTTCAATGAGATTTTTCCCGTGAATTAAATATTCTACAAAGAGTTGATTGAAAGGAATAGATCCGAGAACCGGTATATTTAAACTTTCCGCATATTTGAAAATTCGCGAGGTGATGTTTTCATTAAGATCATACTTGTTTATTATGATACCGGAAGGAATTTTAAAAGTACCTAAAAGTTCGACGAGCCGTTTTAGATCGTGAAGACCGGACAATGTGGGCTCTGTTACAATAACCGCATAATCCGCCGCAGATAAGCTTGCATTTACCGGGCAGCCGATTCCGGGAGGACCATCTATAATCACCCATTCAGTTCCGTAACTCATATTCTTCAGAGCTCTTTTTTTTATTTCCGAAACTAATTTGCCGGAATTTCCTTCACCCGGAGTTAGTCTAGCATAATAAAATTTTGACTTATCAGGCAGGTTACATTCGAAATATGTTCCGGACAAAACCGGCTCAAATCTGATTGCATTTTCCGGGCACATACGGTAACAGAATCCGCAACCTTCACAGCTCAACGGATCGACTTTAAAATCTTTTATCGCATCAAACCGGCAGGCGTTTACACACTTTCCGCATTGAGTACAAAGTATGGAATCAATTGCCGCTTTTTTCCCTCCATAATAATTATAACTATTTACAACCTCCGGACGCAGAACAAGATGAAGATTAGCGGCATCTACGTCGCAATCAATAACTACTTTTGAATCAATTAAACCGGCCAGGCCCGCAGTTATTGTAGTCTTTCCTGTTCCGCCTTTACCGCTTAAAATCACTATCTGTTTGAATTCTTTATCCGGCATCAACTTCTTCCGATATTTCAACAATCCTTTTATAGAGAGAAATAAAATCTTTTTTTAGTTCCGGAAACCGCTCGGAGGGTAAGCATCCCGTTGAATATGCCTCGGCATATTTCCTATCGAATATAATTTTAAGAAGGAGATCTATATTACTTTCTTTCAAATATTTTTCAGTTTCTGTAAATGCGGAATTATATTTATTGATTACAACTCCGAAGGGAATTCCAAGAGTCCGCAACACCTCAACAGCAAGCTTAAGATCACTAAGACCGAAAGGAGATGATTCCGTAACAAGAATACAATAGTCAGAGTTTTTAACGGCATCGACCATAGAGCAGGAAGTACCCGGTGGCGAATCGATAATGCTGGTTTTCGCAGGATCGATTTTTTTCTTTACTTCAGAAATCAATGGAACTGCAGTGACTTCTCCAATATTTAAAATTCCGCCGGTATAAATATTCCCGTCGGAGTATTTTCCGGTTCTAACAATTCCGATCTCCTTTTCCCTTTCACTAATTGCATGAGAAGGGCAGAAAAAACCGCAAGCACCGCAGGAATGACACATTTCCTCAAAAAGTACGATTTCAAATTTCAGATTTACAAGGGCATTGAATTCGCATACATCTACACAGGCACCGCAAAACGTGCAGATATTGTAATCAATTTCCGGCAGGAGTTTTACAGAACTTTCAACGGAAACAATTTCAGGATTCAACAGGAGATGTCCGTTTGGTTCTTCAACATCGCAATCCAAATAGACGGAATCCTTAATAATAGAGGCCAGTCCGGCGGCCACAGTTGTTTTGCCAGTACCCCCTTTACCAGATGCTACGGATATAATCACCTTTCCTCTCTAATTACAATTATGGTCGTGATCATGGTGATGTTTACAAGCTTCGTATCCCAACAATTTTCCCTGGAGAAAACGGTGGATCGCCTCTTCGTAAAGGAGCCCCGGTGCCGTAATTACATTTATACCGAATGAAAGAAAATTGGACACTGCTTTCTGTCCCATTCCGCCGGCAATAATTGTATCCACATTAAACTGCTTTACATATCCTGGCAACTGACAGGAACCGCCGTGTTCGCCCGCAAGCGGATTGAAATAGATTTCGGTTTTTAATATTCTTTTTTCATTATCGAGTTCACACACATTGAATTTTGAACACCTTCCGAAATGTTCTGCAACCCGTTCCTGCTTATTATATTCTTCAATTGCAACAGCTATTCTCTGATTCATATTTCTCCTTTAATTTATTACACTTCTGGATTTTAACATTCTCTACCCGATCTGAACCGTTTTCTCCCGGATTTGAAGGAAAAGACGGATTGATCGAAAACTTCCAACCGCCCTTCATTTAAAAGTTGAATTACCTTCTCAACATCGTTTTCAGTAGTCTGATATACTTTAATATTCGCGGACAGAAAAAACCTGAGCGGATTACGTCCGATCTGTCTAACAATAACCGCGTCGATATTCTTTTCGATTAAATATTGTGCTGTCCTTATTCCTGCACCGCCGAGTTCAGATGTGAAAGGATTCGGAAATAGATTCCTGGTATGATTCGAATCATCATACAGCATGAAGAATCCGCACCTTCCGAACAGATCCGAGACGATGGAATTATTCCCTACCTTTTCCAATGCAAGGGCAATTGTCATAAAAAATTTTATTCACTATTCCGGTTCGCTGAATTACGGCCTCTATTTTTTCTATTCCTGCCTCCAAAACAATTTCCTTTACCGCTTCCACGGGCTCTACCGCCCCGTCCTACTCCAAGGATCTCCTGACTTTTTTCAGAAATTGATTCAGCTCTATTTTCGTTATCACGGCAGCGTCCTCTTTTTCTTCCTGTTAAAGGGCCGCTACCGGCCGGACCTGTTCTATCAAAACCAGGCATTATAACCTCCTATGATTTCTATTTATAATTGATGAAATAAATACAACTAAATTTCTATTACCGAGTTTTTCGAATCTCCAAACGGAGATGTAACTTGCTTATCTGCAGCCGGTTCATTCAGCCAGATAACACCGTTGCATAAATACTTAAAACAATATTCGCGCCCGGTTTCAAGAACTATTTCCGCTGAAATAGATCCATTGCTCATCCTATGCGTAAATTTGTTTTTATGCGAGTCCCAATCGTTAAAGTCGCCAACTACGCATATATCATCGAAATTCAGGGAGATTTCAGCCGGGAGCGTAAAAACAACCTGACATAATTTTTTATCCCTGGAATACTTTTTCTCAATTGCCATTTTGTACCTCCTCTTCTTCATTGATTTTTTTTAGATTCCTTAGATAGTATATGGAGTTTGAATATTTAACTTCCACAAGGAGTCTCTTCTCAACCAGATCATCAATCAGTTCCCAATCAGATTTTGCTTTAAATAAGAATTCCTCTACAGCGTCTTTTCTCATCGGGTGAACTGATAGTATGCTCAACAATTCCCCGGAGAGGTTCGATGCATAGCTGAAGTTAATTCCTTCATAATAAGTTATTAGTTCAACATTGGGGATCATACTGCTGTAGATTTGAAAAGCATCATTCAGTTTTTCTTCAGAAGTTGGATTTACATTTTTTTCTGCCGGTGGCCGCGTGGGTGTAAGTATAAATGCTTTTGCAGGTTTAATTCCGCTTATCAGTTGTGCCGTTTTATAAAGGGATTCTACGAAATCGTTTACTCCTTTTACCAACATGGTTTCTGTTACTAATTCATTTTTAAAAACATTTGCGAACTCCCGGATCCCTTCCAGAATATTTTTAAGAATCAGAGTTCCGTGAGGTCTGTTTATCTTTTTCCAGATGTCTTCATATACCGAGTCGATTTTTACCGAGACCCAATCAGCACCCAGCAAATCGTTACGGACATCCCCTTCACAGAGTAATGATGAATTAGTAATTACGGCAATTTTTAATCCGAATTTTTTTAATCGTTCAATCGTATTTCCTAAGTTGATATCTAGAGTCGGTTCCCCGTCAGGTACAAAAGTCAGGTAATCAACCTTTTCACCTGTTTTCTTTAAATGAGATAATTTTTCGGCAACCTGATCATATATCTCCTCAGTTGTAAAAAACTTATCTCTTCTTACTGACATCGAATCAGTCTTTCCAACCTGACAGTAGATACAGGAATAGCTGCAGACTTTCGGCGGAATATTATTAATTCCGAGACTTCTGCCTAGCCTGCGCGACGGTATGGGTCCGAAAACAATCATTCATTCACTCTAACAGGTTTACTAATCATACGACAATCTTACTTCCCGTTCTTTTATTGTCGGTTCAATTAATTTTTTCCATTCGTCCGTATTCCATGTATCCAGATTCGAATGTGTTATAAAATATTTTTCCGGAATTGGATGCGTTCCTACGACAACTTTCATTTTGTACTTATCTTCAATAAATCTTTTAAAGTGGTCTACATAAGGACAGGGTGGATAACCGACGACCATTCCGGTAGCGAAATGAATAACTTCCGCGCCGTTCTTTTTCATCTCTTCAGGTGCATACTCAATATTTCCGCCTGGACACCCGCCGCACGTAGTAAAACCGACAAGTTCAACTTCGCTATCCTTATAAATATCAAAAGCGCCTTTTCTTTCACTGATCGATCTGAAACATTTTCCTCCTGCACAGGTTGAGTATCTGTCGCAAATAATTATTCCGATTTTTACTTTATTCTCCATCTGATCACCCTTAATTTTCTTCAGGAATTATTTTTAATTAACAATTTTTCTTCCTTTGACTTTCCTTGGATCGCCGGAATATCCGAGTGATTTCCAATCCATTCTTCCTTTGCTGTTGTGGCAGTCATTGCATTTAAGAGCTTCCTCTTTAGGAGCTACCATATGATTAATCGGCCAGTACATTTCAGTTTCAATAAAGTCATACTTGCCTGAATAAGGAATATTTACTTCTTTCATTCCGATTTCAGAAGCCGGATTCCAATCATATTTCTGCCAGTAACCTCCTTCGCCAAAAAGTCGGGGAACTATTAGATAGTTATTCTGCGAGTCATAAATCTGTTTTCCCCTCATTACTTTGAAAGGAGCAATTTTGGCTTTGGAATCTTTAATATCCCCGTTGAGGGAGTTAAGCATCACAACTTTTGATGGATCAATCTTATCACCCATTGTATAGTATGAAGCACTTCCGTTATACCATTTGTAAGTGGGGATAACATTTTTATCCCATTTGAATTCACCTTTCATCTTGCTATAAGTTTCCATGCCGAACTGATCTTTTACATCAGTTCTTTCTTCACCCGCTTTCGACCAATCCCACCATACTTTTGTCGGCTCAACTCTTGCGAATTCAGGAATATGACAGGTTTCGCATGCAACCGAACCCGCATGCTTATCAATTAATTTGTACTTATGGATTTCACCACTGTGACAGTCGGTGCAATAGACGTGATTTTTACCCGCTGCCATTGAACCGTGGCTCGCACCCAATATTTTATGCTGTTTGGTTGTATGACATTCGATGCATTGAAAACCGATCTTTCCCATATGGATATCAATTTCCGGGGTTGGTTCATATAGACTATCGTCCAGATCACCATGTTTAACACCTATTCCGCCGCCGCCATCGAAATGACAGATGCCGCAATTTTTTCTGGTACTCTTTCCAACGCTCTGAGCCGATACGAGAAGATCAACTTTAGAATCAGGCATTCCGGCTGCCGCCGGAGTTTTTTTGTAAGTGCCGGATTGTTCATGACAAACAAGGCAATCGACATTTTCTTCATTGCTGAAATCGAACGAGGAATCCTTCCAGCCGTATCCGGTATGACAGCTTGTACATCTCGGATAATTAGAGGGTACTGCAAGACAGAAATTGTTTATAATGTTCTTCTTACCGAAGCGTTTTTTACTGCCCGATTGATCATCGAACTCTTCGTCTAGCCACGTCCAGTGATTTGTAGTCATAACTTCTTTAGCGGCACTTTCGTGGCAGGTTAAACACTCCTTTGTTACATCCTGTGGTTTTTCAAACGGACCCTGGATATATTCTTTATGTGACTGACTAAAAACCGAAGTAGCAATAAGGATTGATGTGAAAATGATTTTCTTGACCAAAATACCTCCCTAAGAATATTAGAAAATATTTTTTACGTTACCTCCACCGGGTAACTTTTATGAATTAATCCTGCGATATCTCTGAAAGCATCCGATACTTCACAACCGGGTTTTTCGAGTATTACCGGTATTCCTTTATCGCTCAGGATCCTTGCATCGATATCGATAGGTATAGAACCTAAAAACTGAGTTCCTGTTTCTCCTGCCAGCCGGCGACCGCCGCCGGATCCAAATAGTTCGATTACCGCACTGCAATGCGGGCAGACCAATCCGGCCATATTTTCGACGATCCCGATTGCCGGGATCTGTAATTGTTTTGCCATATTAACCGCCCGCTCGGCATCTATTACCGAGACTTCCTGAGGAGTAGTAACTACAACCGCATAATCCGGTTTCATCTCCTGTGCAATTGTTAAAATTTCATCACCTGTACCTGGAGGGAGATCGGCAATCATAAAATCAAGTTCATTCCATTCAACATCGGCAAGAAACTGATTAATTATTTTTGAACGCATCGGTCCCCGCCAAATCAAAGCCTGTCCATCCTTAAGCAGGCTTGCCATTGAAATTACTTTAGCTCCGTACTTCTCAAACGGAATTATCTTTTCGTCGAGTATAACCAGTTCACTTTTAATACCGAGCATTTTAGCTACGTTCGGACCAGTAATATCGGCATCAAGAATTCCCGTACTTAATCCTTCATTCAGAAGTGCATATGCCAGGTTTACACTTACTGTAGTTTTTCCAACTCCGCCTTTACCACTGAAGACTGCGATTCTGTGTTTAATCTTTGCGACAGTTGATTTGATCTTTCTTTCTTCCTCATCAAAGAGTTTTTTCTTTTCATTATCGTTCATCCATTCCCCGGAATTATGTTAGTCCTCTATCAGAGCCAATAATCAGACCAGAACAAATTCTTTTATTTTGTTCTATTTTCTTTAGTTTACTATTGCACTGAATTGCATTAACGCAATATACCTTTGCGTGCATTGCGGTTTTGCAAAGTTTTTAACTATAATTGAGGAGGATTTATGAGGAAATTATGTCCGAAGTAAAAAATATAATCGACCGGAATAGAGAAGCAATGATAATTCCCGACGGCATAGCCGTAATCGGGAAGGATTATAAAATTATCGTTTATAATGAAGCCGCTTCTAGAATAACAGGTTATGAAGAGAATGAAATTATCGGTCAAGAATTTAAAATCCTCTTTGCGAATTCGGATACCGATAAGAAATTTATAACCGAGGCGATTTCTGAGAACAGAACATTTACAAATCTATCTGTCACCATCACTCACAAAAACGGGAGTACAAAAAATCTACTTACCTCCATTACTCCAATTGTAAAAGAAGGAAAAGTTTTGAGTGCCGTCTTTGTATTCAGGGATACAAGAGAGATGCTCACGCTTACTTCCGAACTGGAATCGAGAACCGACGAGTTGATTGACCAGAAGAATAAACTGGACGCAATATTCAACAGCAATATTGAAGGGACTTTTACAATAGATCACGACTGGAATGTAACCTCATTCAATCTCTCTGCTGAAAAGATAACGGGATACAAACGGTCGGAAGCAATAGGAAAGAAATGCTGGGAAATATTCAGCTCGTCATTATGCCGCAACGGATGCCACATGGAAGAAACGATGATAAAAGGAAAATCAACTATCGGCAACGAACTGGAAATAATTAACAAGAACGGGCGAAAAATTCCGATCAGGGTAAACTCTGCAATTCTGATTAACAACAAAAAGGAGAAGATCGGCGCGGTTGAAACATTTATTGATATCTCGGAAATAAAAAATCTTTCCCAGCACCTTACAGAAAAATACAGCTACGAAAAGATCGTCGGTAAAAGTAAAGAACTGAGAAGTGTAATCGACACTCTCGAAAGTGTTTCGCAGACGAACAGCACGGTTCTGATTACTGGTGAAAGCGGTGTCGGAAAGGAACTTGCTGCGCGAGCAGTACACTTGAACAGTTCGAGAAAGTCGGGACCTTTTATTACTGTGAACTGCAGCGCTTTTGTAGAGACACTTATAGAGAGTGAATTATTTGGTCATGAAAAAGGGGCATTCACAGGCGCGGTAAAGACAAAGATCGGACGGTTCGAGCTTTCGCAGGGCGGGACCCTGTTCCTCGATGAGATCGGTGATCTTTCTACAACGGTTCAGACAAAACTGCTCAGGGTTCTTGAAACAGGCGAGTTTGAAAGAGTTGGAGGGAATAAAACTCTTAAAATGGAGACCAGAATAATTGCGGCCACCAACAAATGTCTGACAGACGAAATTACAGCGGGTCGTTTCAGAGAAGATCTCTTTTACAGAATTAATGTAATCAATATTCACCTCCCCCCATTAAGAGAAAGGATGGATGATTTCCCTCTTCTCGTAAATCATTTTATAGATACTTTCAATCTCCATTTCGGCAAAAAGATTAAAGGTTTCTCACCGGATGCGTACGACGTACTTATGGAATACCGCTGGCCGGGTAATATACGTGAGCTTGAAAATGTGATTGAACACTGTTTCGTTCTGTGCCGCGGAGAGATGATTCAAATTGAAGACCTTCCGAAAAGAATTAAAAATTCAGGCTCCGACATTTCGAATCATACCGGAGCTTATAAGGTAAAAGATCTTAAGGATGCCGAGAGAGAATTAATACTCTCCGCACTGAATAGGAATAAATGGAATAAGAGTAAAACCGCAGTGGAATTAAAAATTGATTCTTCCACACTCTGGCGGAAAATGAAAAGGTATAATATCAGCGATAAATAAATACCCCTTCACCCATATAATTACAAGCAAACATCGGGGGATTTTACTGTTCCCTCTTCAACTTTTCCGAAATATTTTTTCTGAAACCAGAGTGCCACATTTACAAGTGCAATCAGTACCGGTACTTCAACCAAAGGACCAATTACAGCGGCAAACGCCTCCCCGCTGTTTATACCGAACACCGCAATAGCAACTGCAATTGCCAGCTCGAAGTTATTGCTTGCGGCTGTAAATGAAAGTGTTGCCGTTTTTGAATAATCCGCACCGATCTTTTTTCCCATATAGAAGGATACAAGAAACATTATAACAAAGTAGAGAAGAAGGGGAATGGCAATTCTTACGACATCAAGTGGAATCTTTACAATGTATTCTCCTTTGAGAGAGAACATGACAACTATAGTGAATAGCAATGCAATCAATGTTATCGGAGAAATCTTAGGGATGAATTTCTTCTCGTACCATTCTTTACTCTTCAGTTTCAGCATTACAAAACGCGTTATCATTCCGGCTATGAACGGAATACCGAGATAGATGAATACCGATTCTGCTATCTGTCCAATTGTTATGTCGACAGCGAATGTCTGAAGTCCGAGCCACGAAGGGAAAACCGTTAAAAATACATAAGCGTACACTGAGAAGAATAGAACCTGAAATATCGAGTTGAATGCAACGAGTCCCGCTGCGTACTCCGTATCACCTTTTGCCAGTTCATTCCAGACTATTACCATAGCAATGCATCTCGCGAGACCGATCATAATCAGTCCGGCCATATATTCGGGATAATCTGGGAGAAAGACTACGGCAAGAACAAACATAAGAACCGGTCCGATAACCCAGTTCTGAATAAGCGATAGTGAAAGTATTTTAACGTTTCTGAAAACATCTCCCAGTTCTTCATATTTTACCTTGGCAAGCGGAGGATACATCATCAATATTAATCCGATTGCAATCGGGATGTTCGTTGTTCCGCTCTGGAATGAATTCCAGAAATCGACTATTCCGGGAAACAAATAACCTGAAAAAACTCCAATGAACATTGCAAGAAAGATCCAGAGAGTTAAATAACGGTCGAGAAACGAAAGCTTTTTTGCCAATCCGCTCATTCAAATCCCCCGGGTTGTTCTAAAAGATTCTTTTCGTAGAAATGAAAGAAATCTCTCCTTATCTGATCTCTGACAGATCTAAATACTTCAAGCACTTCCTCGTCGCTGCCGGCAGCTTCAGCAGGATCTTGGAAACCGATATGCACTCGTTTACCAACTTTGCCTGTAAAAACCGGACAGCTTTCTTTTGCGTTGTCGCAAACAGTAATTACAAAATCGAATGAGTCGCTTATAAACCGGTCAGAATGTTTCGGAAAGTTCTCGCTCAGATCAATACCAACTTCACGCATTACCACAATTGCTTTAGGATGAACTTGAGCCGAGGGTTTTGTCCCGGCAGAGAAGACTTCCAGATTATTATCGAACGATTTCAGGAATCCTTCTGCCATCTGACTGCGGCAGCTGTTTCCTGTACATAGAATTAAGACTCTCTTTTTCAATAGATACCCTTTCAATAAAAATGTTGTAAGGATAATTAATAGAATCCCCGGCTGAGTACCGGGGAATTTGTGAAATCATATTTTATAAGAGGAAACAGTAATACTGAAAATTCCGGTTCTGTTTTCCTTAAATGATTTTATTTCATCCGGCGACAGGTATTCCTCGACCACTTCGTCCGGCAATTCGATTACTTTTGTTTTATTAATTACAGTGTTATTAAAACCGGCCTCTTGAATTATTTTAAGATACTCGTCCTGCTGAACGGCTCCCGCCACGCAGCCGGCGTACATCTCCGCCGATTTCTTCAGGCTGGCCGGTAATTCCCCTTTAATAACAATATCCGAAACACAAAAATGTCCGCCCGGTTTCAGGATCCTGAAAATTTCTGAAAAAGCTTTCTTCTTATCCGGCACAAGATTTAATACGCAGTTGCTTACGACAACATCGGCAGATGAATCCTCGACGGGCATAGCTTCAATTTCGCCGAGCCTGAATTCAACATTCTTATAGCCGAGTTTCAAATTATTTCTATTCGCTTTCTCGATCATCTCTTCTGTAAAGTCGATTCCGATTACTTTCCCCATATCTCCGACAATTGCGCGGGCAATGAATACGTCATTCCCTGCGCCGCTTCCGAGATCCAAAACCGTATCTCCTTCTTTAATTCCTGCAAACTCGGTTGGAAGTCCGCATCCCAGTCCGAGATCTGCATCGGCTACGTAGCCGTCGAGATTAGTATAATCATCCTGCATAACAGTATATCCGACAATTTTATTCGAAGTGCCGCATCCGCAGCCGCAACCCGGCTGCGATTTTTTAGCTATAGCACCGTATTTTTCTTTAACAACTTCTTTTATTTCTTTTTCGTTCTGCATGATACTGCCCCCTTTTTAGTTAGTTGTGAAAATGTTTTTTCAATTTCCGATTTGGCTTTAGAAAGGTTGTCCGGATTAACACAATAGCAGACTTTCGGCCCGTCAATATCACCCTGAATGAGTCCAACGCGTTTCAGTTCTTTAAGATGCTGCGAGACAGTTGCCTGCGCGAGAGGAAGGAGGTCAACAATTTCCCCGCACATGCAGACATCCATCTCGGTAAGAATTTTCATGATACGAAGCCGTGCCGGATGGGATAATGCTTTGGCAACGTCCGACAGGTAGATTTCGTCTGGTGTAAATTCCCCGGTTTTAGGTTTTGCCATTATTTCCTCTTATCGTTCATCGTAAATATACGATAAAGAAAATCTGATTTGCAACTTTTATTTAAAACTTTAAACCCTCCGCTGTTGTTATATGTCTTAAAGCATATAAACGTTAGAAATGAAATCTATGAAAGGAAAGCAATGGTAATTCGGAACAAAATGAAATTATTTTTATTAATAACGCTGTTTTTTATCTCTTATCCCCTTTTTTCTCAACAGAACCGTGAGAATCAGAATTTTAAGATTTCCGGAACCGTAATCGACCTTAATTCTTCCGCACCTCTTGAGTTCACGAATATTGTACTTTTCAGCTCAACAGATTCTACACAGGTAAGCGGAACTGTTACAGGCAGGAACGGAATTTTTGAACTCAATAATATTAAAAGTGGAAATTATTTTATACGCATCAGCTTTATAGGGTATGATAATTATACGGCGGATATTAAACTTTCGAATAATATAGATCTCGGGAAAATATATCTCGCGCCTGAATCGATCGGTATAAATGATGTTGTTGTAAGCGGCGAACGCGCTCCAATTTCATACGAAATTGACAGAAAGGTTATAAACGTCGGGGAGAATTTCTCGGCCTCTTCAGGAACCGCGGTGGATATTCTGGAAAATGTTCCGTCGGTAACAGTTGATATCGAAGGTAATGTAAGTTTGAGAGGGAGCTCTAATTTTAAGGTACTTATAGACGGCCGCCCATCGATACTTGATCCCGCAGATGCTCTGCAGCAGATTCCCGCAAGTTCGATTGAGAATATTGAGATTATCACAAATCCATCAGCGAAATACGATCCGGAAGGAACATCCGGTATTATCAATGTGATTTTGAAGAAGAGCAAGAACCAGGGGATTAGCGGTGTGTTTGAATTAAACGGAGGATTAAAAGATAAATACGGCGGAGAAGCGATCACCGACTATAAAGGGGAATCTTTCCAGGCGAATCTTGGCTTAAATTATAACAACCGCAACTTCGGCGGTACCCAGACTGAAAGGAGATGGACCAACGACGGATCGAAAACTTCTTATTACAATTCCGACGGCATTTCCTCGCGGGGAATGGAAAACTTCGGTATCCGGGGCTCGGTTTCATTAGACCTCGGCGAGCGCAGAACACTTCTTCTCGGAAGCCGGTACGGAACCAGGTCCCATTTCGGAAATTCATCACTTGATTATACCGAATGGAATTCTCTTAACACTTCTCAATTAAATCTCTTGAATAATTCCCTTGATGAAAGATCAGGAACCAATTTTACAATCTTTGCCAATTATAATCATCCCTTCGAAAGAAAGGGACACCAGTTAACAGCAGAGATCGATTACCGTTCCGGTACCTCCAATGAAGAAAATATTTACCGGTTATTGAACGGTACCGATATTCTAAACGGGCAGATAAATCTGGAGGAAGGACCCGGCAAAGAACTGGAAGCAAAAATTGATTATACTTTACCGTTTGAAAGCGATGCGCGTTTTGAAGCAGGTATCGACAGTGAACTTGAGTTCGACGTTGAGAGAACAGGAATGCTCAATTTCGATTCAGCATCCGGCAGTTTTATAAGAGATCCTCTTTTCGATAAAGATGTTTCTTACAACAAACAGGAAATCGCGATCTATTCGATGTACTCCGATAAACTCGGAAAGTTCGGCTACCAGATTGGTTTCAGGACAGAGCATACCGGACGTCAAATTGAATTGAACAATCAGAATCAGAGCTTCACGATTGATAAATGGGATTATTTCCCTTCAGCCCATATTTCATACGAGATAGCCCCAGGTCATCAGATGATGACAAGTTATACGAAAAGAATAAACCGCCCGCGCGGCTGGGAACTTGAACCGTTCGAAACATGGACAGACGCATACAGCGTCCGGGTCGGAAATCCGGCCTTGCTTCCCGAGTATATTGATTCTTATGAATTCGGTTATCAGACATTGTTGGGCAAAAGTGTTCTTTCTGCCGAAGCATATTACAGGATAACAAACAACAGGATTGAGAGAATTCAATCGGTTTACTCCGATAAAGTTACACGCCAGTCAGTCGACAACATCGGACAAGATTACGCACTAGGAACAGAATTGTTCTTCAATTTTGATCCGGTAAACAAATGGAATGTTAATCTGATGGCAAATCTTTATGATTACAGAATAGAAGGACTTCTCTACGGAGAAAGTTTTTCCAGAAAGAGCTTCAACTGGAATATCAGATTCAACAACACTATAAAAATCGGCGAATCAACCCAGATTCAATTCAATGCAAATTATAACAGTCCTTCTGTATCGGCTCAGGGTAAAAGAGAGGGATTTGTTTATGCAAATATCGCGGTCAGGCAGGAACTGCTGGATAATATGTTAACAGCAACACTGCAGGTAAGAGATCTCTTTGGAACAGCAAAGTATGAATATACTAATCAATCATTCGATTTTTACAACTACCGCTATTCCCATATGGAATCCCCGGTTGTTATGCTAAACCTCCGATTCAATTTCAACAATTATAAATCGAGAGATAGAGAAAACCGGAATGACGATATGCCGGGAGCCGGAGAGGAATTTTAGTAAAGACCGATTCAAATATTCAATTGAAATGCCGGTCATATCCGGCATTTTCATTTTAAATTAACCTACTTTAAAAATCACCTTATTTTTTTTGAAACCGTCTCGGCAAATTCATAACTTAGAATCAAAAGAAAGACCTTCTATTTGATTTACATACAATTAACTAACAGATCAAAAACTCTCCACATAAGGGGGCTTATGAGAAAGCTATTTTTTTCAATTTTGTTTCTATTATCGTTTGCGGCAAATATCAATGCCCAGATTGATGCTAGAATGCTTCAATATCCCGACGTTTCCAAAACCCACATCGCATTTTCATATGCAGGGGATCTTTGGACGGTTCCAAAGGAAGGAGGAACAGCAACAAAGTTGAGTTCTCCTAATGGTCAGGAGATCTTTCCTAAATTTTCTCCGGACGGTTCAAAAATTGCTTTCACCGGTAATTACGACGGGAACGGTGATGTTTATGTAATTCCAACAACCGGAGGTGTGCCTGTTCGAGTTACAAACCACGGTATGCTCGATAGAATCATCGACTGGTATCCGGACGGTAAAAATATTTTATACACATCTTCAAAGCACAGCGGCAAGCAGCGTTTCAGCCAGTTCTACAAAGTGTCTGCCACGGGAGGGTTGCCGGAAGTTCTTCCGATACCTTACGGTGAACATGCATCGTTATCGCCGGACGGCAAGCAGATTGTATACACAAACAAGACTGAATCCTTCCGTACCTGGAAACGTTACCGCGGCGGCGATGCTGCAGATATCTGGCTTTTTGATCTTGAGAAACTTTCTGTCGATTATATTATTGTGAATCCTGCCGGTGATGAACTACCGATGTGGAGCGGCAGAAAAATTTATTTCCTTTCCGACAGAGGCCCGGAAATCAGGATGAATATCTGGTCTTACAACCTCGACAGCAAAGAATTAAAACAGGTAACAAAATTCACCGAATTCGACATTCATTTCCCTTCGCTCGGTCCTTCCGAGATCGTATTTGAAGCCGGAGGAAAACTCTATCTTCTCAATCTATCCGACGAAAAATACCGTGAGGTAAAAGTTAACGTTGTTACAGATGCAATTACACTTATGCCTAGAACAGAAAAAGTCTCCGGTATGATTCAGAGTTTATCTCTTTCGCCGGACGGCAAAAGAGCAATGATCGAAGCCCGCGGAGAAGTATTCAATGTACCGGCTGAAAACGGCGCAGTCTTAAACTTTACAAAATCGCCGGGAGTTGCAGAGCGTTATCCCGCATGGTCGCCCGATGGAAAGTATGTTGCGTACTGGAGTGATAAATCCGGTGAGTATGAATTGACAATCCGTGATATGGAAAAACCCGCTGAGGAGAAGAAGTTAACATCATACGGTGAGGGCTACAGGTACAACTTGTACTGGTCTCCAAACAGCAAGATGATTGCTTTCGTTGATAAGGCGATGGATATTAAAATCTACGATATGGAGAAGGATAAAACTTATAATGTTGATAAAGGGAAATACTGGTATCATGGAAATCTCTCGGGGTTCAAACCGAGCTGGTCTTCCGACAGCAGATGGCTTGCTTATGAAAATGATTTAGAAAACAGGGGAAGCGCAATTTTTATTTACGACACTAAAGAACAGAAATTGATTCAGGCAACTTCCGGATTCTACAGCGACAGTGAACCGGTTTTCGATCCCGACGGAAAATATCTTTATTTTCTTACAAGCAGAAATTTTGCCCCGGTCTACAGCAATTTTGATAACTCATTTGCATATGTTAATTCTACCAATCTGGCTCTGGTTACATTAACAGAGGATATTATTTCCCCCCTCGCTCCGAAGAACGACACAACTGCGGTTAAGAAAGAGGATGTAAAGAAGGAGGAAAATAAAGATGCTAAGAAGCCTGAAGAAAAGAAGGATGCTTCAAAAGACGTTAAGATTACATTCGATAATTTTGAAAACAGAATTGTAATACTGCCAACAACTCCCGGAAACTTTGCGCGACTTGCCGCCGTATCCGGTAAATTGATTTTCCACAGAAATCCGAACAGCGGCAGTTCCGAAAGAAACAGACCTTTATTCTTTTATGATATTGCAAAACGCGAAGAGAAAAAAATTACTGACGATGTTGACTTTTTTAGTGTTTCCGCCGACGGTAAGAAATTAGCAGTTTATAAATCAGGCACTTTCGCGGTGATCGACGTTGCAGAAAATCAGAAGCTTGACAAAAAGATGCCGACAGCAATGATGGAAATGACTGTTGATCCAAAACTTGAGTGGAAGCAGATATTCAATGATGTTTGGCGGCTGGTAAGAGATCTCTTTTATGATGAGAACATGCACGGTGTTGACTGGAAAGAAATGGGTGACAGATACGGTAAACTGGTCGATTACTGCGTAACCCGCTGGGATCTCAATTACATTCTTGGTGAATTGATTTCCGAATTGAACGCATCGCATACATACCGTGGCGGCGGTGATACCGACGAAGCTGAATTCAGAAACGTAGGATATCTCGGTATCGATTGGGAAATAGCTAACGGCGCATACAGAATTAAGAAAATAATCAACGGTGCTTCCTGGGACAGCGAAGAACGTTCACCGCTATCAATGCCGGGTCTTAAAGTAAAGGCCGGGGATTATATCCTTGCTGTAAACGGAGAACCGCTTAATACCAATGTAGCGCCGTGGGGTGCTTTCGAAGGACTTGCAAACAAACCGGTTGAACTAACAATTAACAACAAACCTTCCCTGGACGGTTCCTGGAAAATACTGGTTCAAACCATGTCGAATGAAACACGCCTGCGCAACCTTGAATGGATTGAACAGAATAGAAAATATGTAGAAGAAAAAACAAACGGCAGAGTCGGTTACATTTATGTTCCGTCTACCGGGGTTGGCGACGGTCAATACGAACTGGTAAGAATGTTCTACGCACAATTCAACAAGGAAGCTTTAATAATTGACGAGAGATTCAACAACGGCGGACAGATTCCCGACCGGTTCATAGAACTTCTGAACAGGAAACCGTTAGCATACTGGGCAGTTCGGGACGGTGAAAACTGGCAATGGCCTCCGGTTGCTCACTTCGGTCCTAAAGTAATGCTGATTAACGGATGGAGCGGTTCAGGCGGCGATGCTTTCCCGGATTATTTCCGTAAAGCAGGACTCGGTCCGATTATAGGTACAAGAACATGGGGAGGATTAATCGGAATAACGGGTGCGCCGGCTCTTATTGACGGCGGAAGTTTATCTGTTCCAACTTTCAGGATGTACGATCCGGACGGTAAATGGTTTAAAGAAGGTCACGGTGTTGATCCTGATATTGAAGTAATTGATGATCCGTCTAAACTTGCAAGAGGAGTTGATCCTCAACTTGAAAGAGCTGTTCAGGAAATATTAAAAGCGCTTGAAAAGAATCCTTATAAAGAGCCGAAACAACCGGCTTATGAGAAACGATAAAAAGGCATGCCTTCGGAGAGAGTATCAAAGTTGGCATGTCTGAAAAACGGAAGCTCTGCTTGAATGCTAAAGCGGCGGACTTAGCTGGACGCCGCTGCTTCCGCTAATTACCAAAAATATTTTTCAACCACTTCCCCCAAAAACCTTCCGGTTCTTCCTGCTTTCTACCGCGGTTGAATTTTGAATAATTTTCTTTTGTTAAAATTGAAACCGGACCTTCATATATACCGCCATCCACAAAACCATCGTAAACCCTGATGGCAATGGTATTCATCTCGCCGAATTTTAAAATACCGGTAGGAATTTTATAAGCTCGCAAGAGCTGCCATTCTACCCGGTTATGCATCCAGTATGGTATATCGTTTATCGGGCCGGTCGATCCGATCAACCTTCCGTTTATAAATGACTGATCGAAATCATCTATTTTCCCGGCAACCAGAATTAATTCTTTTCCTTTAAAGCGGTCCGGTACATAAAACTTAAGCCGGTACCACGCATATCCGTCGTAATCCTCCTCACCTTGATACTCCCAATATCCGGGTACAGCGATATTTCTCCAGTTCTGATCATTATAATTCGTTTCTTTCCATTTAGGATTGTCGCCCGTCGAGAATTTCCAGAGACCTGCAAGATTCACGTCCCAGTTAAGCATCTCATAAATTCCGCAATCCCCTTCCAGAATTCCTCCTGATAATTCTGCGTCGTAAACTCGTACAGAAATTATATTTTCCTTATCGAACCTGATCAGGTTTTCAGGAATCGTATATTTCCGCCAGGCGTTATACGCTGTGGAATAATCGGGCGGGAACGATCCCGAAAGACCAATCAGCTCGCCGTTGAAATAGACCTGATCAACATCATCAATTCTGCCAAGCTCCAGACTTAGACTTTTCCCTTTTAATCCGGAAGGAATTACAACACTTCTGCGGTACCATGCATGTCCGTTATATCCGTGAAATCCCTGGTCCTCCCATGAGGAGGGGACTTTTATTGATTCCCAGGATTTGTCGTTGAAACTTGTTTTCATCCAGTCAGCGTTATCACCGATCGAAAATTTCCATCGTCCGTTCAGATCAATCAACTTTTTTGATGACTGAGGAAAAATTATTCCGGCTGACAGAAGAAGAATAACTATTAATGTTTGAAAAACTTTGGTATTTAAAATTCTATTCTTCATCATTTTATTTTAGCCGAAATCTATAAAAGGAACCTGATTTAAAAGTCACACTGCTGTTATTAATTGTAAAAAATTGTCACGGCTTTCAGAACAGCTTTATTTCAGCAATAAAATCCCTGTTTAGTTTATTTTTTGAAAACTCCGCATAAATCGCATTACACATATGGCGGACACGTTCATTCCTGTCTGTCTTTGCAATTTTGAATACAGCTTCGATGCCTCTTTCATCGCCTATCAGATATAATGAAAGCGCAATAAGAACCTTGCAGTTGGAATCTTTTGCTGAATTCAATTCACTTATCAGAGCCGGAACCGCTTCCTTAACACGGTATTTGCCTGCGAAGTAAACAGAACTTTTCATCAGACCCAGATTATCAGATTTGATGCCGTGAATAAGATTCGCAACAGCCGCATTTTTATCTCTGCACTTTAACTCATTCTGTAAATCCGCATAAGTTGAATTAGTTAAGATTGCCATGGTAAAGAGAATCAACATTCCCTTTTTAACGAAGTTGATTTTTGTGTGTTTCATTTTGAACCCCCTTAAGCTTTAGTGAACTTATTTCTTGCTTTCTCTGGTATATTAGATGGAGGTTTTAAATATGAAGTTGTCATGCGCGGGTAATGAATTGTAAAAAGATGTCACAGGCAAAAATGCTGATTAAACTTTTTATCCCGAGATCAATTTGTAACCTATTCCGTGTACAGTAAGAATTATTTTGGGATGATCCGGATCCGATTCGATCTTCTGCCTGAGACGTAAAATGAAATTATCGATTGTTCTAGTAGTGGTAGCTTCCTGTTTCCAAACATCCTTCAGGAGTGAATCCCGGCTTACGGTCTTGTTCCTGTGCTGATAAAGATATTCAAGTACTTCGAATTCCTTGTGGGACATAGGAATTTCAGTACCGTTCTCAAAAGCGTTGAAAGTTTTAAAACGGAGTTCGAGCCGGCCGATCTTAACAGATTCACCTGCCGGAGACTGACCGCTGCGCCTCAGAATTGCTTTGATCCTGGCAATAAGTTCGCGCAGACTGAATGGCTTTGTAATGTAATCATCTGCACCGAGTTCTAGACCGAGCACTTTATCGATTTCCTCACCTTTAGCCGTAAGCAGAATAATTGGCGTCTTCGAGCCCGATTCCCGCACTTTTCTGCAAACATCGAAACCCGACATTTTCGGAAGCATTACATCAAGAAGCACAAGGTCATACGGAGTATTTAAAATTTTATTCAGGCCAGCTTCGCCATCTGATACGGAATCGATCTGATAACCTTCGAACTCCAGGTTATCTGTCAGTCCCATCCGCATAGCCGGTTCGTCTTCAACAATTAAAATTTTCGGCATACCTACTCCTGTTTATTGAGAGGAATAAGGAGCCGGAAAAGACTCCCCTCCCCGGGTTGGCTTTCAATTTCTATTCTCCCCTTATGAGCCTCCATAATATGCTTGACGAGCGATAATCCTAGTCCGGTCCCTTTTGTATCGTGAACTAATCCCTTTGAGGCCCGGTAAAATTTTTCGAAGATTTTAACCTGTTCTTCTTTTGCAATCCCAATTCCCTTATCTTCAACCTCAATAAGAGCAGAATCATTATTTATTTGAAGTCTTAGAGTAACCGATTTAATTTCCCCGCTGTATTTAACGGCGTTATCGATCAGATTAATTACCGCTTCTGAAAGAGCTTCTTCATCTCCATTAATTAAAACCTGACAATCCGGCTGACTGAATAAAAAATCAAATCCTTTATTAGAAAGATGAAATTTATAAGTATCATAAATTTTTTGAAGAAGGTCGTTCAGCACAAAGTTTTTGAAATGATAATATCTTTTACCGGCTTCTATCTGTGAAAAGCTTAGTATCTTATTTACAATATTGCTTAGCCGGCCGGCTTCGCGGCTGATGATTCCGTAATACTCGTTTTTCTTTTCCTCGGATTTTACCCTTCCGAGTTCGAGCGTTTCAGAAAACATACTGATCAAGGCAAGGGGTGTCCGGAGTTCATGGGAGACATTGGAAACAAAATCCGATTTGATCTGCGCAAGTTCAACTTCTTTTTTAATATTCCTGTACGCATACCAGACGGCAATTAACATCAGAAATGCGAAGCCGAGAAATATTATAAGGTTGGTTGAAGTCCTGCTCTTCACCAGATCAGTTACGGTTTCCCCTTTAAGCTCTATTCCAATCTGGAAACCTGGGATAAGCCAGAGATTTTTTTTGAGCATACTTTCATTCGGATTGAATCGGGCGGTCTGATAAACTATTCTTCCGCTTACAGAGTCCGATATATTCACAATAAACTGGTCTCTTGCAACGCTCTGAACCTTTGGCGAAAGTGTTTTTTGCACGAAGAGATCCTTATCAATTGAGATAAAGCAAAACTTGCCGCCGGAGAGGACAAATAGAAAATGGAGAAGGTTACCGGAATCAGGAATAACCGGTTCGATTTTTTTGAAATCGGATTCGCTGTACCTGAAGAGTCTTAGTAAAATATCTTTACTGCTTTGGGCCATTCCAACATAAAAGTCATTCTTGTTTTTCAATACAACCCCGTTCTCTTCAAACGCAGCATAGAATTGATTACGGTAAAGTGTGTCGGAGACAAATATAGATTTCACCGATTCCGATTCCCTGAATAGACTTTCCAGGTCCTTTTCAAGGTTTTTTTCGTTCAAATTATTTTCGAGGATAGAAGAAATCCTTAACGTCCAGCTTCTAACCATATCGTCAGAATATTGATTAACCGAAAAGAGGATCGATTGGAGCTGATTATTGTATATTTCCTCTATCAATTCTTCATCATTGCTAAGAGAGGTAATTTCACGAAATGTAAAAAATAAAATTGGAAGGAGTAGAACAATTAATAGAATTAGAATAATTTTTTTTTTAGGTTTGTTCATATCAGAGCAGAAATTCGAGATCAATTTTGTCTTTTGCAGAAGCAAAATATCAAAATTCCGGAATAAAAACCCTTTCAATCTCAATCCCCTCTTTTACGGGATCATAAACTTATTTCACAATAAATAATCGGGGTAAGCATGAAAATAACACGTCTATTTTTCCTCCTTATTGTAGCTTCATCAATTCTACTTTACGCTCAAAAGGAAAAGGAACAGGTTAAGAAAGAGAAGGATTTTCTATCCTCATCAACATTTTCGGGACTGAAATGGCGGGGAATAGGGCCCGCTTTTACAAGCGGTAGAATAGCCGACTTTGCAGTGAATCCTAAAAATCACAGTGAATATTATGTAGCTGTTGCAAGCGGACACGTCTGGAAAACAACTAATGCTGGTACAACCTGGATGGCTGTTACAGATACGCTTCCTTATTCGATTGGAGTTGTTGTAATGGACCCTAATAATTCGAATGTAGTATGGGTCGGCACCGGCGAAAATAATCACCAGCGCGCCTTGGGTTGGGGAAACGGAGTTTACAAGACAATCGACGGCGGTAAATCCTGGAAAAATATGGGATTGAAAGATTCGAGGCAGGTCGGCGGAATTATTATCGACCCTCGCAATTCTAATGTTGTTTATGTTGCTGCGGAAGGATCTGTATGGGGTCCGGGCGGCGAACGCGGATTATATAAAACAACCGACGGAGGAAAGACATGGACCAAAGTACTGAACATCAGTGAAAACACCGGGATTAATAATGTAATCTTTGATCCGCGAAATCCAGACGTTATTTATGCAACATCCGAACAGAGAAGAAGGCACATATTCACCAAGATCGGCGGAGGGCCCGAAAGCGCGGTTTATAAATCCTACGATGCCGGCGCAACCTGGGAAAAGATAATGAGCGGATTACCGCGCGTAGATATCGGCGGTATGGGAATTGCAATTTCTCCTGTTAATCCGGATGTCCTTTACCTTATAGTACAGGCAGCGGAAAACGGAAGCGGATTTTACCGTTCCACAAACCGCGGTGCTTCCTGGGAGAAAATGAGCGACCATCATGAATCCGGTCAGTACTATAACGAAATCTATTGCGACCCGAAAGACGTTGATAAAGTCTATTCGATGGAAACTGTTTCGCATGTCACAGTGGATGCCGGTAGAACATGGAAAGCCCTGAGCAACAATAACCGTCACGTTGACGATCATGCTATCTGGATTAATCCTGACGATACGGATAATTTCCTGATCGGCGGTGACGGCGGAATTTATGAAACGTGGGACGGCGGTGAAACATACGACTTCAAAGAAAATCTGCCTGTAACACAATTTTATAGAGTTAACGTAGACAACGATCTTCCCTTCTATAATGTATACGGCGGGACACAGGATAACAACAGTTTCGGCGGACCTTCGCAGACCATCAAGGCTGACGGAATTGTAAACGACGACTGGACCGTTACAAACGGAGGTGACGGATTCTGGACCGCAATCGATCCGAATAATCCCGATATAGTTTATGCTGAATCCCAATACGGCGGAATGGTTCGTTACGACCGCAAAAGCGGTGAAGCAGTCAGTATCCGTCCCGAACCCGGTAAAGGTGAGAAAACTTACAAATGGTACTGGGATACTCCACTTATAATCAGCCCCCATTCGCCAACTAGATTGTATTGTGCGGCCGAGCGTGTATTCAGAAGCGACGACCGAGGAGACAGCTGGCAGGTTATAAGCGACGATCTTTCAACTCAGACAGACCGCAACACTTTTCCTGTAATGGGAAAATACTGGAGTTATGATGCCGTTGCTAAAGATGTGAGCACTTCGCTCTTCGGGCTGATTGTATCGTTCGCTGAATCACCGGTTAAGGAGAATCTTCTTTATGCAGGAACTGACGATGGACTCGTACAGGTTTCTGAAGATGCAAAAACTTGGCGTAAAGTTGAAATACCCGGTGTTCCGAAATTTACTCTTGTAAGCGATATACTACCGGACCGTTTCAATGAAAATGTGGTTTATGCTTCTTTCAACAATCATAAGCGCGACGACTTCAAACCATATATTTTCAAAAGTATGGATAAAGGAAAGACCTGGAAATCGATCGCAGCAAATCTTCCTGTCGACGGCCCGGTTAATACTATTGAACAGGATTTCGTAAATCCCAATCTCCTTTTTGTGGGAACGGAGTGGTCGTTTTTCTTCAGTCTGGACGGCGGCGAGAAATGGATTGAATTGAAGAACGGATTACCGAAAGTAAAAGTATGCGACATAGTTCTTCATCAGCGTGAAAATGATATTATCATTGCTACATTCGGAAGAGGGTTTTATATACTGGATAACTTTACTCCGATCCGTCTCGCATCGAAAGAGACCTTCGCAAAGGAATCTCACATATTCCCCGTTAAAGATGCGTTGACATATGTTCAGATGGGAGGACGTTACGGTCAGGGCTCAACCTATTTCAAATCGCCCAATCCAGAATTTGGCGCAACAATTACTTATTTCATAAAAGAAGTTCCTAAAACATTAAAAGCCGAAAGAAAAGAGAAAGAGCGGGAATTATTCAAAGACGGTAAACCGATTCCCCAGCCTTCATTCGATGATATAAGAGCAGAACAGGAAGAGAAAGCTCCATATTTAATCTTCACAATAAAAGATGAAAGCGGAATGGTTGTTAAAAAAATAACCCGTTCTGCTTCGTCAGGATTGAACCGGATATTATGGGATCTCCGATATGAAAGCACTGCACCGGTTATGGCAAGCAACAACAAGTTTGAACCGGTTGGAAGACAGAACAGCGGGATATTTGCAATGCCCGGCAAATACAGAGTTGAAATGTCGATGGTTTACAGAGGAGAGGAAAAGAAACTCGCCGGTCAGGCAGATTTTAATGTTGTAGTTCTGAACAATACAACTCTGCCCGCGGCAAACAGAGCCGAACTGTCTGCATTCCAGAAGAAGGGTGCTGAACTCGTAAGAACTGTAATGGGTGCACAAAGATTTACAAATGAACTTGCAAATAAGGTTGAAACGATACGCCAGACGATTAACAACACACCGGGCGCAACATTCGATCTTATGAAGAAAGCGAACGCGATCGCAAAAGATCTTGATGACATTCAATTCAAATTCAGCGGACCTCCGGTTGCGGCAAGCGCCGAAGAGACACCTCCGCGTGAAGTAACGCTCAACCAGAGACTTAGAACTATGATCGGGTCACAGATGCGTTCAACATCGAATGTAACTGAGAAGCAGAAAGTTGCATACGAAGTTCTTTACGAAGAGATTCAGCCGGTTCTTCAGCAGCTAAAGAAAATCAGCGAGGTTGATATTAAATCGATTGAATCTGAGCTTGAAAAAGCAGGAGCGCCGTGGACTCCCGGAAGAACTCCTGAATTGAATTAAATAAGCTCTACTCCTTTCCGGTTTATAAAAAAACCCTCTTCAATTATTTGGAGAGGGTTTTTTTGTTCTGCCTTGGATAATGTAAATTGTATCATATTACTATATTATTTTAAATTAGTGACAGCAATAGTTTTACCGGATAATTCAACAGGGCGGGCAATATTTACTACAACAGCATTTTTGTTTATTATACTAATGGGCAGGTTTTAAACTTCTGAAAACAAATAATGTCTAACTGACATTAAAACACATGAAAAAAATTACATAATGAAATCAGAAACATGAAACGATTTTTAATTCTCACTTTTTTAACAATTATTTGTTTAGCCTCCTGCAACGAAAATATTAATGAAGCGGAGTTTAATCCTTCACCTGCCGGAAACAAGTTAATCAATCCTCCACTAAACGATTTAGAAGCAAATTACTGGAGGAGTTATCGGGGAGGACTTTATCCAAATGGAGTAAACACCAGACCAATTAATCATAACAATGCCGGTGTACAGTTAGCTATGGAAGTAAAACCTCTCGACGCCAGCGGGAATTACGATCCAGTAAACGGGAAAATCGTATGGCTCTCTGTTGGAATGTCTAATACTACACAAGAAACACAGGCATTTATTCCGATGGCAGAAACACTATCAAATAGAAATTCTTATTTGGTTCTAGTTGATGGAGCACAGGGTAACTGGGACATAGATATGATTAATAATCCGGAAGCAGCATTCTGGCTGAATATTAACACTCGTCTTTTAGAGAAAGGGTTGACCTCATATCAGGTTCAGGCAATTTGGTTTAAACAGGCCGACAGGAATTTCCCGGATACAAGCTTTGCCGGTTATCTGTCCAATTTCAAGAGTAAATTAAAAACATCATTAGTTCTTTTAAGGGAAAAGTTTCCCAACGCAAAATTGTGTTATCTATCGAGTAGAATCTACGGTGGTTATCAGACCGGCATAGGCTCAAATCCCGAACCCTTTGCTTACTATACCGGATGGGCTGTAAAATCTCTCATTGAGGATCAAATAAACGGAAGCCCTGATTTGGCGTATTCCGGTAGCGGCGCTAGGGTACCCTGGTTATCATGGGGTCCTTACATCTGGGCAAATGGTGCTGAGGCGAGACAGGATGGCCTGAAGTGGATCTGGCCCGACGATTACCAGCCGGACGGTATTCATCCTTCAATTACAGGGAGACGTAAGGTTGCTGAAAAGTTACTCCAGTTCTTCTCTGCAGATCCAACCTCTACACAATGGTTCCTTAATTAAACGAAAAAAATCGGCAAAAATATGAATACTAAATAAGCATTCATTGATGATTATGTTTTTTATTATAATGCGGCTTAGGTAATTTCTGAATACTGTTATAATTAAACAGTGACATAATAGAAAGGTATAATATGGTTTCAAAAAATAAACTAGTTCCTCACCTCTGGTTCAATAAAGAGGCAAGGGAAGCAGCGGAATATTATGCTTCATTATTCCGGAATTCAGAAGTAACAAATATTACAACAATTTCAGGGACACCTTCGGGTGAAGTTGATATTGTAGGTTTCAAAATATGGGATGTAGAGTTTACGGCAATCAGCGCCGGACCGTTATTCAAGATCAATCCTTCAATTTCATTTTTCGTTTATTGCGGTTCCGGAAATGAAATTGATCGGCTTTATAAAAGTCTTTCGGAGAACGGAACTGTATTAATGCCTCTCGACAAATATCCCTGGAGCAGTAAATACGCATGGGTTCAGGATAAATTTGGTGTCTCCTGGCAGCTTGATATAGACGATATAAATTCCGGTCAGAAGATTGTTCCAGCAATACTTTTTGTAAATGAAAAAGCCGGAAAATTAAAAGAGGCTGTTGAACATTACACTACGATCTTCCCTGATTCAAAAATCATGATGGAATCGCCCTGGGATAAATCCTCCGGCCTGCCAGAGGGATCCCTTCTCTTTACCCAATTCAAACTAAACGGTTATATATTCAATGCAATGAGCGGCGGTACTCCGAAACACGAGTTCGATTTTAATGAGGCGGTTTCATTTATGGCCTACTGCAATGATCAGCAAGAGATCGATTATTACTGGGAGAAATTATCTGCCGGAGGAACCGAACAACCTTGCGGGTGGGTGAAGGATAAATTCGGTGTGTCCTGGCAGGTAGTTCCCGTAGAAATGATGACAATGATGCATACTGAAAATAAAGAGAGGCTGGAAAGATTAACCAAATCGATGCTTAAAATGGGAAAACTCGACCGGGAAGAACTGATAAGCGCATTTTACGGAAAATGAGTCTGTGCGGAACGGGAGATTATTTTCCCGTTCCGTCTATTCAATATTAGTGTAGATCCTTTCAAGCTCATTGCCGAGCTCTTGCAGATTAACAAACCTTGCTTTCCTGATATACTCCCTGCCATAAAAGTAAAACAAAATAGTTGGAACGGTAAAAACATTTTTTTGGGCTGCAAGCTCTTTGGCGTGCGCAATATTTATGTACACGAATACTATCCCGGGAAATTTTTTTTCCAGAAAATCGATGAGTTTTGGTTTGAGGACCTTGCACACATTGCAGTCGGGTGTGCTCATATAAAAGGCTACTGCATTATTTGTTTTAATAATTTCTTCGAATTCCGCGAGTGTGGTTATTTCAGTCTGCATTGTCAGCCGGTCAGTTCTCCAGAATTGCAAGACAATCACCCTGGATCAGGCAAATTTTTTCCCTGCCGATGAAAGCGGACTTACCGCTTAAAGAATCCGCATCAATAATTAAATCCATTGCGGACACCCTATTAATATCCGCTACTATCAGCATTGAGTTGGTTTTCGTCCTGTTAAACTTTTCAATTATTTCTTCATCGCAGAATAATTCCGCAAAATATTTCTCTTTACAATCCGTATTTATTCTTGCTTTAAGGTAGTTGCCATTTCCTTTTTTAATTATTCCGATAACCGTGGTATCGAGAATAACGGATTTGTGCAGCTGTTTTTCAAGAGCCTTGCAGTCGAACGGTTCGGCATCATACTTGGCAGATAATAAACTTACCGACTCAGCTTTATTACTCTCTATTCTTTCAAGCGAAGAAAATTCGTCCTCGTCCCGGGTGCAATTGGAAAGTGAAATAAAGGAGAACAGAACGTATGAAACGAAAAGTAATTTGGGGATAAACTTAAACATCATATCAGCAACTTCGCATTTAATTATTCAGATACAACTAGTTTCTCGATTCACACCGTCTGCCGGTAGAACTTCCTTTGAAATAAACATCATGATGAATGATCCGTAACAACAAGCCACTTCCCTTTAATTTTTCTATAGAGAAGAGTGAAATGGCCTTCAACCGACCTGTCGATGTAATCGAGTTTCCATTTACCAATCATGAATGCAGAATCAGTGCTTATTCCTTCAAGCGATATTACGCTGAAAGTAAGTTTGCCCATTGCTTCCTTATCGGGATAACCTTTCCTGTAATTTTCCAGAGTAGCTTTCCATCCGTACTGAACACCCCGTTTTCCTATAAAGCGGAGTGAATCGGATTTCCAGTATCCATCCATATATTTCTCAAGATTCCCTTCGTTCCATGCAAATCTCTGAACCTCAAGTGATTCCAATATTGCATTTCTGTCATCACCAGAAATATTCTGCGCGGTTAAAGTTCCGAAAGAGATAATTAAGAGAATTATCAGTCTATTCATTGCTGCTCGTTTATTTTAAAACGGACCCTCAACACTCCGTCGTTATAATCAGTCGATACAATTCTGAATTCCCCTATCACACCGGTTGATTGAACATGCGGACCGCTGCAAAGGCACTTATCGTAATCGCCAATGCTGATCACGCGGAGGTTATCACCCGCGTCGTCGGGTAGACGGTTCAGCTTAAAATATTTTTCAGCTTCCTCTCTTTGCATAAAATCTTCTACAACCGGCAGATCAAGTTTTATTTTTTCATTAACAATATTTTCAATTCTTTTAATCTCATCGGGTGTCAAATTCCGGTCGAAATGATAATCGCATTTAGATTTCTTCTTTTCGACATGGGCACTGAAACATCTTCCGCGATTAAACATCTGATCCATCGTTCCGTTTAGAAGATGTTCTGCCGTGTGCATCGGCGGATAATACGATTTCGGATTCTCGTTGTATTCCATTTACACTATTACTCTTATTTTTTTCTTGATCTTGCTCTTGATCTTACTCTCGATCCTGCCCTTGATCATAATCAGGAGCAGGATAAAGAGACAATTAATTAATCTTTGGTTGTATCCAGTTCTCTTCCGAGCAAATGCTTAAACCAGAATTCAACTCTCTCACGAGTTGCATGCTGAGCGAGAGGGAATCCGATACCGTGACGCTGATTCGGATAAAGCATCAGTTCAAAATCCTTATTAAGTCTCTGCAGGTCATAAATCAGCTGAATAGAATTCTGCATATGAACGTTATCGTCAATTGTACCGTGGGTAACAAGCATTTTGCCTTTGTACTTATCGACATATGTAAGAACCGAGCCGGCTTTATAACCATCGGGGTTTTCTGCGGGAGTGTCCATATAACGCTCGGTATATACATTGTCGTAGAGCTTCCAATCCATCACTCCGAACTCCGCGATGCCGTGCGTAAAATAATCTGCGCCGTAAGTTAATGCAAGAGCGGAAACATATCCGCCGTAGCTTCCGCCTGTAATGCCAATTCTAGTAGTATCGATAAATGATTTTGTCTTGAGCCATTTAACCGCAGCTATATAATCATTCATTTCCCATTTGCCTAGATTACGGTGCATCAGTGCAACACCTTTCTTGCCGAAATGGCCTGTTCCGCGGTGGTCAACCGAAATAGAGATTATTCCGTTCTGGGCAAGATAATGCTGGGCGAGACCCATCGAATAGGAATTTCTGACCGATGGAGCATTCGGTCCGCCGTATTCGTTGAAAATAACTGCATACTTTTTATCTGGATCCAAATCAGCCGGTAGATACCAGATGGCAGGAAGGTCGTAACCGTCGCCGGAAGGGATTGTAAAGAGTTCTACATTTGCACGGTCAAACTCTTCTGCTGCAGGATTTCTTGAATCGCTTAAAGTTCTGATCAGCTTACCGTCGGTTGAATAGAGTTCCGCTTTAGTCGGTGTTGTAATGTTACTGTATGAATCGATATAATATTTCCCGCCTGGTGAAACAGAACAGCTGTGAATTCCGTCAGCCGCTGTAAGTTTTTTAAATCCGCTTCCGTCAAGATTTACAACAAAAAGATGGCGGTCCGTGCTTTTCTCTTTCCATCCTGTGAAATAGATTTTCTTATTTGATTCATCAACAAGATTAATACTTGTTACTTCCCATTCCCCCTGTGTCAACCGCTTTTTAAGCTTTCCATTCAAATCATAGTAATAAAGATGGGAGTATCCATCGACATTTGTTCTTAAAATAAATCCGCTTTTATTATTGAAGAAATAGAGGTCTTCGAACCACTCAACCCACTCCTTCTGTTTTTCATTATAGATCTCGGTTTTCTTTCCGCTATTTGTATCAACCGAATAAAGAATTATGTTATCCTGACCGCGGTTCATCCACTGGACAGTTAATTTATTTTCAGGTGTCCACTCGGGCCAGGCAATATAATGATCTGCTTTCTCTTCAAAATCGGCCCATACAATTTTTCCGTCGGAAACTGTAGTAATACCGAGTTTAACATATGGATTAGGATCCCCGGGTTTCGGGTATCTCTGTTTTTCCAGTTCGCCATGCTGGCCATCGGCTTTTGTAAGATAAAATTCAGGGACCGGGTTATCGTCAAAACGGAGGAATGCAATCTTATCGCTGTTAGGCGACCACCAGTACGCTGAATATTGAGTTGCCCGGCCAAGTATTTCCTCCATATAAACCCATGAAGCCCAACCGTTATAGATAAGATCAGTTCCGTCATTTGTAATTCTTATTTCTTTTTCGAGTTCCACATCATAAACATAGAGATCATTATTTTTTACATATGCCACTTTTCTGCCGTCAGGAGATAGTTTTGGAACCCGTTCTTCAGCATCGTCATTTGTAAGTTGTTTAAATGAATTATCCGGACGTGAATAATGGTAGAGATTATTCTTCTGATTGAGAAGATAATAATTGTAATCCCCGGTAACTCCCGCAGGCCGGTCTATCGAAAAACCATCGGGTAATTGAACGGAGCTGTTGTCTATATACAGAGTTGATTCGCCGGTAATTACATTAGTTTTCATTAGAACCGAGCGCGAACCGGGTTTTGCCGGGTCGGCTTTGGTTTCAAGGTAATGATTATCATCCGCCCAGCCTTGGGGACGGGACATCATCATAAATCCCCGCATGTCTCTACCGCCCTCATAAACCTGCTTGTATGTAAGTTTTTTCTTCTGTGCGGTTGAATCAATAAAAGTTACTGCAAGTAATAAAGCGATAAAAGTGATAAATAAAAATCGCCGGTTAATCATGTTTCTACTCCTTATATGTTTTTTCTTAGTAGATTCATTTTTCTGTAAACAAACATTTAGATTTCCAATCAGATGTTTCTTATTCATTGCATTTAAATCCGGCAGGTTTATTCTGAGATTGATTGAAAAATATTTTCCCCCGCAGGATTAAACCGGTTACCAGGCATATGCTTCGGGTGCCTGACCGCCCGGCCCCGGCCAAATTGCATCCAATTTCTTTAATGCATCCTCGTTCAATTTGATTTCCAGCGCTTTTGCATTTTCCTCCAGCTGCTTAACTGTTCTTGGACCCACAATCGGAGAAGTAACCACCGGGTTATTAAGTACCCAGGCTAAGGCAACATCAGCGGGATTCAATCCGAGTTCTTTACAGAAATTTTCGTATTCCTCGATTTGCGGACGGAGTTTTTCAACCGATTTTTGCAACGGTTCTCTTGTTCTTCTGCCTTCTTTGGCCTTCTCTAAAACGCCGCATAGAATTCCGCCGCCCATTGGGCTCCACGGTATCAAAGCGATTCCGAATGCTTTGCATGCCGGGATAACTTCGAGCTCAATATTCCTGTTGCGGAGACTGTAAATGCTCTGTTCCGAAACTATGCCAAGGGAATGTCTTTCTTTAGCTTTGTAGTAAGCTTCGGAAAGATTCCATGCCGCAAAATTGCTGCTTCCCACATAAATAATTTTTCCTTCGGCAATCAGCTGATCCATGGCCTGATAGACCTCGTCCCACGGTGTATTACGATCGATGTGGTGCATCTGATAAAGATCAATATGGTCTGTCTGCATTCTTTTAAGACTCTCTTCGCATGCTTTTTTTATATGATAGGCTGAGAGCTTAGAATCATTAGGTCCCTCCCCCATTTTACCGTAGACTTTAGTAGCGAGAACCACTTTATCTCTTCTGCTTTTATCTTCGGCAAACCATTTTCCGATTATTCCTTCTGTAACACCAACTCCTTTTTCCCAGCCGTAAACATTTGCAGTATCGAAGAAATTAATACCGAGATCAAGCGACCTGTTCATAATACCGAAACTATCCTGTTCGGAAGTATAGGGACCGAAGTTCATTGTACCAAGACAGATTCTGCTTACTCTTAATCCTGTTCTACCTAAAAAAGTATATTCCATTTTTTACCTTCCAATATTCTAATACAGTGCTAATATAAAAAAGATAATTATCAGATATTGCCGGCGAGAAAAAAAGCCGGACTAAATAATTAATCCGGCTTATTCCCACTTATTATCTGGCAGGGCTCAAGATCTTTTCTATAAGGCCGCTTAAATCCTGAAGATGGTATCTGGTAACATCATCTTTCGATTTTGCGGCGGCAGAGGATAGCTTGGCCTTCAGTTCAATCATTTTCCCTCTGGCAACCGGTGGAAGATCCGTATACTCAGGTGAACGCTGAGCGGTCTGCATTGTGCGAGCCGGTGTTGCCGGAGAGGTCTGAACCTGTTTTTCAGGGTTAATCTTTTTTCCTAGCTCATCAATGAAAGCACGCTGAAGCTTCCTTCTATAAGGATTTATCTGAATATTCTTCTCCGTAAGTTCGTTGAAAATTCCGCTTGAAAGATCTGTCAGAAATTCACTTACCGTATAGATCTTTTCGCCCTTGTATTGCTTGGCTTCCGCATCGGACATTCTCTGAATCCTAGTATCGCTCAGAAGATTTTTTAACAATGCAATCTGCGCGTTCGTTATCCTGTCTACATGCCCGGAAGGCTCGATCAGTTCGAGCAGCTCACGTTTAACAAGAACCGGATTAAAATTAAAACCACTTTCAAGGAGCAGATTCACTGCTTTTTTCTGCCTTTCATACGGAACCAGAGTATAGACGGGTCCCGGCTGTCCGACATATTTATCAACTTTATTAACGCCGCCTATAATCATAGCGACATGCCCGAGTTCGCGGGCCATCTGCTGAATTACTCTTTCGTAAAGAAGATTCAGCATGGAATAGTCAGTGCTCTCTTTTGTGGTTGCGGCGGGAATAATAAAATCCATTATACGATAAATATTTTTGAGTCCGAGTTCAGTAGCTTTAATTCCGTCATCACCCATATCCTCGGTTTGAGAGGAGGGATCATACTGTGAAAAGTTGCTGAACTGAAGGAATGGATTTGTATCCTGTCGTCGTACAATTTTTTCGAGGAACGGTCTTTCTTCATCCGGTGTTTTTGCTTCCGGGAAGGGGGTATAACCCCATTCTGCAGCGAACTTATCATAGATACTTATCATCGGATATAATCTTGCATTGTCACCCGGCTGAGCAACATAATTGAATCTTCCGTAATCCATTATCGAAGCTTCGTTACCATATTTTTCTGTAAACGATTTGCTTCTAAGGCTATCGACAGGAAAAACAGAACTGGCTCGCCCGTTATGCGGGAAACCGAGTGAATGGCCAACCTCGTGGGCAACTACATAACGAAGGAGCTCGCCCATCAGATCGTCCGGGAGCGGAATTCTTTGAGCTCTGGGATCGAGGGGAGCTACCTGAGTGAAGTACCAGGTTGTAAGAAGATTCATAACATTGTGATAGATTTTAATATCGGCTTCTAGAATTTCGCCAGTGCGCGGATCGTGAACATGCGGACCGAAAGCGTTTTCGATTGTACTCGGAAGCCAGCTTATTGAAGAAATAGTTGCATCTTCAGTATTCCAGTTGGGATCCTCATCAACGGTAGGGGCATATTTTGCAATAATTGCATTTTTAAACCCTGCCTGCTCGAAAGCTACCTGCCAATCCTCAACTGCCTGTTTGAAATAAGGTTTCCATTTTTCAGGAACACTTCGATCGATGTAGAACAGAATCGGTTTAACCGGTTCGGATATTTTTTCTGCAGGATTCTTTTTCTCAAGCCGCCATTTTGTAATATAGGTCCTCATTTCAGCACGGTGTGAATCGTATCCGTAATCCTCTTGAGTCAGACTGAAGAATCCCACACGCGAATCGGCCAGTCTTGGCAAAATCGGTTGAAGCGGAAGATGAACCATACTGTAATGCATCATAACCGTAACAGTGCTCAGTGTATTATCGGTAGCAACTTCATCAACATCGAAAGTAAGAACAACATCCGCTTCGATGTTTTCAGAGTATGGTGTTATTTTTTCGATGAAAGAACGCTTCGGATCGAGGCGTCTGGCTTTAAAATTTTTCTTCGGAATGAATTCGGTTTTTTCAGCGGTCATAAAATCAGTTACATCTATTACCATCGAACTGTCACGTCCATATGCCTGAATATCGAATGCCATCAGTATTGCAGGAAAAGTCGATGCGTCCACGCCGTGGTAGACGGCTTTTTCTTCATCCGCTACCAGAGTATACTGAATTTGTTTAAGAAGAATCTGATCATTTCGTTTATCCCATCTTACAACCTGATTATTATAAGAGATTCCGCCATACCCAAGTTTCGACTGAACCTTCCTGATCTGGGAAACCCAGAGGAAGAGCCGTCCTAATTCATTTTCAGGAATTTCATAATACCATTTACCGTCAACATAATGAACAGTGAAAACACCCTGGTTAGATTTTGCGTCTTTTGTTATTACTTCGGTGTAAGATTTGATTTTTGATTTTTTTGCTTCAGGCTTTTCCTTTTGATCCTGGCCTGAGAGAGCAGTTACCGAAAGGAAGGTACAAAGCACAATCAACAGAATTGAAGAATTAAATTGGATGAGATGTTTTTTCATTGCCGACCCCATATTTTGAAATTAATTGAGAAGAGGAAAAGAACAATTTTTACGACAATAAACTTATAGCCTAAAATGTGAATTCTCAACAAGTAGATTTAATTATTATAGCGTATATTTTGAGCAAAAATTTTGAGATGGAAGATGAAAAGAATTATTATTTCCGCCCTCATTTTACTTACACTATCATTTTGCGCCGAAGAACCGATTACAATACCGCAAGAATTTTCCGGATTAAAACTTACAAAACACCTTACAGGAGCCGAAGCAATTAATTTCGTAAACCGTCTGCACTTCAACTCAGTAACTTCGGAAAAGAATGAGATCGGATTTTACAGCGGAGAGAAAGGTAACGCCATTATATATGTTACTTATTATAATGATGAAAACACAGCATCCGATAATTATGAGAAAATGACTGTAAAAATTTCGCCTGAGAATTCTGTTTTTGAAAAGGGTTCATTTATGACTGTATCCGGCAGAAGAGTTTATAGGACATTCGGAATGGGTCAGACACATTATGTTTTTACAATTAACAATAAACTATTCTGGATTTCGGCGGAAACCGTATGGGCCCGTAAATTTTTGGATGAATATATTGACCTTATCGATTGAAAACCTGATTTTTAATTAGATGTATCTGTTTATAGCGGGGCTATAGCTCAGCTGGGAGAGCGGTACGTTCGCAACGTATAGGTCGAGGGTTCGAATCCCTTTAGCTCCACATAACTTCAAACCAACTAGAGGAGAAGTATAAATGGATCAAATAGAAAACATCAATCTCGATTCCTCAGAATCTTTCAAACCTCCTACATATTTCCAGATGATTTTCTCACAAATGATTAACGACATGAAATTTGTGGGGATGTTCGTTATAATCATCGGGGCTATCAACTGTCTCTCGATAATAGGGGCGATAGTCGGTATCCCTTACATCTTTATCGGAATGAGAATGAGGGAGTCGGCTGAACAATTCGATATCTTCAGAATGAATAATGATGCAAGGGCAATGCGTGCAGGATTTGAACTTCAGGCTAAGTATTATAAGATCATTAAAATACTTATTATTATTTCGCTTGTTCTTATGGTTCTCGGAATTATTTTATTTATAGCTCTGTTGATACCAATGATTTCAGCTATTCAGGAAATGCAGTATTACGGTTAGACAATTTTGATTATGCAATAATTCAGGCAACAAAATAAACACCCTCTCGCTTTGAGAGGGTGTTTATTAATAAAATTAATCGAATACCTTTTCCAATTCCTGGTAAAGGTGGTGAACCTTATCAACAGCTGCAATAACCGCATCCTTATTATTGCCCTTTTCAACTACCGAATTGAACTGATCCACGGCATCATTAAGTGCTTTTCTTGATGCATCAAATTTTTCATTTCTCGATTCGAGTCTTTTTGAAAGCTTTGAATTCATCACGTCAATCATTTTGATCTTCATTTCGGCTGCAGCGGATTTAATCTTTTCAAAATTATATTCCGGTGCATAATAGTGATAGAGCATATAGAGGATCTGATGGAAAGCATCAACTTCCTTAACCATCGGTTTAACGGTGCGGACGAGCATTTCATATTGAGTATGAAGTTTCTCGGCGGCATCGAGAAGCGGCTTGGGGTCTTCTTTACCTGCAGCCGACTTATATTCTTTAACAGTCGCTTTCAGTGCAACAAGCCCTTCGTTCCACTTTGCTTTTTTATCCTGAAGAATTCCTTTCAACTCCACTTTTTCCAGTTTTGCAAAACCGGCTTCGATCTGCGGCAGTAAAGATTTCAGTAAAGCTACATCCTTCTCCGGCCAACCAACATGCCATAGCTGATAAATAACATCGTGGTATTCGGATAATTCCGGAACATCCGATGAAGTTTCGTGCTCGTGCTGAGCCAACACCGGAGATAAAAACAGTATTAAAGCAAAAAGAAATAACAGCTTTTTCATTTTTCCCTCTATTAATTAAAAAAGACTATACGTAACTATAAGTCCGGACATTACAATCGCAACCATACTCATAAGTTTAATGAGAATATTCAGACTTGGTCCGGAAGTATCTTTAAATGGATCGCCAACGGTATCGCCAATAACTGCAGCTTTATGAGCCTCTGACCCTTTACCGCCCATATTTCCTTCCTCAATAAATTTCTTTGCATTGTCCCAGGCGCCGCCGGAATTTGCCATGAATATCGCCAGTACAAAACCGCTTGCCAATCCGCCGGTTAGTAATCCCATTACACCGGCTACGCCGAAAATTAAACCGGTAATTATAGGGATAGCAATTGCAAGACTGGACGGAAGAATCATTTCAACTTGAGCGCCTTTCGTAGAAATTTCGACACAACGTGCGTAATCCGGTTCGGCTTTTCCTTCAAGTATCCCGGCAATTTCTTTGAATTGTCTTCTTACTTCATCAACCATTCTTGAAGCGGCGCGCCCGACTGCGTTCATGGTTAATCCGCAGAAAAGGAATGCCATCATAGATCCGATGAATATTCCAACAAGAACTTTCGGATTCATAAGATTCACTTCATAATAATCAATCAAATCCACTATTTGAGCAGTTTGGGTTTTAATTCCATTTCCAAGCTCTGTAACACCGGACCGAACAAGAGCTATTTTTACTTCTTCAATAAAAGAAGCAAGCAACGCTAAAGCTGTCAATGCTGCCGATCCGATTGCGAATCCCTTGCCTGTTGCAGCGGTCGTATTACCAAGAGAATCGAGAGCATCAGTTTTCTTTCTAACCTCTTTGCCGAGTCCGCTCATTTCAGCGTTACCGCCGGCATTATCTGCTATCGGTCCGTACGCATCAGTCGCAAGAGTGATGCCGAGTGTTGAGAGCATACCCACAGCAGCAATACCAATTCCGTATAATCCCATATTAATATTTGCGAGATCGAATCCCGAGGCAAATAAGAAAGCGAGTATTATTGCAATTCCAACTGCAAGAACAGGAATTGCGGTTGATAACATGCCAACTCCAAGTCCGGAAATTATTACTGTGGCTGGACCGGTCTTTGCATTCTGAGCCACGAATTGTGTCGGCTTATATTCGTATGCTGTGAAATATTCGGTTGCTTTACCAATCACAATTCCCGAAACCAATCCTGTAACAATTGATCCCCATATACCGGTCGCATTATCAAAGCCAAGCATGTGGACTACTATGTAGGAAAAGATAACTATCAGAATAGAACTGAAATTAATACCTCTGTTTAATGATTTCAGAAGGTCGCCAAGCTTAGCATCCTCTTTTGTCCGAACTGCATAGATTCCTGCAATTGAAAGAATGATTCCGATTGCAGCAATAAGCATTGGAGCCAGAACGGATTTGAATTGAAGCGAAGGATTATCGATAAATGCTGCGGATCCTAATGCGGCTGTTGCAAGAATAGAACCGACGTATGATTCATACAGGTCCGCACCCATACCGGCAACATCTCCCACGTTATCGCCGACGTTATCGGCAATCGTAGCGGGATTGCGCGGATCGTCTTCTGGAATATTTGCTTCAACTTTTCCCACAAGATCGGCGCCGACATCTGCTGCTTTAGTAAAAATTCCTCCGCCCACACGCGCAAACAATGCCTGGGTTGATGCACCCATTCCGAATGTTAGCATCGTAGTTGTTATTATTACAAGATTATGGCCTTCATTAAGTTCATGTGGATAAACTGAATTCAGGATTATGAACCATATTGATATATCTAATAGTCCAAGACCGACGACAACCAGACCCATAACCGCGCCGCTCCGGAATGCAACTTTCAAACCTTTGTTTAAGGATTCCATTGCAGCATTTGCAGTTCTTGCTGAAGCATAAGTTGCTGTCTTCATTCCGAAAAAACCGGCAAGACCTGAAAAGAAACCGCCTGTTATGAATGCAAACGGGACCCAGGGATTCTGAACATTAAGTCCGTATGCGAGAAACGCAAAGATGAGTGTTAATCCGAGGAAGAAAAATCCAACAATTTTATATTGTTGTTTAAGATAAGCCATTGCCCCTCTTCTTACGTAAAGCGCAATTTGAGCCATTCTTTCCGTACCTTCGCTCTCTTTCATCATCTGACGAAAGAATAAATAAGCAAAGACCAAGGCAACTGCTGATGCAATAGGTACAAACCAAAAGAGACTTTCTTGCATATTAACTCCTCATTTTGTTGAGATTAAATAAAAAAAATGATATAACACCGGGTTTGAATTTAATCGAAAGATATTTCTGAAGAAACAATCTTTGAAATTATTTACCCGTAAAAATATTGTGGCAAATTTAAGAAAAATAAAGATGAAATTATCTGTTTAAGATAAAAATCAAATGGTTTTCAGAGCGGTTTAAAAAGAAACCGGGAATTATCTTTCAATAATCCCCGGCATTGCTTTTCTATGAGGAGTATTTGTGTGGTGTCAATTCTTCGGTTGATATACGATTTTACGGATAGTATCGAATTGAAGGTAAGGATATTCCTCCCTTAAAGACTCGATAGCATCGCTTGCGCTTACTTTGTTTGATCTGAGAGATTTGAATTTTTTCCTGATGATATAATCGCGGACCGACTTTTCATCAATCAGGCCACGGCTTGTAAGGAGTGAATAAATATCATCGCTAATTAATTCAGCAAGAGGATTCTTTTCTGCTAAAACCGTGTTTTCCATTTTCTCCTCCATTTATGTTGTGATTGTTATTTCCAATGCCGGACTCCCCCTCCAAATCCGGCTCAAAGCAACTATCAATGATCCCGGGTTCTAATTATGAAATAAATAAGGGCATCTCAACAGCACAAATGTGCGGTTTTTCAGGTTTAGGGGATTAAAAAATGCACCTACCTGCATGATTATGCGGTGTTGAAAGAGATATTTGGAAGGTCAATTATTTCTTGAGGTTTAATTCCATTATATAGTTTACTTCTGCTTCAGAATCAGGAAGTTTCAGATCCGGAGAATTGAAAATCATCTTTGTATGATTTTTAAATCTGAATTCGCCTTTCATTATCCTGTCGAATACAACAACATCTAAATCAAACGTCATAGTATGTACAGTTCTTGTGTTGGGAATCTGTTCACCCCACGGATTTGCACCGTGATATTCAACATGTAGATAGTCGGTGCCCAGTTCGGTTTTGTAATTTGACGGATTCCCTAAGAGTTTTCCGAAACTTTTAATACTTACTCCGGCTCCGTCGGGATTGATTTCCATTTCGAAAGGTTCCGTTTGACCGACAGGGGATTTCATTCCGGTAAGTTCCGGTGTTAACTGATAACTAATGTACTTGCCAGTTCCCTTCCAGAATCCGAAGACTTCCGATTCAACAAGAGAATTCTCAAGATCCTCATATTTACTTAATACATCCGCTATAAATTTTTTAGTTTCCGCAAACGGCGGAATCTTTCCATATTTTTTTACAGCAGCAGGTCCGGCATTGAAAGCCGCTAATGCAAGTTCCAGATCATTGAACTGATTCATCAATGATTTAAAATAATTACATCCGGCACTAATATTTTCTGAAGGATTGCGTGGATTTTTAACTTTAAACATCTCACACACTTCTTCTGGAAGCATCATCAAACCAGATGCTCTGCTTTGGGATGAAGCATTCGGATTGCCCGCCGATGAAACAAGAATTATACTCTTAATTATATTTTTATCAACTCCGTACTGTTTTGAGTATTTCTCAATCAAGCCGTTATACTTAGTGATATCCTGGGCATTTAAACGGAACGAAATAATAACACAAAAAGTAATCTGTAAAATGATTCGAAGGGGACAAACCGACTTAGCCATTTTCACACCTCTTAAGAAGGTGAATAGAAATTATTAACTAAATAATTCCCTTTCTTATTGCTTTTGCTACTGCTTCGGATTGTGAGTGAACGTGAAGTTTACGGTAGATGTTTCTGATATGATGTCTTACTGTATCAACGCTTATGAATAATCTGTCGGCGATTGATTGATAATTATTCCCTTCCGCAAGAGAAGTTAATACTTCCTTTTCCCTCGACGAAAGCTGCGCTTCTTTATCTTCGTTTTGAACACCGATATTCTGCTGAAAAAGCGTTATTACCTGACGGGCAATTAGTGAGCTCATTGGAGCTCCTCCCTCGTAAGCATCTTTAATTGCTTCAAGCAATCTGGTAGGCGGGGTTTTCTTTACCAGATATCCGCTTGCACCTGCACAAAGGGCTTTAAGAACCGACTGGCTATCCTCATAAACTGTTAGCATAAGAATATTGAGTTCGGGTTTGATTTTCTTGGCCTTTATAATTCCGTCTATACCGCTCATACCGGGCAGACCTATATCCATCAGTACAACGTTAATATCGAGTGAGGAAATTTTACTAAGGAAAGATTCACAATCAGGAAAGGATCCAACGCAGCTGTAGCCGGGTGTACCGTTAATAAGCGCGGCCAGGCCGTCTCTTATAGTTGTATTGTCCTCTATTATAGTAACTTTAATCATATACATAAATGGATTTTAACAAGACAAAAGTAATGAATTTTTCGGGGAATTATTTAATTGGCGAGCGAATAAAATTAAAGTGAAAGTTTCAGCTAAACTTATTGATTCCGCTAATCCTGCCTTTAAACCTGATCTTCGTACCGGAGCTATCAGATTGAATTTCAAGATCACCGCCAATAAGCTTTGCTCGGCTTTTCATGTTAAGAATTCCATTGCCGTATTTAATATTATCGAGGTCTATTCCGTTACCATCGTCTTCCAGCTTAAGTTCGAGAATATCTTTATTCAGGTTAGCTTCCAGAATTATCTTTTTGCATTTACTGTGTTTAATTGAATTAGTAATAGCCTCTTTAAAGATTAAAAAGAGATTCTGCTTATAATCCATAGGAAGTCGAACGGAAGAAAATTTTTCCAGATTCACAGTTCCGAACGAGATCTCCATCGAATTCAGAAAATCGCTGTATGAATCTTTAAGTCGTAGAATTACGTGGTAAAGAGAATCCCGGTGTGGATTTACCATCCAGACAATATCGCTCATATTATCGATCAGCATCCTGGCCTTTTCGCTGATCATGCTGACTTTATGTAAGGGATCGGCGGAATTTGATTTCAATTCGTTTGAGGCAAGCTCACTTAAAATAGAAATTTCCGTGAGTCCGGAACCAATATTGTCGTGAAGATCTGCAGAAAGTTTGCTTTTCAGTTTTTCAATCGACAGAAGATTTCTGTACCGGATAGTTCCGATGTAATAGATTACAAAAGCAACAAAAAGAACCGCAAGGGTAATAAACCACCATGTTTGCCAGTAGGGTGGCGAGATGAAAATATGAAGTTCGGTTCCGACATTATTCCAAACACCATCGTTATTAGACCCCCGCACCCTGAAAATATAGCTGCCGGGAGCCAGGTTGGTATAATTTACAATCCTTCTGCGGGCGTCCACATAATGCCATTCATTTTCCATTCCTTCGAGTATGTATGCGTATTGATTGTCTGTTGGATTGGAATAATCGAGCGCAGAGAATTCAATAGAAAGAAAATTCTGATCATATGAAACATATATTGAATCAACTTCTCCTTTCACCGGTTCGTTGAATATCCTGATGGAACTAATTACTATGGGGGGAATGAAGTAATTGTCTTTTACACTGTCCGGATGAAAATAATTAATTCCGTTAATTCCTCCGAAAAACATTTCACCGCTTCGGGATTTGAAGTACGCTCCTCCGCTGAATTCAAGGCTCTGCAAACCATCACTCAGATCATACTGAGTAAACAATTCTGAGCTTGAATAGAACTTAAAGAGTCCGTTATCGGAACTCATCCAGAAGTTACCGCTTTTATCCTCCAGAACTCCATATACTACAGAGCTGTAAAGCCGGTTGCTCTGATTGTATCTTGTAAATCTTTCTTTCTTCTTATCAAATTTTAACAGTCCGCCGCCGTAAGTGGAAATCCAGAGATTTTTTCTAGTATCCTCGTAAATTCCCATTATACGGTTGTCGCTTAAGCTGGATTCATCACCAGAAATATTTTTATAAGAGATGAAATTTTTGTTTCTTTTATCGAACCTGTTAAGTCCACCGCCAAAAGTACCAATCCATAATATCCCTTCAGAATCTTCAAAGATCGTATAAACACGGTTATCGCTCAGACTGAACGGATCGGAGGGATTATGCTTATAAATTTCAAAGGAGAGTTTTTCGGGAAATTCCCCGAAAGAGTTTACTTTATTCAGTCCGCCGCCGAAAGTACCGATCCAGACATTTTTCTCTCTGTCAATAAAAATCGACTGGACCTGATTTGCACCGAGGCTCAATGTGTCTTCAGGAATGTTAAGGTAGCTTTCAAACCGGCCGGAGTTAAGGAAGAAGAGATTTAATCCGCCTTCATAGGTTCCGATCCAGAGTAATCCGCGGTCATCATACAACAAAGATCTGATATGATTGTCACTCAATGAGAATTGATTACCGGGCTGTGAACGGTAATATGAAAAGAGATTGGTTTTTCTTTCCCATTTATTTAAGCCCCCGTTGTATGTACCGACCCAGATATTATCTTTTTCATCCTCAGTAATTGCCCAGACTATATCGTCGTTCAAGCCGTTTTTATTGTAAATATCCCTGTTTATCTGTTTGAATTTAATACTGGAACGTTCAAATTTATTAAGTCCCTTTCCTAAGTGAGTTCCAATCCAGATGTTGCCTGAATTATCTTCGAGAAGAGAGAGTATATCATTTTTCGATATTGTCGACAGTACATTCGGATCGTTTCTGTAGCTTGTAAAGATTTTTTTCGAGGGATCAAATTTATTGAGGCCGCCGCCGAATGTTCCGATCCAAATGGCACCAAAGCTATCCTGGATAAGTGCGGTAATAAAATTACTCGAAACAGAAGCACCTTCTACAGAACCGGTTAAATAAGAAATGAATGAGGCATTATCCGGTGATAAGGATTGATCCTGCTTCGATAAATAATTCAAACCGCCGCCGTATGTTCCAATCCACAATCCACCGTCTTTATCAACCAGGAGATCGATAACCCGATCGTCGGTTAAACTCTTATTCCCGGTTCCTTTCCGGAAGTTTATAAAAGCCTGCTTGCCGTCCGATTCAATTAATTTATAAATTCCTTCACCAATTGTTCCTATCCAGACATTATCACCAGATGAGATAATTGATTTAATTCTTTTAGCTCTGAATCCTGTTTTATCTTTAAGGTCGAGACCGAAATATTTAGTATCTCCGGTAATAACATCGAAATTAATCAGTCCGGCACCCCATGTACCGAGCCAGAGAGAATTATTATTCCCTTTTGCAATTGAGGTGATTGCCTTATCGCCGTGTCTTGAATAGGGCAGCGGGAATTCAAAACGTCTTTCATCAAACAACGGATCTATTTTTATTCTCTCCGTAATGTAAAATCTTTTAAATAATCCCGTCCTCCTGTCAAAACTATTTAGGACTCCTTCCACGGTTCCGATCCAGATTAATCCTTTTTCATCTTCATAAATTGAAAGAATACTGTTATCCGAAATTGTTGTTGAATCGAGAGGATCATTCACAAATACTTTGAAGTTATAACCGTCATATCTGTTCAATCCGTTGGCCGTCCCGATCCAGATATATCCCTTGCTGTCCTGAAGCATGCAATTAATTGTGCTTTGAGAAAGACCATCCTCAATATTTATTTGCTTAAACTGGTATTGTCCATGCTGTGCGTTTGATGATGAAAAAATCCAGAGGTGAATTAGAATTAAGAGGTAATATTTGGCGGACATATTTTGCAAAATTTTCAAAAACCTTTTCATTATCATAATAATAGGATCGGTCAAAATCCACACATTTGAATTTATCTAAAATCGCGTTGCCGTCTAATGCAAATCATTTTATGAATAAGTCTATTGGCGATTTGTGGCTAAACTTCTATATTTGCCCGGTATTAAGAAAGAGGGTCTTAAATGCCTAAGTTTTTTGCCGCTCTTATTATTTCAGGATTAATACTTCTGCAGGGTTGCGATAAGGGGATTGAACCCGGTGAACCTGTTCTTCCGGGTAGTTTCAGAGGAAGTGTTTCTTTCTCGGGTACATGGCCCGAAGGGATAAAACGGACTCATATCGTTGTATTTAAAAATCCCTTGCTAACTGCCAATGATTTTTCAATTCAGAATTTCGCGTTTATAGTAGACTCAATTCCGTACAGGGATACTATATACTCCTATAATTCACTTGAGGATAATTTTCTTGCGGATATAATTACTCTCTATCCCGGGGAATATAAATACGTTGCGGTGGCACAATCTAATACACCGGAGATCTCTTTCTTAAGAAAGGACTGGACTGTTGTAGGAGTATACTGTCTCAACGATGATCAGACAAGACCGAAGAGTTTGATAATCCGTTCCAACCAGGTTACGCCCGACGTAAATATAAAAGTTGATTTTAATAATCCACCACCCCAGCCGCCAATGTAAGTAAAGGATCTCGGCATGAAAAAAGCAGAAGGCTCTTTAAGAAAGTTTTTAACCGTGATATTTATTCTCCCGTTTTTCTCCATATCAGCTCAAACCGGTTCGGTTATAGGTAAGGTAATTAGCGATAAAGCTCAGCCGATAACTGGTGCCAACCTGATTATTTCAGGAACAACTTACGGCGACGCATCGGATTTAAACGGAAATTTTGAGATTAAGAACGTTCCCTTCGGTGTCTACAACCTTGAAGCATCATGTATTGGTTATGGAAAGCGGACAATCAGAAATATTTCTGTCGGTGCCTCTTCAAAACCGTTAACAATAGTTTTAAGAGAAGCCGTAATTGAAACGGCACAGGTAATTGTAAGCGCTTCGAAATACGAACAGAGGCTGGAGGACATCACTGCAAGCACAACAATAATTCAGCCCGATTATATAAACAGGAAGAACTTTATTTCTTTCGATGACATGCTTCGGTATATACCGGGTGTTCAGATGAATCTTGAACAGGTAAGTATAAGAGGATCCAGCGGGTACAGTAAAGGTGTGGGAGCCCGGGTTCTTGTTGCAATTAACGGTATTCCTTTGTATGCCGGAGATAACGGTGATGTTGTCTGGGAACTTATACCGCTTTCAGATATCGAAAGAGTTGAGGTTATTAAGGGGCCAGCAAGCTCTCTCTACGGTTCGTCTGCGATTGGCGGTGTTATTAATATAATCACCAAAGCAAAAGTTCAGAGCCCCGTTACATATTTTAAGAGTTATTTAGGCGCATACGATAAACCCTCACACGATCTCTGGAAATGGGATGATAACTACAGAACATTTTATGGAATTGAATTAACACATTCCGGTTCTAATGAAAAACTCGGCTATACTCTTTCACTCAAAAAATTCGACAATATGAGCTACCGGCAGAACGATTATTTTAAAAGGTACCTCGGTCACATTAAATTGAGTTATTCATTCACACCCGATAATTACATTCTCTTCTTCTCAAATTATCTTTATTCCAACCGGGGCAATTTTTTATACTGGAAGGATTCACGGAATGCGCTGGTGCCTAAAGACGAAGAAAACGGGAATTACGTTTTATCCAACAGGATCTTTAACGGATTAATTTACCATCATAAATTCAACGAGAATTTTACTTCGGAAGCGAAAGGAAGCTTTTACAGAACCAGCTTCGACGGGTATGGATTGGAAGTTACCAGCTCAGTAGCAAATCTTTTCAGGGGAGAATTCCTTACCAACTATTTTGCTTCTGATAATCTGATCATTACATCCGGGCTTGAAGCTTCCTATTCAGACGTTAATTCGAACATTTTTTCGAACACGCATTTTTACGGTGCCGGCGCCTACCTGCAAGCTGAGTACAAAGGGATTAAAAATTTAATTGCAACAGCCGGATTGCGTTTCGATTATATAAAGATCGATACGATCTCAGGAAAGAACGCCGTAACACCACGGCTCGGTCTTAATTATAAACTCAACAACGATATAATTTTACGGGCTTCCATTGGTACCGGATTCAGAGCACCGACACCTGCGGAGGTATTTACTTCTGCCGCAGTTGGCGGTGGAGTGGGCGTTAAGGAGAATCCGAACCTTACTTCAGAAACAAGTCTGTCATTTGAATTCGGAGTTCAATATAAAATCGGGCCGGGAATAAATTTCGACGCTGCCCTCTTTCAAACCGAATACAATAACTTTATAGAAGCAAATCTTACAAATGAAGGTGATATTCAATTTATAAACCTATCCAAAGCCAGGATTCAGGGTATTGAAACAATTCTCGATTGGTCACTTATTCCTGAGGAACTTAAAGTTACAGTCGGTTATAATTATTTATGGGCTAGGGACATTGAGAAGAACAGATCGATGAAATACCGCCCGCGCAATTCTTTTTACGCTCAAGTAAAATATTCGCCCGGACAATTCGATTTTGGAATCGATTTCAGGCATTGGAGCCGGATTGAAGAGATTGATAACGCGCTCGTTGAACCGCCACTGGCTCTTGTAGTCGATGGCGATAAACGGGTTCCTGTTTATGTTACGGATATTACTGCCGGTTATAACTTTTTAATATGGAATATCCCCGCAAAAATTTACCTTAATGCCAGGAATCTTTTTAACTACAATTATGTGGAGTTTATTGGGAATATTGCGCCGATCCGTAATGTGTCGCTTAGTACAGAGATCTATTTCTGATATTAATTTGAGAGTATTATTAAAAGTCAGTGAACTACAAGGCTTCCAATTTGTCGTGCTGGAGAATCGTTTCCTGTATTTCATTCATTGTATTACTGCGCCGGTTGTAATAATAAGAAGAGGACTTATTTCATAAAGAGTATTGCTATAATTTGTTGAGCATAAGCTCATAATAGAAATACAAATCGACCCTGGAAATGTCACACAAAATATTCCCAAACTAAGCCGTTATAAAAAGAACCCGAACGCCTTTTAAAAAAAGGGCATTCGGGTAATTTATGTGATATTATTTTAGAGTTGCCCGTTTACTATTTTATCGAATGTATCTTGATCAAGGTACAGGGGTGCGTAAGTGATACCCTGTAATTTTAGATTCTTTATAAAAGCTCTCAGATGATTGGCAGAACCTTTTAATAAATTATTATAAACAAATCGGATATCCTGATTATCCACTTCCGGTGAATCTAATTCTTCTTTTAGATCAATAATATCCACTTCTTCTATAAGTGCTCCAACCTTTAATCCTTCAACATGTGATTGTCCTCCTTGCTTCAGCAAATTATCATATAAATCCTGAAGCTGTTGATTTTCAAAAAGACCCGGTCTATCATCATCGATTGGATCATTTATTTCGTATTTATCTAACAACCGTTTTATTGCGTCCATATGTGTTTGTTCACTTCTTGATATATTATTAAAAATCCGGCTCCCATGTTTCTCATTCATTTTTAAATATATATCCCGCGCAACCTTCTCCTCCTCTCTTAAGAACAATAGACCATCTTTTTCCTTTTCTGAAATATTTTCAAAAGGAAAACTTTGGAGGTCTGTTGTGAGAAGCAGGTTCTGAACATCTTCCGGATCAGCCGATTCTGGGTTTGAAATTAAATCACTGCAGCCCTGTGAAATAATAGATGCAAATAACATGGCCGGTATCAATAATATTTTTAATACTTTCATTATAAATCTCCTTTTTTGTTGTTTCCATAATGACAATAATGGTGCCAGAGCTAATTGATTTAAAAACGCAATATTCATTATCCTATTTCGTCCATAATGTTGTTATCAATACTCCGTCTAGTCGAATTAATAGAATAAAAACAATTATTACGTGTGATTGAGAAATGTTTAATCAGTTATTTAAAATTAAGAGAGCGTGAGATTTCCCACGCTCTCAATACATCGGGATGAATGATTATTTATTTTCTTCCGCCACGATATCCGCTGCCCTTCGGTCCGGTTCCGTCATGAACACCTGTTCCGGTAGAGTTTCCGCCCTTTTTACCAAATCCTGTACCGTCCTGCGGTCTGGCAGGTGTACCGGTTCCATCTTTCTTTCCGTATCCTTTACCTGCTCTGTTTACACCCTGTTGAGAAGTACCGACGTTATCGCAAATTCCGTCGCCGTCAGCATCCACCCAGTTTACTTTTGTGCCTGGTCCTTTGCCGTTTCCGGAAGGTGTTGTCTGTGCATAAGAATTGGAAGTGAATACAAGTGCGAGGAAAAGAACTGATGCAAATAATGCTAAGCGTTTCATTTTGTAACTCCTTTTGTTTGTTATTAAAGTTTCGCTATTACATTATTAATTTCCGTGCCAGTCCACGACTTGGATTTATTATGTAAAAAAACGATTTTCCCGGACAGTAAAATGATCTGAATGACGGATAAGTCGACCCGCTCGCCATTCAAGTCGAAATGTTAACAAAGTAATACCGGAGAGTTATGAATAATGATTGGATAAAAGAATTTCCCGGCGCAGTTACAATCTGCGACATTGACGGGAAAATAATCTATATGAATGATAAATCCGCCTCTGTATTCAAGGAGGACGGGGGATTACAACTGATAGGGGGAAATCTATTCGATTGTCACTCTGACGTATCAAACAGAATTATACGCGAATTGATCTCAGATAAAAAAATAAATGTTTACACTATTGAAAAAAACGGTACTAAGAAAATGATCTACCAGTCGCCATGGTTCGAGAACGGAGAAATGAAGGGACTGGTAGAATTATCGTTCGAAATACCTTTTGAAATGCCTCATCACAAAAGGTAGTATTAAATATTTTCTTTAGACTGATTTTCGGCAACCGGACTTTCGGCAGAATCTTTTCTTATCACTTCAACAGTGAAGTTAGCCGCCATGCCGGCAAGAGCTCCCACTGCAGTTAATATCGGCGCGAACATTGCCCCAAGGACACCAATAGTAACCGGTATCTCGATAAATGTATTCCCCTTATCATCTTTAATTATAATACGCCGGGCATTTCCCTCCTTGATAAGTTCTTCAACTTTATCAATAAGTTCCTTCCCCTTAACTTTGAATTCGTCTATCATCTTAAATCCTCCTTTTCTGCATTTTTAGATGCACTCCGTATCCGGAATGTTCCATTCATTAAAAAATTATTTATTTCGATATTTATAAAAACAGATTGACTTGGAAACAATTAAGATTTATTTTTGTTTCGATATTTGTCGAATTAAATATGAGTCGGTATGGATCTAACCAGAAGTATTGAAATTATGAAGTCGCTTGCGGATACCTCGCGGCTCCGGATAATAAATTCACTTATGGATAAACCTCAGTACGTGGAGGAGATCTCTCACAGATTGAATCTTGCCGTATCGACTGTTTCATTCCATCTGAAAAAGCTGGAAATGGCCGGTCTGATAAGTCAGACAAAGGAACAGTATTACATAATCTATAGAATAAATAAGAATCTTTTCGGTTTAACACTCAAGGAGATTGTCGATTTTGATGATAACGAGAAAGAATCGCACATAGAGAGAATTGAGAAATACAAACAGAAAGTACTCAAAGCTTTTTTTAAAAAAGACCAATTAATGCGGCTCCCGGTACAAAGGAAAAAGCGCCTCATCGTTCTTGGTCAGTTTGTCAAAAAGTTTTCGTCAGATAAAAAATACACGGAAGTTGAAGTGAATAAGCTGATTATGGAAAATTATGACGACTATTGCACCATAAGAAGGCTGCTGATTGAAGAAGGCGCAATGAAACGCGATAAACAATTTTACTGGCTGAACGCAGAAAACAATGAAGGAATATTATAGTGGACAAGAAAGAAATAAAAAGAAACTACAAACAGAAAATCCAGCAGATGGGTGTCTATCAGATCCGGAATCTTGCAAATGGAAAGGTGTTCATTGGGGGAAGTAAAAACATTCTCGCCAAGTTCAATGCCCATACTTTCACACTGGAAATCGGCACCCATATAAACAAAAAACTACAGGAGGAATACAACATCTTCGGAAAAGAGAGCTTTGTATTTGAGGTGCTTGAAACTGTCAAGCCGAAAGAGGATCCTGCCTATGATTACTCGTTCGACATAAAAGAGCTCGAAAAAAAATGGTTAAACAAAATAAAACCGACTGGTGAGAACGGTTATAACTAGAAAACCATAATCCGCTCACATCAATTTTTCGACTTTTTTCTTTTAATCCCGGTGGAAAAAGTCTGTACCGTTTTGAATAGAGCAGACATAGATTTCCGGAATTTTGTCATATTTTTTCTTATATAATCCGGAAATCTCTTCAACGAAGCCCGGAACTGTTTCTTCTTCGACGATATTTATTGTACACCCGCCGAATCCGCCGCCCATCATTCTCGATCCGAATACACCCTTGAGTCGGGAAGCCGATTCAACAAGAAAATCAAGTTCGGGACAGCTCACTTTATACAAATCCCGCAATCCTTCATGCGAACCGTACATCCTGTTGCCGAACGAAGCAAAGTCGTTTTTGTCAAGATCTTTGCATGTCTTAAGAACTCTTTCATTCTCTTCTACAACATATTTGCACCTGGCAAAAACATCAGGAGTGAATTCAGATTTATGATTTTCAACCATACTAATATCTGCATCGCGCAGACTATTGATTTCTTTATAATGTCTCTGCAATATTTTTACACCCTCCTCGCACTCCTCTCTTCTCCTGTTATATTCCGAAGATGCAAGTGAATGACTTACAAGTGTATTGCAAAGAACTATTTTTAAGTCATCTTTATCAAACGGATGATATTCGTATTCAAGAGAACGGCAGTCAATCTTTAATACTTTTTTTGAAGAGCCAAAAATATTAATGTACTGATCCATTATTCCGCATTTAACGCCCACGAACTCATTCTCGGCTCTTTGAGATAGCTTGACGAGCTCTATTTTCTCAATCTTAAGATCGAAAATATGATTCAATGAAAATGCGAGTCCGGCTTCGATAGCTGCCGAGGATGACAAGCCGGCACCTATCGGTATATCCCCTCCGAACACACAATTAAATCCGCCTATTTTCTTTCCCGACTTTTTGAGCTGATCAATTACACCGATAAGATAGTTGGCCCAGTTTTTTTCATTATGCTTAAAATCTGCTGCACTAAACCGTACTCCCTCGTTAAAATCGAGTGAGTAGAGATTACAGAATTCACTGTTTCCTGGAGCGATTGCAAAGTAGATTGCTTTATCTATTGCGGCAGGAAGTACAAACCCCATATTGTAGTCGGTATGTTCGCCTATCAGATTCACGCGGCCGGGCGAACGGACAATTACAGGCGGTTCATTAAACAATTCCCGGAATTTCTGATCAATTTTTGATGCGAGACTCATTATAATCCTCAGAATATTTTAACGGTTCTTTATTTTTATAATCTGCGAAGCGATGCTAACGGCTATCTCTTCTACTGTGTTGCTGTTGATTGGCAGGCCGATAGGTGCACGGACTTTTTTAAATAACGAAGGACTAATTCCTTCTTCTTTAAGTTCGCTGAAGATTCTTTTAATCTTAGCTTCGCTTCCCAGCATTCCGATATACCTAACTTTTCTGCCGAGGATCTGCCTTAAAGCAATTTTATCAGTTGGCAATGCGGACGTAACAATCGCAACGTATGAATAATCTCCCTCTTCAACATATCCGCCGATGTTATCGTAAGAAGTGATAATGATCTCATCGGCAGAATGATTTTCTTTCAGAGTATTAAGATCAGACCTGTCATCGAAAACGATTATATGAAATCCCAACAATTCCATCTGGTTTGAGAGAGCAAGCCCTACATGCCCTCCTCCGATAATATACATCGTATCTTTGACGCCGATATTCTCCTCATAGCTCCAGTCATTTCCCGATTTGAATCTATAGACAATGTGTTTACTGTTTCTTAATCCCGGTTTAACATTTAATCCTTCCGGTGTAAGAGCCAGCACCGCTTCTTCATTCTTATAGAATAACTGAATAATTTTTTTAATCCTGCTCAGGTCTTTCTTATCCAATGTAATCGTGAAGTTAGTCTGACGCCCCTGACAGACAAGGCCTGACTGCAATTTTTTAACTTTCTTACTATGGTATAAATCTCTGTGAAGTAAAGCTTTCTTTTTCGATTTCAGTATTCTCTCGCAATCCTTAAGCAAATCATACTCCATCTGGCCGCCCCCGATGGTGCCAACACTTACTCCCTCTTCAGAGACTGCTAATTTAAAACCTGCTTTACCGGGCGAACTCCCTTTCGATTCCAGAACTACTGTAAGAAGAACAGATCCATTCTTTTTCAGCGATTCGAAAATAAATTTCCACATTTTCAGATCTTTCATTAAGATGATCCTTATAACGGTTTTAATTTATTAAAATCGTCCAATGTATCTAGGTCTGTAAGAATTTGAGGATACCGGCAATCCCATATTTTTTTACTTAACGCCGGATTATGACTTATTTCTTTTAATGAATAATTGTTTGCCGTATCGATAATAATTCGAAAAAGAGATTTCTTTAAAAGAACCGGATGACCTTTTACAGAATTGAATGAGGGTTGTATCCAGTTATAATTTTCTTCAATCTGTTCGATAAATTCCCGATAAAATTCTTTTGGAATCAGCGGTTGGTCAACAAAGTGATAAATTACCCAGGCGGAATCCATAGATTCACTTAATCCTATTTTAAGAGAAGAGAACATTCCTTCTTCATAGTTCTGATTATAAACAAATCTGATCCGATCGGACTTCTCCAAAGCGTTCTCTACCTGTTCGCTTTGATATCCTGTTACAACTATAAGGTTATCACAAACCCGAAGCAGATTCTCGGCAACAATACCGACGAATGATTTCCCGTTAATTTTCATAACCGGCTTAAAGGAATTCATTCGGCCGGAGAGGCCTGCTGCCAGGATCAATCCGCTAATTTTCATTTTACCCGGAATATTTTCATGATCTGTTTTATGGAGAGAGAATCAGGTTTTCGAAATTGTTCAGCCGCCGCTTCCGTATCTTTTAATCCGTTACCGGTCATCATAAGCATAATTTTAGAATCTGCTTGAATCGGATTACGATTAATAAATTTCTTATATCCCGCATAGGATGCGGCACATGATGGTTCTACAAACAATCCGGTTGTACGGGATATAATCAATTGTGCTTTTAAAATCTCCTGATCGCTCACGGCAATCGCAGATCCTCTGGTTATAGAGATTGACTGTGCGGCCATATATAAGTTTCGGGGCGCTGCTGCCGAGATACTATCGGCAATAGTATCCGCTTTCTTAAACCGGAATTCCCCATTTTTCATATAGCGAACCAGCGCATCGCTTCCTTTCGCCTGGACACCAATAAGCTTAGGAATTTTATTTATCCAGCCTAGTTTTTTCAGATCGTAAAACCCTTTGAATAATCCAGAAATAATCACACCATCGCCAACCGGCACAAAAATATAATCCGGCAATTCCCCTTTCAGCTGAATGAACATATCAAAAGCAGCTGATTTCTTTCCTTCAATAGTTAAGGGATTGTAAGCGGTATTACGGTTATAGATTTTTTTTGCCGAGGAGATTTCAAGACAAATATCGAAAGCATCATCATAAGTGCCGTCAACCGGATATATTGATGCACCATATGCCTGAATCTGAATTCTTTTTGCCTCGGGAATTGATGAAGGGACAAAAATGTGAGATTTAACTCCGAGTCGGGAGGCTATTCCCGCCAAAGATGAACCTGCGTTTCCAGTAGAAGCGGCGGAGATTTCTTTTACGCCGAGCTCGAGAGCTTTCAAAACTACAAGAGATGACGCCCGGTCTTTATAGGATAAAGTCGGATTTCTCGTGTCGTCGAAGAAAAAGATTTCCCTTCCGTCAACTTTATACTTTAAAACAGGGGAAGAGTTAAGTTCAAGCCGATTAAGTATTTCATCCGGCGGATATTTTTTAAGAGGCCATAAAGGTTTATAGTTCAGAAATTTACCGGGAGAAAGATTCAGAAATTTCTTCCGGGATAATTTTTTCTTTATCGAATTGTAATCGTACTCAACGGTAAAAACACCTCTCAGCGGTTTATTTCTTTCCGCCATTCCGCAGATGGGACACAGATAAACGAAATTATTCTCAATTTGTGTTGCGGAATATTCTTTACCGCAATCGAAACATTTGTAAAAGTAGTTGTTCATTAAATTTTATAATTTTTCTCTAAGATTCTTTGCCATCTCCACAAGTTGAGATTCCCCGGAATGACTCTTCAAGTCACATTGTTAATCCCATAATGGCTTTAGCAGTATGAAGGCGGTTTTCCGCTTCGTCGAACACAATTGATATATCAGGGTTATCGAGAATCTCATCCGTCACTTCGTTTCCTCTGTCGGCCGGAAGCGCATGCATAAGCTTAACATTTTTATCAGCAAGTTTTATTCTTCGCTCATCGCAAATCCAACTTTTATAGTTATCGAGATTGGATTTCATCTCTTTCTTGCATTCATCTTCGTGTGAGAGATAATATTTTTCATCATAATACCCGAATCCGCCCCAGTTTTTGGGAACAACAATTTGAGCTCCTTGGAATGCTTCATCCATATTATTTGTAAACTTAATACTGCCTCCTCCCTCTTTTGCATTTAGGATTGCTTTATCAACAATATTTTTGCTTAGCGGAAATTCCTTAGGGTGAGCAACTGTTACATCAATACCGTATCGGGGGAATAAAAGTATCTGTGTCTGGGGAACACTTAAAGGTTTTGAGTGTGTCGTTGCATAAGCCCAGGATACTGTAACTTTTAACCCATTTGTATTTTTTCCAAAGTGTTCGAATATTGTCATAAGGTCTGCCAGGCCCTGGAACGGATGATAAACATCATCCTGAAGAGACATAACCGGTTTGCGTGAGTATTGAGCGAGTTCATTGAGATATTTATTCCCGACCCCGTAAAAGCAGTTCCGGCAGGCAATTCCGTGTCCCATCCGGCTCAGAATAATTGCTGTATCCTTTGCAACTTCGCCGTGTGTAATCTGCATTTTATCGGGTGTAAGATCGTGAGCATGCCCGCCGAGCTGGGTCATTCCGGCTTCCATTGAGTTTCGTGTCCGGGTTGATTGCTCAAAAAACATCATGAAGAGTGTTTTATGAGGAAGCCAGAGAGTCGGCTCCTCGGCATAGAATTTCTTTTTCAGGTCGAATGATGTTTCGAATACTATGTCGAGTTCTTCCTTTGTCCAGTCGTCTTCTGTTAAAAAATGTTTTCCCTTGAATTTCAATTCCATATTTATCTCCTTAATTAATAGGACGAGGATTTGTCTTACTTTTATTTTATCAGTTCAAACGGTAACAGGGAATAAAACTTAGCCGCCTTAAGCAGGTCGTTTAATACAATCTCCTCTTTAGATGAATGTGCAAGCTCTTCTTTTCCCGGTGCAAATCCGATTGTCGGGATTCCAAATTGACCGGCGGTTGCAACTCCGTTGGTAGAGAAACTCCATACTCCGCTCTTTGCTTTACCTGTAGACGCTTTAGAAGTCCTCATCGCCGCATCAACAAGCGGATGCTTTTCGTCGTATACCCATGTAGGGAAATATGCCTCCTGAGAATATTTAGTTCCCTTCCAGCTTACTCCCTCTACATCAGGAATAGAAATTTTCGCATCGCTCTTATGCTTCTTTATTATTTCTTTCAACTCTTTAACTACACTATTCCTGTTTTCTCCGACGGTCATTCTTCTATCTATATGAATCTGACAGAAATCAGAAACCGAGCACATCGAAGGAGCTTTTGAAACGATATTGCTTACCGTAATAGATCCTTTGCCCAGAGTCGGTTTCGGTTTCAGTTTTTTATCGAGTTTTTCAATATCGGCAACTACCGGCATCATTTTATAGATTGCATTAATTCCTTTCTGATTATGAGCACCGTGAGCTGATTTACCCGTAGCAGTAATTTTTAATTCCATTCTTCCACGCTGTCCCCTGTATACTTTCATATCGGTCGGCTCACCCAGCAGAACAAAATCAGGCTTGATTCCTTCATTCCTGATTATGTGATAAAGAGGATAACCGTCGGCATCCTCTTCCAGAACTGAACCTACAACATAAAGCGTAAAGGGAAAATCGTTTCCGAATATCGACTTGATAATTTTCCCCGCAATCATAAATCCGGCCATAGCCGGTTTTTCATCAACCGCTCCGCGTCCGTAAAGTTTCCCGTTTTCAATAACTCCGGCAAATGGAGGATGCTGCCAGTTCTCGGTTTCAGTTACTTTTACAGTATCAATATGAGCATCGTACATAATTTTTACGGGGCCGTTTCCGATCCGGCCGATTGCATTTCCGAAAGAATCGTGATAAGATTCATCAAATCCGTATTCATTCATCTTCTTCACAATGAATTCTACAATTTCTTTTTCTTCACCGCTGTAACTTTTTATCTGGACCAATTTTTGAATCAGCGAAAAAAGATTTTCCTTTTCCGCTTCCACAGCCTTGAATAAATTTTCTTTCATATCCGTAATACTCGTTAACTGTTTCTTAATAAAGTTAGTTATATCAAAATTTTCTGTTTATAAATTAACTATAATTAGAGATATTTACATCGGTTATATGGAGTATTTGAATGCCGGGAATAATGAAGCCGATTTCATTTTTTAATATTCTTAATCAGATCTTTAATGAGAGTAAAAATCATTCGAGTTTATTCGGTATAGACAAGAATGGCTTTTTTCAAAGTAAAGCAACTAAAGCATTCAATTTTCTGGGGACTCCCCTTGAGAATCCAGTCGGACCTGCTGCCGGTCCTCATACACAGATGACCCAGAATATTATTGCGGGGTATTTAACAGGAGGCCGTTTTTTCGAATTAAAGACAGTACAAAAAAACGATACCATTGATATTGGCCGCCCCTGTATTGATGTAGAGGATGAAGGATATAATGTTGAGTGGTCGCAGGAATTGACATTAGAAGAATCATATGATGAATATTTAAAAGCCTGGATTCTGAATCATTTTATTAAAGATTATTTTGAGCTTTCATCCGGCAAGGAACGCGGATTTATTTTCAATATGAGTGTAGGATATGATCTCGCTGGAATCAAAAGCGTCAGGATGAATGATTTTATTGACCGGATGATGAATGCCGATAAATCTCCATCCTTTTTGAAATATAAAAATATTCTCAAAGAGTTTATCACGAAATATTTGAATAACCGCAGTGACCCGATCGATTCTGTTGACCGGATATCGCCTGTAATTTCGGATTCGGTTACACTTTCTACAATGCACGGTTGCCCGCCTGATGAAATTGAATCGATTGTTAAATACCTGATAAAAGAAAAGAGATTACATACTTATGTTAAGCTAAACCCGACTCTTCTCGGTTATGATTATGTTAAAAGTACATTAGGGAATCTCGGCTTCAAAAATGTATTTCCTGAAAAGGGATCATTCGACAACGACCTTCAGTGGAATGACGCCGTTTTAATGCTTCGGCGTTTGAAATCATTCGCAGAAGAGAACGGAAAGGAATTCGGAATAAAACTTTCAAATACTCTGCCGGTGAGAAACAAAAAGAAGCGGATGCCCGGCGATGAAATGTATTTATCCGGACGGCCGTTATTCCCGCTTACAATAAACCTTGCTTCAAAAATTGCGGAGGAGTTTGCTGGCGAAATAAACATTTCGTATTCAGGCGGGGCTTCAATCAACAATATTAAAGAGATAATTGAGACAGGTATTAAGCCCGTTACATTTGCTACCGAGCTATTGAAACCGGGAGGATATAACCGACTTTTTCAGATTTCCGAATCCTTAACAGAGATTCCATTTGAGACTCATAAATTAATTGATCTGCCTAAGCTGAAAGCGCTTGCCGGTAAATCGCTTAACGACAAATATTACCGCAATGAAACACGGAATGCAGAATCGATTAAAGTACCAGATAAGCTGAATACATTCGATTGTTTCATTGCTCCTTGCCAGGTTGCCTGCCCTATTCATCAGGATGTTCCAGAATATATACGTTTAGCGGGTGAAGGAAAATATGAAGAAGCCTTACAGGTTATAACTGATAAGAATCCTCTTCCGCATATAACAGGTTATGTCTGCGATCATCAGTGTATGTATCACTGCACTCGCATCGATTATGAGGAAACCGTTAAGATACGCGACATTAAAAAGGAAGCCGCATTAAATGGTTATACCGGTTTCATAAAAAATATTTCAGTTGAAGAAAAATCCGATGTTAAAATTAAAGCAGCCGTGATAGGTGCCGGGCCTTCCGGTTTATCTGCTGCGTATTTTCTGGCAAAGTCGGGTTTGGATGTAACAGTCTTCGAGAAAAATATGAACGCCGGCGGAATAGTACAGAATGTCCTTCCGCAATTCCGCCTTCCGCAATCCGCCATCGACAACGACATTAAATTCATCGAGAAGTTCGGGGTTAGATTTATTTTCGGTGTTGACCAGTCATTCTCGGTAAACAGGTTAAAGCAGGAGGGTTATAAGTATATTTATATTGCAATCGGTGCAGAGAAATCAAACAATCTGAATATTTCTTCAGATAAAGAAATTATAAATGCGATCGATTTTCTATGGGATTTTCACCACAACATCAAAATTAATCCAGGTAAAAATGTAGCTGTTATTGGCGGTGGTAATTCCGCAATGGACAGTGCCCGCGCTGCTTTACGATTAGATGGTGTTGAGAATGTCTATCTCATATACAGACGTACAAAAGAGTATATGCCGGCAGACCGCGAGGAATTTGACGCGGCTCTCTCCGACGGAGTAATCTTCAAAGAACTTTTACTGCCATATGATTTTACAGACGGAAAGTTAATGTGCAATAAAATGAGACTGTCCGAACCCGAACCGGACGGACGCCTAAGCGTTATTCCAATTGACGGTGAATTTGAAGAGCTGGATATCGACACGGTGATTTCCGCTATTGGCGAAAGCGTTGACACCGGTCTTCTTGAATCCAATAGAATTTTAGTTACAAAGAATAAAGCTGACGTCAATCCAGCAACAAATGAGACTAATATTGAAAATGTATTTATAGGCGGAGATGCGCTGAACGGCCCCGCAACAATTGTGAGAGCAATAGCCGACGGAAGAAAAGCCGCCGATGCAATCGTGAAAAAAGAGAATATACTTTATCCTTCGATTGATATTAAAAAATACCCCAGGATAAATAACGACACGCTTAGCCTGCTTAAAGGAAAAATCGAGTGGAGTAATAACGATCTGGTGCTTGAGGCCTCCCGTTGTTTAAGCTGCAATTCGATCTGTAATAAATGTGTTGATGTATGTCCGAACCGGGCGAACGTTGTAATTAAAACAAATCACCCGGCCTTCAGGGATGCAAATCAGATTCTTCACATCGATTCACTCTGCAATGAGTGCGGTAATTGTGAAACCTTCTGCCCGCACGAAGGTGCTCCGTACAAAGATAAGTTCACTCTGTTTGCGTCCGGAGACGATTTCAATGAGAGCCGGAATGATGGGTTTTATATCATTAAGGCTGGTAATGAATATAGGGCTGTTATGCGGGCAGAAGGGCGTATATTTGAAATTAATGATATACACCGGGATAACGAGATTCCACAAAGATATTTGATGTTGATGAAAAGTGTAATAGAGGATTATCCGTTCTTAGTGTAATGATTACCATTCTTTAACAGATTTTTCAACGGCTTCTATGATCTGCTTATAACCGGTGCATCGGCAAAGATTCCCGGAAATCGCCTCTTTAATTTCCTCTTCGGTCGGTTCGGGATTTTCCAGCAGCAATGCGTATGCGGACATAATCATTCCCGGTGTACAGAATCCGCACTGAACAGCGCCGTATTTCATAAAATTCTCCTGCAGCGGGTGAAGCTTTCCATCCTTTTCAATTCCCTCTATCGTTATAATCTCGGCACCGTCACACTGACCGGCAAGTACCAGACACGAATTAACGGCTTTACCATTCATTATGACCGTACAGGCACCGCACTCACCGATCGAGCATCCCTCTTTAGTCCCTGTCATAATAAATTTATCGCGCAACAAATCAATCAGACGAATGTTCGGTTCAACATCCGCGGTAATATGATTACTATTTAATATGAATTCTATTTTCATAAATACTCTTTATAAAATACTTACGGCCTTGAGGCGGCGATTAGCGCAGAATTACCTGGCTGAATCCGTTATATCTGATTTTATCTGCGTTCTAATTTTCTTAATAAATGATAACAGACCTGCTGTACAACAGGAATTTTATATTCACTGGACCACCGCACACCGGCAATTTGAAGAATTTTTTCACCCAGTTTAATTGCTATCTCTTTCGCCGAATCATCTGTCATCATTTTCCCTTTAGCAAACTCTTCGACGTCGTAAATTCTTGTCCCAAAAGGAGTAACTGCGCCGCTTGCAATCTTAATGTCGTTAATCGTGCCGTCTTTCAAATAAAGAAGAACCGCTAATGAGATTCTGCTTATAGAAACCGCTCTTCTTCTTCCAAGCTTATAAAAATCACCGTAATAATTTAATTTCGGAATCGGAATTAATATATGTGTAACAATTTCATCGGGTTTTAATCTTGTTCCATAGGGTCTTACAAGTAAATCCTGCAGTTTTATAATTTTTTCTGCTGTAAAAGATTTAATCTTAATCTCCGCGTCATAAACCAAAAGCGGTGCAACACTGTCCGCACATGGTGCGTTGTTTATAAAATTACCACCAAGTGTAGCGCGATTTCTTATCTGTGTGCTTCCGATCGTTTTCGAAGCCTTAACAAGTAAAGGTATCTTTTCATTTAACAAATCATTGGAAATAATCTCCGTAAAAGTGGCGGCCGACCCTATCGAAATAAAATTATCTTTTACATAGATTTCTTTCAATTCAGCAATTCTGTTTATATCGATCAATTGTTCAATTTCAGTAAACCGGGGAGATTCTATATGAAAGCCGGGGACGATATCAGTGCCGCCTGCAATAATTTTTGATGAACCGTTATTATTCTGAAGAAGTCTGCATACTTCGTCTAAAGATTCGGGAAGCACTATTTCTTTAAAGGGTATCATGATGTACTTCCACGTTTTAGACTTTCGGGATACAATTTTTTTCTGAGCAATATTTCTTCGATGTTGAGGGGCAGATTGAAAAACCGCTGACCGGTTGCATTCGCAATCGCGTTAGAAATTGCTGCTGCTGTCAACTCAAGTGTCGGTTCTCCCAGAGATTTCCCTCCCCACGCGCCGTATTTGTCTTTACCTTCAATGAAATAAGGGTGAATGGCATCAATATCTTTACTTGTAGGAATTAAAAACTGGTCGAAATTATTTTCCCTTATTCTTCCATTATGAGTAGAAATTTTTTCCCATAATCCATAACCGGCTCCTTGAGTAACTCCGCCGTAAACCTGACCTTCAGCTCCCAGGATATTTATTACTTTCCCGGGATCGTGTACAGCCCAGATATTATTGATATAAACTTCGCCGGTTCCTGCATTCACAGTAACCTCAGCAACCTGGCATCCGTATACATAAGTGAAGTATGCTGTTCCCTGTCCCGTATCTTCCTCCCAGTGAACATCAGGTCCTGCATACCATCCGATTGTGGAGAGGTTAACACCTTTAGAATAGGCGGTTTTAATTAATTCACTAAAAGAAATTTTCCTGGTCTTTCTACCTTTATGAAAAATCCGGTCATTGATAAATCTAATATCACTTGTACTTTTCAGTTTCCATTCTGATGCTATTAATTTAACGAGTCGATTTTTCAATTCTTCGCAGCCGTTTTTAGTAGCTCCGCCGCCCATCAATGTCGCTCGTGAGGCTACGGTAGGACCGCTATCGGGAATCCTTGAAGTGTTCTGTTCCAGATAAATGATTTTATCGGTTGATATTCCGAAAACCTCCGCGGCAATTATAGAGAAAGTAGTTTTTAAACCCTGACCGTTTTCAGCTAATCCGGTAAGAAGATATACTGTACCGTCGGGCTGAATAGAAACATATGCCGCGGCCGCATCAATCCCTTCGGCACCGAGGGAACATCCGCGGTAACTGAGTGCAAGTCCAATTCCTTTACGCCATAATTTATCGGGATCAATAAATTTCTCTTTTCCCAATATCAGGGAATCATTCCGGGATTCAGCCGAGTTCACATTTCCAGCTTTAGATTTCCCATTCTCAGACCATTTAGAATTAAAAGAGGAAACATCCACCGCTTTCTTAAGAACTTTATTGAGAGTTACTTCGTGCCCGGTTAACTTCTGGCCGCTGGCCGTAACGGATCCCTGTTTGAATCCGTTTATCCTGCGGATCTCAAACGGAGTTTTCCCGATTCGAAGAGCAATTTCATCCATCAACGATTCTATGGCAAAGATCGGCTGCGGAGAGCCGAATCCGCGCATAGCGCCTGTATAGGGATTATTTGTGTACACAACCCGTACATCGGTATGAACATTTGGAACCTGATAAGGACCTGTCGCCTGAACAACAGAACGCCATGTTACAAAAGGGCTCATAGATGCATACGCACCGCCGTCTGCGAGCAGATCTATTTTCATCGCCCTAATTTTGCCGTCTTTTTTGTAACCGATTTTATATTTCATGATGTAAGGATGGCGTTTATAAGATTCAACAATCGATTCTTCACGGTCATATTTAATTTTAACAGGCCGGTTTAACTTGAGTGCGGCAATTGCGGCCCGGGCAGAGATTATATTCATAGTATCGTCTTTGCCGCCGAAAGATCCTCCGAGTTCCGCCTGAATTATTTCAACTTCATTCAGTCCGCACCCGAGGACCGACGCAACTACTTTCCTTGTTGTAAAGGGATTCTGAATACTGCCGATTATTTTTATTTTCAAATTACCTTCACCGGGAATTGCAGTTACACATTCCGGTTCGATGTAGGCATGTTCTATCAATTGAGTAGTATATGTCTGCTCTATTATCTCATCGCTCTGCTTAAATCCCTTTTCAACATTCCCTTTACGCAAAGGATAATGCGTAATAAGATTCGATTTTATTTCCGGGTGGATAAGAATAGAATTTTCTTCAAGCGCTTTTGCCGGATCGTCCAGAACCGGAAGATCCTCAAGTTCAATTTTAACCTGTTTGGCCAATTCTCTCAAATGCTTTTCATCACGGCCGACAAGCATTGCGACAACATCGCCGGGTGTTACAATTTTATCCTTACAGAAAACCGGCTGATCGGGTTTAATCGGTCCGACATTTTTACTGCCCGGCACATCCTCCCATTTAATAATTGCATCGATGGAATTGTCTGTTTCTATTTCCGAAAAATCAATTCTCTTAATAATGGCATGAGAAGAACCGGTACGGACCATCACTCCGAATAATTCGTTTCCGAAACGGTAATCATCCGCATATTTTGCCCGGCCCGTAACCTTTGCGAAGGCGTCTCCCCTTACAACTGGTCTGCCGACAATATTGAATTTTCTTTTATTCAATCGGACTTTATTTATATAACGAAAATAATTTTTTACCATGTTTAAATATTTCTTTGAAAGATTCGGATTCGTCAATATTAACAAGGTGATAATCTTTCATTAAAAAGTTTCCTTCCTGGATAACAGTTCTGATATTGCTCTCGAGCGCACCGTAAATGAAATGACCCCAGTAATTTTCTTCCGAAATCGGAGTCGGCGGGATATAATCCCACACAATAAAGTCGGCTCTGTCTCCTTCGGCAATTATAGAGAAATCCTCGAAATATTTTTTAACAAAACCGATCTGATCAAAATATGATTTGATAAAAAGCCTGAATGAATCGCCCGCTGGTGTGTTCTGATATCGCATCAGAAGAAAATACTGTTTCATCGATTTAGCAATATTGGCATGCATTCCGTCAGTTCCAATAAGGACAGGGATGAGGGTGGGAATCCTTGAGTACTCGGGCAGACCGACAGCATTATTCATGTTCGAATCGGGATTATAGACAAGAGCGCTTCCGTATTCTGCTATCTGATAATATTCTTTCTGATTCAAATGGACGCCGTGGCCAAGAATGCTTTTACTGTTCAACAAATTATATCTCACAAGCCGGTTTACAGGAAGGCGGCTGGTATAACGACGGCTTAAAATTCTATCGCTTTTATCCTCACAAAGATGAATGTGGATGCCGGTTTCATATTCCTTAACAAGTTCAGCCGCTTCTGATAAAGTGTCGTCCGATAATGTGAATGATGCATGCAGTCCGAGGAGCGATTTTAAATTAGCGCTCGAATATTTCTTCAGAAAATTTATATTCTCATCGAGTCCCGATTTTGCGGAAAGTGCTCCGTTTCGGTCAGTGGTTTCAAAACAGAGAGCTCCGCGGATATTATTTTCGATCAGGATTTCTGCGATCTTTCCCAGGCTTCCGTCAGTTGAACTTGGAGATGAATGATGATCGAAAATGTATGTAACCCCGTTTTTTATCGATTCTATTACAGACATTCTGGCCGAAGCTTCAACCATATCGAGAGTAAGCTTTTTATCGAGATCCCACCAGAGATTCTTAAGAACATTCTGAAAATTGTTCAGCGGTTTGACGATAGGAAGCCCCTTTGCAAGACGCGAATAAAAATGATCGTGAAAGTTTATCAGCGGAATGGTGATTAGTCTTCCGCCGGCATTATAAACCGAGTTTCCGAGCTTGGATTTACTATCTAAAAAATTATTATGATTCCTCTTAAATATTCCGGTTATTCTTCCGTGTTCAATTTCCAGATCGCCAAAGAGAGGAATAATTTTGTCATTCTTTATCGAAGCAATCCATGCGTTAATAATTTTAAATGATTTTTTCCCGGCCATGGCTAACTCACTGAGATAAATTTACCGTAACCGAAAAGATCCGATACTGGATTATTCAAATCATAGATTTTTCTGCCGCGCAGATACGTCCGGATAACTTTAGCATTCAGAATTAATGCTTCGAACGGTGTGTACTTCCCTTTACTATTCATGTTTGCCGCTTCGATCTTGCCGGACTGCCAGAGATCGATAAGACAGATATCGGCATCGAACCCGGGTTTAAGATTTCCTTTATTTTCAAGATTGAAATGAGAAGCGGCGTTTTCAGAAAGGAGCTGAACTGTTTTTTCGAGAGTCAGTCTTCCTTTCATAAACCCCTCGCTTAAAAGAAACGGAACGCGGTGTTCAACACCGGGAATTCCTCCATAGACTTCCCAGAAGTCTGATGAGGATTTTTCATCGACAGGATTGCAGCCGGCATGGTCGGTAGTAACAAATTGAATTGAACCGTCATTCAATCCCTCCCATAAGGCATCGAGATCTTTTTCGCATTTGACGGGAGGAGCGGTTTTGAGAAAATTTCTGATCGAATCGTTTTCAAAATCCTTCTGAGTAAAATGGAGATAGTGGGGACAGGTTTCCGCTGTAAAATGAAGTTTAGTTGACCGGGCTTTTTTTATCTGATCGAGACCGAGTTTAGAACTCAGGTGAACAACATGGATTCTGCAATTTACTTTCTGTGCGACTGATATGAGCTTATCAATTGCTACAGCTTCAGCTCTTGGATCCCTGCTGTCGCAATACGCTTTCCAATCGATACGGTTGGCATTTTTGTATTTTTGTTCGCGAATCGTTACCAGTTCTTTATCTTCAGCATGGACAGCCATCGGTCTGCCGGTTTTCTCAATTACGCGTCCTGCAAATTCCATCTGCCGCGGTGTAAGATCAGTAAACGACTCCATCCCGGAAATAAAATATACTTTAAATCCGGCAACGCCACACTTTGTAAGCTGCAGAATATTCTCCTCAACATCCGCTTCCTTAAAATTCTTACCCGAGACACCGCCCCAGAAAGCATAATCGATCATACTCCGGCCTTCAAGAGCATTAAGTTTCATACGGAAATTTTCTGCGGTTGTTACCGGCGGAACAGATGTGCACGGCATATCAATTACGGTTGTAACTCCGCCAGATGCTGCTGCTTTAGAACCGTGTTCAAAATCCTCACGGAACTCGAATCCGGGGGTATCGAAGTGTACATGCGGATCAATACCGCCGGGAATGGCAAGAAAACATTCCGGAGATTCTCCGTCATCACAATAAGTCTTAAGTATATTATCCCGATTCGTTCTGTCCTTCAGATCATCCCAGTCGAACAACTGTTCTGCTCTCTGCTTAATTTCAATAATTTTTGAATCGAAGGTAAGGTCACAAAGCCGGAGTTTGTTGCCTGCGGCCGGCAGAAGGAGATTTTTTAGTATGTTCGGTTTTTCATCCATAATTAAGAATGAAATAGAAAAAATTTTTTATGAAGAAAAACTGCGATTTGTTATTCCTCATAAAAGCAGATTTCTATATTAATCCGACTTGTTGATTGAATTCTTCAATTAATTTATTCCATACAGGAACAACCGAGAACCGTTCCTGCCAGTAGTTTTCATTATACCACTGCGCATTAAGCTCCTCTACATCCTTGCCCTGCTGTTCAACCCACGTGAAATACTTGAGATTGTGAATTGCCTTTTTATCATTATAACCGAGCTCTTTAAAGTAATCTATACTCTGATACCTGATAATAGAACTCCAATCTATCTCAGCATTTAATTCGGAATATTCACCCCAGGCATCATTCATTTCTTTAAGTCGTGAATTATACAGATCGACTGAATCCGTAAAAATCGTAAAGACAACATCGTTCTCATTCATCTCGTAAAACTTCGCTAGCTTAATTGCAGAAAGAAGATTACAAATTGAGGATATTCCAAGTTCATTCAATTTACCAATACACTGTTCATCAATTCCCTGTTTTTTCAGCCAGTCTTTCCCGGCGGGTTCATTGAAAAGCCGGAGAATCTTTAATGTCTGTTCATCATCAATAGCCGCAACACAATCGGTGTTTTTAACATTATGAATCCATGGAATGTGTTTATCTCCGATACCTTCTATTCTGTGGCCGCCGAAACCGTTGCATAAAAGAGTGGGGCATTGCAATGCTTCCGACGCAACGATTTTAATGTGGGGGAATTTTGTTCTAAGGTAGTCGCCCGCTCCGATGGTGCCCGCGGATCCTGTAGCGCTTACATATCCGCTCAGTCTGCTTTTCTCATTCCGAAGCTGATCGAATAATTTTTCAATTGTGTAGCCTGTTATTTCGTAATGCCAGATTGAATTGCCGAACTGATCGAACTGATTAAAGATAAGGTACTCATCGCTTTGAGCTTCTAGTTCATGGCATTTATCATAAATTTCTTTAACGTTGCTTTCGCATCCATGTGTCGCATAAATTTCGGCTCCCATTTCCTTAAGCCAGACGAATCTTTCACGGCTCATTTCCTCTGGTAGAATAGCGACTGCATGAACCGCGAGAAGAACGGAGTTGAAAGCTCCGCCGCGGCAGTAATTCCCGGTTGAAGGCCAAACTGCTTTATGATACTCCGGATTGAATCTGCCGGTTACAAGGTAAGGAGCGAGACAACCGTAGGTTGCACCAACTTTGTGAGCCCCGGTCGGAAAATATCTTCCTACCAGTCCGACAATTCTTGCTTTAACGCCGGATATTTCAGGCGGAATTTCGAGATAATTAATTCCCCCGAACTCTCCGCTATCAGGTTGATTACACCAGTTAATCCTGAATAGATTAAGAGGATTTGTTTCCTGCAATCCGATCTTCTTTAATTCATTTTTGATTTTTCCGGGAATTATTTCAGGTTTTTTCAGTTGTTCAAAGGTAGGGAGAATTATTTTTTTCTCTCTGCAGCGGTTAATTGCTTTTTGAAGATAATCTCTGTTTTCAACTTCCCACTTCCATACTTTCATTCAAACTCCAGACAATAGATGCAGAACAAATTTACCGAAAACAAAAATGAGTTGAAACTTCTAACAGATAATCAGTCGTTTGAATGGAGCCACATCAAAACTTTTTCATTGGTAACAGGAGCGTTATAACAGACAGATTTACCAGGCAGGAAAGCTTTCATGGCATTTGCGATTGCGAAGTAGGCGCCTATACCGTACATAAATGGTGGTTCTCCCACGGCTTTCGATTGAAACGGCCCGTACGGATTTGGTACATCTTCTAGAAAATGGACTTCCAGTAGTTTAGGGGCAAAATTAATATCCGGGATTTTATAAGTTGACAGAGCATCGGTAAGGAGCTTTCCTTCCTCATTATAAATCAATTCCTCCAGGGTCATCCATCCTAATCCCTGGACAATTGCTCCTTCTGCCTGTCCCCTGTCTGTAACCGGATGCAGGCTTTTTCCGAAGTCGTGTACAACTTTAACCGAGTCGATCACATATGTTCCTCTCAGGCAATCAACAGTTGCTTCAACAAGTGCGGTGCCAAATACGTGGTAGGCAAAAGCGTCTCCTTTCATTTTTTCTCTGTCGAAATAAATGTTGGGCGTTGCGTGATGTGCCTGCGCAGTAAGGCTGATGCGTTCGACATATGCCATGTTGATTAATTTAACCCAATCTAAATCGGTCTTTTCACTATTCACATAAACGAATTCATCTTTGATTTCAACAACCGAAGATTTTCCCGTGCGCAATTTTTCTTTAGCAACTTTTTTTAGCCGTTCTAAAATTAGGCTGCACGCATTAATCGTCGCATAACCATTGAGATCGGCTCCTTTACTTGCAGCTGTCGGAGATGTATTTGCCACTCGCGAAGTGTTTGTAGTATCAATTTTTATTCTATCGGGATTAATTGAAAATATACGGGAAGCGACAGCTGTCAACTTCGTATTAACTCCCTGCCCCATTTCAACCGCTGCTGTACTGATTCTTATGCTGCCATCAGTATAGACATGAACAAGTGCGCTGGCCTGATTAAGAAATGTAGTCGTAAATGAAATACCGAAGCAGACCGGCATCAATGCAATACCTTTTTTGAAAAGACTGTTACCTGCGTTGAATTTTTCAATTCGCTTCTTTTCACTTTCATAGTTGAATTTTTTTACGGTTTCCTCGAAGCAGATTTCCGCTCTGCAGTTTTCTGTACGTTGTCCGTATGGAAATTCATTTCCCTCTTTAAGCAGATTATTCCTTTGAATGAATGAAGGATCAACTCCCATTACTTCAGCGGCTTTATGAATCGCCGATTCAATAACAAACATCGCCTGGGGGCCGCCGAATCCTCGGAATGCCGTAAACGGTGGAAGATTTGTCCTGCAGCAGTATGCAGTAGCTTTTACATTAGGGATATAATAGCTGTTTGTTGAATGGAACAGTGTTCTCTCAAGAATTGCGGTGGAGAGATCTGCCGAAGCTCCTGCATTCTGATAATACCATGCCTGGTAAGCAAGTATCTTTCCATCCTTATTCAAACCAATTTTGAAATCGGAGGAATACGGATGGCGTTTTCCTGTCATCCTCATATCCTCCTGACGCGGTAAAATAATTTTAACCGGCCGGCCGGTTTTAAGAGCTGAAAGCGCAGCCATCACTGCCCATGCCGTTGCCTGATCCTCTTTGCCGCCGAAGCCGCCACCAAGTCGGGGAACATCTACTTCAATTTTATTCATCGGAAGATTAAGAACTCTCGAAGCAATTTTTTGAACTGCCGTTGGACCCTGAGTGGATGAAATTATCTTAATCCCGCCACCCTCAGCCGGAATTGCAAGCGCACCCTGTGTTTCCAGGTATAAATGCTCCTGACTTCCGGATTCCACCAGGCCATCTATAATATAATCGCATTTACCCCAGGCAGAATCAATATCTCCCAGAGAAAAAATTCTGGGTGGTACTATCAAATCGCCCTTCGCAAAAGCTTCGCGGGGATTAAGTACCGGTTTAAGTTTCTCATACTCCGCCTTTACAGCTTTAACTCCTTTGTTAGCGGAAACTCTATCCCCGGCTAGAATAAGAGCAATCGGTTGTCCGACGAAATGCAGGTGGCCGCTTGAGAATAACTCCTCGTCAAGAATTACACCGCCAATCTGGTTCTCGCCCGGTATATCGGATGCAGTAATAACAGAATAGACACCGGGAATTTTAAGAGTCTCTTTAAAGTCTGTTTTCAGAATTTTTCCCCGGGCAATCGGTGAATAATAAACCGCTCCAAAGAGAGTTCCATCGGGCTGAATAAGGTCGTCAACAAATTTCGACTCCCCCTTTACATGCTGTATGGAATCGTAGCTTCTCATCTTAAAACCTCTTCGTTAATCAAATCGGGGAAAAATTTTAAAAAGTGGGATTTTATCAATTGACAGAGAAGAAGAGATTTATATTCTTTGGATCCGCGTGCATCGGTTATTGGGGAAACTTCAGATCCTGCTATTTTAAGGGTTTCGATCAAAATAGAATTATTGATTTCTTTACCTGTTAAAAATTCCGATGTCGATTTAAGAAAAAGCGGAACCGGTGCAACACCTCCGGCAGAAATTGAAACATCCTTTATTTTTCCCTTCTCATACTTCAAGGCTATAGATGAATTGACGCTTGCTATATCAAGATGCGCGCGGCGTGAGACTTTTTCAAAATTGAATAATAGATTTTTTGTCGGCACCGGTAAAGAAATTTCCTTAACTATTTCATCCCGTTTTTTATCTAGAGTTTTGTAAGCTTTATAGAAATTCTTAATAGGGACGGGCCTGATTCCTCTTTTCGAGGCAAGATGGATTACTGCATCCAGAGCAATAAAAATATTTACAAGGTCGGCAATTGGCGAAGCGTTTACAATATTACCCGCAACTGTCGCCCTATTGCGTATAGGCATGGAACCGAAATATTTAAGAGAGTTTCTTAACTGAGGGTAATATTTATTGATTTCCTTTGAAGAACAGATTTCAGATACTGTTACTGCGCCGCCGATATGGATCCGGTTTCTCTTTCTGTTAATAAACTTCAGATCCGGATTCTCCGAAATAAAATTATTTTCCTTCTCAAGCAGAGCTTCCCAGTTCTGGACAAAAAGATCGGTCCCGCCTGCAACAACACCCGAATAGGATGCCGGTTTTTTTCCTTTTATTTCTTTATTGAGAGCTCTCAGCCTTTTGGGAATTTCCAGGAAATATCCGGGAAGTATTTTCCGCTCGATTAGATAAGGTATCGTGCCGGATTTGGAGATTTTCATAACACGCAGCAAGTTCACAGTGTTAACCGCTGCACGTATAATACCTGCATAACCAGTGCACCGGCAAATATTTCCGTCTAGAGAAGATGCAGCTTCTTCGGCTGAGTATTCTGTATTATTAATAAAATAGTTGGTGAGAGAGATAATAAATCCCGGTGTGCAGAATCCGCACTGGGTGCCGCCTTCATCAATCATCTGCTCCTGAATATAATTTAATCCATCAACATTCAATCCCTCAATTGATACCAGATGTTTACCCTGAAGATCGGCTAATGGAAGCAGACATGAATTTACCGTCTTGTAATTAACTTTACCTTTTTGAAGCGATCCGAGTATAATCGTACAGGCACCGCAGTCGCCTTCACGGCATCCTTCTTTGGTACCCGTTAATTTTCTTCTGTTCCGTAAAAAATCCAGAACGGTTTCCGCAGGATTTACTTTTGTAGAGATGAGTTCGCTATTGCAGATAAATGTAATTAGTCTTTCCATCGAAAGGAATTCGGCTATGGTGTGAATAGCTCAAACTCCAAAGTAAAACTAATTTATTTTTTTCAAAGAATGAATAGATCAGACCGATTGTTTTCTAGTTTTGAAATACATAAGTCCGCCGAAAAGCATCATTATAATTCCCCACCAGATATTGGGATGAGTATCTGAAAGAACAGTTTTAACCCCGGGAGGATTTATAACCTGATATATTCCGGTCAGAAATATTATTCCGCCGATTACCAAGAGTATTAATCCAACAAAATACCAGATTGGTTTCATATTAAACTCCGAACCTCTTTAGTATCACAAAATTTAATCCTAAAAACTGTATTGTATCCCTACTTAATAAAATTTTTTCCACCCGGTGCCTGATTGACTTATTAATGATTGTCATCAGGACACAAAGAGAAGATTTACCAGAATAAAAGATTCAATACAATTAATACGACAACAGAAACAATCGCAACAAACTCAGGACGTTTGACGAACGGCAAATGAGCATCGTGTTTCTCCTCGGTAAGTCCTTTAACAAGTCCTATAAGTTCCTCTTTCGGTTTTTTCTTAGTAAAGAAGCTTATACCGATTGTAAGTAAAAAACAGATAAGCCATGCCCACCAAGCCCGCCAGAAATTGGCAGCCATATCACTCTGTACAGAGGACATAGTAATAATGCTTTCGCTGAACCAGTGAAATTTAACTCCCAGCCACATAAAGAAGGATGAGAGCATTCCGGCAACAAGTCCCCAGAATGCGCCGTTAGGAGTAATCCACCAGATAAACATTCCGAGCAGCATCGTTGCAAAAAGAGGAGCGTTAACCCATGAAAAAATTGCCTGCATGTAATCCATTATGCTCGGAAAACTTTTTGCCCAGTATGCGGTTCCAAGAGATAGAATAACACCTACTACGGTAGAAGCACGGCCCATCCAGAGTAAATGGGAATCCGATGCGTTTTTATTAAGAACCGATTTATAAATATCATAAGTCCAAACTGTGTTGAATGCGCTTATATTCCCCGCCTGACCAGCCATAAATCCGGCTAGCAAAGCAGTTACACCGAGTCCGACCAGACCCGTCGGATAATACCGTGCAATCAGTAGAGGCAGGGCAGAATCATAATTGACCTGGCCCCCATCCTCCAGTAATTTAAATCCGCTGTCAGGATCATTCGAAAGAGCAATTGCAATGAGTCCGGCAAGTATTACAATAAACGGCAATGCCATCTTGAAGAATGATGCGAGCAGAGGTGTCATCCTTGCCGCTCGCAAATCTTTTGCAGAAAAAGCACGCTGGACAACAAGAAAGTCCGTAGTCCAGTATCCGAAGGATAAGACAAAACCGAGGCCGAGAACAATTCCCGCCCAGTGTATAAACATTCCGTTTTGAGTCGGATCCCCGGAAGTAGACCAGAGGGTGTTCATCGATTCTGGAAGACGGTTAAGTATCTGGTCTAGACTTCCGATTTCCATTATACCCAATATCGATACGAGAAAAAGTCCGAACCAGATCAAAAAGAATTGAATTATTTCAGTGAAGATAGCCGACATCAAACCGCTCAGCGTTACATAGCCCATAACAGTCAGAGCCGAAACCCACATACTAATATCCCAGTTCCAGCCAAGAAATGTGTGAAGAACCAGAGCCATCGCATACAGATTAATGCCGGATACTAAGAGCGTCATAATTGCAAAAGCGATTCCGTTAAGAACACGGGTCTTTTCATCGAAGCGGAGTTTCAGGTAACCCGGTATTGATTTTATTTTACTGCTGTAATAAAAAGGCATCATATAGATACCGAGAAATACCATTGCTGGAATTGCTCCAATCCAGTAGAAGTGAGCAACGTACATTCCGTATTTAAAAGTATTACCCGTCATGCCGAGAAGTTCAAGTGCGCCGAGGTTTGCAGAGAGAAAAGCCAGACCGGCAACCCAGGAAGAATTTTTCCTGCCTGCAAGGAAAAAATCTTCTTCGCTTTTTGTGAATTTCCGGAGATACCATCCAATACCTAAAACGAATGCAAAGTAGATCAGAATTATTATCCAATCAACGAAAGTCAGTCCGATTGCTTGCATGGAATGTTCCTTAAAAAATTATCGGAATAGATTTTCTTTATGTCCGCCGGGTATGTCGGAAGGTGAATTCTTAAATCTTTTTCTCGGCTGATCGGACACAAAGCTGAGGCGTACTTCCGGAAAAAGTCCTTCTGTTACAACCTTCACTTCGAATGTTAGATCTTCTTTTGGCTGAGGTGCGATTTCTTTGATTTGATTTGGTGATTCAAGAGTTATTCTTAACATGAGTTTCTTTGGGATTAAAATTTTAAATCACTTCTTAGGACACGGGCAAGTTATAAAATCAATATTTCTTTTCCTAATAAGTAAATCAAAATAAAAAATATTTTTTTTCTTGATTAATTACCGAAAAGTTTTAGGAATCATAATTCATTAACAACGGCAAATTCGATCCGCCAGTAATTTGCCGAATCCGGTTCAATAATTCCGCACGAGTTTTTTCCTGCCGCCGCAGACAGTGAGTCGGATCCGCAGTTGGTCGGCTCAAGTGCAACTGTAAGTTGTTTTTCGGAAATTTCTTCGGGCCAGCCGCCGTAGCAGAGCCAGATTCCCAGATAAGGATTTTCCGATGTATCGAAACTGATAAGCAACGATTCCTTTTTATTTTTTTTATGAAGAGCAGTCCAGGCGGACATTGTGAGTTTTCCCGAGAATAGTTTTACCGCCTTTCCGAAACTCTTCTCCGGAATAACCGAAAAGTCGCTGACAGAGTTTATAAAAGGCCACTCAAGCTGATCACCTCTTGATCCAAGTTTTGAATCATTGGACCAATATAAATACACATTTTGGATTTCATCAGTCAGATATATTTCATCTCCGGGCTCAATATTAAATAGAGGGTGAGCCGCCCAGATATAAGGAAGAGGACTCGCATCGTTGTTCTCAACTTTGTAATCAATAATTACCCGGTTCCCGTCAAGATAAATTTTCTTATTGAATGTATAATTCAGATTTGTGCCCTTAACAAAGCCGACAAGTGTTGAATCATCAGTCTTTTTGAAAGACCAGGGTTTCGACCAGAGTTCTCCATGATCCGGAAATGATATTTTCTTTCCTTCCTCAGTAGTCAAGAAAGATGCTTCAACTGTGGGGAAGCATTCATCAAATCCGCTTGTATCATAATTCTGAAAAGGTGCGCCGTGAAAAGCCGGTTCATATTTTTTATCTCTATTCTGAGATTCCAATAAAAAGTTAGTGCCCGTTTTTTTATTGATCAAGCCAATCATCTTCCCGCCGATCTGCGGAAGAATAATCACTTTAATAAAATCGTTTTCAACTGATATCTGTTCAAATCCTGCTGATTCAATCATGGGTTTCTCCAATCAAAGTATTCAAAATACCGATATAATATTATGTGAAATTATCCTGATTTTTTTATTCAAAATAACATCTGTGCTTTAATAAACAAAGCCAACAATTGTAAAAATATTAAGAATTCCGTTAAACTAATTCTTGTAGAGATGAAGAGATCCTGGCACCCATTAAATTTACCTTTACTTAAGGTGCAAATATATGTAATGTAACACCGGCTAAAAATCGGGGGCGGAACTATGAGATTATTATTTCCGATATTTTTATTTATAATTACATTTCACTTTCTAATAGCACAACCCGGTCAAACGAAATTCCTTCAGCTTAAGGGTAAATATTTAGGTCAGACTCCACCCGGCGAAAATCCGGAAATCTTCGCATCCGGAATTGTATCCGACGGAATGCATAATAGAGATATTGCCATTTCCCCGGACGGAAAAGAAATTTATTTCTGTTCAGCTGCCGGGAATTACAATTACAGCGCAATCTTTGTAACAAAACTAATTAACGACAAATGGACAGTGCCTGAGCCTTTGCCATTTGCCTCGGATCCAAGATATATTAATCTTGAGCCTGCATTATCACCCGACGGTAATAAATTGTTTTTTCTTTCTAACCGACCCGACTTAGCTAAAGGAGAATCTGCAAACGATCAGGATATCTGGGTGGCGGAGCGAATTGGAAATCATTGGGGCGAACCATACAACCTGGGGCCTCCGGTTAATACTGAAGCCGGAGAATTTTTTCCCTCTATCACTAAAGACGGCACATTGTACTTTACAAGAGATGAAAAACAAACCCGCAGGAATTTTATCTATCGCTCAAAGCTGGTTAATGGCAAATACACGGAGCCTGAAAGACTTAACGAAAAAATAAACTGCGGGCAATCGCAGTACAACGCCTTTATATCTCCGGATGAGAGTTATATAATCGTGCCGGTTTTTGGAAGGGCCGACAGCAGAGGCGGCACAGATTATTATATAGTATACCGGACTCCGGATGATAATTGGAGCGAACCCGTAAACCTTGGGGACAAGATAAACACTCAGCAAAGCCAGGAATGGAGTCCATACGTATCGCCCGATGGAAAGTATTTCTTCTTTATGTCAGTGAGATTAAACAGTGAATTGGAATCGGGAAGGGCTATTCTTACATATGATGAAATGAAAAGAATCCACAACAGTCCGCGGAATGGGAACTCCGATATTTTCTGGATCAGCAGCGAATTTATTAACAAATTAAAACCGGACGGCTGGAAATGAAAATATTTTTAGTACTTACAATTATGCTTCTCTGCTCATGCCAGAACATTGAGAAACATGAACAGCTAGAAAAAGAGGTGATTGATGCAATTTATAAACACATAGGATGGGCTATCCCCGACAAGAAAAAAGATGTGGTACTTAAATCGATTGTTCCGGATACAACATTTTTTATTTTTAATCCGGATTCAGCAGGCACCATTTCAGGTTACAGTAATTTTGAAAAGCTGGTCGATAATTTTTTTATGAACCCTCGATTCAAGTCGATTGATTTTACAATAAAAAATTTACGTGTCAATATCTCCGAAAGCCGAACTGTGGCCTGGTTTTCCTGCCTGCTTGATGATTACGGGCAGTGGGACGGGAAACCGGCAAACTGGATAAATGTACGATGGACGGGTGTACTGGAAAAAAGAAATAACGAATGGTTGATATCCCAGATGCACTTTTCTTATTCTAAGTAAATATCTTTATGTATACTGACACTCGTTTGAATTTCTAATAAGTTATATTAGTTTCAAAGAGTTTAATGATTTGTAGGAGTAAATTTTATGAGAACAGTTTTAGTGCTGGCATTTCTGACACCTTTAATACTTTCGATTATATTAAAAGCTCAGAGCAATCCGAACAGCGTCACAATATTATTCGACAACTACGTTTCCAATCCTGATTCCAAAAGCGGCTGGGGATTTTCCTGCATTGTTGATTTCAAAGGCAATAAAGTTCTTTTTGATGCAGGGGGAGATGAAATTGTTTTTGCCTCTAACGTAACTGCACTGGATGTTGATATAAGTGATATTAATTGTGTTGTCTTCTCCCACGAGCACGGCGATCATACTGCTGCATTAAATTATATTCTGAATGTTAAAGAAAACCTTAAAGTTTATGTGCCGGCCTCTTTCTCAACGGAATTTGAAAATCGGGTAAAAGAAAAAAGCGGCGAGTTAATTCGTGTTAAATCTTCACTTGAATTATGCAAAGGGATCTATTTAACCGGCGAGATGGGTGATGAGATTAAGGAACAATCAATGATACTCGATACCGAAAAGGGACTTATAATAATTACCGGTTGTTCGCATCCGGGGATTGTAAGTATTATTAATAAAGCCAAGGTGATTCTGGATAAAGAAATTTATATGGTAATCGGCGGATTTCATCTCGGCCAGTACTCTTCATCTGCGATTAAGGAAATCATCGAACAGTTTAATAAGCTTGGAGTAAAAAAATGCGGAGCTACACATTGTACTGGCGAGACACAGATCCAGATGTTTAGGGAAGCATTCGGCAGCAATTTTATTGAACTGGGAACAGGGAAAAAAATAGAACTATAAATATTATATAACTGCCCCATGGCAATGAGTACAATTGCGGATTGATTATGAAATCAATAAATGTATTGATCCCAACTTCCGCTCTGATTTTTATCCTAATGTTTTTTCCGCCCGCAGAGAAATCATCCGGCGGAATAAATGAATATTCAAAACTGGTTTTTGTCTTATCCGTTTCAAACATAAATGATATTCAAACTTCTGAACTGTTGATAAAGAGTTTAAGAGAAAACGGGGGAAAGTATAATAACAGCAGGATATATATAGTTTACGATAAACCGGCGGCAAAGCATATTTACAAATTGTCCAGCTACAAAGTTGAGTTTCTCCCGATTCAGATCGATTCCGCCGGCTCAGATTATTTGTTTTCCAAAAAAGTATATGCTTCCGCACAGGTAGAGAAAATTCTTAATAAGCAGGATGTAAATCTGGTATGGCTAGATAATGAATGCCTTGTTTTCTCCGAGCCGGCCGAGTTGGAACTCCGTTTAAATATGAAGACGGCGATGCGGCCTGTTTTTCTTTTAAATAATATCGGTCAGTTAGAAAAAAGTCCGGTTGATGGTTTCTGGAAGAGAATTTACAGCGAATTAAAAATTGATCCGGATCAGGTGCCAATAGTAGAATCATTGGTGGAAAGCAAACGAATCCGGTTTTATATTAACTGTCAGGTTATCTCCGTAAATCCGGAATCGGGAATTTTCGCCGATTGGGAGCGGGTCTTCACAAAACTAATCCGCGATGAAGACTTTCAGAGAAAATACTGTTCTGACATAAAACACCAGATATTTCTTCACCAGGCAGTATTAAGCGCAGTAATATGTTCTAAAGTCGAATGGGGAAATATTCAGTGGTTCAGCAATGCATATGCTTACCCGATTCAGCAGCATAAACTAATTCCCCCGGAAAAAAGAATCGGGCATATTGGTGACGTCAGGATTCTGATCTACGAGAATTTTCTAAAGGATAATCCTGATTGGATTGAAGAATATCAAATCCGGGAACCATTAAAAAGCTGGCTGCTGAAAAACCTCCACTAATAATTATTGTGAAAAAACTGCAGTATCAATAGATACTATTTAACATCAATTTCATAATCTTTCGTCTGCACTAATCCGTAGCTTTCGTTGTCTCTAATCAGTATTGACGGCTGCGGATATTTTTTACCGTTCAGGTTTACAATAATCATAGGCCAGTTTGAAGATGTTGTAACTACCTCAAAGCCGTTACTGTTTACAATAATTGTCTCTTCAACTTTGGCTCCGGTAATAGTCGGATTCCATGCAAATGCCTGGTTCTCCAGAACAACTTCCTTTATTCCGGGATAAATCACCCATTCGCGGTCGTCGTAACCGATTGCACCGCCCTGGTGATGAAGCATCCATTCATTTTCATATCCAACTGAAGCATACCACTCTTTCATCTTCTCAAATATTTCCGAAGCAGGAACACCGGGTCGGGTCAACTCCTGATAATGTGCGTTAACAACAGCCGTTTTTTCAAGTTTAGTTTTAAGTTCCTCCGGGAGCGGGCCAAAATGAACAAATCTGGTAACCGCAATCGGCATTCCCCATTTCTCGGCACAGATATTAATCATCGCATATTTTTGAAGCACCGCACCCCCGGGTAGGGCATGTCTGTAATTATAGATCCTTTCGTCAACGGAAGTGAGAAGAACCGTTGGTAGAATCTGTCTGTCTCTTAAAGCGTTAGCAGTAATGGTTTCAATTTCGAATTCGTTCATGCCGGGTTTTATTTTCTTGCAGACTTCGGCTACAGCATCGGTTGATTGGCGTGCGACATAAGAATATCTGACCAGTTCGTAACCGTTCATAGAATAGCGGAGGGGTTTGAATTTATCCGCAATGTTAACGGTACCGGGATAGTCTGTGTCGCTTCCTATTTTTCCGAATTGTTTAATCAGGTCACCGCGAACATCTTTAACAGGATTTGTTTCGTACCAGTTATATTTTATCAGATTATAACCAAGTTCCTTAAGTGCTTCGTCCATCATACGCTGCGCTTCCGCTCCGTTGCAGAGAAGGTATTTACCCCCGTCTTTCGTTATAAGCAACGAGGCGGCGCCGACATCCTTATTTAATACTATCTGATTATTTGAAAGTCCTGCCGTTATCCAGTAAACATTGCGGACCTGCGTAAGCAGAATGCCGTCGAGTTTGTTCTCGTTAAGAAAAGTATTAACCCGTAGAAGTTTTTCTTCAATCTCCATTTTATAATTGAAGTCTCGGGCAGTTTTCAATTCCATTTTTTTCTGTTCGGATTTTTCCGGAACCGGCTTGGTACAGGAAAAGAGAAATAATCCGGCAAAGAATATTAGTGCTACTTTTTTAAAATTCATTTTAATCTCCGTTGTTCAATAATAAATTTTAAATTACTTAATTTTTATCGCCAGCTGATGCTTAACAAAGTTTTTGCCAGTACCCGGCATTAAAATTAGTAATTTACCGTGGTTTTCCACCGCTCCTTCAATTGATTCCACAAGATCCTCATTTATAATACCGAGCAGATATTCTCTGCCGGGCAAGCCCTCTACTTCAATGAAAAGCATTCCATCCAGAAATTTCTGAGATATCACTTTCAAACCTTCGTTTGTCGCCCCGATCGGAGTGGTTTGCGGAAGAAGATAGATTTCGACCGAAGGTTTATATTTAACAACAATTTCATTTTTCCCTTTGATCTTAAAATCCGCGCTTAGTTGTACAGCCGGAAGCTCCTGTACAGATTTAAATTCTACCGGGATACCGTCGATTGTAACCGACTTAATTTCCGATCCGACAAAAAGATCAGGTCTGAATTCAAAATTGATTTCACCATCGCCAGTTCTATCTATAATCAGTTTCCATTCGCCGTTTTTCAATTTATTTGAGAGATTCAAATTCGATTTCCCGACTTTGATATTTTTAATATCGAGAGATTCCCATTGCATTGGAAGTTTAGGTGCGAAAGTGAGTTTATTATCAATTGCATTTACATTCAGGCCGAGCAAGCCGGTCATCATCGGGAAGATATAACCGCTTGTACAAAAGCCCTGGTTATGATATGCCTCTCCGAGTTTTGTGTTTATATCACCGGAGAAAACTTCAGGAAAAATCCCGAGTCCGTAATCGAAAGCATGCTGAATTGTATTCATAAGAAGCGAGTATGCAGAGAGGTTATAATGGTACTTATACTGACTCGCATTCGCAAAAATTGAATTGAAACCCCAGACAGTTCCGTAATTATAGTTTGTCGGCTCATAAAGACTCGATTTATTCGACAGGTTGCGTACACCCCAATCAGTTATCAAATCGCTTTCGTTGAAATTCTTTATCGATCTGGAAGAGCGGGATTCATCGAGAAGGTCAAAGAACATTATGGATGTAGGAAAAATATTTTTATCGCGCACCTGATTGCCGTCGTCGCTGGCACCGAAGCTGTAATATCCTAAATCCTCCAACCAGAATAATTTTTCAAGTGCCGAGATCGCGCGCGGAAGAAGATCGGCGGAGGACTTTTCAATATCTTTATCGCCGACCAGTTTTGCCATCAGATTAATCTCTTTTATTCCCTGAGTCCATAATCCCTGGGTATACATATCATTATTAATTCTTACGAGCGCTCCGAATTCGAGCACTCCTAATCCGGCACCTTTAAGATCCATCAATCCGTCGCCGTTGCTGTCTTTTGTAATGCACCATTTGTAAGCCTGAACAATCGACTTCCAGCTTTTTTTGATGAAGTCAATATCTCCGGTTTTTCTAAAATAATCTCCCATTGCGACAAGATACCAGGGAGTAGTATCGGCGTGATTATATCCGTAGTGATAATCGTTCCACCAGTCAATCAGACCGTCGCTTTGAGAGAGTTCGTGAGCCATCTTTCCGATTTCGGTATTTTTTTCATCCTTCGATTTTTTTCTGATCGGGAAGTTATCCTGCCGCTGCCACTTCTGTGTAAACATAAGGGCATCTTTAACAGTTGTGTAGTCGCCATAACTATTAATAGCCAGAGAATTTATAAACGCATCGCCGCCGAAGTACCATGCAAAACCGGGACGCCCGCCACCCCCGCTCAATCCGTAACCGGCAACCAATCCTTTCCCGAGAACCGGATTTTCAACCATTAAATTACTTAACGCAACTTTTCCGAATTCGAATGCCAGATTCAGTTTTTTATCCGGTGTAGTTACCTGAATTGTAGATCCACGTAATTGTTTATAGCGGTTATAAGTACCTACGTAATACTTTTCTACATTTTGCGTAAGATCCTTATAAAGTGCAAAGACTGAATCTCGCGGCTGGTTGTGCATTCCAGCAATTACAATCGGATAATAGTTCTCGTTGGATTTATTCGGCTCAACGGTAAATTTGAATTGAATAGGATTATCGGCAAACATATGAGCCGGCGGCGCGGCCATCTGTTCTGCTAATGGCGATCCGCATAAAAATATTCCGCGCCTCTGGGATTCGGAAATGATATAGGCTTTCATGTTGCTGTCCCAGTAACTGTACTGACCGCCGATTCCGGCGGGCCACTGCGGCTGCATAACAGGCATGAATCCGGGTACGATTGTAAGTGGTGTGGTTGTGTAAACGTCCAGTAAAATAACCGCTCCCGGTTTGTCGTGAGGAATAAAAATAATCTCTTTTACCGTGAAAGATTCATATACAAAAGTAATTGTAGTAGCTTCGGGAGTAACTGAAATTTCACGGACAATATCTTTTGATTGAATCGGCTGTGTAGTAGTTCCGACAAAGAACTGCAGATCAAAATTGCGAAGGACTTTCCAGGGCCAGATCCACATTTCGAAAGATCCGTTTTCAAAACCCATAAGAGCCGCTTTGGATCCAATCTTATCCATATACTGATGTGGTTGAGCAGCCCGGGTGAGAATTAGATCGTTTTTCTTTAATTCAAATCTGGGAGTTTGAGCCGAAAGAGTTAATGTAAGTAATGTAAAAAAGGCAGCAGTTAGTTTTAGAATTCTCATAGTTTGTATCATAATTAGTTAATAAAATTTATTCCCGCCAGTGTCAAATCATTTTTCTAAAGGGCCTATTGCTTAAAATTATATTTTTCAATCAACACCCGCGCCATTATAGAATCCCAGATATAGTTAGGCGGAGAGTTGAGTACTTCGTTATCGGGACTATAGGATTCCCAGAAGTTGTGATTCTTTTTTAGCTGCGTTGTAACGGCAAGCATCATTTTATCCGCCAGCTCTCCGGCTATCTCATAATACCCATACTTTTTCAGTCCGTCAAGCACCATATAATTCCAAAGGAGCCAGACTGGACCGTTCCACTTGCAGCAGTAATCGACATAGGGTGTATACCATTCGTCATCGGCTGCAAGAGTTGGAATTCCATACTTACGCCAGAATTTTGAAGGATCCAGTAATTTTTTAATCAATTTTTCGGCCCGATCCGCGGGCGCAGCTTCAGCCCACAGTGGAAGGAATCCGATAATTTCTTCGCGTCTCAAATCTCTTGTAAGATACTTGAATGAATGATCCTCTTTATTAATAGAGAAATAGAATTCCATTTCATCGTCCCACATCCTATCATTTATCAAATTCGAAATTTTATCCGCCCTTTTTTTCCACTCAGCAGATTCATTCTGTTCACCGAGTTCTTTTGCGATTTCCGAGAGCGAACGCATCTCTTTTACAACCATTAATGTAAGGTCGAGGCATTCCAGTTCATCGGAGATATCCTCTTTGTCAACATCGAGGTACCGTTCCGCACTAACCTGAAATACTGCATTATACCAGTCACGCACATTTTCAATTATACCGTAGGGTCCCCATTCAAACGTCCCGTCCTTATCGAGATCGCGGTTCTCTATTAACCAGTTTGTATACTTTACACCGCTCCGGTAGGCGTCCTCAAGAAATTTTTTATCCTTACTTACATTAAAAATTTCCCAATTGATCCAGCTGAAGAAAGGTGCCGAAGTGGTTGACATATCCCTGCCGAGAACTTTGCTGTAATGAGGATAATCCTGAAGTCCGCGCGGTCCGTGACGGTAAGCAATTAAACCGTCTTCGTGCTGCTGCTCCATATATACATATTGAGAACCTTGTGCCGATTGAGGGTCGAGATGAGCATAAGCAAGCATACTTAAAGATTCGTGAAGGACCTGATGACCGTGTCCCCATCCCCATAGAGGCTGACGCGAGAAGACATAGAAATTATGGTTAGTCTTTTCGGCCGGTGGATAGAAAGAACCTCTTGCAAGATTAAAAGAGCTAAGATAGACAAGTTTCTCGTCTTCGCTGACAAAATTTATTTTTGGAATTCCCGAAAAGAGTTTAACGTTATCATCAACATATTTCTGCAGTGAATCAGTTTTTAGCCGATCAATTTGCTCTAAAAGAGGTTTAAGATCCTCGTTCCGGTCCTGCCAGCCGCGGAAATAGCGGACATTAATTTCTTCGCCGGGTTTAAGTGAAAATTTTCCGTGAAGCGAAACAAAATTAACATATCCCTCCTCTTTATTATTGAGGGAATCATTTCTGTTCTTCGCATAAAAATCGGTTTTAATTGTAATATAAAACTGTTCCATTCCTCCATTATAACCGCCATATGAATAAGGAGTAAATCCGGCGGTAAAATAATCGCGTGTATCGGTAGGGTACGGAGCGTTTTTATAGAGGGAACTTACAAGTCTGTATTTCGATTCATAATGATTTGTAATGTACGCGTTATTTTTTTCATCATAATTTTTTATTAACAAAGAATCGTTGCCGAGTTCAAGAACGGGATATAATTCAATATTGTGGGGAATCGCATCTTCATTTTTAATCTGAAGATTTACAAGAGCAATTGAAGAGCTGTAAACGAAGAATGTCTCCTGAACTTTAATTCCCCTGAAAGGAGAATGTTCGATTATGGCCATATCCGGGAAGGATGATGTAACAACCGGTTTCTTAAAATACTCGCCGGTATTCATCACAACAACCTGATCCACTTTCCAAATGCAATAAAACCTGCCGGCCTGATCCCCAGAATATGTTATTGGAGAGCAATCGGAATAATAATCCATCTTATAACCTTTATCACCATACAATCTGGAACGTTCCATAGCAGCAGTATAGGTTGTATAGAGCGGATCGTTTTGCCCGGCATTGAATTTAAGATATTCATCTTTTACTGAAAGAAATTGAGCGAAAGTACTTATTGAAAAAAGCATGAATATAATTACTGAACGCATAAATAATTCCTTAATTCATTATTCAACTTTTAACTCAACTGATTTTAGATCGGAATCCCGGGAAGATGAGCCTATCAATAATTTATAAATTCCTGAATCAATTACAAATCCCCTTCCTTCAACAAATTTTTCAAGCGACCGGGGAGTGATTTCAAAAATTACAGTTTTAGTTTCCCCTTTTGAAAGAAATATTTTTTTGAATCCTTTTAGAGTTTTTATTGCATCATTCCGTTTAATTCCTTTCCCTTCTATATACATTTGTACAACTTCGGCTCCGCTAAATCTTCCGGTATTTTTAATTTCTACATAAAGTTTTGCTGTTTCATTAATATTTATCTTTTCTTTATCCAATCTCAAATTTGAGTATTCAAATGTTGTATAGCTTAGGCCATATCCAAAAGGATACAGCACATCGCCGTCAAAATATCTATAAGTCCTTCCCTTCATATCATAATTTCTGAAATCCGGAAGTTGACCGGCAGATTTATAGAATGTGACGGGCAATTTACCTGAAGGATTGTAATCCCCGAACAGAACATCGGCAACAGCATCTCCCGCAGCCTGACCTCCATACCACGCCTCAACAATTGCTGGAATATTTTCAGTCTCCCAATTGATTGAAAGAGCACTTCCATTTAAGAGCACTAGTACAACCGGCTTGCCAAGCTCTTTAATTTTCTTTATTAACCTCTGCTGGGTTTCCGGCAGGTCGAGTGTAGTTCTATCCCCGCCCTGGAATCCCGGAATTTTAACTTCGAGTTCCTCACCTTCAAGACGGGGTGAAATTCCCATACACATTATAACAGCTTCGGATTTCTTTGCCAACTCTATTGCCCGCATTTCCCGTCCGGGATCCGGAAGGGACCAGAGGAGCTGAACCATTGAATAGCGGGATGAGGAATAGTAATCGATCCTGATCTTATAACTTTTCCCCTCCTGAAGGTTTACAATACCGAATCGCTTTATAGGATGATGTTCCCCGTCGTATTTGACAATGAGCGAATCTTCGAAATAAATGTGGAGTCCGCTAAATCCCCATCCGCCTATTCTATATTCACCCGTTGCCGGAGGGACTAGATATCCGCTCCACCTTACGGAAAAATTATTCTGTTCAATTCCGGGGTACGGTGGGTTATGCAACCAGTGAAAATCGATATTTCTATCGATCACTTCTTTTACGGGTTTACCCAGAAATCCGGAATTGTTGAAAACTTGAGCTTTCAACCCATTCTCTTTTTTGTCTTCACCTGTAAATAAAAACCGGGCCGGTATTACTGATGAATTCGGCATTCCTTCAGCAATATCGCAGCCGGTTTCGTAATAAATTTTCGTAGCTGCGGAAACTTTCTTCCTTATTCCTTTCAGCGGAGTAACCGGATCAGATGGAAAACCGTTGTAATTTCCGAGAAGGACTTCCACATCATCGGCATTTGGACCGATTACGGCAATACTTTTTATTTCTTTGTTTAATGGAAGAAGGTTGTTTTCATTTTTAAGCAGGACAATCGATTCCCTGGATGTTTGAAGCGCGACCTCCTTATGTTTTTTTGAGTCGACTATTTTGATATCTATGTTTGAATAGGGAACCATTTGGGGGGGATCGAACATTCCAAGTTTGAACCGTGCTTTGTAGATCCGTTTAAATGCTGAATTGATCTCCTCCTCACCGACAAGTTTTTTCTGGTAGGCTTCAAAAAGATGTTTAAACGATACTCCGCAGTTAAGGTCCGTTCCTGCTTTTACCGAATTAGCAGATGCTTCGACTGCATCGGCCGCCTGTTTATGGAATTGCCAGATATCCTGAATCGCCCAGCAATCGGATACAACATATCCGTCAAATTTCCACTCCTCTCTCAATATTTTATTTAGAAGCGGATCGTTGCTGCAGCAGGCGTCTCCTCTCAGACTATTATAAGCGCACATTAAAGACTGAACGTTTGCTTCATCAATTGTTTTTTTAAATGCCGGGAGATAAGTTTCTCTCAGGTCATATTCACTTACTTCGGCGTTGAAAGAATGACGGTCCGGTTCGGGACCGCTATGGACCGCAAAATGTTTTGATGTCGCAACAAGTTTCAAATACTTCTTATCATTACCCTGCAATCCATTTATAAAACTTACAGCAATTTGACCGGTTAGATACGGGTCTTCACCATAGCTCTCCTGTCCTCTTCCCCATCTCGGATCCCGGAAAATGTTAATGTTCGGAGACCAGAACGTCAGTCCCTGATAAATTCCCCTCTGGTTTTTCGAAATTGCATAATTATACTTGGCGCGGGCTTCATCCGAAATGACATCAGCCGACTTTCGGATTAATTCATTATTCCATGTAGCGGCAAGTCCAATTGCCTGAGGGAAAACCGTAGCAAGTCCGTTACGCGCCACGCCGTGAAGAGCCTCGTTCCACCAGTTATACTTAGGAATACCGAGCCGCTCAATTGCCGGTGCGTTATAAACCAGCTGGGAAATTTTTTCCTGAAGTGTCAACCGCTTTGAGAGGTCTTCAATCCGCTCGTCGATTGATAATTCAGGATTGCGGAACGGAAAAATGTAAGTGGTCTGAGAGAAAACCGGTGAATAAAGAATTATCAGAAGTAAAATTATTTTTTTCATCAGCAGTCCATGCTTGCTAATTCATAAGAGCAGATAGTACAATAGATAATAAAAATATCAGAGTGAATTTATGTCGATTAAAAACCGGGCTATTATTCCGGTCCAGATATATGACTTGTTCCAACCGGCCTGATGATCATCCGCACTATAGAATTCCCAGAAATAATGATCGGTCTTCAGCTGATTAATTACATTACTCATAACTTTGCCGGCAAGCTGAACCGCTTCATTTTTATAACCGTTATCGAGAAGTCCGCGGAATATCAGATACTGCCACTGGATCCAGACCGGACCGTTCCAGTAACCGATCGGGTTATAATAATCATCCTTCGCTGAAAGCGTTGGTATTCCATATCTGCGCCAGAATTCCTTTTCATCTAAAAGGGACTTAATCAATTTTGGGGTTCTATACATATCAGTAATTCCGGCCCACAACGGAAGGAATCCGATTATTTCTTTTATCTTCAAATCATTCTTCGATCTGAAAGTGAAACTCTGATCATTCTTGTTAACATTATAATAGAATTGAGATTCCTCGTCCCACAAATATTTATTAACTAGCGCACTTCTCTCGAGTGATTTTCTTTCCCAATTGGCGCTCTCGTCTTCGAGTTTAAGTATTGAAGCCATTGCAGCCAATGATTTTTCCTCCATCACAAGCATCGAGTTGAGATCGGGACCTTCAAAATTTGATGCCCAGCCGACCTTATCCCATACGGCAACCCTGGCATCACGAACGCTTTCAAGCTCTGCATGTCCGCCCCAGCTTGATAATCCGTTTCCGTTAGAGTCCCTCCGTTCCGTATACCACTTGTAAAATTTTTTCCCGCTATTGTACGCGTCCCTCAGAAATTTTTTATCACCGCTGATCTTATATATTTCGTAATTGATATAATTGAACCAGGGAGCCGAACTTGTATACTCGCCGTTATGAACAATCTCTTCATTAAGATAGGGACCGGTCCGGTAATTGATATAACCATCATTGCGCTGTCTTTCAAAATAGACTCGCTGAGAACTCATTGCGCTTTCCGGATCCATGAAAGCATAAGCAAGCATCACAAGGCTTTCATGAAAGACCTGTCCGCCGTAACCCCATCCCCATTTCGGTTCTCTTGAAAAGACATAATAATTATAATTGCTTTCACCTTCGGGGCGCATCATGCACTGACGGATCAGACTGAACGCATTGTAATAGAGCAGCTTCGTGTCTTCATCGGGAAAATTTATTTCCGGTATACGTGAAAAGATTTTTTCGTTGGCTTCAATGAGATCGGTAAAATTAATTCCTCTCATTATTTCAGCATTTGCAATAAATGATCCGGGGTCAACTGCTGAATCATCAATTCCTCTTATAATTCTGATCTGACCGGAACTGTCCGGATTTATCTTCATTGATTTCCGGAATGATAGAATTGAAGGATTTTTCGCCGACGTTGATCCATTCAGATTTTTCGACGGAAGAGAATTGAGAAATGCCGGTGAAGCTGCGGAAGCTGATTCAGTTAGAGATAAATAGGCACCATGGCCTTCGGGAATATCGGTTAACATGAATACTGATTGTAGATTTTCAGAAAGAGGAATTGAGTGATCCTTCATCCATTCGTCTCTTTCCTTTCTATGATGAAAATGAAAAGCATTATTTCGATTGAGGTATTTTAATTCTTTAATCCCTCCTTCAAATTGAAATACGGGATAAAGGTTCAATTCCACTACACTGCCGGTTTCATTAAAAATCTTGACATCTTGAATCGTAAATCCGGAGCTATAGACAACCATCGAAGCTTCCACCCGAATTCCTTTGTACGGGTAGCAGTAAAATTTTACCAGGTCCGGGTACGACGCTGTGATTACAGGTTCGGTGTAAAAGCTTTTTAAGTGATACTTAACAATCCCGTTCAGTTCAAACGCATAAAGTATATTCCCACCGTTAAATGATTCAAAACCGATTCCTTTTTCAGGATCGAACCAGCTAAGAGAGTAGGCCTGATCAATTTTATAATCGGATCTTTCAATAGCTGAAGCATAAGCTGTGTAAACGGGATCGTCTTTTGTCGCATTCAGATTGGAAAGATAATTTCTCTGGCAATAAAGAGTGAAAGGAATTAATAATAAAAGAAATATTCTTTTCATATCCGGTCCGGATCTTATAGTTACTGGGTTTTTCTATTCCAGGGGAGTTTTTCGAGATCAACATTCCCGCCGGATAATATCAGCGCAATCTTTTTATTTCTGAAAAATGCCTGATTGAAGAGAACGGCACCGAGCGTAATTGCGCCTGACGGCTCAACAATAATTTTCATCCGTTCCCAGATCAGTTTCATAGCTTCTATTGTGAAATTGTCGCCGACAGTTATTATAGAGTCGATATTTTTTTCGAGAATCTTATAAGTTTTATCGCAAAGTTGTGTAAGGAGTCCGTCGCAAATAGTATCCGGTTTTACTGACGGATAAATGGTTTTATCTCTAAGAGAGCGGAATGCATCATCGGCACCTTCAGGTTCGGCTCCAATTATTTTTGTCCCGTTCGAAAAATACCGGGCTGCCAGGCATGTACCGGATACAAGTCCCCCTCCGCCAACGGGAGAAATTATATAATCCAGATCATTTACTTCCTCAAGAATTTCCTTTGCACATGTTGCCTGTCCGGCAATAATTGAATAATTGTCGTAAGGATGAATAAACGTAGCTCCTGTTTCATCAACTATTTTCCCGGCAGCTTCCTCTCGTGCTTTAACGGTTGGCTCGCTGAAAGTTATTTTTGCGCCGTATCCGGCAACAGCTTTCTTCTTAATCTCAGGCGCGGTAACCGGCATAACAATATAAGCGGGAGTATTAAGCATTCTTGCAGCCAGCGCGAGTGCGGCGGCATGATTTCCAGAAGAGTGCGTGATCACACCTTTCTCAAGTTCCTTTTTATCGAGTGAGATAATTGCATTGCTCGCCCCGCGGAATTTAAATGCTCCCACCTTCTGAAAATTTTCACATTTAAAATAGATTTGACACCCGGTAATGCGATTCAGAGAATCGGATGTAAACAAGGGCGTTTTATGAATCTGCCCTTTAATTCTTTCATGAGCTTGAATAATGTCATTTCTGTTTGGTTCCGAATTCAGCATTTTATAATCCCGATTGTTATGTCGTCACTCTGCTCGGCCGCACCCCGGAATTTATTAATATCCCTGATCACAGCGTTAATAATATCCTGAGCAGAATAATTTCTTGTTCTGGCCAATATCCTTTTAAAACGTTCATCGCCAAATTCAATACTTTTAGAATTCATTGCTTCCGGGACACCGTCAGTATAAAAGGAAATCAGATCGCCTTTGTTCAGAGTTATCCTTTCCTCTGAATAGGGAAGATCAATACTGCCGAGCATAAGTCCTCCTTCGGATAGAGTTTCAAACCGATCCGAACCGCTGCGCAGAAGATAGGTGGGATTATGTCCGGCACTGATCCCCGTTATACTTTTATCAGTGTGATTAAAAAGCCCGAACCAGGCAGTTACAAATTTATCCGGTGTAGTGGATGATATTAGGAATTTATTAAAGGACTCAACGAAGTGTTTAAGAACAAAATTTGATTTGTGCTGAAGTAAATAGAAATTTATAAATGAATAGAGTGTCGAAACGATCAGAGCAGCGGAAATACTTTTTCCGGATACATCGGCAATCATGAAGAGAGTTTTAGTATCGTTGATACGGTCAACATAGTAATAGTCACCGCCAACTTCCCTTGCGGGAATAAGTCTAAGGTCGAAATCAATATCATTAAAAACGGGAAATTCCCGCTGGATAAACCGCTGCTGGATAATACGCGCTGTTTCGAGTTCGTTCTTTATCTGTTCTTCACGGAATTCGAGTTCGGTTAATCTTGCATTTTCGATTGCGACTGCACACTGAGCGGCAAGGGCTTCAAAAAGATCGAGATCTTCTTTAGTGAACTTCCGGCCTCCTTTTTTGTTCATCGACTGAATAACACCGATCAGCTCCTTCTTCTTCACCATCGGTACACAGATCATATTCCTTGTTTTAAATCCTGATTTTGAATCAAACTCCCTGTTAAAACGCTTATCTGAATAGCAGTCGTCGATAATTGCCGGAATCCGTTTGCCGGCTATCCATCCGGCTATTCCCTCACCTATCTTAATTGTTCTTGCTTTTATGGCCGAACGCTTTCGTCCGGCTACGGTATGATAATGAAGAAGACCGTCTTTACGGTCGTAGAGAAGCAGTGATGCGGCTTCCGAATTCAGAAGTGATTTGCTCGCATCTATAATTTCGTCAAGGAGTTTCTCAAGAGATTTCCTTTCGGATATTTTCCTTACAATCGACTGAAAAAACCTCAATCGTTCAATCAGATTATTTTTAGATCTTTTGTCAGACACCATTATTTTCGAAATAATTTTTCCATTACACTTTTACTGAGTTCCAGAAAAACGATACATGTTTTCTTACCATCTCGGAAACTTTATCGATATTAATACCCTCATCTTTAGCGAGATACTCGGTTCTAATCAGAAAGAGAGGAGCAGTGAACTGTTCGGCAAGAATTGAAGGATCGTATTTCCGTGCTATATTGTTTTTTATCATTTCAGAAAAGATAAGCCGGCAGATATTGCGGAGTTCGTTTATATATTCGGTAATCGATAGTTCGGTAGAGCCTACTTTAGTAAACTGTTCCATGAGAAGAAGGCGGATAAACTTTCTTTCACGGGGAGTATTCCAGAGGCCGATCAGCTTCAATGCAAAATCATGAAGGAATTTTTCCGGGTTATCAAGTTCATCGAGTAATTCGTCGTTCAGGATTTTATCGCTCAATGATTTCGATTTGAATTCCGAAAGGATTGCTAGGAATATATCCTCTTTAGAGTTGAAGTGATTATAGATAGCGCTTTCGCGGATTCCGACGGCACGGGCAATCTGTCTTATCGATGCGCCGGCGTAACCGTTTGTCGAGAAATAATCGAGAGCATTTTCTATGATAAGTTTTTTAGTATTGGGATATTTCATTTAGCCGTCTTAATGAACGCTCGTTAATATAGCAATACTCAATCATAAAATCAGGTTCTATTTCTGATATTCTCAGTAACTCATCGAATCAATCTTAACCTTTCCTCTGAAGATCCAGTAAATACTGATCGTATATGCTAAAACAAACGGGACACCTATCAATGCAACAATAAGCATAATATTCAAAGTCTTCTGCGAAGATGCAGCGTTATAAATTGTTAAGCTGTATTCCGGATTAGGGTTTGAGAGAACTATGTTTGGAAATAGTCCCGCTGCAAACAAGGCAAGAAGCGCCACAATACTTGCACAAGATGAGAGAAACGCCCTGAAATCTCTACCGTGGAAAATTTCCCTTGGTATATTTGCAATAGCAAGCATATTCAATACTGCAATAAGGAAAAGCCACGGTTCGTCTTTAAAATGCTGAACCATGTGCGGGTAATAAATCAGTGTATACATTGTTGTGGTAACATAACAGATCACAAAGAATATAATTGTATTGTTCACCCATCCGCGTATTCTATTCTGAAGTACTCCTTCGGTTTTCATAACGACATAGATTGAACCGTGCATCATAAACAGAGCTACCGTTGTTACACCGACTAAGAGAGTATAAGGATTGATGAGTGTAAAAAAGTTTCCCGCGAATTCCTTTTCCGCATCGATCGGTACACCGGTGATAATATTACCGAGTGCTACACCCATCAGAAGAGCGATCAGGATGCTTGATACGCTGAAAGCGACATCCCACATCTTACGCCACCATTTCATCGGCTGCTTGCTTCTGAATTCAATAGCGATCGCCCTGAAAATCAATCCGAACAACAGCAATATCAGCGCGATATAAAACCCGGAGAAGACGGTTGCATAGACATGCGGGAATGCAGCGAAGAGGGCGCCGCCTCCGGTAACAAGCCAGACTTCGTTTCCATCCCATACGGGACCGATCGAATTGATCATAATCCTGCGTTCTGTGTCGTCTTTTACAAGAAGATGCAGAGCACCAACACCGAGATCGAAGCCGTCCAGTATTGCATAACCGGTTAAAAGAACTCCGATCAGTATAAACCAGATTGTGTTTAAGTCGAACTGAAATTCCATATTAAATCAAATTTAGTTTTTAATTTCTGTTTAGAATTCCCTTCTGATGTTCGTACTCGGAAGGAATTAACTCCGCATCTTCGGGGCCGTGTTTAATCTTTTCATTTAAGAGATAAAGAAACAGAATAAAAAGGAGAGCATAAACTGCTGTAAAGAGTATTAATGAAAACAGAACCTGATTAGCAGTTACAACTTTAGATAGTCCTTCCGAGGTCCTGAGCAGGTTATAAACTATCCAGGGCTGTCTTCCAACCTCGGCAGAAATCCAGCCGAGCTGGTTTGCAATCTGAGGACCGAGAACTGCAATAACAAAAATTCGCAGAAGCCATTTCATTTCGAATATTTTTTCTTTACGCAAAAGAATTAAACCGAGCAGACTTATTCCGATCAGAAAGAAACCGATTGCAACCATAAGATGATACGACTGAAAAACAATATTAACGGGAGGACGATCCTCCGGTTTGAATGCATTGAGACCGGTGACGGGTTTATCCGGATCGCCATGGATAAGATAGCTCAGCATTCCCGGGATTTTAATTCCGAAATTTACTTCCTGCTTCTGATCGTTGACCCAGCCGAATAAATAAAGATCGCCCGCGGAAGATGAATCATAATGTGCTTCGAACGCAGCAAGTTTTGCGGGCTGGGTTTCGCTGATACCAACAGCACTTTTATGACCGGTAAATAGTTGGAACAGAGAAGCAAAAACAGCCAGACCCAGAGCAATTTTGAAAGACGATTTTGCAAATTCAATATGCTTTTTTTTCAATAAATAATAGGCGCTCACACTTAAAACAAGAAAAGCACCGGCAAGCCATGCACCGGACAAAACATGAGACAGCCTTTCCATTGATGAAGGATTGAATACCATTCCCCAGAAATCTGTTATCTCGGCACGCGCATTAATTCCTTCACCAACTATATGATAACCGGCCGGCGTCTGCTGCCAGGAGTTAGCAACTACGATCCAGACTGCGCTCAGCATCGATCCGAATGAAACCATTATTGTTGAGAAGAAATGCATCTTAGGACTTACTTTATTCCAGCCGAAGACAAGCACAGCAAGAAATCCCGACTCAAGAAAGAATGCAAATATTCCTTCTGCGGCCAGTGCGCTGCCGAAAACATCACCAACAAACCGCGAGTATGTAGCCCAGTTTGTTCCGAATTCAAATTCCATAACAATTCCGGTCGCAACACCCATAGCAAAAGTTAAGGCAAATATCTTAACCCAAAATTTTGTCATCCTTTCGTAAAGCTTATTGCCGGTTTTAAGGTACATTCCTTCCATTATTACAAGAAGAACTCCCAGACCGATGCTGAGAGGAGGATAGATATAATGGAAAGCAATTGTAAAAGCGAATTGAATGCGTGAGAGAATTTCTACGTCCATGGGATAATCCATATTTTCTTTTGAAGCTGATTTAAAATAAGAAATAAATAAAAGGAATGGAACTTGAAATAAATATAGTATTTAGCGGAAGTCTGGTATGAGAACATTTGAGAGTGATGCGGGGATCTCAAATGCAAACTATTTTATGAGGAAAAAAGATTATCGAAAATGATAATCTATAAATATTTGCAAGATCCTGAATAAGGAATAAAACAGTATTTACTTAAGGTCTTCCAGGATAGCTTTCAATTTCTCGAGGGAAGTTTCCCAATCGTGCATTTTCGTTCTTTCGCGTTCAATAACTTCTACGGGAGCCTTGGCAACGAATCCCTCGTTCGACAATTTTTTCTTAACACCTTCTAAAGAACCGGAAATTCTGGTAATCTCCTTTTCAATTCTGGACCGTTCAACATTCAGATCAATAAGGCCCTCAAGCGGAATGAAAACATCGCAATCTTTTACTACTGCCGATGCGCTTGCCTTCGGCTTCTGCATAGCGGGGTCAACAACCAGCTCATCTATTCTGACGATCGACTTAATATATTTTATCTGGTCGTCGTTTATCCTACCGGTCTTTAAATAAACATTGATCAGCTTTGAAGGAGGAATATTCATCTCGCCCCTGATATTACGGATCGCATTAATAATGTTCTGAATGAACTCAACATTATTCTCGGCAACCTCGTCAATCAGTATTCCGTAATATTTAGGAAATTCCTGAATTGAAATACTATCCCCTTTTTTTCTTTCTCCAAGCAGCTGCCAGATCTCTTCGGTAATAAAAGGCATAAACGGATGAACCAGCTTAAGCATCTCTTCAAACAGGGATATCGCACGCGAGAGAAGAGCCGATTTCACTTCGTCGTCAGCATTATAAAGCCTGAATTTCGAAAGCTCTATGTACCAGTCGCAAAAATCACTCCAGACATAAGAGTAGATTATTTTCACGGCATTATTGATTTCATATTCATCGATTGCCTCGGTGAACATTTTGATTGTCTTTTCGAAGCGCGACAGAATCCAGCGGTCGGTAAAGTCGAGATGTTTGTCAACAAGTTCTTTATCCACTTTAATATTCTGAGCATTCATCATAAGAAAGCGGCCCGCGTTCCAGATTTTATTAGCGAAGTTTCTACCTATTTCGCATTTATCGGAACTGAAAAGAACATCCTGGCCGAGCGGGGCAATATAGATCATAGTAAATCTGAGGGCATCGGCACCATACTCGTCTATAAGATCGAGAGGATCTGGAGAATTACCCAACGACTTGCTCATTTTCCTGCCCTGCGAATCGCGAACGGTACTGGTGAAGTAGACATCGCGGAAAGGAATCTGATTCTTAAAATGCATACCGGCAATAATCATTCTTGCCACCCAGAAAAATATTATATCAGGCGCAGTAACAAGAAGGTCTGTGGGATAATAATAGTTCTGTTCTTTTTCATCAGTAAAAACATCCTGGGCCCAGAGCCAGCTCGAAGCCCATGTATCAAGCACGTCGTCGTCCCGGTACCAGTTGTCGGCATCCGCCGGCGGTTCGACCTCGCAATAGATTTCACCGCTGTCCTTATGATACCAGACAGGTATGCGATGTCCCCACCAGAGCTGACGCGATATACACCAGTCCCTTATATTCGTCATCCAGTGTTCATAAGTTTTTACCCAATGTTCTGGATAGAAATTTACTTTACCTTCCAAGACAGCATCGAGAGCCGGTCTTGCAAGTTTCTCCATCCGCATAAACCATTGTTCGGATAGATACGGTTCAATCGGTACATTCCCGCGCTGGGAGTAACCCACCTTATTTGTATAGTCTTCAACTTTATGCAGAAGTCCGAGTTCTTCCATTCTGGCAACCACTTTAAACCGGAGATCATACCGATCGAGGTCTCTGAACTCTTTAGGCACATTTCCATTTGAAGTTGCATCCTCGTTAAAGATATTAACCATCTCTAATTTATGCCGAAGGCCCATTTCATAATCATTTACGTCATGAGCGGGAGTAACTTTAACAGCACCGGTTCCAAATTCTTTATCGACATATCCATCAGCAAAGAGAGGGATTTCACGTCCGACAATCGGTAGGATTACTGTTTTTCCGATCAGGTGTTTATATCTTTCATCTTCGGGGTTGACTGCAATTCCGGTATCGCCAAGCATAGTTTCCGGGCGGGTTGTAGCGACAATTACAAATTCAGTTGAGTCTTTAACCGGATACTTGAAATACCAGAGATTACCTTTAACCTCTTTATAAAAAACCTCTTCATCGCTGATTGCGGATTTTGAAGCCGGGTCCCAGTTTACCATCCTGTAACCGCGATAAATAAGATCTTCCTTATAGAGCTTTACAAACGCTTCAATAACTTTTCGGTAATAATGAATATCCATAGTAAAGCGTTCACGCTGCCAGTCGCAGCTAACGCCGAGTTTACGGAGCTGCTTGAAAATTATTCCGCCGTATTTTTCTTTCCATTCGTAACAGTATTGAAGAAAGTCCTCCCGCGAGATATTGTCTTTATTAATCCCCTTTTCCTTCAACATCGCAACAACTTTAGCTTCGGTGGCAATTGACGCATGGTCTATACCCGGAATCCAGCATGCATTAAAACCTTTCATCCGCTTGTATCTTATATAGATATCCTGAAGCGTGTTATTAAGAATATGACCGATATGCAGAATGCCTGTTATGTTTGGCGGAGGGATTACAATAGTATACGGTTCTTTAGATTCATCGACCTCGGAATGATAAAGATTATGTTCGTACCAGTATTGATACCACTTCTCCTCAACATCTTTAGAGTTATATGTTTTTGGAATTTCCGAAAAACTAGCAGAGGACATTTACTTCTCTCAAATTAATATTAATCAGGTGTAAATATAAAGAATCCTGATGCTCAATGCTCGGCCGGGAAAAGATTTGGCCGGCGGTCAATACCAGGATAAAATGATTGAGGAGAAATATAAAAACGGGAATTACAAGTAAATTGCGTTTTTTACCATTACCCGTAAAGAGTCTTGAATTTAATTTTGAGAGCCGGTCAGGTATTCTGCTACTTCGGATGTACCGTTTTGGAGTCCTGCGAGGGATATATTTTTTGAGTAATATTCCAGCAATCCCGGATTTTCAAATAATTTAGTCACTATAACCGCAAGCTTACTTATGTTTTTCTCGTAAATACCGAGTTTGTTTTCCAGTATAAAATCGACATTCCCTTTTTCCTGTTCCCATATATAACTATTGACCACCGGGATTCTTCCGCACATCAGGATCTCCATAAAAGTTGAAGCGCCGCATTTGGTAATAACCAGATCGGAGACGGAAATCAGATCATGAATAAAATCGACAAATCCGTATACTTCAATTCTTCTACCGGGATACATTTTTTTTTGATTAAGAGCACGTTCATACAATTTATTATTCCGGCCGCATACCATCAGCAGATCGTATTCACCTTTGCCTGAAGCAAGCGTATTAAAAATCCGGAATCCGTTAGGAATACCATCGCCGCCGCCGAGAATAAGAACCACATTTTTATTCAGTCCGAATTTCTTTTTAAGATCTATAATTTCATTCTTCCCGGGAGGGGATTTAAATTTCTCCCCAAGTATAAAAGGAAAGACTTTCAGATTGTCCGGTTTTATACCGGATTCAATACATTTCTGTTTAAGTACATTACTGAAAAGAATAAAACTCTGATCTTTCTTTAAAAACCATAATGGATGCGCTGTATAAGGGTCCGTTACAATAGTTACTACGGGCAGATTCATTCCAAGTTTTTTTAATGTAGAATAGACCGGTTTAATCAGGAAGAAATGAAAAATAACTATTTTATCGGGACGGTAGTCTTCAATAATTTTTTTTAAATATTTGGTAATATTTATCGATACAAGGTAAGCGCTGATATGCGAAACGGTTTTAAATTTATGTGTGGCATAAAGAAATTCATAGAACCACTTTGCTCTACTCTGAAGGTGACGGTAACCGTCCTCAATAACAAACCGGGCGAATTTTCTGCTTTCACCGAATCCGTCTATAAGAAGAGTTTCGGCTTCGTCGCCTTTATATTTTTTAATATATTCGGCAACGGAGCGTGCGGGTGCTAAATGACCTCCGCCTGTTCTTAAATATATAAATAGATGTTTTTCTTTATTCATTTCTGAATTACCGGAAAACCGGAGAATTGGATTGAGTCATCCGGCCTGTTTTAAGTATCTCAATTATTTTATAAGTCCCCATTTTTCTTGCTTTCAGAAATCCCGACCAGGCCATTTCCGCAAGAATTCCTTTGTTTAAGAGATCGTGCAGCCACTGATCTGTATATTCGGGATTCATCTGTTTAATGCCCGCCTGAATTTCGAAAAGCCACAAGCGGTTAAACTTCTCCTGCGAACCGATCGGCGGGGTCATAATAACAGGCAATCCCAAACCGCAATAGAATGAAAGCTCACTCGGTTTTGTCCAGAGTATATCGGTCTGATGCATTGCCCGGTTAAACTTATGGAAATATTCTTCGTGTGTTTCGGCATAAATTATATCGATCTTAGAATCATCTGTAGTTATCTTTTCTTTTACTGATTTGAAATAATCGAATACATTCTGTTTTGTACCCGCAATAAGCAGAAGTTTAATTTCATCTCTCAGGATTTTATCTTTAAGACTGAAAGCTATTTTACTACCGATTTCTTTAAGAGCACCTGCGCCGCCCACTGCATATGCGATAGTTAATTTTCTCTTATCCCTGTTAGAGTAATTTTCTTCTCCTATGAAGTGCTGGATACTTTTTTCATGACGTGCTCTGAAGACATTTTTAGGATCGAGATTTACAAGTCTTGTACCGAGATTACTTTTAAGAACCGACAGATCCCTGTCCCCTAGAAGATCAATGGGGAGCGGGAAGCCGGTTATAAAAATTCTTTCATCGGGCACTCCGTATGCCCTTAATCTCTGAGCAGCTTTTCCGCACGGCGCGAAATAATGAATTCTGCTTTCGTACGGCTGACGGGCCACCCATACTCTGTTTAGATCCGCATCGCAAATAATACAATATACATTATGACTTCCTTTCATATCGGCAGCTATTGCCGAAGCGTAGAAGGATGTTACAATCGGAAGATTCTTCATCTTCACTTTGTCAAGCATTGCCGAGCATAATCCTTTTTTGATGCTCGACTCTAGAAGGTCGACTTGGAAAGTAGCATTCGAAAGATCGCGAATCGGGTAATACGAGGGAATGTGCAGAAGAGTATCGAGAAGACTAAAGAGAGGTTTACCAATAACCGGAATACTTCTGGCACGCGACATCAACTCATATGCCCCGAGAACTCTTTTCCACAATTTCTCTTCATTCTTTGATGCGGCATCACCCGCTCCAACTGTAATTATTTTGCCTTCGGCTATTTCTTTCAATGGATAGACGGCTCTCTGGTGTCCGTATCCCATTGTTGCCGAGATCACCCATGCTTTTACTTCATCGATTGGTTCAATCATTACTTTCAATACCTCTGGGCAATTTTAATTTCCAATTAATTACAAACTACTTCCGATCAAAATTTATCCAGATTCGGCTATAAGAACAAATTATATTTTGTTAATATGAATCAGCATACTCAAAAAATTTTCTTACAAATAATTGAAAAGTCTTCAATCTTTCACACTAGCAGATATTAATCCGGAATGGACCGTTAACAAAGATCAGGGTATTTAAAAGTTGAATCGGTTAACAGCAGAAATGGATTTGGAATTAATGGTGAATAGCGGAATTTGAAATAAAAGCGGTTAAAGCTTTCCCAGAATTTTATCCATTGTCCATGCGGTTGAAGCGGCGGATTTACCGTTGCTTGGCGATTTACCCTTGCCGAGTAATTCATCAACAATTAATTGAATAAGCGGTTGGGCAACGTGTTCCGGGTTATCAATTTTTATCTCTTCCTTTTTACCGCCCGAAACCAGGATAACCGGATCGCTGCTGAAGGTTGGGTAAATTATTCTACCTTTCGAGCCGATAATTTCAGTTTGATCGGTATTTTCATCGGCGACAAAACACCATGCTGCAGTTCCGTTTAAGCCGTTTTCAAAACTGAAGATGGCGTTAACAGTATCCTCCGCACTGTATAAGCCGGCCCGGTTTGAATGAAAACCCGAAGCAGATACAATCTTTCCGAAATAGAATTGTAGAAGATCGATCATGTGAGAGCCGAGATCGCAGAAGTATCCGCATCCGGCTATTGCAGGATCTACTCGCCAGTTTTCACCATTGGTCAAATCTTTTTCCGTAGGAGTCTGATAGAATCTGATATTGACAGAGCGGATTTCTCCTATTGCTTTCTGATCAATCAACGACTTAATCTTGAGGAACCTTGGTAAAGCTCTTCTGTAATAAGCTACAAACAGGGGGACTTTATTATTCTTACAAGCATCTATCATTTCGACACATTCGCGGTAGTTAAGAGCCATCGGTTTTTCAACATAGACAGGCTTACCGGCAGCCGCAGCGGCGAGTGTAAATTTCTTGTGAGATGAAGGGGGCGTTGCAATATAAACAGCGTCAACATCCGGATCATTAATTAACTTATCAGCATTGTCATACCACTTAGGTACGTTATGTCTTTCAGCATAATCTTTTGCGAGAGTCCCGGTACGGCGCATAACAGCAACCAGCTCCGAACCTGAAGATTTTTGAAAGCCGGGTCCGCTCTTAATTTCGGTTACATCTCCGCAACCAATAATTCCCCATCTTATAATACTTTTCATTCTGCTATTCGAAATATTTGATCGGATTTGAAAATTAACAGCCGCTCAAAGGTTGAATCATTAGCGGCATTAATCATTGCTTCGGCAACAGTTTCAGCTTTAATCGGTCTTAGCTTTTTAATTCCGGGAATATACTTTAATAGAGCGTTCATAATTATCCCGGCCATATTTTCTGTAAACCGGGGAGTTTCCCTTTCACCGATAAGCAGTGATGGTTGAAAGATAATTATTCTTTTAAATGGCATTTCGGAAACTGCGGATTCTAGTAAGCCCTTTATTCTTAGATAAAAATTGAATGAATAGCGGTTGGCACCTGCAGATGAAACAAGGAGTAATTTCTCAACCTGATTTACAGCAGCCGCATGTGCTGTTTCATACTGGAAAGTATAATCGACAAGATACTGTTTCTCCTTACTTCCGGCTTTCTTAATTGTTGTGCCGAGTGCGGTGTATAATTCGTCACCGGAAACTTTGTCACCCCATTGTTCAATCAAACTAAAGTCGACAATGTTCTCTTCCAGTTTAGGGTGGTTGATTCCCGCGGATCTTCTTGAAAAGGTTTTCACGGTTCCGTAGCGGGAGTCATCCAGTAATTTATTAACAAGATGTCTTCCGATTAATCCTGTTGCCCCGAGAACAATCGCTGTTTTAGAGTTCGACTCCGTCATAAAAGTAATGCCGGTTCTATTTAAATATTTCCGATTTTAAGATAATAAAACAGAGACATTTATTTCAGTCAATCAGGTAAATATAATTAGGGAGTTTAATTTCAAATCCGGAGTTGCCCCCAGCAAGGTCACTCAGCTGATCGCCAATATTGGCAATTATTTTATATCCTCTGGATACAAGTTCGCTTCTTTTTGATGATTTGAATTCTGTTGCCGTCAAATCACGTTCGTTTTCTTTTCGAACAATAACAGTATCGAATTCGGTATAGCCCTGCTGATTAAGATTATCTAAAGTAGCCTGATAGGAATCGCAGTTTCTTCCGGATATAAAAACAATTCTGATATTTTTAGATATGAGATAATTGTAAAATCTTTTTGTCTGTGGAATAGCAGTCGCATCCGATTTCTTCAGCCATTCAAGCCAGATTTCATAATAATAACCGAAGTCAATCTCTTTAATATGTTCATAATTAGAGAGTGCTGTTTCGTCTATATCAAATACGACAGTCGCTTCCGGCGGAATTGTCAACCTATTAAAATATTCAACAGCATCATCAATAATTCTCTTCATATCTTTATCATACTGACCCGATTCATAATAATTCTGGACAACTTTTTTTACAGCGCCAAGATTTAACAGCCGGTTTTCGGAATCGCCCGAACAGCCGATGAGAATTAGAAGAGAAATAAACAACAATGATTTTATTAATCGATTCATTAATTACCCCACATACCGGAAGGTTTTACAAAATATACTTACTCAAATCCCTGTTCTTAACTATTTTATCCAGCTTAAGGTTAACCATTTCTCCAGTAATCTTAATTTCTTTTGAGGGCATAGTATCCGGAACATCGAAAAGAATATCTTCCAGAAGAGTAGTCAGTATTGTGTGAAGCCGGCGAGCGCCTATATTTTCAACCTGGTCATTAACTATAGCCGCGGTACGCGCAACCTCTTTAATGGCACCATCATCAAATTTAATTTCCACACCTTCAGTCTGAAGCAGTGCGGTATACTGTTTTAAGAGCGCGTTTTGAGGCAGAGTAAGAATTTTTATAAAGTCTTCTTCTGTAAGACTTTTCAATTCAACCCGGATCGGAAACCTTCCCTGAAGTTCCGGTATAAGGTCCGACGGTTTGGAAACATGAAAGGCACCCGATGCGATAAAAAGAATATGATCGGTTTTTACCGGTCCATACTTTGTATTAACAGTTGAGCCTTCAACAATAGGAAGAAGATCTCTTTGAACACCCTCGCGCGAAACATCGGGTCCCTGCTGACTTTTAGCGCCTGCAATTTTATCGATCTCGTCAACAAACACTATTCCCGACTCCTGAACTCTCTTAACGGCCTCTTTCTGAACGGCCTCCATGTCGATCAGTTTTTCCGCTTCCTCCTGTGCAATAATTTTCCGTGCTTCTTTTATGGCGGTTTTCCTTTTCTTCTTTTTCTTAGGAATCATGCTGCTGAACATTTCCTGAAGATTCATAGACATATCATCCATTCCCATAGGGCCGAGCACCTGCATTCCGAAAGCAGGGGAAGTGATATCGAACTCTATCATCCGGTCGTCCAGTTCACCTTTGCGCAATTTTTCTCTCATCCACTCACGGGTTTTCTCATTCTGAACCTCCTCGCTCTCACCTTCCTCATTAAGGTTTCCGGAAGGTTTTTTAACAGGCGGAATCAACTGGTCGAGAATTTTTTCTTCGGCCATCCGTTCGGCCTTCTCCTGAACAGAGGAGGTCTTTTCGGTGCGGACCATACTTACAGCCAGTTCGGTAAGATCGCGTATCATCGATTCAACGTCGCGGCCAACGTATCCAACCTCGGTATATTTAGAAGCTTCAACTTTTACAAACGGTGCATCGGCAAGTTTTGCAAGCCGGCGGGCAATCTCCGTTTTACCTACTCCCGTAGGCCCGATCAAAATAATATTGTTCGGCATTATTTCTTCTTTAATGCCTTCTTCAACCTGCTGGCGTCTCCACCTGTTTCTAAGTGCAATTGCGACCGCGCGTTTGGCATCGTTCTGCCCGATAATATATTTATCAAGTTCCCTTACTATTTGAGTAGGAGTCAAGTTCTTCATCAATTCGCCGTTATCCATCTTTTTTTTCCTCATTTGGAAATCTCTTCCACAGTAATTTTTTCATTTGTATAAATACAGATCTCTGCCGCCGTTTTTAGAGCCTCCTGAACAATTTCCTTTGCCGGGAGGTTGCTGTATTTCTTGAGCATTTTAGCTGCTGCGAGAGCAAACATACCACCGCTTCCGATAGCAACAATATTATCCTCTGGTTCTATTACATCCCCTGTGCCCGAGACAATAAAAGCTTTTTCTTCGGAGATAATTGCAAGCATAGCTTCAAGACGTCTCAGATACTTATCTGTGCGCCAGTCTTTTGCCAGTTCTACAACTGAGCGTGAGACATTCCCGCTGTACTGTTCAAGTTTTTCTTCGAAGCGCTGAAGAAGCGTGAACGCATCGGCGGTCGATCCGGCAAATCCGCAGATTACTTTCCCGTTCAGGAGTTTTCTGATCTTCATCGAATTATGCTTCATTACAGTATTGCCGAGTGTAACCTGTCCGTCTCCGCCAAGTGCGGCTTGTCCGTCTTTAATTATTCCCAGTATTGTTGTTGATCTTATTTTCATATTTATTCTCCGGTCTGCTGCTTAAAATTTTTGTTGATCTGATTAATCCCGAAATTCCCGGACAACCGTATTCAGGTTCTGCCGGATTTTGCAAACGGGATTAATCTAGGTACTCTTTTTTGATATTCTCTGTATTCATCTCCGAAGATTTCGATCAGTTTCCTCTCTTCATAAACCGATCCAATATAGAAATAGATTACGATACAGATGAACATGATAAAATAAAAAAGATCCATAGAAGGTCTTAATCCGAGGAACAATATGGAGAAAAGATAAACCGGATGTCTGACAAATCTGAAAGCACCGGATTTTCTGAAAACCTGTTTCTCGTCAAGATCCTCAGTCCGGTATTTCCCGTCCATAAATCTTTTAACCTGGGATATCCCCGCAAATTCCTTAAGGTCTGTTTGACTTACAGACCATATCAAACCAAAAAATGAAAGAACCTGAAGTGCAAATGTAATAATATCATAAGGATAATGTAAGTCATATATGTTAACATCGGGACGGGGAGAAACAAGGAAGAAGAAAGCAAATAGAAGCAGTGATGACAGATTATAGAAGAGCCGGTACAAGGCAATCCGGTTTCCGAGTTTTTCAACAAGATTTTTTTTAACCTTCAGAGATGCCAGCCATGAATGAGATAGAGCAAAGAGGAAGAATAGAAAGACAATAATTATTAAATCAAAAACAATCATAGTTGTTTTCGGAGACGTGCAACCGGAATGAGCAGCTGCTCCCTGTATTTAGCAACAGTTCTACGCGCGATATGGATCCCTTTTTCCTGAAGAATGGCTGCAATTTTATCGTCGCTGTACGGATTGTCCTTCGGTTCGTTATCGCAGATTTCTTTAATCAGTTCTTTAATATGTTTGTTGGAGATCTCGTCGCCGCTATCGGTTGAAAGTCCTTCGCTGAAGAAATATTTTAGTTCGTGAATACCCTGCGGGCTTTGAACATACTTACCGTTAACAACACGGCTGATAGTAGAAATATCCATTCCTATCTCGTCAGCAATATCCTTATAGATCATGGGACGGAGTAACTTCGGTCCGCTCTCGAAAAAGTTATACTGCTTTTCGAGAATCGACCTCATAATTTTCATAAGCGTATGCCTCCTCTGCTGCAGTGAGGCGATAAACCATTTAGCGGATTCAAATTTTTCCCTCAGGAATTTGTGAGTTTCTTTCTCCCTTTCAGAAATCTTTCTCTTCCGTTTGTTGGTGTCTATCATTTCCAGATATGTTTTGCTTATTGTTACCGATGGAACACTGCGGTCGTTTAGAGTTACGATGTAATTATCTTCAACTTTCTCTATAATAAAATCGGGGGTTATCTGGTTCATCTCTTCAGAATCGATATTCCCTTCGCCGGGTTTGGGATTCAGTTTCTGAATTATATCGAGCGTGGTTCTTAAGGTTTCTTTAGAAAGATCCATATTCTTCTGAATAGAATCATAACGTTTATTGGCAAAGTCCTCCCAGTGTTCCGAAAGAATTTTCTCGGCCAGATAAGAATAGTATGGATCGAACGAGGAATTTTTTATTTGAATGAGAAGACACTCCTGGAGATTCCGCGAACCTATACCAACGGGCTCCAGAGTCTGAATCATCCCCAGAATCCGTTCTCCGTCTGCAACCGTAATTTCAGTCCCTTCAAACATGTTAACTTCATTAACGAGCTTTTCAAGGTCGGATTTAAAATATCCGTCTCTATCGAGGCTGCCGATAATATTCTCGCCCATTATCAGCTGGTCTTCCGTAAGATCGAGCATATGTATCTGATCTATCAGGTTGTCGCGTAAACTTTTTCTTTGAGGGGCGATGGGATGGACTTTTTCCTCATCGTTGCTGCGGTTAATTCTCTCGAACTCGTAATCAATTTCCGCTTCGTTCATATAATCTTCAAGTTCAAATTCGTCGTCCTTGCTGTCATAAGTTTCCTCTTCTTCCGAAGAGGTTGATTCTTCCTGATCGTCCGGATTTTCCTCGAGCTGATCGAGGGTCATCTCTTCTTCCAGCGTTTCTTCCAGAATTGGATTCAGTTCCAGCTCGGTTTTAATTCTCTGTTCAAGAGCTAGTGTATTCAACTGCAGCAGTTTCTGATACTGAATCTGCTGAGGCGACAATTTCTGTTGTAAAGCCAGTCTTTGATGTAATGACAGCATATTACTTGTTTACCGAGTCTTTAGTTTTCAAAAACCATTCAGTGCCGTATTCTCTTTCGAGAGCATCGCGGCAGAAATCGATTACTTTAATTCCGGTTTTTTTTCCTTTTTCAAGGGCCGGTTTGCATTCGTGATAATTTTCAAACCTTATCACATCTCCGCCGAACTTCGAAATTCGAATTGGAAAGAGATGACACGAAACCGGTTTCACAAAATCAATTTTGCCTGCAATAAAAGCTTTTTCAATTCCGCATTTAGCAACATCACCATCATAGTATACAAACACGCAGGCGCGGTTATTCAGGCTGCGCGTCATAAGCTGATCCGATTTATTGATCCAGAAACCGTATTTATCTATAACCTCTCTATGTTCGGCCGGAAGATATTCCATAACAGCCGGGAGAAAACTTCCTATTTTCTCTATTTCTTCTTCGGTAATCGGTGCACCGAACTCGCTTTCCATTGTACAGCAGGCACCCTTACAACGTGCAAGGTCGCATGTAAATTCAATGCTGAATACTTCAGTATTGATCAACACATCATCAATTTCAACAAATTCCGGATTCATCTAAACGCCTTTTCACGTGTTTACAAATAAAGTTCGGAATAATTTTTGCTAAAGATACAAATTTTTGTCCTACTAAAAAAAGTGAGACCGGTTAGGAGATAGAGATGAGATTAAATAATTTTAGGCCACTCATTTATTGAAATTCACAATCAATGAATCTAAAAGGAAAAACAGTACTGATTACCGGTGCTTCATCCGGTATCGGAAAAGCTTTAGCATATTCACTTTCCCGCGAAGGAGCTAATCTTGTTCTTGCAGCGAGAAGAATTGAATTGCTGGAGCAAATCAAAAATCAGATTCCCGGAAATTCTCCTTTACTTCTTCTGAAGTGCGATGTCTCTAAGAAAGAGGAGGTGGCAGAATCCTATAAAAGAATTGTCGAGCGCTTCGGATCTGTTGATATAGCAATTCTAAATGCCGGAGCCGGTCATTATATGAACGCAAAAAATTATAATTCCGCATTTGCCGAAGAGATTTACGGGGCAAATCTTTTCGGTGTAATTTACTGGATAGAACAGATACTGCCGGAATTCATTAAGAAAGGAAACGGAATTATTGCCGGTGTTTCCAGCCTGGCCGATAACCGAGGGTATTCAGGAAGCAGTTTTTATTCATCCAGCAAAGCCGCTTTGACAAATTATCTTGAAGGACTTAGAATCGAATTATCCCAGTATGGTATAAAGGTGATTACTATCAGACCCGGATTCGTTGAAACACCAATGACCGGCTCTAACAGATTTCATATGCCCTTTCTTCTGAAAGCCGAAAAAACCGCAGAGATCATAATTGAGGGAATTAAAAAAGGGAAACGTATAATTCAATTCCCCCGGCCGATGGTATGGCTTACAAATATTGTGGGTCTTTTACCAGGACGGTTGTATGAATTTTTAGCCGAACATCAAACAAAAAAAAGTAAATAGTTATTGACATGATAAATAGTTACCTGAATTTAAAATCCCGTTTAATGCTGATACTTCCCATAATCTTATTCCTGTCGGTTTCATGCCGCGATGAACAGCCGGTTGAACCCGAAATTGAATCGCGCGGACAATTGATCAGCTCCTCTTCGCTGGGTGTATACAGCACTTCGTTTCTTCAGGCGTTTTTGAATGGCCTTGCCGGCAATCTTCAATTCGATGATTTACTGAGATACGATGTTGAAGTATACAAAATTGTCTACCGCACAAGGGAACCGAACGGTAATCTTGTTGAGGCATCGGCCGCTCTCTTTATTCCGAAAGGAAAACAAATAATGTCCCTCGTTAGCCTGCATCACGGCACCCAGACAAAGAGGTCGAATGTGGCCAGTGTAAATCCGTTTGCTTCTCCGGATGGATTAATAGCAGCATCTCTCGGATATTATGCGCTGGTACCCGATTACCTCGGACTAGGTGTGTCGAATTTAATTCATCCTTATCATCACCAGAAATCCTCGGCCGAAACAGTTATCGATTTCATAAGAGCGGCAAGATCTTTCGCGCAGAGATCGAATTTAAAATTGAACGGACAGGTTTTTCTAGCCGGCTATTCCGAAGGGGGATACGTTACTCTTGCAGCACATAAAGAGATTGAGATTAATTACCGGAATGAAATTTCAGTAGCTGCATCTGCTCCTATGGCCGGGGCCTTCGATCTGACTCTGACAGCCAGATCCATAATTCAAAAAAAGGTCTACAATCAACCTTCATTCCTCGCATTCTTCTTTGCGGCTTACGATAAAATCTACGGATGGAACCGGATCAATCAGATATTCAAACCTCCATACGCTGAACGGATACCGTCTCTATTCGATGGAACACGTTCAACATCCGAAATCAGCGCTCAGCTTACACCGAATCTGGATCAGCTCTTTCATCAAAACTTTATTGACGGTTTTTTAGACGGAACTGAATCAACCCTTCTTGCTGCGTTCGAATCGAACAGTCTGCTCAACTGGACTCCCACGGCACCGGTCCGTTTTTATCACGGCGATAACGATGAATACGTGCCGTATGAAAACTCTTTAAACGCAAGAGACTATTTCAGATCGGTCGGCGCAAATGCAGAGCTTGTTACTATTCCCGGCGGGACGCATGCAACATCGGTTCTTCCCGCAATAATTGGCGCGGTCGAATGGTTTGAATCACTACGAATGAACAAGCAATTGCAATTAATGGCTGAAAAATAGATTTAATGAATTAAACCGAATCATGGAAATAGATTTATGTTCTGGTTAAAAATCCTAAAGGACTTCTTAAAAATTTTCAGGGATGGTCAGACACCCGCTCAAATAGCGGGCGGATTTGCGCTTGGATCTATTCTCGGACTTTCACCTTTCTTTACGCTTCAGGGATTGCTGATATGGATCATAGTTGCTGTCTTGAATGTAAACCTGGGTGCAGTCTTTCTTGCGTTAACATTATTCAGCATCATCGCTTTTATATTTGATCCTGTTTTTCACTGGATCGGTTTTCAGATCTTAACTCAAACCGAATGGCTGAGTAACATCTGGACATCACTTTATAATGCGCCGGTTGCGCCTCTCACAAATTTCAACAACACGGTTGTAATCGGTAGTTTTTTATGTGCGCTTATTATTGCCTTCCCTGTTTACTTCGGCATGAAATATCTGGTAATCCAGTACAGAAAACATCTCTATTCAAAAATTCAACAATGGAAAATCTACCAGATTGTAAAACAGAGCTCTTTAATAAGATTGTATACCCGGATTCGTGACTTAGGAGGTATGCAATGAGAAAAAATTTTATTTACTTCTTATTAGTACCTCTCCTTCTCATTCTGCTCGCCGGTTATCTGTTCCTCGATAAATGGATTGAGTCGGAAATTGAAGATGCCGGAGAAACTATTTTCGGCGCCAGAGTTGAGATTGACGACTTGTCACTGAATTTTTTTCCCCCCGGGGTTGAGTGGACAAAGATTGAGGTTGCCAATCCTTACAATCCTTGGACAAACCTGTTCGAAACCGGAAATGTTAAGTTCGCAATGGATTTTAATCAGCTGTTAAGAAAAAAATACGTAATAGAAACAGTTGAAGTGTACGGTCTCGAAATAGGAACGAAAAGGGAAGCCAGCGGTGAACTGCCGGAGAACGAAAGGAAAAAGTCGACTCTTTTAACAGCCGAACAGACTTTCAGGAAGAGCGCTGAGAACTTCATCAATCAGATCAAAGAAACTACACCCATTTTCGACATTGCTGAATTAAAGGGCAATTTCAATCCCGATAGCCTGATAAGAATTCTAGATATCCAGACCGTAGCAAAACTAGATTCAATCCGTAAACAGACGTTAAAAATTTCCGGACATTGGCAGGGAACTCTATCGGAATTTGAAGAAGGAAAGAACAAGATTTCTGAAATTGAACAGAAAATAAAATCGATTGATCCGGCACAGCTTAACAATGTTCAGAATATAACTAATGCTATTCTGATAGCCGACAATTCAATTAAATCTATCAGCGATTTGAAAAACACTTTTGAAAAGAGATACCAGTCGATAAACGGCGATATAAGTATGCTTGTTGCATCGGTAGATTCGGTTGACGATTATGTAAAAAGGGATTATCAGAATCTTAAGAATATGGCGCGGCTGCCAAGCATAAACACACCTAGCATTGCGCAGCTCCTCGTCGGCAATGAAATGTATAAGAGAGTTCAAAGCTATCTCGGATATGCCGATGTTGCGCGTTTGAGTATAAAGAAGTATCAGCCCGAACCAGAATTCCAGAAAACTCCAAGATTCGAAGGGCAGAATATTAAATTCCCTTCTCCGGATTCCTATCCTGATTTCTGGATTAAACAGATAATTGTTAAGGGGGGTAAAAAAGGAAGCGGACTATTTTCCGGAAGCGGAACTGTAAAAAATATTTCTGATAATCAGCAGATTACCGGACTTCCAACAACCGTTAACCTTGAAGGATTTCTTACAAATCATAGATCTATTAATATCACCGGCCGTATAGACCGCCGCAAAGAAATTCCGTACGATGAATATTCTGCAACTCTTAACGGTGTGCCGACCGGGCAGTTCAGTCTGGGCAAGAGCGACTTTCTTCCTACAAATGTAAAGGACGCGCTACTGGATTCTAAAATCAACATATCACTTCCAGGAAATACATTTGACATAAGCGCCGGGTTTAAGCTCTCGGGCTTCACACTTCAGTTTGATACAGAACCTAAAAATATTTTTGAGAGTATTGTCCGACAGGTCCTCGAACGGGTAAAAGATTTTAACGTAAATATAAGAATGTGGAACACGGGAAAATCTGTTGATGCCGCACTTGCGACCGACCTCGACGACCAGATAGCAAAGCGCCTGAAAGAAGTTGTTGGCGAGGAATTGATAAAGCTACAAAACCAGCTTAAGGCACGGTTCGATTCTTTTATAGCCGGGAAGCGCGGTGAATTTGAAAAATTCTACAATGCTAAGATTTCCGAAGTGAATGAACAGATCGATCTGTACCGTCAGATTATCAACAGTCAGATGGGGATTGTTGAAGCAAAGAAGAAAGAATTATCAGAGCGCCTGGAAAAAGCAAAATCGGGATTAATTGAGAACAAATTGAAAGAGCTTCTTAAGAAACAGTAATTCTCAGGCGTTGGAACTGAAAAATCTAAAGTTGCGGCGGCGGCAATATCTATCCGTGCACTTTATTTCTTCTATTGTCAGATTTCCTGCATTCATCCGAACAGCAATAATCATTTTCAACCTTACAATCCTGGCAGGTAATTAGCATCTTATCGCAATTCTGATTATGGCAATTAATATAATATGATGAGGGCTTTCCGCAGTAATAGCAGCTGCCGATGTGTTTAATCTCCTCAATTGTATTGGGTGATACAATTCTTCTTTCATCAAAAACAAAAACAGAACCTTCCCAGTACTTATCCGGAAACTGATTGATATAATTCCAGATTCCTCCGTCCATCTGATAAACATCTTTAAATCCATTTTCTACCAGATAAGCAGAAGCTTTTTCGCACCTGATTCCGCCCGTACAATATGTAACAACTGTCTTATCCCTGTAATCGGCCAGCTTCTCGGTTATAGAAGGCCAGTCGCGGAATGTCTCCATATCAGGAGTGATCGCGTTCTTGAATCTACCGATATTACTCTCGTAGTTATTTCTTGCATCTACAATAACGAAGTCCTTTCCTTCTTCATAAAAACGATTTAACTGATCGGGTTTCAGTCTCTTCCCCGTTTTTGAAAGATCTACTTTACCGAAACTGGCGTTCACAATTTCCTTCTTAATCCTCACGTGAATTTTCCGGAAAGCGTGGCCGTCGGCTCCATCATCTTTAAACCAGATATCTGAGAACTCTATGTATCTTCTGATTTCCGATTTATACTTTTCGATATTTTCCAGCGTGCCGGATACAGTTGCATTAATCCCTTCGCTGGAAATCCAGACTCTTCCCAGAATATCATTTGCCTTACAGAAAACTATATGATCTTCCATAAACTTTTCCGGATTCGGGAAGTCAACATATTTATAAAAAAGTAATACCCTATAATCATTCATTAAAAAGTTCTTTCATTTTGGGGAACAAAGATAGCAAATCCCTTTAAGAGTAAAAATTCGTGTAAATCCAGATTTTAAGGGGAAACGGGGGTATTCTACCTATCTAATTATTCGAAGCATTGCTATATTTATAACCAAAATTCGGGTCCCATTAATCAATGACTGAACCAAATATCGATATCGGAATTTTATCCGGCCGGCAGATCAATTTTGAATTGTACGGCGATTTCACTTTAACGGAATCGGAAAAACGCTATAGCGGCCGCTATTCTGCAAAACTTGAAGGTGGAAAAATCTCAATTCTCCAGGAGAACAAGGAAGTTTATTCGTCAAATGAAATTGTCTTTTCGCCTAACGATATTGAGACCGAATCGTTTTTATTAAGAGATGTTACTATCGGGAAGCAGTTTCACTGGGAGAAGAAAGAAAACCAGAGATTCCGCGGCAGGTTAAAACTGATTAAAGAAAAAAATAATGTAACCGGAATAAATATAATTCCGATCGAAGAATACCTGATAAGCGTAATTTCCTCGGAAATGAGTCCGAACAGTTCTCTTGAATTGTTAAAAGCTCACGCTATAGTATCGCGAGGATGGCTCCTTGCCCAACTCGATAAAAAGAAACAGAGCAAAAAGAAAAAATCCGTGAATGAGATTCTTACAGATTCGGAAATAACGAGATGGTACGACCGCGAGGATCATTCCCATTTCGATCTTTGTGCAGACGACCACTGCCAGAGATACCAGGGTGTCACAAAAATTATAAACGATAATGCACTCAACGCTATCGAAGCCACGCGCGGACTTGTTCTTGTTTACGATAATAAAATATGCGACACCCGTTATTCAAAGTGCTGCGGAGGTATGACAGAATCTTTTGAAAATGTCTGGGAACCGGTTAAGCATCATTACCTCTCTCCAGTTGTCGATTATAAATTTGAGATCGACGGGATCGATTACGACCTTACCAACAACATGCTTGCCGAGAAGTGGATAAAAAATAATCCGCATGCCTACTGCAATACAAACGATCCAAGAATTCTATCTCAGATCATGGTCGATTTCGACAGGCCTACAAATAATTTTTTTAGATGGACGGTTGAATACATACAGGAAGACCTTGCGGAAATTATCCGTTCCAAAAGCGGTATTGATTTCGGAAACATTATTGATCTTACGCCATTGCAGCGCGGTTACTCCGGAAGGATTACACGCCTGCAGATCTCAGGCGATAAAAAAGAACTGATAATAGGCAAAGAACTCGAAATACGAAGAGTTCTTTCAAAATCTCATCTTTACAGTTCCGCGTTTTACGTTACCAGGCATGATCTGAATGGGAAGGTTCCCGGTAAGTTCGTACTTCATGGCGCCGGGTGGGGACACGGAGTAGGGCTCTGCCAGATTGGAGCCGCGGTAATGGGTGAAAAAGGATACGGCTTCGACGAGATACTGATTCATTATTTCAACGGTGCAAAAATTCAAAAGATTTATTCATGAAAGTTCTTCTTACATGTCTTTCCCGAAGCTGGGGCGGTCTGGAAATGTATACGATTCAGACAGCGCGGCAATTAACAATGAACGGAATTCAGGCCGATATTCTTTGTTACCCGGGTTCCCGGGTTTATCAGGAAGCGGTTAACGAAAAGATAACCGTCTATACATCTGCATTTAAAAATTATTTTAATCCTGTAGAGCAGATTAAAATTTCGAGACTGTTAAAAAGAAACAGATATGATGTTATTCACAGCCAGGCATCAAAGGATCTCTGGTTAATTGTACCTGCGTTGAAACTTGCTTCATTAAAAATCCCGCTTTTGCTTACCAAGCAGATGGGATCATATATAATTAAAAAAGATTTCCTGCACAGTTGGATTTATAAACGTCTCGATTTCGCTCTTGCCATCAGCAGGGTTATTGCAAAAAACCTGGTTGATACAACCCCGTTAACAGCCGAAAAAATAATTCTCCTTCACAATTCAATCGATACAGAAATTTTTAATCCGGAAACAGTCGATAAAAATTCTGTCCGTAGCGAATTCAAAATTGGCTATAATGAAATACTGATTGGAATGATGGCAAGGTTCAGCCCGGGTAAAGGTCATGAAGAATTTATCCATGCCGCAGAATTACTATTGCAAAAGCATAATAATATAAGATTCATGATAATCGGTGAACCAAGTAAGGGCGAGGATAAATATGCTGCGGATATAAAAATGCTAGCATCAGCAAAAGGTCTGCTTGACAGGATAATATTTACAGGATACCGAAAAGATACTCCAAATGTGCTGGCCGCACTGGATATTTTTGTGTTCCCGTCGCACGCCGAGGCATTCGGAATCGCACTTGCCGAGGCGCTAAGCATGGGGAAACCATCCGTCTGCTCCAATTCCGACGGTGTACTCGATATAGCGGTGGACGGGGAAACCTCCCTCCTCTTTGAAAAAATGAATTGGAAGGATTTAGCCGTTAAAATAGAACGGCTGATAATTGATGACGGTTTGCGATTAAGGTTTGGAATTGCCGCACGAAAAAGAGCTGTCGCGCATTTCGACATAAAGGTTTTTACAAAAAAGCTGATTGATATTTACAACTCCTTAGTAAAATAATCGGATATTCTTTTCGCGGTACGGTTGGTTATTCATTTTATATACAGGGAAGGATGTTAGGGATAAAAGAATGACATTTTTAAATCCAGCTATTTTATTCGGGTTAATTGCAGCATCAATTCCAATTCTTCTTCACTTCATGAATCTTCGGAAGTTAAAAAAAATTGAATTCAGCACTTTAAATTTTTTAAAAGAACTTCAGAAGACAAAAGTCAGGAGAATTAAACTGAAACAATGGCTTCTTCTGCTGCTGCGCGTTTTAATAATTGTATTTATTGTACTTGGATTCGCAAGACCTGCGGCCACAGGAATTGGATCGGGATCTTCCGCCGCTGCAACTTCGGCGGTCTTTATAGTTGATAATACATTCAGTATGTCGGTGGTTTTTAACGAGGGCTCTTATTTTAACAAGGTTAAACAGGCGGCTTTAAAATTAGTTAACGGTTTTCAGATTGGTGACGAGATTACAGTAATACCGTTCGTATCGGATCAGGATCTGACCGTTACACCAAAGACCAATCTTGAACTGATAAAAAGTGAGATTGAAGCGGTAAGAATCCTGAATACACGCGGCACGTTGAATGAAGTATTAATAAAAGCCGGCAGAATCCTGTACGATTCGCATAATATCAACAAAGAAATTTACATTTTCACGGATCTGCAGAAGGGATCTATCTTCAGTAATGAAAACGAAATATCTTATCTTCCTCAGCTTCTTAACGGCTCACGGATTTTTTTAATTGATATGGGAAATAGATCCTTAAACAATTCGGGTGTTGACAAAATAAAATCCGGCAATCAAATTTTTGAGAAGGGCAAAAAGGTCGGGTTCTATTCAACCATTACAAATTATTCCGGCGAGAGAGTAAGCCAGGTTGCCTCCCTGTTAATCAACGGAAAGAGAAGCGCACAGCAGAGTGTCTCTCTAATCCCTCGAGAATCCAAAGAATTCTATTTCGAAACGACATTATCGGACACGGGAGTAATTTCGGTATCCGTAGAAATTGAAGACGACGATATTAACGGTGACAACCAGCGATTTCTTAATTTCTATATTCCGGATAAAATTAAGCTTCTTATACTATACAAAGATATTGAGGATACCCGTTTTGTTAAGCTTGCGTTATCAAGTCAATCTTCTTCATCTTTAAAGTTAACGGAAGCGGGAGTCGGAAATTTATCCGCATATCAGCTAAAAAATTTCGACGCTGTTATTATTGTCGGATCGGTTGACGGGGAACCGGTAAAATTGCTTAACGATTATCTGAATGACGGAGGAGGAATACTTTTTTTTCCCGGCAGCGGAGAAAGTCTTTCGTCAATTCAATCCTTTTTCAAAAAGTTAAACATTCCCATTCCCGAATATTTTATGGGCAAGTTAAACTCAGCGGAAATAATCAATCAGTTCGACCGGGTCGATTTGAATCATCCCCTTTTTACAGATCTCTTCGAAGAATCAGGCAATACCAGAATCGAATCCCCCGATATTTATTATTACTTAAAAACAAATCCCGGCGGCATCAGTATAATCTCGATGTTCGACAGATCGTCATTTCTTTGCGAATATAATTCCGGCAACGGAAAAATTCTTGTCTATAATATCTCTCCCGTCCTGAGTTGGAGTAACTTTCCGATAAAATCACTCTTCCCAACACTTATTAATAAATCGATTATGTACCTTTCCTCCGGTTCCAAAGGTGAACATCAGATTCTTGCAGGCGATGAACTCCCTGTAAATATCAGGGGCGCTTCTTTTAATCAGATAAAGGTTATAAAGCCCGACGGATTAATTGAATATATCAATACCGATTCTCTTTCTGGAAAAAACTATTTCCGGTATTTGAAGACAAATCTAATCGGGATTTACAGATTCTATTCCGGCAACAAACTGCTTGATCACTTTGCGGTAAATCATGACCCGATGGAATCCATTTCTGAATATTCTTCTCTATCGGATCTTAATGATTTTCTTAGAAAGACAGGATATGAATTCGAAGCAACATCGCTGAACAGTAAAGGTGATATAATTGAACAGGTAAACAGTGAGAGATTCGGTGACGAATTGTGGCAATATTTTATAATAGCCGCCCTGTTACTAGCACTTCTCGAAATGTTTGTAGCAAGAAGTGCGAAAAAAGAAATGGGAGCACTGAATTAATTTATTTAAGTTAATTTTACAGAACCTTTTTTCCGGGAGTGAATGAAACCTACTATAATCGAATTAAAGAACCGTCCGAAAGAAAGAGCGGTGCTTATTGCTCTTTCAACAGGAAATTTTTCAAGAAATCAGGCAGAGGAACATCTTGAAGAGCTTGAACTTCTAACCGATACTGCCGGCGCCGAAACAGTATTTAAAATATTGCAGGAGAGGAACAATCCTGATCCGGCATTTTTTATTGGCAAAGGCAAAGCTGAAGAGATTGCGCAGCTTATTGAATTGAACAATATTCAGCTTGCCATTTTTGATGATGATCTCAATCCGACACAGGTGCGTAACCTCGAAAAACTGTTCGAGCGTAAAGTACTAGACCGGAGCGGATTAATACTTGATATATTTGCATCCCATGCAAAGACACGCGAAGCCAAGACTCAGGTTGAACTTGCCCAGCTTCAGTACATGCTTCCACGGCTTACAAGAGCATGGACCCACCTTTCCAAACAATACGGCGGTATCGGAACTAAAGGCCCCGGCGAAACCCAGATTGAAACCGACAGGCGGATGATTAGAACACGAATTAGCAAACTGAAAGAGAATCTTAAAAAGATAGAAGCACAGCAGATAACCAAGAGCGCGTCCCGTAAAAATCTTATTAATGCCACCCTTGTAGGATATACCAATGCAGGAAAGTCCACTCTGCTAAATCGGCTGACAAACGCCGGGGTTCTAGCTGAGGATAAACTTTTTGCGACACTGGATTCTACAACAAGAGTTTTTGAGGTGGAGAAGAATAAAAAAATTCTTCTCAGCGATACCGTCGGATTCATAAGAAAGCTGCCGCATAACCTGGTGGCTTCATTTAAAAGCACATTAAATGTGGTAAAAGATGCGGATCTGATCCTGCACGTAATAGATGCATCGCATGAATTTTACGAGGATCATATTAGAGTAGTGGAAGAAACTCTTAAGGAGCTTAAGAGCGAAAACAAACCGCAGCTTAAGATCTTTAACAAAATAGATTTATTTAATGAGAGGCATAAGCTTGAATTATTGTCCGCCCATTACCCGGGCTCGCTCTTTATATCAGCAGAAAGGGGCATCGGGATCGGGAAACTCACAGAATCGTTAATAAGCTTATATGAAAAGAACTTTGTAACGCATAAAATAAAAATCAATCAGCAGGATTCGGCAATTATTTCGCGGATTTATAATCTTGCGGAAGTTATTAATGCCGAATATGACGAAGAATATGTTTTGATAAATTATCGTGCGGGTGCCGAAAATCATAACATTATCAAGAAATTAATAGAAAACAAAAAAGGAGTTCGAAATGAAAAGTAAATTATTATTTCTTTTATTAGGTCTTGTCTTCTCATTTTCAAGCACCATAACAGCACAGGTTCAGGGCGGTACTTTCTTTGTTGATAAGTCTACAAAGAATTTTAACCTGAATGCAAACGAAGGTAAACGCGAAACGGTAATTGAAATCAATTTTGAAAAACCCTACCAGGAAAAACCGACTGTTCTGGTTTCGTTAAGTCTCATCGATTTACAGGGAGATAAATTCGAAGTTGAAGCTAATTCAAAGGTAAATCAGACTCTTGAATCCCGGGGATTAAAAATTGCTGTTGAGGCAACGGGAGTATCTCGAGACGGATTTGTTTTGAAAGTAGTGGTATGGGGAAACACAAAAGTAAATGCTGCCGGTGGAACCTGGATAGCATTTAAATAATTAGTTTGATTGATGTGAGCGCGAATTCGCAGATGCAAAAAGTGTAATAAACGGGTACAATTATTTCCGGTTCAGTGACTTCATAATCCGGTAATAAATATTCTAAAACATTTTTTCGTATTTGCGGAAACATAACAATAAAGAGGAATGATCTGCATGAAACTGATAATTGACGGGAAATCGCTATCCTTGGAAAAAATAGAATTCTTTCTTAATGAAAATCCGATAGTTGAATTATCTCCCGGATCCAGGGTGAAAGTACAAAAGGCACGAAAGCTTATTGATGAATGGATTGAGAGCAGCAAAACAATTTACGGCGTTACAACAGGCTTCGGAGGATTCTCAAGCGTCCGCATCCCAAAGAAAGATATTGAACAGCTTCAGGAAAATCTGATCGTAAGTCACACTGCCGGTGTCGGCGAAAATCTTCCGCCGTTCATTGTAAAACTTATGATGCTTTTACGTGCAAACGCACTTGCAAGCGGTTACTCGGGGATTCGGCTCGAAACACTCCAGCTGCTTATCGATATGATGAATAACAATATCATTCCGGTAATCCCATCTCAGGGATCGGTTGGCGCAAGCGGTGATCTCGCACCGTTGTCTCATCTTGTTCTGGCAATGATCGGTAAAGGAAAGGTACAGTTGATTGGTAATGTTGCCAATACGGAATCTGTCAACACAAAAATAGTATCTGCAAAATCCGCTTTAAAAAAATCCGGACTTAATCCGGTACGCCTTATGGCCAAGGAAGGTCTGGCTCTCATCAACGGCACTCAGATGATGGCCGCATTCGGCGCATTCATCTGCATTGAAGCAAAAAAATTAACCAGGCTTGCAGATATTGCGGGGGCTTTGTCGCATGAAGCTTTGCGTTCCACAGACCGTGCATTCGATAAACGTGTACATTCTCTAAGGCCCTATCCGGGTCAATTAGCATCTGCACGCAATATTCTTGAACTGATTAAAAAGAGTGAGATCCGCGCTTCTCACTTACAGGACGATCCGCGTGTACAGGACTCCTACTCCATACGCTGTATTCCGCAGGTTCACGGTGCATCCAGGGATGCAATAGAATACATCTGTTCACGTATTGAAATTGAAATCAATTCGGTTAACGATAATCCGATTATTTTCCCTGAGGATAAGGATTACATAAGCGGAGGAAACTTCCACGGGCAGCCGCTGGCTCTCCCGCTGGATTTTATGGCTATCGCACTTTCAGAGCTTGCGGATATCTCTGAAAGAAGAATTGACCGGCTTACAAACGGCACATCCGAAAAACTGCCGAAGTTTCTTGCGAAGGAAGGGGGACTTAATTCCGGTTACATGATTGCGCAATATACTGCCGCGGCGCTTGTATCGGAGAACAAAGTATTATCGCATCCAGCCAGCGTAGATTCAATTCCAACATCAGCCGGAAAGGAGGATCTCAATTCGATGGGATCTATCTCTGCCCGGAAATGTTTTCAGATTCTTAGAAATGTTCAAACCGTGATCGCTATTGAAATGCTTCTAGCGTGTCAGGGAATCGATTTCTTAAAACCGTTGAAGTGCGGTATTGGAACAGGAGCAGCATATGACACAATAAGAAAAGAGATTCCGACACTTGAGAGGGATAGAATTTTAAAAAACGATCTTGACAGAATTATAGATTTATTAAAAAGCGGAAGGATTCAGAAAAGTGTTGAAAAGGTTGTTGATTTGAAATAAGCCGTCATTGCATATTTTTTTCTGTTTTATCGGATTTATTTTTATAAATACTTTCTTTGCCGAGCCGTTCCCTGCGGTCAATCCACTTATCCAGTTTACTTATCAACAATCCGAACAATGCCAGTCCGGCCAGAAGCAAAATAGAGACAAGAATAAATACGATTGTATAAAGGCTCATATTACCTATTCATATAGTTTGTTGTTTTTCACTCCGTTCTATACAATAAAATTATTATAATTATCATAAAGAGTAAACCTGCCGGTAAATTCAAATTACTTATGCATTTTCTTATCAAATTCTTAAGTTGCCTTTACAAAATATCAACCATTGGAGAAAATCATGTCTATTGTCCTCAACGGTTCAAACCTGACGGTGGAAAAACTTACGGCAATTGCCCGCTACAATGAAAAAGTTGAATTAGCTCCCGACGCACTTGAGAGAATCAAAACATGCAGGTCTATGCTCGAAGAAAAAGTTAAAGCTCGTGAAATAATGTATGGTGTAAATACCGGAATCGGTGAATTTTCGGAAGTAGTATTGAACGACGATCAGGTAAAAGAATTTCAGAAATATCTGATCTATAATCATGCAGCGGGGATCGGCGATCCGGCTCCGGTTGAATACGTCCGCGGCGCAATGGCCGGGCGTATTAATGTCCATGCCCACGGGATGAGCGGAATCCGTCCGGAAATCACACTTACTCTGGTTGAAATGCTAAACAAAAGTGTTACTCCGGTTGTCTGTCAGAAAGGTTCAGTTGGTGCCTGCGGCGACCTTGCACCGATGAGCCAGATTGCTCTTCTTATGATGGGTGAAGGCGAAGCATACTATAAAGGAGAACGCCTGCAGGGTAAAACAGCTTTTGAGAAAGCCGGAATAAAAATTCCAGGGCTTCAGGCACGCGACGGCCTTGGGACAATCAACGGCTCAAATTTGCTCACGGCAATGAGCGCAATTCACCTTTACGATATTAACCGCTGGTTAAAGCAGGCGGAGATTGCATGCGCAATGACACTCGAAGCGCTGTTTGCAAACTTAAAACCTTATGACACAAGACTTCATCAGGTTAGAGGATTTACTGGCGCTGTCCGTAGCGCGAAATCAATATTGAAATCTATTATGGGAAGCGATCTTCAAACCGGAAAACTTAAAACCAAAGTTCAGGATGCCTACTCAATGCGTTCAAGCCCTCAGGTTATCGGGGCCGCCCACGATGCAGTAAAATGGGCAAAAGAACAGGTTGAAATTGAATTGAACGGAGTTGGCGACAATCCCATTTTCATGCCGGAGTACAAGATCACTCTTACAGGTGCTAATTTTCAGGGGACACCAGTTTCACTGCCGATGGATATGATTGGCGCCGCTGTTACTATGGTGAGTGTATTATCGGAGAGAAGATTAAACAGGCTTCTTAATCCTGCTCTCAGTATCGGCCTTCCCGAATTTTTAACCAAGGGAGCGGGAATGTTTTCAGGATTAATGCTCAGTCAGTATACTGCAGATACTTTAATTGCAGAACAAAGAATTCTTTCGATGCCGGCATCAATTCAGTCCATACCAGCCGCAGCAGATCAGGAGGACTTTGTTTCGATGGGTATGAACACTGCAATTAAAAATGCGCAGATATTAGATAACGCCTATGGAGTTTTAGGAATTGAATTTATTGCTGCTGCACAAGCGCTCGATTTTAGAAATTTCACAAACGGTAAAGGCGTAACAAAAGCGAGAGAAGTCGTTAGAAGACACGTCGCGCATCTTGATGTTGACAGGCCATTGTATCCGGATCATACAAAAATGAAAGAGGTTGTTAAGAGCTGTGAAATTTTAGATGAGGTGGAAAAAGAGATCGGTTCGCTTGAATAAAATCAGAATTATAAACGGGCTTGAACATTCAAGCCCGTTTAATTAGTTCTCTTCCACATCAAATTCTTTTTCCATTGATACATTTTTCTGCGAAAAATCATCGGTCAGATTAAATATTATTTTGTACTTACCCGGCCGGTAGGAAGAATCGAACTGAATCTGGATTTCAACAGGAAGGTCTGTAAATTTTTCTTTGGATTTCTGATCAATCAAACCTTCCGAAATTCCCTCCAGACGTTTTCCGTCTGCTGTAACAATATCAATTGTATAGGAGAGTTTAACTGAATATTCCCCGCCGGATTCATTCTGGGTGAATCCTTTTACCCTGCAGGAGGCGTTCAATTCCCATCCGTCTTCCATAGAATAGGTAAATGCTTCGGGCGAAAAAAGCTCGAGTTTTTCCTCTTTGCCTGAACAGGCCGCAAGGATCAGTATTATTAAAAGGGCCGGAAAAATCCGACCCGTACGTGAAATCATAATATTACTTTTCATTCTTCAATTAATTATTTTTTTTAAATTCCTGCATAAAGGCAGCGAGATCTTCAACGCCCTTTTTCGGGAATGCGTTATAGATCGATGCCCGGATACCGCCGACACTTCTATGTCCTTTCAATCCTTCAAATCCTTTCTTCTTGGCTTCATCAATAAATTTCTTTTCAAGTTCTTCATTCGGAAGTCTGTAAGTAACATTCATAAGCGACCGGTCTTCAACTGCGGTTGTACCTTTATAGTATCCGCCGCTTCCGTCAATTGCATTATAAAGTACATTCGCTTTTTCAAGATTGAGCTTATACATAGCATCAAGTCCGCCCATATTTAACAGCCACTTGAATACGAGTCCAGCAATGTAAATTCCGAATGTAGTTGGCGTATTATACATCGAATCGTTTTCAACATGAATTTTATAGTTCATATATGTGTGGAGTGAGTCTGATGATCTTTCAAGAAGATCTTTACGGATAATGACAACTGTAACTCCGGAAGGGCCGATATTTTTCTGCGCACCGGCATAGATCAATCCGTACTTATTAATATCAAGCATTTTATGGAGGAAATCCGACGAAGCATCGCACACCAGCGGTACATTACCTGCAACCGGTTCGGTTTTCCATTGCGTTCCATATATCGTATTATTAGAAGTAAAGTGAACATAAGAAGCATCAGCATCGAGTTTTAATTCGGTTTGCTTCGGGATCCGGACAAAGTTTTCGCTTTCAGTTGTTGCGGCAATATTAACCGTTCCTACTCTCTTAGCTTCTTTAACAGATTTTTTTGCCCAGGAGCCTGTTACTATATAATCAGCTTTGTTTTTTGGGGGCATCAGATTAAGCGGTACCATAGAAAATTGCAGCGTTGCACCACCCTGCAGAAAAAGAACTGCGTAGTTATCACCGATATTAAGGAGCTTCCTCAGATCAGCATCAGCCTCTTTGATAATACCATCAAATATTTTTCCACGGTGACTCATTTCCATAACACTCATACCGCTTCCCTTATAGGAATAGAGATCCTTCTGAGCTTCAAGCAATACCTCTTCTGGTAAAATAGCCGGTCCGGCACTTAGATTATAAATACGTTTTTCCATGTTTATCTCCATTTGTTTTTACTCGTGTCGATCGGTTGAAAATTGCAAGCCGATTAACACATATATTAAATTGTATGTATTAACAAACCATCTCTTAATTTCGGTTCAAACCAGGTTGATTTAGGAGGCATTGTTTCGCCGGCATCCGATATTCTGATCAGGTCGTCTACCGATACCGGATACATAGAAAAAGCAACTGCCGCTTTTCCTGTATCAACGAGTTTCACCAATTCTTCGGTACCTCTGATACCGCCAATGAAATCGATCCGGTTATCGGTACGGGGATCTTCAATTCCTAATACCGGATGAAGAAGATAATTCTGTAAAATGCTTACATCGAGATTATCGCCCACCGACTGAGCGTGTTTTACATTCTGATTCGGCTTCAACAGATACCATTTTTTATCAATATACATTACAATCGACTTTGTAGAAGGCGGATCAGGAGATTCCACGGGCTCAACTGAAAAATTGGACTTTACATTGTCAAGAAACCGAGCAGTATCCATACCTTTAAGATCGTGAACTACTCTGTTATAAGGCATAATTCTGAGCTGTTCTGCCGGGAAAAGAACAGCGAGAAAAAAATTATATTCCTCGGTTCCATTGTGATCAGGATTCTGGTCCTTTTTTGCTTTTTGAGTTCTGCTCGCGCTTGCAGCACGGTGATGACCGTCCGCAATGTAAAGATTTTTTACAGCAGCAATCTCTTTTACAATAGTTTTTAACGAATCCTGATTTAAAACCCAAATCTGATGTTTGATTCCGTCGGCAGCGGTAAAATCATAGATCGGGGAGGTTTTACTCATTGAATCAGAAACAATTTTATTAACAGCCTCAATTCCTTTATAGGTTAAAAAAACCGGGCCGGTCTGTGCACCTGTTGTAATGATGTGATTAGTCCTATCATCCTCTTTTACTTTACGTGTCTTCTCGTGTTTTTTAATAACATCATTATTATAATCATCAACAGAAAATGTTGCCGCAATTCCGACCTGGGAATGAGTTACCATAGTAAGTTTATAGATATAAAGGTTCGGTACGTCGTCCTGAATTAAGGGAGCTTCAACTCTTAAACGTTCAAAATTTTCTTTTGCTTTCAAATAAACTTCATTAGAATAGACATTAACATCAGGGCTCATTTCAATTTCAGAGCGGGTAACGCGCAGAAGACTTAAAGGATTTCCTTTTGCCTGAGCTGCCGCTTCTTCTTTGTTAACCACATCATAAGGAACGCTTGCTACAAGATGAGCAACTTTTTCATGAGGTCTAACTGCTTTAAAGGGGTGAATTACTGCCATGATTTCTCCAAAAATAGTAAAATTTGTGTTGTCAAATTAGCATTAATAGGCAAGATTGTAAACCGGAATTGAACCGGGTGTGACCGGTTTTAAGTTGAAAAACCTCTGCACCCGGATTTAGGGTGCAGAGGAATGATATTTACTATTCAATCATTGAGATCATTATGCCGATTTCTTCAACCATTTCATCTGTATTTCCGCCAAATCCAACACTTTTAAAGCGGATATTTCCTTTCCCGTCAATAATGAATTTGGTGGGGATTCCGGAAACTTTAAATGCGGAGACAACTTCATTTTTATCATCCATCAGGACATGGAAAGGGTAATTATTCTTAGAGATAAAATCGCCGGCATTCTTAACCTTATCTTCAACATTTTCCCATGTATTGAGGAAAAGGAATTTGGCTTTTCCAGTTGATTCGTATTTTTCTACGGCCAGTTTCATACCGGGGAATGAGGCCAGGCACGGACCGCACCATGTAGCCCAGAAGTCAACAATAACAACCTTTCCTTTAAAATCGGCGAGCGAGACTTTTTTACCGTTAAGATCAACAAGCGAGAATTGAGGCGCCGGTTCATCTATAAGGTCTTTTTTTAGTTTTGCAATAATTTTTTCTTTTGCAGCATCTTCAAATTTCTGATAATAACCGGCAAAGCCGTTTTCGGAACCTCCGGTTTGAATGAAGGCGGTTTTAAGAAGATCTTTCATCGCCGGAGTGCTGAATCCGTCTGAAATATATTTTTCGATTTCAGTTTTTGCTTTTTGATAATTTTTAGATTCAACCAATAACCTGGAATAGTTTTCATTTAATTCCGGATTTTCAAAACCGGATAATTCTGCAGCTTCTTCGAGAGATTTGAGAGCTTCATCTTTTTTGCCGAGCTTATCCTGGATCATACCGTATGTATCGAGTACCATTCCGAGAGAGTTCCTGCCGTATTTTTCCCATTCCTTTGCGGTATAATAAGCCGGTTTCGGTTGAGCCGGTTTCACCAGTTGTTCTCTTCCAACGGCAACACCTTTACCAGCTATATCAAGAGCAAGATTAAGATCGGCATTTTTTTCAAACATCGACCAGGCTAATGAATTATATTGGGAGGCGGTTGCGCCTGTAAATTTCTCGGTCAGAAAAGTTTTAGCTTCGGAATATTTACCGGTCTGGATATAATTGCGCAAAATCTCCGAATGAATATTCATCTTGTAAACTGAGTTTGGATATGCATTAAGAAAATCGTTAAAGGATTTCATTTTCTCTTCTGCATCTTTAATCTGTCTAAGAGCTAAAAACTTCTGCATCTGCGAATAATTTCCATTAGGATATTTCTCGTTTACAATCGATTTATATTTGGCCGACTCTTCTGTTTCTTTCAATCTGTCGAACCAGCTGATCAAAAGACTCAAGTCTCCTTCTGATAGATTATCTTTTTGGGCAAGAGACTTCAGCTCCGAAAGAATAGTTTCTTTTCCCTTCTCTTTTTCAACACTGTTAACAGTAGCGAGGTAGTTGCTTAAAAAATCTTTCTTCTGATCCGGATTTACTGAAAATTCTTTTTTAAAGAGTTTATAAGCTGCTTCCTGATCAGTATCAAGATCGAGAATGGAGAGCCAGGACCCGAATGCACCGCCCAGTCCGGCGTAGGTGCCCGGCAATTCCTTACCGTCCTTTCCAAATAAATGAATCACGTAACCATTCTTATTATTTGTATCTTTGTTTTCATCTCCTTCGAAAATAATAAAGACGCCGTACGAAGTATCGCTCACCGCGAACTGAGCCTCCCAGTTTGCGCCGTTCTTTTTCATTATTATTTCTTCTTTGCCGTCAATAAATTTACCATAGGGGCAGGCTATCATTGTGATCGATTTTGAATCTTTTAATGGTGTATTCTCCGGATTATAGGTAACGGTTATTTTTTCACCCGGAACAGGTTTTACAGGTTTTACTGTAAACTGATTACCGGCAAATAATTGCGAAATAGTGAAAGTAAGTGTTATAAACAGAACTAATAATGCTCTCTTTTTCATTTAATATTCCCGTTTTTTTTATTCAATGCGGGGCTAAAATAGATATAGTTAAAATAAAAATGAAGTGATTTTTTGCGACACCCCGATTCTAACCGGGATTATGCAGGAATCCTATAAAAAATTTGTAATATTTCATTTGATTCTCTAAATAAAAATTTCCCGATTATATGGAATTTATTAAAGAAATCTCCTGTTTAGCATTAATAAATAAGAACTTTATGCAAACCGAGACAAAATATTTTACTCCGGAAGAAGCTAACAGGACGCTTCCGTTGGTCAAAAAGATTGTTATTGATATTCTAAATGACGCTTCATTAATAAGAAGCATCTCCTCGTCGCTGGCATCGAATATTGAAAACGATCCCGAAATAGTAAGGTTAACCGGGAATATTAAAGGTTACCTTGCCGAACTTGAGGAGATCGGCTGTTACTTTAAGGACTGGAATTTCCAGCTCGGCCTGGTGGACTTTCCCGCTATCATAAACGGTGAAGAAGTATTGCTCTGCTGGCGGAGCGATGAGGATAAAATAGAGTATTTTCACAGTGTGAATGAGGGATACACCGGACGAAAACTGATCGGTGAGCATCTAAAATAAAAAAACCCTGTCTTCAAATTGAAAACAGAGCTTATAAATTGTTCGTGAATTTATTAATTCTTTTTTTCTTCAATCCGATATGTGTGTGTAATCTCAACCGATTTCTGAAGCATGGCAGTAACACTGCAGTATGTTTTCAGGGATAATTCAATAGCGCGCTCAACAGCTTCTTTAGAAATCCCCTTGCCGTAAAAAACATACTCAAGATTTATTTTTGTATATACCTGGGGATGAGTCTCCTGAACATCGGCTGTAATATTCATTTCAAAGCCATCATATTCAATTTTTTTCTTTTTAAGGATTACAGCAACATCGCTTCCGGAGCATCCGGCCAACGAAAGCAGGATCAATTCTTTTGGTCGTATGCCTGCATTGCTTCCGCCGAATTCCTCCGGGCCGTCCATAACCACCCAGTTATTGGAGTCTGTCTTTCCCGAAAATGTAATACCCTGAACCTGTTTTACAAACGCTTTTTTTGTAGCCATTTACTCTCTCCGTTTCAAATTATTTTAATGACTATATGATGAAAAATAATGCCTCCGGATTCAATTATTTTCAAATGCCTATATCCTCATTCCACAATGCGGGATTTGTCCGGATAAAATCCTCCATCAGCTTAATGCATTCATGATCGTTTACTATTTCGAGTTCTACACCGCAGGACCTTACATAATCTTCAGGACCTTTGAATGTTTTGTTTTCACCAATAACTATTCTGGGGATTTTATAAAGCAGAGCCGCGCCGCTGCACATATCGCAGGGCGAAAGAGTTGAATAGAGCACCGCCCTCTGATAATCCTTTGCTGTTAACCGGCCGGCACTCTCGAGGCAATCCATTTCCGCATGAAGAATTGCGCTCCCTTTTTGAACGCGCCTGTTATGTCCGCGTCCGACTATTTCTCCGTCAATAACGAGAACGGAACCGATCGGAATTCCCCCCTCGTTCAGTCCTTTTCGCGCTTCTTCGATTGCCGCTGCTAAAAATTTGTCCTTCATATTGATTCCTTGAAATTAGTATGGATAAAAAAAGTAAAAAAGTATTGAGAAGAAAAAGAAGACCCACATTCCGGATGAAACAGATTTTATTCTTCCTGCGACAAGCATGGTTAAAGGATAAATTACAAATCCTGCAGTCATCCCGATCCCCAGATTATATGTAAAACTCATCAGAGTCATCGTCACAAATACAGGAATCGTTTCTGCAAGATCATCGAACTTCAGATTTGATACCGGGCCAATCATAAGCAGTCCCACTATTATAAGAGCGGAGCCGTAGGCATAAGCGGGGATTGCAGCAAATAGAGGAGCGAAAAAGAGAGCTGTTAAAAAGAGAAGAGCGGTAACTACGGCAGTTAATCCGGATTTTCCACCCGCTTCGATCCCGGTGGCAGATTCGATATAAGAGCCGGTCGTAGTTGTACCGAGAAGCGCTCCTGCCACAGTAGCGAGTGCGTCGCTCAGCATCGGTTTTTCAATTTCCGGAAGATTCCCGTTTTCATCAAGCATCTTTGCTTTGTAGCCGAGACCAAGTAAAGTACCCATAGTATCTACAAAATCCATTACAAAAACTACAAGTACTACTGAAATAAATCCCCATGTAAAAACACCTGCTATATCGAGTTTTAAAAGTACCGGACTTAAATCCGGCGGCATACTTACAATTTGATCCGGCAAAGGAGAAATCTTAAAAATAAATCCGATAACTGCGGTTACGATAATTCCGATAAGTATTGCGCCGTTTACCTTTTTGATCATCAGTATACCGATCAGAAGAAAAGAAACAATTCCCAGGAGTACAGTCGGATCTTTAAAGTTGCCCACGTGTACCGGAGCGCCGGGGACGCCGATTTTAACTATACCGGTTTCATTCAATCCAATAAATGTTAAAAACAAACCGATGCCCGCGGCAAATGCGATTTTCAGACTTTCCGGAATCGAGTTTGCAAGCCAGCTTCTAACTTTAAGCAGAGTAAGAAGCGTAAAAAGGAGTCCGCCCATAAAAATAGCGCCGAGAGCCGTTTGCCAGCTGTATCCGAGCACATTAACAACAGTATAAGCAATAAATGCATTCTCGCCCATATAAGGAGCGATAGCAAAGGGGCGTTTGGCGTAGATTCCCATTAAAAGTGTGCCGAAGAAAGCGCTGATAATTGTTGCAACCATAGAAGCACCAAAAGGCATTCCCGCTGCTTCAAGAATTTTAGGATTAACAATTATTATATAAGCCATAGTTATGAATGTGGTTGCTCCTCCTATTATTTCCTGTTTAACGGAAGTGCCCAACCTGTCCAGTTCAAAATACTTATTAATCATGGCCGCCTCATTATAAGTTACCGAAATCTTTTGCTGCAGTAAGATCTATTATATGAAATCTATTTTCTAAAAAGGTAAAGTACTAACGAAATGATAATGCTAATGATTATTGATGAAGCGAGAGGAAAGTAAAACATGAAATTCCTGCCCTCGATTTTGATATCGCCGGGCAACTTACCGAGCATCGGAATCCGGTCCCAGTAACTTACAATCAATCCGGCTATCACAAGTACAATTCCGGTTATTATCAGAAACTTTCCGGCCGAGTGGAATTCATTCATAACAAAAAGTGTTTTTAATAAATATAAAATAATTGAAATGAAGTTGCATAATTAAGTTTTTATATTTTATTTGAATATATATCTAATAACACCACGGAAAGAAATGATATGAATCTTAAACAGCCAAGCAAACATATCGATATAATCGGGTTTCCAATGGATCTTGGGGCGGATCACAGAGGAGTTGACATGGGTCCATCGGCACTCAGAATCGCCGGTATTGAATCGAAACTTGAAAATCTCGGTTATACTGTTTCGGATCTGGGTGATATTGTTATCCAGAATCAGGAGAGACAGAAAGTAAAAAATCCGAATCTTAAATACCTCGACGAAATTGTAAAGCGAACCGAATCCCTCGCCCGCAAGGTTGAAAAGTCTCTTTCCGCCGGTAATTTTCCGCTATGCCTCGGCGGAGATCATTCGATGGCTATAGGTTCTGTTTCGGGTATTGCTTCCTACTGCAAAGCAAATAAGATTGAACTTGGAATGATCTGGATTGACGCTCATGCGGACTTAAACACTGAAGAGACGACCCCCTCCGGGAATATTCATGGTATGAGTGTAGCTTCTCTTCTCGGTTTTGGAAATTCAATGCTTACCGGCCTTCATGGTTTCTCGCCCAAAATAAAACCGGAAAATGTGGTAATGATCGGCCTCAGAAGCGTAGACCCCGGAGAACGGGAACTGATAAAAAAATTAACCTGAAATCTTTTACCATGACGGAAATCGACCGGAAAGGAATCGGATTTATTATTGACAAGAGTCTGAAGGACCTTAAATCGAGGGTGGACCATATACACGTAAGTTTTGATGTCGACAGTATCGATCCTTCAATTGCACCGGGAGTAGGAACACCCGTAAGCGGAGGACTTAATTACAGGGAGGCGCACCTGCTAATGGAAACAATTGCAGAATGCGGATGTATGTCTTCTCTTGAAGTTGCCGAGATTAATCCGATACTTGATAATAAGAACAGGAGCGCAGAAATTACTGCCGAGCTTATTGCATCGGGCCTGGGACAAAGAATTTTATAAGTCCGATATTCTTCGAAGTATTGTTACCGTCGGCTTTAATTTTTATATTCAAATCGAAAATCTAAACTATAGAGAACTGAAAATTGAAACTGAAGCCGTTAATACCAAAATCGGAGATTAGAAAAATTGTTGCGGCCCGCAGGAACGAATTCCCCGCGGAAGATCTGAAAAATAAAACGAAGATGATCTTCGACCGATTTATTGCAACAGACGATTTTGTTAATGCTTTACGGATTCATACTTATATATCTACACGTCCGGGCGAAATCGACACGCGGGAACTTGTTAATCATATGGACCGGTGCGGCAAACAGATTGTTATTCCAAAACTTCACAAAAAGAATGGCTACTTTCAGCGGGCAAACTTTATAAGCTGGGACCACATGGTAAAAAACAGCGACGGTTACCTGGAACCTGCTGTTGGCCTTGATGATGATTTGAGCGATATCGATCTTGTAATTGTTCCAACGGTTGCTGTATCTGTTCTGGGTCAGCGTGTCGGCTACGGCGGAGGATTTTACGACCGATTATTAAAGAATACGTTTGCAAAGAAAATTGTCCTGGCCTTCGAGTTCCAGGTTTTCGAGTACATTGAATCGACTGTTCACGATATTAGAATCGATAAAATAATTACAGAGCTGAGGATTATAAATACACGGCAGCCGATCGACAGAACATCTGAATTGCTATAACCGCATTAATGCAAGAAGAAAACTTCCCCGACATATTTAACGAGCAATACGATTCCGGACATCCCCCCGAATCATATAATAAAAAACTTGAGCGTTCAAACAGCGACCATATTATTGCAGGAACATGTGCCGGTATTGCAAAATACTTTAATACCGAGCCAGCCGTCATAAGGATATTTTTTATACTCACAATTCTTCTCGGTTTCTGGAGTATTGCGGCATATCTGATTGCTTCCTACTTAATACCGAAAGAGAAAGATTCCCGGGAGTTGTCTTCAGAAGAGAAAAAGCAATTGAAGAAAACAAATTTCAGAACTGTTCTAAGCGGTGTCATGATCTATACCGGAATATATTCCGGATTCGCATCAATCGGTTTTTACTCGCCGTGGGGATTCTGGATTTTTAACTACAGTTATATTCTGCCGTTTATAGCAATAGGGTTTGGTATTTTTCTTTTCTTTAATTACGTAAGGGATGAAATTGAGTACTCTACTCCACCTGCAATTAAATTCTACCGTTCCAGAGAGAATAAGATCTTTTTCGGAGTGTGCGTTGGACTGGGCCGGTATCTGAACAACACCGATCCTACTTCGATACGGATTATTATCGTCGTTGCTTCAATGCTCACACTCGGACTTTTAATTCCGGCCTACTTATTAATTGCCCTGCTTTCAAATTACGACGATGCCGGTGAAATATGATCAGCTATAAGAAAATATCGGGATTGGTTTTAATTTTATCGGGTATTGCTCTTATGCTTCAGAGTATAAAAGTTCTTGAGGATGATATGAGCCGGACTGTGGGGGCTGCGTTTCTGTTACAGGGATTGGCCTCTGTTCATCTTTCATTGAAAACGAACAGAAGGGATTTTCTTTTCCTTTTCACGGTCGTTTTTCTGATCGGAATTATTTTGATTACAAGTTCCTATTTCGAAATAATCGAATCGCGCGGACTTGTCTTTTCTTCAATACTTTTCATAACAGGGGCCGGGTTGTTAATTCTGTTCATAGACAACCCAGCGGAAAAGAAATTTTTATATTCAGGTATAACCTTAGTATTAACCGGAATTGCGTCTGTAACATTCCTGAGAGAATTGGGGATTGCCGGATTAGCAAATAAACTGGGTAATGCCGCTGAAGATTTCTGGCCTGTTATTCTCACGCTATCGGGATTAGTCCTGTTTCTTAACAGGAACAGGTAGCCGCTTACAATTATCTCCTCGGGTTTATGGAACCTTCAAGATAACTTTGAATTGAAGGTGTGGGAGAACCGGTATTAGATTCGATTGTAATTTTTATTTTATCGATCTGCTCTCTGGGTAAAAACGGGAAGGATGTTAATCTTAAATATTCGTTCTGATTCGGAGTGTAAACCCCTATTGAGTACGACTGATTTTTACTAACCACCCAAATCTGGTAACCCTGATTCGGTTGAAGCGGTTTTACATTCTTAAACTGTATCAATCCTTCTTTCTGATCGAATGCAAGAAGTAAACGCGCGGAACCTTTTTCAGTAATTTCGATCGGGTTCAAATTAATCACTGTAACATCTTTATTATTGAAAAACTCAATAAGAGAAATATAATTGCTTATAAAATTATTCGAGGTTGAAAGTTCGCTTCGCAGCGAAGTTACCTCCCTATCAAGATCTTCAATTTTGTTGTTCAACTCACTAATGGATGAATACGAATAATAACCTAGAATCGTGAATAAAAGGAGAACCAGAATTATTGCAAGCCAGCCGGATAAACTACCGGAGGACTTGTCTTCACTCTGAGAAGGCTGCACCGTTGAAGGGGACTGATTATTAAACAATGCCTGAGGATTTTCCGGGAGTACGCTTCCCACCTGAGTAAAATGAGAAGTTTTTTCTTTCTCAAGCTCTGCAGTAAGGTTTTCAATTTTTGAAAAGCCCGTTTTCTTGTCCCCCTTTCCGAACGATAACGTATTTTTCTTTTCACTCCGTGTTTCAGAAAGAAATGTCTTGCCGGAGATTGTTTTGGCTGCTGTAAAAGTGCCTGCCCCGCCCACGGTTTGAACTGTCTTTTTCCTTTCCTCTCTTATACGGGTCTTTATCTCGTCCTGCATGCTAATCAGTTTCTTTGCAATATTATCTTTAATTGCAGGATCCGGATTTTCAATATCCAGGATTACAGGGATCATCGAAACAATATTCTGCAGGTCGCCGAGCTCGCTTTCCGGCAATTCACCGCCAGCAGTAAAATAATCCTTGAATTGAACAAAGTTCTCTTTATCCATACATCCGGCAGCAAAGGCAGCAATCATTTCGCTCAAAGGATTGGAAGCCATTCGATTACTCCTTCACCATAAAATCTCTAAGACTGTGCAATGCAGTCATTACTTTGCTTCTTACCGTATCGATTGGAACATTTAGTTTGTCCGCTATCTCGTCTATAGTATAACCTTCGTAATAAGCTAAATGAAGAACATATTTTTGAGTGTCGGTCAGCTTTGTTAGTGCTCTTTCAACTTTTGGCTTCAGACTTACAGCGGTTTTGAAATCGAGACTATCCATTTCTTCAGGGAAAGCGGGAAGTATAAAATAATTTTCGTAATCATCGTCATAAAACTGAACGGTATTATTTGCAACTCTTTCTCTTCTGAGAGAATCTACGGCCTTATTTCGCGTAAGCGTAACAAGCCAGCTGAAGACCGATCCGCTTCTGAAATTGAAGTTGTTTGCCTTTCTCCAGATAATTACAAAAACTTCAACGAGAATCTGTTCGGCACTAATCTGATCCGGTGAGATCTTTTTAATAACGGTATAGAGGAGGGACGAATAACGGTCGTACAGCTCTTCAAGCGCCCTCGACTCAAACCTGGCGATTTCGTGCATCAATTCTAAATCGCTTAAGTCTTTGAATTTGTTCAATTCTCACCAGTTTTTATTTATTTGAAGCAATCAAAGGTATGATATGAGTGAATAAAAATCAATTTAGAGATATTTGTTTCAATCTAAACTAAGTCCAGGAAACCGGACTGCAATCATGATTTTCAATTGAATCAGGTCAGGGTTCATTAATTATATAGATTCAACTTTTTATTATATTTGCAGCACTTTTTAGCAGAGAATGGAAAAAATGACTTCAAAAGAAATAAGAGAACAGTTTTTAAATTTTTTCAAAGATAAAGACCATAAAATAGTTGAAAGCGCACCTGTCGTTCCCCATGGGGATCCAACTCTCCTTTTCACAAACGCCGGAATGAACCAGTTTAAGGATGTTTTTTTAGGCAATGGCAGCAGGGATTACAAACGTGCCGTTGATACTCAGAAATGTATTCGGGTTTCAGGAAAACATAATGACCTCGAAGAAGTTGGACACGATACTTACCATCATACTTTCTTCGAAATGCTCGGAAACTGGTCTTTCGGGGATTACTATAAAAAAGAAGCTATAAGATGGGCATGGGAACTACTAACCGTTGTCTGGAAACTTCCGAAAGAAAGAATCTGGGCCACGGTATACCGGACTGATGACGAAGCATTGGAGTTCTGGAAGAGCGAGACAGATATAAAACATAATCACATACTACGATTCGACGAAAAGGACAATTTCTGGGAAATGGGAGAAACAGGTCCGTGCGGCCCCTGTTCCGAGATTCACATAAACCTGAGCGATGATTACGACAATCCTAAATATGTAAATGCCGGCGACCCGAAATGCATCGAAATCTGGAACCTGGTTTTCATTCAATATAACCGAGATGAAACCGGAAAACTTCATGAACTTCCCGCGAAGCATGTTGATACAGGAATGGGATTTGAACGTGTATGCGCGGTCCTTCAGAATAAAAGTTCCAATTATGACACCGATGTTTTTACACCGATAATCTCTGCAATTGAAAAATTATCTAATATTAATTACGACATTAAACTACCGGCGGACGATAAATCGGCAACAGGACAGACAAATGTTGCTATGCGTGTAATTGCAGATCATATAAGAACACTTACATTCGCAATAGGGGACGGAGCCACACCGGGCAACGAAGGCCGCGGGTATGTTCTAAGACGACTTTTAAGACGGGCTGCACGATATGCCCGCAAACTCAATTTAACACAACCGTTTCTTTATAAACTTGTTGATGTAGTTGTAGAGAATTTTTCTTCTGTTTTCCCGGAAATAAAATCCAACAAATCTCAGATAGAAAAAATAATCAAGGCCGAAGAAGAGAGTTTCAATGCGACTCTCGACCGCGGAATTGAATTGTTTGATTCGCTTACGGCTAAACTCAATTCACAAAAGGAAAAGAAAATTTCCGGCGATGATGTATTTAAACTCTATGATACTTTCGGTTTCCCCGTCGACTTAACCGCAGTTATGGCTCGTGAACAGGGATACACGATTAATGAAGCACGATTTAATGAACTGATGGAAGAGCAGAGAGAACGGGCCCGTAAATCAACAAGAGAGAAACATAACGTAACTTCTGTTTCTATTGATAGAATTGATGATTTTAAGCTCTCTTCCGATCAGCCTACTGTTTTCACAGGTTACGACGAGCTGGCAACCGACGCTGTTATTTCCGGCCTTAAATCTACAGGGGATCAATCGATGGTAATTCTCGACAGGTCGCCGTTCTATGTGGAGTCGGGAGGACAGGTAGACGATACGGGAAATATATTCATCGGCGATACTCACCTTCCGGTAATTGCCCTAAAGAAGATTAATAACCGGGTGGTTCATGTGCTCGATAACTCCGCAAAGATTAAACTTGAAACCGGAATGAAAGTTACAGCCCGGGTCGACGAAAAACGCAGGTGGAATATAATGCGGAATCATTCAGTAACACATTTTATTCACCGTGCACTGCGTCAGATTCTCGGTCAGCATGTTCAGCAATCCGGTTCGTATGTGGGCCCGGATTACCTCCGTTTCGATTTTACTCATTTTGAGAAAGTTAGAGAAGAGGAACTCGAAGCAATTGAATCCCTTGTTAATGAAAAACTCCGGGAGAATCTCCCCATGACGCATCACCGTGATACTCCTTTTGAAGAGGCAAAGAAGATGGGCGCGCTTATGTTCTTTGGCGATAAATACGGAGAGAAAGTAAATGTGGTTCAGTTTGGCGATTTCACGATGGAATTCTGCGGAGGAACGCACGTTAAGAATTCCTCACAGATCGGATTATTAAAAATTGTATCGGAGTCTTCCATAGCAAGCGGTGTGAGAAGAATTGAGGCGGTGACCGGAGCCGGAGTTGAGAAGTATATTCAAGAACAGAAATTGAAAATTGAATCCGAACAGATTAGAATAAATGAGCTTCTGGACGAAAAGAAAAAGCTCGAAAAAGAATTATCCGAAATTAAATTGAAAGAGAAACTCGGCGGGATCGATTCGATTGTAAATTCCCCTGCACTTGTTAGTGGAATTAATATTTTTAAAGGGAAAGTATCCGCCTCGAACATGGACGAGTTGAAATCGATGGGAGATGAATTGCGTGAAAAAATCAAGAGCGGCGTTGGTGTCCTGATTTCTCAAATTGAGGAGAAGGTTGGAATTGTTGCTGTCGTTTCCGATGATTTAATTAAAGATAGAAAAATGAGTGCCGGAAATATTGTTAAAGAAGTAGCGAAAATTGTCGGCGGAAGCGGCGGCGGCAGACCTCATCTGGCAACTGCCGCAGGAAAGGATGTATCAAAAATTGACGAGGCGCTCGAAACACTTGAAAAGTTTGTTGGTTAAGTAAGGGGACCGCTATAACGGTCCCTTTTCATAAAAAAATCATTTCAGTAGCAGCATTTTTTTAACACTTACAAATTTTCCTGCCTGTAGTTTATAAAAGTAGACACCGTTCGAATAATCCTTTGCCTGAAAGTCCACACTATAAACACCCGGTTCATGATTACTGTTAACAAGTTTTTTTATTTCATTTCCCAGTACATCATAAACAGTAAGCACAACAAATGAAATCTCCGGTATATGATAACGGATTGTTGTTGTTGGATTAAAAGGATTTGGGTAATTATTTTCAAGCCTGAATTCCACCGGTAACTGAGTATTATCATTAACCGAAGTAGCAATGTTTAGTTCCTTTTCCTGGGTGTAATCCGACTCCGCATATTGATTGAAAGCATAAATTCTGTAAGTATATGTGTTGTTCATAACAACATTCGCATCTGTATAACTGTTAGTATTGACAGATCCGATTTGAACAAATTGATTGCTGCTGTTTAAACTTCCATCTTTTCTCTCAATAACAAATCCCGTTTCGTTCTCGGAATTATCTGTCCAGTCCAGTTTCGATTTATTGTCCTGTGTCAGCTGCACTCTGAAATCAGCAGGTGTATTTAATTTAGTTGAGAAGTATCGTACCAATGAGTAGGCGCCTTTTTGTGTCGCGTTCTTTGCACGAACCCTCCAGAAAATTCTTTCACCTTTAAGAGTTATTTCTTTTTCGACAGTTGTATCCTGCAGATCCGTTTCGTTAATCAGGATGCCGCTTAAAAAGAACGGATCGGTAGATGCCTGCAATTCATAATGCGTTGCACCGTCAACTTTATTCCATTGGAAAGTAATCTGTCCGGAGAGATTTTTCTGGAGGTCTTGAGGAATAACTGGCTCCGGTTTATTCAGAGGTGAGGTTGTAAACGACTGATCGCTGTTTATTAGCCCTGCGGAAGGCTCGCCATAGGTCCATCCGAAACCTGAGTAACGGTTGCTGCTGCCGCTCAATTGTGCTGAAAAATTATTTGGAAGATTTCCGATGTTTACGCTTGTCAGTCCGTGAGCATCGCCCCCGACAGCTTCAAAAATTCCTCCGTAACTAATAAACTGATTCTGGATTACTGTTCCAGTATAACTCACTGCAATTCCAGCAGGCGGCTGCAACAATTCGCCTGAAGTGAATTCTTTGAAATATGTTTTGAAACCATCCGCTGTATTGCCGGGCGTAAATTGATCCAGAGTATATTCACGGTAGACCTCGCCGGAATTGCCGTTGTATATTGTAACTGTATAATTATTAAGGTCGCTTACGGTACTTTTCAATGCGACTTCAATGAACTGATTTGCCGAGTAAGTAAATGATATTTTATTCGAACCGGAATTAAGGAACAATTCGTTTAGCCATGCAGCGGTTTCGCGTCCTTCCTGCACAACTGGGCTTTCAACAACTACATCGCGTATAAAGTTTTCGTTTGAAGTTCCGAACCTCATCCAGCCATCGGCATCAATCGATATTTGATGAATTTCTTCTATCAAACCACCGGAAGCATCCTGGTCTCTATCGTGTTTAAAGGCAATCTTTTTCACACCACTCGCAAACTCATTAATCCCGGTCACATTAACGCTGTGAGCATACCACTTATTATCAGCCGGGTCTTTCCAAGTAAAATTCATTTCTACATCTTCTCCGTCCTTCATCATTTTTTTCAGAAACTCCCATGTAGGCGGTTTAACCGGTTTCGGATTAAAATTCCTTGCAATGGAATTACCGGAAGTACTGCTCAGATTGCCGTTTACATAATAAGCCTGAAATTTAACCTCAACAGGAAGATTGTATTCCTCCATAAAATCGAGCTTGCCAATTATCATTTTATCAGTATATGTTCCTTCATTCTTTTCGCGTTTCATCAAGCCGCTCAGTTTTTCCATAGTCTTCCTCAAATTCATATCCTGAGGTAAATTAAAATCAGTGTAAGTCGCCTCCATCCATTTCAGACTATTTGCTGTTGCGGTTGGAACACACGCATTTAAATCTCCGGCAAAAGATTCTGTATCGCCATTAGCCGAATCATCAAGATCAAGGTTTGGTGCATCTTTACGATGCCTGTAATCAGAGCGCGAATCTCCGACAGTATGGCCCGGTCGGGTAACGGATTTTATCTCAATACTCTGTTCTTCCGGAACAATCGAACCGCTTGCATTATAATTTACTACTGTCACCGCCACTGTTTTTGTATCAGCCCATGTAGAGGGATCGAATGGATAGAATCCGGTACCGTTCAGTATGTGAATGTAAAGTATTAAGCTTGCAGGTGGATTATACGGAGGTGGTGCGATTAAAGAAAAATCGAACGGTGTAGAAAAAGTTGAAGGTGAATTTGTTTCTGAATTAGAGGGCAGGTACATATTTGACACAATAATATCAAATAGTCCGGCAGCATCATTTTGAGCTCCTACACTTAAAAAAACACCCTGATTTCCAGGAGTATATGTAACTGTAAACAATCCGTTCGGAACAGAGGGAGAATAAAAATTATTTGCGATTTTGTTTACCTCTATTATAAAATTTGATTGGGAAAGGGAAGTAGAGGTTAATAAAAGGGAAAGAAGCAGGGTTTTATAAATTTTGGAAATCATATCAACCCTTTCTTTAAATTATAAATATGGATAGACTAACCGGCAGAACATAATAATAGGTGGTGTCCTGTTTTAATCTAAAATTAATTTAATCTAATCGCAAGTAATTTCCCGGGATTGAGATAGATTTATGATGGGAATCAAAATCCAGTCAATTTGACTTCTAGTAGCGTTAATTATTTATAGTGGTATTTCATCTCGTAAATTGATAGAGTTTACCGTTTTCCGGTCTTACGTCAATATTTCCTTTAAAACCATTTTTAATCAGTTGTTCAACAAACACCCTCATAAAAAAACCGTGAGTAACCACCAGGATTTTACTATTCCGGCAACTTTCCACTTCCTTGATAAACTGACTTATCCTCTGAAGTGTATCGATACGTCCTTCCGGCTGAGAAGAATGATTTTTATACCATGCAATTCTTCCACCAAGATGCCATAAAAATGAGGGGAGTTTAATTCTTCTATCAGTGAAAGGTGCTACAGGTACTTCAACAATAAGATCGGTGAAAATCTTTTCACCGTTATAAATTTCTTCTGCAGTTTCAATAGCCCGCGGGATTGTGCTGCAATAACATTTATCCCAATCCCAGGTTGAGAATTTTAGTCCGTTTTTTATTACTGGCGAGGCTTCATACCTTGCCATAGCGGCAGAGAATTCTCCTGCAGAATAAATCTTCTTAGTGGGATAGAAGTCGACTTTGAAATGACGTACGAGACCCAGAATCATTCTTCAATAATAATTTTTGCGTTCCTAATATAATCTTAATAAAAATCTTTCACTTGATTAGCTGCATCTTTTTCACAACATTAAAATTATCCGCTTTAAGCTGATAAAAATAGACCCCGCTTGAAACTTTGTATTCCAGATTATTTGTTCCGTCCCATTCAACGGAATGATCTCCGGCATCAAGTTCGCCGTTAAATAATTTTTTTACAAGACTGCCTTTTACATCGTAGATATTTATTTCAACTTTTCCCCTGCGCGCAACAGAGAACCTGATTTGCGTAACCGGATTAAATGGATTAGGATAATTCTGGTGCAGCTGATATTTGTATTCTGGTATTTCATCATTAAGAGAAGTGATGTTGGCTCTGAAATCGAAATTGATCTTTGAAAAATTTCCGGCGATGTCATAGACCGTTATTTCAACCCGGTTTGTTGCTATCCTGTCGATCATTTCTCCCGTAGTCTGAATATAGATTCTGGAATTTCCCGGATCGAACAGGTAATCTACTTCAGTTTCGTTAATCAGCATTTTAGTCCTAAGCAGATCCAAACCCGAGCCGAATTTATTTTCTCTTATTACCGCATATACTTCCGGAAAGGAGCTCCACACAGAGCTCTGAACCGGTCCGTAATCAATTATTTCCGGTGCTTCATTATCCGAAATGCTTGTAAGTTCAATTCCGAGCGCATACTCGCCAAGGCGGTTAGATTGCGCAATTACAGTGTCTTCCTTTACTTCTCCGCCTATATAAACCCAGTTAAGAAGATCCTTATCATAAAAATAGATTTTTACTTTGGATGAATCGTTCATAGAAAAATCAAATCTTGCCATATCCTCCGGATAGATAATCATCTTGACCGTAAACGGATTCGCCATAGTATCCTGTAATACTGTTTCGCCATCCTTCTTGAATGCCACATTCATTATATCACTTGTAATTACAAGATTGGATTCGTAGAGAGTGAAGCGATTACTGTTTGCCGGACCTGATGAATGATACACAGATTTTGAACGGCTGAACTTTTTAAATTGCGGAGGCTGAAACGGTTCCGCCTGATAAAATCCCGGCAGATTAGATGAAATAGTTGAGGCAATCCAGGTTCCTCCGGATGTTGCGGTTCCGACAATAGTACCAATTGTGTTGCCCGCAGTCGACGCAACATTAATAATAAAATTTCTTCCTGCAATTACAAGTGTTTCCAGTGTATTAATAATATTTAGAAATGACTGTTTTATAAGAGGAAGTACACCGGAGAAAAGATCTCCCAACACACCTGTGAACTCCTTACTCTTCATTACATCTGAATAATTATTAGTATAAACTAGGTAGTTTTCGCCGTTCAGATATACTTTTGAATACTTTCTGGGATAGATAATTTCGTCGTAGAATTTACCGTTGATTCCGAAAGAGACACCGACACCAATCAGAAATGCCACGTCTAGATCAATTCCGAAATTGAGAGCATAACCATTCCCCTGAATTTCGGAGGTGGTAATTTCAATAGGTACAGAAGTAATATTGCTGTATACGCTTTTAAAAGTCTGAATAGCATCGTTCACAATACCTGTTCCAATCGGAACGCCGCGGTTCTTTGTAAAAAGTCCGATTATCGAACTGCCCGACGAAACAATCGACTGGTAGAGTTCTTTGGGAAGACCGATAGTAGTGCTGTAATAAGTATTTCTTGATGCATTGAAGAGGTTTAATCCGCCTCCGCCTTTAAAGGTTAATCCGAGCCCATTAAATCCGAAAGACGGATCGAGTTTTACTTCAGCGGAAAATTCAGCTCCCGCACCTGCGTCGAACAGGCTAAAATTACCGCCACCCAGGTCAAATTTATCTTTCGACTTTAATCCAAAGTCGAGAGCAGAAAAATTGAAATTGAAGGCCTGACTAAATTCAACGGATCCTTTGGTATTGTCGGTCACAGAAGGGTGATCATAAAAAGTATTGAATTTTAGATTCATTGCAGAGCCAATGGATGGATTGAGGGCATTGATTTCAACACCGGCAAACTGAGATTTGAATCCTGCACCAAGATTCCCCTCCAGTCCAAGACCCTGATAATTTTTTACAAGAGCATCGTCGAATGTAGTTATCACCCCGCCTGTAGCATTAATTGTTTCCACTATTGCGGCCAGTACGGCTCCGACACCGGGAGACAATCCGATTCCTGCAATCGCCATGGTCTCGAGCATAAATCCGGACTGCGCCATTTTAATTTTATCCTGCGATAAACCGAGTTGGGTAAATCCGAACTTCTGACCGAAAAAAGTTTTTACGGTAGCAGATGTTGTAGCAACAGTTGCCGAAGCAACAGCCAGATTTGCATTTGGAATCTGAACTTCGGCACTAACTCCGAGTTCAAGTCGCCTGTCGAGGAAAATATTGTCATCCTGATCGAGCTGAATATCGAGTCCGCCGCCCGCTTCTCCCTTAACAGATAATTTTGCGGCAGAAGCCGAAACGCCCACGCCAATTGAAGCGGCCGTACCGCTAACTCCGGCGCTTCCTCCGGCAAAAATTGTCCACGTTCTCTGGAATGGCGACGGTATCTTCTTTACACGAATCTGAAATGGCGCAGCATTAAAAGTATAGAATGTATCGCTTACGGTTATACCATTACCAAGGATATACGTCATTAATGAATCGATAAAAAGAAATCCGGGAAGATCCAGCCGGAATACGCCAGGTTTCAGGAAGATCCCTTCAACATTAACAGCTCTTGTAGGAGAAGAGAGCAGTGCCTTAACTGTTGAATTAGAAAACACATTACTACCGTTTGAGGTTAGTTTGAAATAACAATACCCGGCACCGTTCGCAGGAACCTGAACATCTTTTATTGAAGGACCTTTTGCGAGAGTATCGATTTGAGCAGGGACATTTAACGCGACAATTGTAATCCTGTGAGGCGCCGATACAGTTCCGTGAAGAGTGCTTAATCCGAAATCATCCGTTGCTTTTATAAAATATTCTAAATCCGTAGCGGTAACAAAAGCCTGTGGTATTATACCCGAATATGTGTTTGGCGGAGTAAGATTCATCCCTGCAAGCTGATAATTAATCTGACCGGACTTTCTGTAATAGAGTTTAACATCGGCAACATTATTTGTATTATCAGTTACATCCGCATTGATATTTATCTGATTGTTTTTTGCAGCAGCCTCAACAATATCGTGCTGAATATCAGGGGCTACATTCGGAAGTATCGCCAGCTGGTACGGATTCTGAGACGGATTCATTTTCGGATCCGATGCGGTAATATTTCCGTCCGAAGCCGTTATATAATAATCAACTCCCGGTGCCCTTACCGAAGCAACCGGAATTGTGACGCCATATTTATTACCTGTCAGCTTATTCATTGCAATGCTTGCGAAAAAATTCTGATTTGTCGCTTTATAAAATAGATTAACGGATTGTACGAACGGCTCAATTTCGTCTGTAACAATGACTGTTATATTAAATGATGTTCCTTCGACCCATGCCTGAGTATGGTAAGCCAGTGTTGAATCGGTTCTCTGAATTTTCGGTATCGAACCCGGATTATAATAGACTGTATCCGATGCTGTTGAAGCTTGATAATTGACTAGAACCACTACTTCTCTGTTGGAATTATTAGCCAGGGGATCGGATGATTTGTACTGAACCAGATAATTTGTTGATATGATATTTGAAATAAAATCCAGTATCTGTGCAAAGTCCGCTCTTATATCATAAATCTCCCCGTTTGTTGCGTTTGTAATCGGTGTAAATTTACTTACAAGCGTTCCGTTTGTTAATGCAAATAGTGTTATTCCGTTTTCAACGCACGCAGAGATTGCTTCATCGATCGTGACTGTACCCTGCGCAGGATTTTCGTCTGTAATAATTATAAATATTTTCTGCGCACCGGGCCGGAAAGCGAATGACGCGGCCGATTGTTTTATTGCATAGTAACCGGGTTCGGTTCCACCTGTTGTAACATTTCTGATCCAGATGTTATCCTTAAAATAATTAGGGTCGGACGTAAGTATGCCATTATCTTCTACGATAGGACTTCCGGAACTTGCCGATGAACCGTACCTGCAGAGACCGAGTGCATAATCGACACCGGAATTCGCCAGACTGTTAACAAAATTAATCACATTGTTTGAAACCGCCGCCTGTTCGTCTCCCATGCTGCCGCTGTTATCCATTATGAAAATTATATCGGTCAATCTTGAGCCGGCACCTTCGCCGGGAGGCGATACGGAAAAATTATCTGTCTGAGGTATTCCGTTCTCATATACTTCAAAATTATTCTGGATTAATGTTGGAATGCTTACATTAAATGTATCGACTGCTACATTTAAAAAGAGAAAGGGGAAATTCTGATAGTTCAGACTCGGAATTCTGACAGACAACGGAGAAGCAAATCCCTCTCCCGTTAAACCGATCTCATCTTTTTTATTCGTGTTATAATATATTTCAAGAATTCCGTTTTCCACTACTCTATTAACCGGTTTAAAAGTAACAACCAGTTCTTTCGTTTTACCGGCTGATAGTGAAAAGAGGGACGCTGTTTCCAGAGTATTCGCAGATATATCTTCCAAGGGTGTACCGTAAAGTTCATCGTACTGAAGCATACTGCTGCTCACGCCGAGGACAAAAGAGAATTTCCCGTTTGTTATTTTAATTGAATCAATCGTGACTGTTCTGGTGGATCTGTTCTTAATACTCAGCGACAGTGTTTTATTATTCTTCAAATCGACCTGACCGAAGTTTAACTGAAGCGGAGTTGCAAGCAAAGGCGACACACCTCTGCCGGTTAATGGAATAACCAGCGGCGTACTCCCCTGCTTATTTATATGAATGATAAGATTGGCGTTTACAGCTCCCTGATTCTGAGGCATGAATTTAATTTTTACTGATATTGTCTCGGCTTTTGCTACCCAATAACTTGTCGAGGAACTGATCGTAAATGAAGGGTTGTCTGTTTCAATCTTGCTTATAAAGAGATCAATGCTGCCGTTGCTTGTGATAAATTTTATTGTCTGTTCAGAATAGGCACCGACAACCACATCGTTAAAATCAATGTTTGAGATAACGGTTGCTGGCATTATTGTACCGTTAAACGGAGTTGCGGCAAACGGCTGAAAATCAATAAGTCCTTCAGCCTTCTGACCAAAACCGTTCGGATTGTCGGTATGCGTGGGTCCCGACTGATCGCCCCAGAAATTATTCTCGGCGGTTATCCCGGCAGCACTGTAGTTTTTTATTGCAAATGAGTTGTTATAAAAATCATTATTGAGGAGAACGGGATTGGCATTATTCCTCGTTGTGATTGCATATGTACATTGTGTAAAACGGGAATTACTTATCTCCGGCAAAGAATTGTCTATGTTTATAAAACAATTATTGAAAGAGCAATTTGTTAACCGGGAAGCAGAATTGTATTTGATTTGAATTGATGCATCTCCGCTGGTTAACCCTGTAAAGCGAACATCGTTTGCGATTATGGTCCCTTTTAAAGTTGCACTATAACCTGCGGTGATACCGGTTGTTGAAGTGAAATATACTTCGGTTTGTGATTCTATCGTGAGCGTTGAATTGTCGCGGACTGTAAGATTGTTTATATAAAACGGAGATAATGCTTTAGTGAGTGTATAATCGGTTTTTAAGCTTCCCTGCAATCCGAGTCCCGGATAAAGAACATTTGCATCATAAGTTATATCAGAAACATTAACGGTACCGCCGTCTTCAAGCATAATCGGATTAATAACGCTTGCAAACTTGGTTTTTGAAACATCTATTTCGCTGTTTTCAACAAGCAGATATGCGTTGTCAAAATTCGAATTGTTTACAGTCCCTGAACTCGCTCCGCTTTTAAAATATATCTTTGAATCCGAAGTTAAAGCTCCCTTAATGAGTGCACCCGAAATATTTAATGTCCCTCTTGAAGATGTACTGGACCCCACGGTAATTGCCGTGGAAGAAGTCAGCTTCGCTTCGACACCGTTTTCAATTGCGAATGTCGCACCGCTGTTGACCGTCAGATTATCAATAAAATAGGGAAAACCGTTATTGGTCATCGTATAATCCGTTGATAGTGTACCTTTGAATTGAATTCCATAATTCGTATTGCTCGATTCAAAAGTCATACTGCTGTGGGTCAGTCGGCCTCCGTCTTCCAGAACAACAGGATAGACGCAATTACTAAAAACTGATGTGTTGAGTGTAACTTCACTCTTCTCTATCCAGAGATAAGTATTATTAAATGAACAATTATTGAAAGTGCCCTGACTTGAATTTGATTTGAAATAAATCCTGGCGTCACCCGAAAGTAAACCAGTAAATGTAGTACCTGAAGCATTCAGGTATCCCCGGGATGAAGAGCTTGAACCGACCGTGATATAAGATGAGGTTGTGAACCTTACTTCAACACCGTTTTCAATAGTAAGAGTTGCTCCGTCTCTTATAGTAAGAGACCCGGTTAGATTATAAGGACTATTGGATAAAATCCAAGTAGTATTTGCGTTGATAGTGCCCTGAACGTTGGTTTGAGAAATGCCTGCCGATACAACCAAGAAAAAGATGTGAACAAAGTACAAAGCCTTTGCCGACATTCTTCCCTCTTATGGCTGATTTATTAAAATAGGTTTTGTCGGATAGGAAAGTAGTAACTGCTTTCTAAAAAAAATTAAAAATGAATTAAATTATACTGTCTGATAAAAATACACCCGATCAATATCATAAATAGTATAAGCTCTAAAACAACTTAGCAAGATAAGTGACTAATGTAAACACTTTTTATTATCGTTTTAATTTTCGTCACACCACTTTGAATTTTTTCAGATAACCGGATAACTAATTATAAAATAATGTAATGGTTGGCGGCATTACCGCATTGATTTTACAAGGCTGCCGTCTGATTTTTTTATTATGAAATTAAAACTCTTGGAATGAATTACTTATTAAGAGAAACTACTTTCGAAACCAGTTTAAAACTGATTGAGTTTTGAAGAATATTATATTCATTCCTTAAAGTATATCCGCCGGCCAGAAATTTCCCGTGAACATCAAAGAATCCGTCAATCGATCCTTCCAGGTCGCCAATATTTGTCTTCTTCAGAGAAAAATTCAATACCGCATGCTTGTTCATAACCGTCCCGGTAAAAATGAATGTTAATCCGTTCCAGTTACCTGAACCCGAAATGGAGATTTTCCCGTCATGATACATGTATAAAATTACGGTGTTGGTCTCTTCAAGATTTGTCTGATACTCACCGGAATAGTTTATGTTACTGTCCGGTTCAACCGGATTCTCATAACTACAACCGGTTATAAATATTATTAAATAGATTACAAGCACCTTTTTCAAGGCTCCCCCCCATTTATAGTTTTTAATCGAAGGCGGGGATTCAATTCTGCTACCCCGCAAAATAACTTCTGACTAATTATCGAGGTGGAGTGAAGAAAGTTTAATTTAAAATGAATTGTAAAGTTTACATGAATGAAAAATTCTAGTTTGATAAAGCAGCACTTTTACGTGAAAGATTTTTATAGATTGGATTTTATGCGTTATTCCGGTTTCTATATTTAAAACAGTCTGACGTATGGTCATCAACCATACCAACCGCCTGCATAAATGCATAACAAATTGTAGATCCAACAAATTTGAATCCGCGTTTCTTCAAATCCTTGCTCATCCGATCCGATACTTCTGTTTTAGCCGGTATTTCACTTACACGTTTCCAATTATTTCTCACCGGCTTAAAATCAACAAACTGCCAGATATAATTATCGAAAGAACCGAAGGATTTTTTAATTTCAAGAAAAATTTTGGCATTATGGACGGCCGATTCGATTTTAAGTCGATTCCTAACAATCCCCTCGTTTTTGATGAGTTCTTTTACTTTTTTAGAATTATATCTGGCAACAATATGTGGATCGAAATTGCCAAAAGCTTTGCGGTAGTTATCGCGCTTGCGCAGAATGGTGATCCAGCTTAATCCGGCCTGCGCACCTTCCAGAATTAACATTTCAAACAGTTTTCTGTCATCGTGCACCGGAATCCCCCACTCTTCATCGTGATATTTGCAATAGAGCGGATCGCTGCCTGCCCAGCTGCATCTTATTAAATTTCCCGGATTATTCATAAACTGCACTTATACAAATTATATTTTATAAATCTATTTATCAGTACATCGATTATTCTTAACCGCAAATAATCTGGAACCGGTTTTTATTTTATCCAGACCGATTTAATATTCACAAACTCTTTTATTCCGTAATGAGAGAGTTCTCTTCCGTAACCGGAATTTTTAATTCCACCGAAAGGCAGACGCGGATCCGACTTAACCATACCGTTTACAAACACTGAACCGGTTTCAATTTCTGAAGCAATCTTTCTTGCCCTGTTCCTGTCCGAAGTCCAGAGGGATGCCCCAAGGCCAAAATCAGAATCATTCGCAATGCGAACTGCGTCTTGGTCATTAGAGGCCTTTATAAGTGAAGCAACCGGACCGAAGATTTCATCGTCGTATGCCGGCATTCCTTTAGAGAGATTATCGAGAATAGTTGGTGCATAATAAAATCCTCTTCCGGGAAGAATTTTCCCGCCGGTAAGAAGAGAAGCTCCTTTGGCAATAGAATCTTTTACCTGTGCATCAAGTTCATAAAGCAGGTCCTCGCGGGCTATCGGACCGAGGTCTGTCGTTTCATCCATCGGTTCGCCAACTTTAACACTCTCCATCGACTTCACAAATTTTTCACGGAACAGATCATAAATTTTTTCAACCGCAATAAATCTCTTTGCGGCAATACAACTTTGGCCGTTATTAATTAATCTGGCAGTAACTGCGGTTTCAGCGGCCATATCCAGATCGGCATCATCGAGTATAATAAACGGATCGCTTCCTCCCAGCTCAAGCACAGTTTTCTTAAGTTCCTTTCCGCAGGCTTCTGCTATTTTTCGGCCGGCCGGTTCGCTTCCGGTTAGTGTAGCAGCTTTAATCTTAGGATTTCTAATAATTTCTTTTACCGGTTCCGAACCGATCAGAAGAGATTTGAAAACATTTTTCGGAAAACCTGCATTTAAAAAGATCTGTTCTATTGCCAGAGCACACATAGGCACGTTCGAAGAATGTTTAAGCAGTCCGACATTTCCTGCCATTAAAGAGGGAGCGGCAAACCTGAAAACCTGCCAGAACGGAAAATTCCAGGGCATTACCGCCAGTATTACACCTAACGGATTGAATTCAATATAACTCTCGGATGCATCAGTAGAAACAATTTCCTTTTTTAGAATTGTCTCTGCATTCTCGGCATAATAGTCGCATACCCAGGCACATTTTTCAACTTCGGAAATCGATTGTTTTACAGGCTTTCCCATTTCCGTTGTAATAATAAAAGCATATTCGTCTCTCTTGGAACGCATTACTTCTGCTGCGTTCTTCATCAGTTTTTTTCTTTCAGAAAATTCTACTCTGCTCCAGCCGAGAAAGGCTTGGTGAGATTCATCGATCGAATTCCGGATTTCATCATTTGTAAATGCATTGAATGTTTTTTCGATTTTCCCGGTCGCCGGATTAATTGTTTGAATTGGCATTTCTATTCCCCGAATTGATTCTTAAAATCTATTCAAAATTTTTACTCACATTCATGACAACCAATAAAACTGATCTGAAATTACGAATTCTGATACATAATTTCGATCAGTACTTTTTTAAGCTAGATAGTGAAAAAAATTACCCGGTTAAAAAGATTAAACAATTACCGGTTTTTATTTGAGAAGAAGCATTTTGCGGGATTGAATAAAAGTAGAGGTTTTAAGTTGATAGAAATAAAATCCGCTTGTTAATCCGTTTCCGTCAAAATCGACCGAGTACTTACCGGGACGCTGAAAAGCATTTACAAGCTCGGCAACTTTTTCCCCGATCATATTATAGATGCTCAAAATAACATTAGATTCCTGTTTCAAAGTATATACAATCTGTGTTGAGGGATTAAAAGGATTCGGATAATTCTGAAAGAGAAAATCGCCGGCAGGAATTTCCTGTTCATCGCTCACTGAAGTCGTAGTCTTATATACTAAATTGAAAGAATGTGTATCTGATAAGCCGGCATCCTCAGAATCGGAAATACGAAGCAAAACACGAAGAGATCTTGTAAAGGCTGGCGCCCAGTTTTGCCTCCTGTTTAGAGTGGCAAGATTACTGTTGAGTGTTTTCCAGGCTGCTCCATCGTCGGTTGAGTAATCTATATTTATCTTTTCCAAGCCCGTACTTTCCCAAACGATATCAAAATTTCCAGGGATCTCGATATTCTCGCCAGATGAGGGTGAAACAAGAACGAGCTGTTTAGCGCCGGCAATTAAAAATGTTGAATTAATTCCGGCTTTAAGCAGGTCGGCCGGACTAAGAATGATTTCATTTCTTTCTTTATCGGTAATAGAGATACTTACAGTCCACTCGCCAGGCTTCGGGTTTTTTAACTCGTAACTTCCTTTGTACTCAAAAATGCTGGATCCGACATTATTGAACCTGATAAACTTTCCGCCGTTCTTATCGGAAGGATCGAGCATAATTTTTACTTCGTCGATTCCGCTCAGATTATCTGTAACTTTGATCTCATAATTGATAATGAAAAGATCATTATTAGAGTTCTGCGGGTTTACAGTATAATCGAATTTTACAAGCTTCGGTGGCTCACTGTCTTTCGAGTTTGTCAGGATAATTTCAGATATAAAACCGGCGTCCGTAAGATCTTTGCTTGAATATGTTTTCAGGTTTCGTTCATTATCCTCAAGCTGCACTTCAATATAATATTTCCCTTCTTTACTGTTCTTAAAATCAATTTTGCCGTAAAGTTCTGCAGCAAGACTGTTAATCTTAGTAATTTTTTCAACCGTGTTTCCTCCGCTACCGTTCGGAATAATAATTATGCTTACTTCACTTATTCCGCTTAGATCGTCCGTCACAGATATTTTATAATTTACAGAAGTGTTGGAACTGCTCAGCTCAACAACTTCCGGAGAAATTGTAAATTCAACCAGATCCGGCGGTGTCGAGTCTTTGGTTTTTATAATTTCAAGCGAGGACGGTAAACTCTTTGATGAAAGCGATTCAGGATTAAAAACGGATTCGTTGCCTGTGGCATCTTTAACAGAAATGCTTGCTTTCCAAGTTCCGATAGCGGGATTATTACCGAAATCAATGCTGCCGGTCAGTGTCGCTGTAAGTAAGTTTACTTTCCTGAATGTTTCCGATTTACTTCCGCCGTTTCCGGGCGGGAGGAATTCAACAGTTACTTCTTCAACGCCGCTTAAATCATCGGATGCTTCAATTGAGAACGTGACCGAATGATCATTAGAGGTGAGATCAATGATTGAGGGTGAAAACGAAAAATTTATTAGTTCCGGTGGCGTAACATCAGTCGTTTCCTTAACCTCTAGAGTCGAGGGAAATTTATCGGCTATTTCTTCTGATGAAAGCGTAAGCTGGTTTCCCGCAACATCCTTAATTGCAATCGATGCCTTCCAGATACCGGTTGATGGTTGATTGCCGAAATCGATACTGCCGGTTAGTGTCGCTGTAAGTAAGTTTACTTTCCTGAATGTTTCCGATTTGCTTCCGCCATTTCCCGGTGAAAGAAATTCAACGGTTACTTCGTCTACTCCGCTCAAATCATCCGTTACTTCAATTGTGAAATCGATTGAATGATCCGATGAGGAGAGGTCAATTACCTGTGGATTGAAAGCAAATCCTTTCAACTCCGGAGGATTGTTATCTGCTGTTTCTTTTATCTCAAATGTTGACGGGAATTTTGTTCCTATCTGCTCGGATGATAGCGTTACCTGATTTCCTTCTACATCCTTCAGAGTTATTGATGCCTTCCAGATACCGGTTGATGGTTGATTGCCGAAATCGATACTGCCGGTTAGTGTCGCTGTAAGTAAGTTTACTTTCCTGAATGTTTCCGATTTACTTCCGCCGTTTCCCGGTGGAAGAAATTCAACGGTTACTTCTTCAACGCCGCTTAGATCATCCGTTACTTCAATTGTAAAATCGATTGAATGATCCGCGGATGCAAGATCTATCTCTGCAGGGTTGAATGAAAAATTTTTTAATTCAGGCGGGCTTGAATCGGCCGCGGTATTTTCAAATATTTTAAAAGTTGGGTTAATACCCCTGGCAGTAAGGTCGCTTTCTGTAATTGTTGTCTTGTTTTTTTCTGAATCCTCCAAGTAAATAGTTGCATACCAAAATCCTGTTTTGGGATTATTTCCAAAATCGATTTCCCCCTGAAGCGCAACCGACTGAAGATCCAGCTTGCTGAATGTTTGAGATTTGCTGCTCCCGCCGCCGGAAGGCTTAAACTCGACAATTATCTTTTCAATTATATTATCAATATCATGAGCAGTAAGATTGAATAGAACTTTTATATTATCGCTTTGAGAAGCCGAATCCGGCGTAAATGAAAATGAATCAAGTACCGGCGGATTATTGTCCTGCGGATAGACGGCTGCAGCGGAAAAAATAAAAAGAAGGCAGGAAATCAATACCCTCATTTTGATTTGCCTTTAGAATTTGATCTATTTTATAAGCACCCTGGAGAGGCAACCGATTTTATACATTTGCCTTTGAATTCATGGTAAATGTAACGTTTACAAATATTTATGTCAATAATCATATTCAATTATTCCAATCCTGTGTTCCGGAATTGAGATAAATCACACTAATTTAAATTACAAAACCGCCTTTTCTCGGGATGGAGTGGTTTCCTGCCGGTTTCTATGCTCAAGTATATTTTACTCGACTTAAATACCGTTAGCACAGACAATCAAGTAAATTAAGTCTGAACATGCTTCAAAGTCATTTACGGAATCTACTTTTAATTTTTTCGCCAATCGAGTGCCGGTTTTAACGGGGATATTTCTATACAATAGATTTCGATTAAAAAAAATTTTTTGTAAGTTCGAAACAAGATAACTGAGAAAAATTCTCCAACTAACAACTGTTCTTTATGGGAAAAGCTAATCCAAAAACTTTTGTTCTCGATACAAACGTAATTCTTCACGATCCTACCTGTATTCATCATTTCCAGGAAAACAACATAATAATTCCTCTTGCAGTAATAGAAGAGTTGGATCATTTTAAAAGGGGAAATCAGGTAATCAACCTGAACGCGCGGGAGTTCGCCCGCACACTAGATTCAATTACGGGTAATGAAATATTCAACGGCGGCGTTTCGCTTGGCCGCGGACGGGGAAAAGTCCGGATCGTAATTACCAAGGGATTATCGAAAGAGATCCACGATGTTTTCAGGGATGATAACGTTGATCACCGTGTCCTTAGCGCTGCTCTTGACGCATCAAAAAACAATAAGGACCGGCTGAAAATTATTCTGATCAGTAAAGATGTAAATCTCCGCATGAAGGCGAAAGCACTCGGAATTCCTGCGGAAGATTACACAACCGACCGCGTTACAAATGTTGAAGAACTTTACAGCGGCAAAGAAGTTACAGAGAATTTCGACGACGATATTCTGCAAAAATTGTATCAGGCACCGTTCGAAGTCCCGGCAAAACAAATTATCAGAAAAATTAAAACGGATGCAGTCCCTAATAAATATTATATAATGCGGAACAGCAGCCGCTCGGTTTTAACCGTTCTTTCAAACGATCTTGACAAATTCAGGAAGATCGATAAAGAGATTGTATACGGAATAAAACCGCGCAACGCGGAGCAGACCTTTGCGGTAAATGCGTTGTGCAATATGGATATTCCGCTTGTTTCAATGACAGGCAAAGCCGGAACGGGTAAAACTCTCCTCGCTCTTGCAAGCGCACTTCAGGTTAGAAAAAATTACAGACAGATCTATATAGCCCGGCCGGTAGTTCCGCTCAGCAACAAAGATATCGGTTATCTGCCGGGAGATGTCGAGAGTAAACTGGCGCCGTATATGCAGCCTCTATGGGATAATTTGAAAGTAATTCAGGATCAATTCCCCGAGACGGATAAAAATTACCAGCTCATCAACAATATGATTAAAGAAGAAAAACTGGTTATTGAACCGCTCAGCTACATAAGGGGAAGAAGTCTTCAGAGGATCTATTTCATAGTTGATGAAGCTCAGAATCTCACTCCTCACGAAATAAAAACTATTATTACGCGCGCCGGCGAAGGGGCAAAAATCGTATTGACCGGCGACATATATCAGATCGATCACCCTTACCTCGATTCACAATCGAATGGTCTTTCTTACTTAATTGAACACTTTAAAGGCCAGAAGCTTTATGCTCATGTAAATCTGGAAAAGGGTGAGAGATCGGAACTTGCCGAACTGGCAAGCAATTTATTATAATAGCACATTTTTCATTTTACTTTCGGAATTAATTTGGTTTGCTTATTTAGGCATCTCTGAATAAGTTTTCGTTAGCCATAATTTTCTTGTTGTTATATGCCGATTAAAAAAGACTTCTATTCTTACCGCCACCAATCCCCCGGGGCCAAAATTTTATGAAAGATTTTTTATTCAAACCGTTCGAAGAAATGACTGATAAGGATTATGAAACCGTCGGTTTTAAATCCGGTCTCGAGATCCATCAACAATTAATGACAGACAAAAAATTATTCTGCCGCTGCCCCGCCGGTCAATACAGCACAAAATATCACGCTGAGATCCTAAGGCACATGCGCCCTACGCTTTCGGAACTGGGTGAATACGACGGCACCGCGCTTATGGAATTCAAAACGAAGAAAGATATAATTTACAGAATCAACCGGGATACAGTCTGTACATACGAAATGGATGATACTCCTCCTTTCCTAATAAACGAAGAAGCATTGAACATAGCACTTGAAAGCGGAATGTTATTCGACTGCGCCATTGTGGACGAACTTCATATCGCACGGAAGCAATATCTGGACGGAAGTATTCCAACAGGGTTTCAACGTACTGCGATTTTCGCCCTCAACGGAAAAATTCCATATAAAGGGAGAACCATTAATATCGTACAGATGTCGATTGAAGAGGATTCCTGCCGCGAAGTTTCCGACTCCGGCCACACGCGCGTTTATTTAACCGACAGACTCGGTATGCCTTTAATAGAAACAGTAACCGGTCCGGATATGAGAACACCTTCTGAAGTTGCCGAGGTAGCGAAGATCTGCGCTAAAGTTGTAAGAAGTACAAATAAAGTAAGACGGGGTATTGGAAGTGCGCGGGAAGACGTTAACGTGAGTGTTGAAGGCGGAACGCGAATCGAAATAAAAGGCGTCCCAAAGATCGGGAGAATCCCGATTCTCACATATAACGAAGCTATGCGTCAGTGGAACTTACTGCGTCTCCGCGAAGAGCTTCACAAGCGGGGAATTACAAATGAAACATTTCAGTCGGCTTCAGCCGACGTAACAAGAATTATTAAGAAGGCACATTATCAGCCGGTAAGAAACGCAATTGAACAGGGATTAAAAATCAAATGCGTAGTCCTTAAAGGTTTCGCCGGATTGCTCAACTGGCAGACACAGACCGATACATATTTCTCTAAAGAGATCTCCGACCGTGTACGTGTAATTGCCTGTCTTACTTCAATACCGAATATAATTCATTCGGACAGCCGCGGCGATAATCTTCTCTCGGCTGAATGGCAGAATATTAAACGGAATGTAAACGCTACGGATAACGATACTATTGTTCTTGTCTGGGGAAATGAACCGGATACTGATATGGCGGTGAAAGAGATTATTATCCGTGCACGCGAGGCAACTATAGGCGTTCCTTCAGAAACACGTCAGGCGTTGCGTGATGGTACGAACGGATTCGAGAGGATACTTCCGGGTGCCGACAGAATGTATCCCGACACCGATCTGCCGCCCACCAAAATAACAGACACAATGCTTAAAAAATTGCGCGGGAATCTCCCCGACAAGTTCTGGACAAGCGAAGCATGGTACCAAAATCTCGGAATACCCGACGACACAATTAATGAATTGTCAATTTCGAAATTCTCAGGACTTTTTAAAATTCTTGTTAACGAGTTAAAGATCGATCCAACGCTCGCTGCTGTTGCCCTTATTCAATTTCCGAAAAGACTAAAAAAATTGAATTACGATGTTAAACTTCTCACGCCCGAAATAATGAAGGATATTTTCCTTGCATTCAAGGATGGACTCCTTTCACGTTACGGTATTTTTACAGTTATGCAGAAATCAATTTTAAAAGGAAAATTTTATCCTGAATTACTTCCAAAACCCGTTACATCATCAGAACTTGATGAAATAATATACCAATCAAGAAATGAGATCGGGAAGATTAAGTTTTTTAATGAAGAGAAAAAAAATGATCTGCTGCTTGGAATAACGATGAACAAAGTAAGAATAAATGTTGAAGGGAAAATCGTAAAAGAAAAAATAATAAACCTGTCCTAGCGGCTCAGGCGTTCTCCGTGTGAACTCCAATAAAGATTTCCACGCAGAGATCGCAGAGTTTTCCGCAAAGACCGCAGAGGAAAAACTATGGCTGAAGATTACAAAGGCTACCGTGGAAAAGCGCTTTCAACTCTTAAGAATTTCGGTGCTCAGGTTTGGAGTGATGTTGAAATTGAAACGACAAAAGGAATTTACAAAGGAATAATTCTGCCCCGTTCTGAAACGGCAGATCAGTTTCATATAGTAATTAAAATGCCGATTGGTTATAACATTGGTGTCGCAGCTGAAAATGTAACAGACATAAAAATTAGAGGACGGAAGGAAGCTCATTATAAAATTCCCGAAAAGGATTTCCCGAAAGATGCCTCAAAACCGAATGTTAAGCTCCTCGGAACCGGTGGTACTATAGCGTCCCGTCTCGATTACAGAACCGGGGCGGTTATACCCGCATTCTCGCCCGGAGAACTTTACGGATCCGTTCCGGAACTTGCTAACTTCTGCAACCTCGAAACCGAAAAATTATACGGCGTCTTCAGCGAGAATATGGGCCCCGATCAGTGGATGGGAACCGCGCAGGCAATTGGCAGGGAAATTGAAAAAGGAATCGACGGAATTGTAATAGGCCACGGTACAGATACCATGCATCACACTGCCGCTGTTCTCTCGTTTATGGTTCAGGAGTCGCCGGTGCCTATTGTGATGGTCGGGTCGCAGAGATCGAGCGACAGGCCTTCCTCAGATGCAGCGCTTAATCTGATGCACAGCGTTAAGACCGCGGCGGAGAGCGATATAGCCGAAGTAATGGTTTGTATGTTCGGACCCACATCGGATTATTACGGATTGCTTCACCGCGGAACACGGGTTCGCAAAATGCATTCGAGTTACAGATCCACTTTCCGCACAATAGGTGATATTCCCATTGCTAAAGTTAGCCGCGAGGAGATTACACCACTTAGGCAGGATTACAAGCGGAGACGCAAAGACCGGAATGTTAAGATCAATACAGCTTTCGAAGAAAAGGTAAGCATCGTTTATTATTATCCCAACATGATGCCGGATATAATCGATTCACTTATCGATAACGATTATAAAGGAATAGTAATTGCCGGGACGGGACTCGGACACGTAAACAAGCCTCTTTATCCGTCCCTCAAGCGCGCTCACGAAAAAGGAATAGCGATTTATATGACCGTGCAGACTTTATGGGGATTTGTTCAGATGTACGTTTACGATACCGGCCGGGACATGATGGAACTCGGCGTAATACCCGCAGCTAATATGCTGCCCGAAGTTGCCTATATGAAATTGTGCTGGGCTCTCGGCCAGACAAACGATCCGCAGAAAGTTAAAGATATTATGCTTACTCCGATCGCAGGCGAGATTACAGAACGTGAACCGAGCAATGGATACCTGGTTTACCAGGGCGGTCTTCCGGAGGTTGAAGAGTTTATTTCGAAGTATGTGAAATAATTGTAAAGGTTTACTCTTATAAATCTCTTTTTTTCTAATTACAAACCTAGTTCAATCTTAGAATGTACGAAAAGAGCCCTTTGCCCATCACGCCAATAAATTTTATTTTTGCCGAACCGTTAACTAAAGGGGGTCTCGATGAAACGAGTACTTTATCTCTGTCTATTCTTCTTTTATTTTTTCCTTTTTTCATTCTCAGTTTCCGCACAGGAGGATCTTCTGCTGCGATTTCCGGCATTGAACAACGACGGCTCAAAAATTGCGTTCTCATATCAGGGGGATATATGGACCGTCCCTTCAACCGGGGGAAGAGCCACACGATTAACTATACATGAGGCTTACGAAGCCAATCCTAAGTTTTCCTACGACGGGAAATTCATTGCATTCTCAGGCAACCGCTATGGTAACAGCGATATATTCGTTATGCCGGTTGACGGAGGAATGCCGAAACGTCTAACTTATCATTCGGCTCCGGATAATATTTCGAGCTGGACGAAAGAGGGTGACATATTATTCTCCACCAACCGGGAATTCAATCAGATCGAACGGCCTCAGGAGGTTTATTCCGTCTCTGCAAAAGGCGGAACCGAAATGCGGATTCTTGATGCTGTAGGATTCGATCCGGCTTATTCACCCGACGGAAGATTTCTTGCCTTCGTTCGCGGCGATATAAATCCTGTATTTAGAGAGGATTATAAAGGACCATCCAACAGGGACATCTGGCTCTACGATACAAAATCAAAAACATATTCCAAGATTGTCAGCTTTGAAACAAATGATATTATGCCTCAATGGAGCGACGGCAGGACAATCTACTTCATGAGTTCCATTTCAGGCAATTATAATATCTACAAATTAAAAATTGACGACAACGGAAAAGCTTCAGGCAAACCCGAACAGCTTACTAATGTTAAAGAGCATTCGATAAGGTATTTTTCACTCTCTGCCGACGGATCCAGCATTGTCTATGAGCAGGAAAAAAATCTCTTCATATTAAAGACTTCCGGCGGTTCGGCAAGGAAAGTTGATGTTGTAATCAGCGCAGACGACCGTTTTGATCCGGTAGAGTTAAAGACATTCAACAACAGCGCGGCTGGTTACGAAGTGTCGCCAAACGGCAAGCTGCTTGCATTCTCTATCCGCGGCGAAATATTTGTTAAAGAAGTTGATAAGGATAAGTCGAGAAGCATTAATGTATCAGAGTCGCCTTACCGCGATTCCGATTTCGCATGGCTTAGCGATACAACACTGATCTTCACTTCCGACAGAGAAGACAATAATTTTGAACTTTATCTTATCAGATCGGCTGATCCAAAACAACCGAACCTTGTAACCTCTCTGAAGCATTCTGTAAGCCGGATTACTAAAACCGGTAAAGATGAATTATCGCCGGTTATTTCAAATAACGGAAAACAGATAGCTTTTATACGTGCTTCGGACGTAAAAGAACTGATCGTTGCCGATATTGCGCCCGACGGCAGATTATCGAACGAAAAAGTTCTTCACTCGGGATGGAATGTTCCCAATAGCATTATGTGGAGTCCGGACGATAAATGGCTTGCCTATTCATTAAACGATCTCTATTTCAACGATGAAGTATTTATACAGGCCGCCGATAATTCCTCCAAACCGGTAAATATTAGTATGCACCCGAGATCTGACGGTCAGCCCTTCTGGAGTGCCGACGGTTCTAAACTCGGATTTACTTCCGAACGCAATAACAGAAATACCGATATTTGGTTTGTTTGGTTGAAGAAAGACGACTGGGAGAAAACGCGTCAGGACTGGGACGAAAAAGAGCCGGCTGCCGATAAACCGGCTCCCGCAAAACCGGCGGATGACAAATCCAAAGACGATAAATCAAAGAAAGAGGGACCGAAAGTAAAAGAGATCCGGATCGATTTCGACCGTATTCATGAAAGAATTGTTCAGGTTACAAGCCTGCCGGGTAACGAAGGAAATCTTGTGATATCAAAGGATGGCGAAACGTTTTTCTATACAGCTCAAAGCAGTACGGCAAGAGGAAGAGATCTCTACAGTGTTAAGTGGGACGGTAAGGATCTTAAAGAAATGACAAAGGGCGGATCCAACCCGATGAATGTCAGTATTGATAAGGAAGGAAAATATCTATACTATATGAAAACCGGCGGTTCTATTACAAGACATGATATTAAAGCCGATAAACCAGAACCGCTTCCATATTCGGCTAAGATGAAAATCGATTATCCTGCCGAGAGAATTCAGATCTTCGAAGAAGCATGGCGGACAATCCGAGATGGTTTCTACGATCCGAAATTTCACGGATATGACTGGGATGCCCTCCGCGACAAGTACCGTGATTTATGCCTGATTGCTTCAAATAATAATGATCTTAGGGATATGTTCAATAATATGCTCGGCGAGTTGAATGCCAGTCATATGGGATTTATGGCACCCGACCGTGCTGAAACACAGAGAGAAACAACCGGTCTTCTTGGAGTTGAATTGACACCCGTGAATGACGGAATGAAAGTACTGCGCATAATACCTGATTCGCCAGCTGATAAATCGGCAAGCAAATTGTTTGTCGACGATATTATAACATCTGTCGATGGAATTGAATACAATCAGGAGAAAAACTTCTACGAGTTATTGAATAATAGAGTCGATGAAAAAACTCTTCTTACAGTTAAAGGTAAAGACGGTAAAGAAAGAGAAGTGGTTATACGTCCCGCAGCTTCCTTAAGGCAGTTAATGTATTCTGAGTGGGTTGCAGAAAGGAAGAAACTTGTTGATAAATATTCGAAAGGGAGACTCGGGTATATTCATATTCAGGGAATGGATTTTCCGAGCTTTGAAGTTTTTGAAAGAGAACTTACAGCGGCAGGTTACGGCAAAGACGGATTGCTTATTGATGTCCGCTACAACGGCGGCGGTTCTACTACCGATTATCTGATGACCGTTCTCAACTACAAGCAGCATGCATATACTATTCCGCGCGGTGCGAGCAATGATCCGGAAAAGGATAAACTCAAATTCCGCGATTATTACCCGACAGGCGAAAGACTTGTCTTCGCTGCATGGATGAAACCTTCAATTGCTCTATGCAACGAGGGGAGTTATTCCAACGCTGAAATCTTTTCTCATGCTTACAAGACTCTCGGAATCGGAAAGCTCGTTGGCTACCCGACTAACGGCTCGGTAATTTCGACAGGCGGAAAAGGATTAATTGACGGCTCATTCGTTCGATTGCCGCTTAGAGGATGGTATACAAAAGCGACTGACATGAACCAGGAACTCGGTCCTGCAGTTCCAGACATAATAATCGAAAACTCAATCGACTGGATTTCCAAGGGGATTGACGAGCAGTTGAAGACGGCTGTGGACGAATTGTTAAAACAAATCGATTCGGGCAAATAATCATCTTTAATAGATCCTGAAGGCGCACCGGTGTCCTTCAGGATCTTTCTTAATTCTCATCCGGAACAGATCCTCCTTTAACGAGTATAAGAAAAGCACAAAATTCATTCATGTGTGAAGAAATTATTATTCGTTATCATAATCACCGCTCCCCTCTTTGCCCAGGTAACCGATACAAAAACCGACTCATCAAAAAAATTTTCTGTAATCGATACAATAAAACAGATTACAATTAAAAAAGAACACGATTCAATACCGGGTAAATCGATTCTGGAATTAAAATCAATAATTGGATCGGATCATTTTAAAATCGACATGATGAGAAAATTGCTGGAAGAAAAAAATGATCTTGAGATCTTTACAAAAGATGAAATTGCAAGCGGTATGAGCAGAAATGAATTACTGGCTTATAAAAAAAATAAACAGATTCTCTTAGGTATACTTCATAACAAAATTGAAGAATGCTGGTGGTTTCGGGTTAAGAGTATCGGTGAGTTGACCGGTATTCCGGACCTGCTTATTCAGGCATTCATGATGAGTCTGCTATTATTATAATGTCACTGCGGCCTCCGTACAAGCACCGGAGATTGCGGTTATTAACCCTTTCTTATGAATTAACTTCACCACAACCATCTCTTCTCCCGAAAGAGATCTCCCGCAGTGACGGGTCAAATATTATTAAGTCAGTTAAAAAATCAAATCCAAAAATTTTTCTATACAAAAAAAGGTACCTTTTAATATTTGTTAATTTTTTTTGAAAAAATGATTATTTGTGAACGGATCCTTTAGCCTTCAATTCTCCTTAACAATTTCTTATCAATAACTTAACAATTTGTTAACCTTTCTTTGATTCCTTTCTCATATAATTACATTCAAAAAGGAGAAAAATATGGCGGGATTATTTATAGCTATTACTGGATTGGTATTCGGCACTCTTTGCTCAAAAGCCGCAATTAAGTTCGATCGATTTCCTAAGAACTGGTTTCTAATCGGTTTTATTTCCGGTCCGATCGGTTTAGCGATGCTTTATATAATTGCCAGGATAAAGAGCGGAGATTACGAAGCCGGTGTACTTGACAGAACAATACTTGGTACAGAATAATTTTATTGCTAAATCTGCCACTCGATTTCAAACCACCAGCTTTCGAGCATGTTGTTGTCAAGCTTGCCGATTCCTTCCTTTGTAACATCCGGCGGCGGCGGGTAATAAGAAGCGATTTTATTAAACAGAAGCAACCGGTATGGTTCCGATGTCCGCGTTATTAATGCAAGAAGGGTAAGCATATCTCTCTCACCGGCCGAACCGATGATAGTTTCGACCGACTGATCACCGCCATTCTGATAATCGAATTTGGCCACTTCACTTTTCAACAGATCAGATGCATCAAAACGGTACGGAGTACCGGGATGCTTATTCGGATGCATCTCACAAATGTATCCTTCATCGACGAGATAAACTCTTCCCTTTTGTTCGATTTCAATAAATCCGAATTCAACCTGAACACTGGCAATTAATTGTTCATCAACAGATAATTCAAATGTGCCGCCTCTATCAATTATATCGGCATTATTTAATTCGATGGTGAGACTTGGCATCGGATTACTGTTAATAATTCTTATATTTCCATTCACCAGCTTAATTTTATTACTTCCATCCTTTGCTTTTTTAAGTACGAGCAGGGAATTTTCACTTACTTCAATCCTTCCGGTATTAGGTACATTTATAACCGCTTTTGCATTCTGATCCGTTACTAGACTCTCTCCTTCTTCCCATCGATCGGACATACTTACCTGACCGTTAATTAAAACATTCCCGCTAACAGTCCTTACTTTCCAAGGTGAATTGATAAGCATAAAATCATAAATGAAATATCCAACGGCTATAAGTACAAGCGGAAGAAGAGTCAACAAGGTTTTTTTAAGATCCAGAGAGAATCTTGAAACTGCGGGTACTGCAAGCCTGGTTGCGAAAATTGATCTTGTTACTTTACTTTTTCTAACTACTCCTCTAGACTGTTTTAAAATCTTTTCCTGTTTTAGCTGTTCCCGTTTAATTTTTTTAACATTTACTTTAGGCCGATCCTGTTCCGCTCTTGAATCTGCAACGGCTTTCTTAAGTAGTTCTTCCGAGAGCTGATTTATTATATCCTCGGGGGGATCAATTGTGTAAGGAAGATTTTTAAGTTTATCATAAAATTTCCGGATTCTTTTATATTTGGCAAAACAGGAATTACAGGACCGAATGTGAGATTCGACCTCCTTCTTTCGGTTTTCATCCAGAAGCTCATCAACAAAATCATGAAGACTTATTTTAACTTCTTCGCAGTTCATAGACCCATCTTAGACATTAATTTTTCGCGTATTTCAAGAAGGCGGGATTTTATCTCGTCCGCCGACTTATCTTCCAGGAAATTTTTTATTTCCTCGTAATCGTATCCTTCCAGGTCGTGGAGTATAAAAATAATCCTATCCTCATTCGGAAGATTAATAATCATGTTCTCAATTTTTTCGTGCTCGTGAGCATAAATCGTTTTATCAATAGCGGGTTTCAGAGAATCGCCGTATTTATTCAGCTCCCGGATTGCGGATTTAACAGCCAGACTTTTCAGCCAGAGTGCAAATGAATTTTTAACATCGAATGATTTTATGTTCTCCCACGCAATCAGCAGGGTTTTAAGAGTAATTTTCTGCGCGCGGTCAGCTTCTGGATAGAGCCGGTATGCTACCGTGAAAATATTTCTAAGGTTGATTTCGCAAAGATCGAAATATGCATTCTTTCTGCCGGATTGCGACAGTTCGACCAGATATGAAACATAATTAGTGTTTTCGTTTTCCAAGTTAAGTTTTATTTAGTTCACAATTGTTATTCTTATTCCATTCTTATCTGTTCGCGCGGTTACTCTTACAACTGTTCTTCCGTTACGGCCAATTTCTTTGCCGGTTGCCGTAAAGGAAACCCGGTTTGAACGAACGGTTGCAGAGAAATTTCCCGCCGTGGTTCTTCTGAACTGACGGGGTAATGAAAACCCCGTATAGGTCCCTCCACCGCCCCCCTGGGCCTCCGGTTTTTTAAAGTGCTGCTGTGCCAGAAGGGATAAATCGTTTAATGTTGATATGAGCTGGTCCCTATTAGAGGTCTCATAATAATTATTTGCAAATGAAATTCCTGCAATTATCATGAGTCCTACAACTATAACACCTACTAATATTAATAATATCTGCTGGGAGCCCATATTATTATCGGGATTTGTTAGTAACTGACTTTTATTTAATACAATTTTGTATATAAAATCTACGGTTGTTATGATAAACATAAATAGACACTACTTCAAGGAAAAAGTTGATTTGTATTTTCTGTCTTTGTAAAAGGTTAGTAGAGGGGGCGGGCGGTTGATTTAGTTTGTTCCATTAATTAGGTTGACAAAAGAAATTTAATTATTAGAAAGCCCGCATATGAAAAATAAAATTCTCAATTTGATAAAACATCTGGAAAAACTATCTGCGGAAACAAAACCGCTCTGGGGAAAGATGACTCCCCGGCATATGATAGAACATCTGATCCTTGCCGTTAGAATGGGTAACGGCAGCTTGATTGTTGAATGCTTCAATCCGGAAGAAAAAATTTCCACACTAAAAAAATTTTTAATGAGCAGCCGGCCTCTTCCGAAAAACTTCATAAATCCCCTTATAGGAGAAGACCTTCTTCCTCTTGAATACGGAAGCATCGAAGAAGCTCTATCGGTTTTGAAACAAGAGGTTGACAAACATTACAGATTTTTTGAATTGAATCCCGATGCCACTACTACAAATGCAACTTTCGGAGATCTGAATAAGGACGAATGGGAAATATTCCACAGGAAGCATTTTCAACACCACCTGGAGCAGTTCGGAATAGCAATTGATAATGAATAGGGAATAATTATTTCCCGCTCTTTTCAATAACAGTATTTTTGCGGATTTTAGTGCATATATTTCCGGGTCTTATGAACATCAACAGGCTGTCAATCCTCTTATTAATTGTATCGTCAATTATTTCGCTGACAATGCCGCTGTTATTTATTAATCAGCTTCCGGATCTCGTTGCCTCTCATTTTAACGGTTCCGGCGAAGCCGACGGCTGGACAAGTAAATCGTCCTTAATGATAACCTACTACAGTGTCGTTTCAATCATGATATCAATTTTTGTAATAATTGTAGTGTTGATAAACAAAATTCCCGACAACATGATTAATCTTCCCAATAAATCCTACTGGCTTGAAAAATCAAGGAGAGAGGAATCTATTGAAAGCATCAGAAATTATTTAAGCTGGATTGGAATTGTATCAATCCTGTTCATGGTATTTGTTTTCAGCGAAATCTACTCGGCAAATATTAAAAGAACTTACAACATCGGGGACTCGGTCTGGATCTATCTGGTTATACTTCTAATCTCGATCATATTCATCATTATAAAAATATCTCTTCGTTTTAATAAAATTGAAAAACATTAACTATCCGGATTAACCATGCACACATTTAAAAAGATATTTCTTGCATCATTAGTTCTTTTACTATCCGCTCCGGTATCATTTTTAAGTCAGTCTTTTCCAATTATACCCAAGCCTGTTTTAATTGAAAACGGTGACGGATTTTTTACTATTGACAGGAATACAGCAATAACTTTCACCGAAGAGAACAATGAAGTAATTAAGCTGGCTCAACTCCTGGCGGGTAATATCGAGGCTGTAACCGGAGCTAAACCCGTAATTAAATCCGGGACAGTTTCTTCGAACATAATCGAGTTTGTTTTTGATCCGGGTATTCAGCAGGATGAGGGATACAAGATTGACATTTCATCTGATAAAATTGTTTTGAAGGGAAAAACGGGTGCGGGTTTGTTTTATGGAATTCAAACTTTAATTCAGTTATTCCCTCTTGAAAAAACCGGATCCATTCAGTTGAACAGCGTTGCAATAGAGGACTATCCCCGTTTCAAGTGGCGCGGTGTTCATCTTGATGTAAGCAGGCATTTCTTCCCTGTTGAATTCGTTAAAAAATATATCGATGTGCTTGCAATGTATAAGATAAACACTTTCCACTGGCATTTAACCGACGACCAGGGATGGCGAATCGAAATCAAGAAATATCCCGAACTTACAGAAATAGGATCTGTAAGAAAAGAGACTATGGGAGACGGAATTCCTCACAGCGGTTTCTTTACACAGAACCAGATCCGCGAAGTGGTTGAATACGCAAAACAGAAATACATTACCGTTGTACCGGAAATTGAAATGCCCGGCCACGCACTTGCCGCACTCACGGCTTTTCCCGAATTCTCCTGCACCGGCGGACCTTTTGAAGTTGGAACAATCTGGGGAGTATTCGAAGACGTCTTCTGCGCCGGAAACGATAGGACTTTTGAATTCCTTGAAAACATCCTTTCGGAAGTGATAGCGCTCTTCCCGAGCGAGTATATACATATCGGCGGTGATGAAGTGCCTAAGATACGATGGGAGAATTGTGAAAAGTGTCAGGCTAGAATTAAGAATGAAAATCTGAAAGACGAACACGAACTTCAAAGCTATTTTATTCATAGAATTGAAAAATTTCTTAATGCCAGGGGCCGTAAAATTATCGGCTGGGATGAAATACTTGAAGGCGGACTCGCGCCCAATGCCGCGGTTATGAGCTGGCGCGGTACCGAAGGCGGAATTGCCGCTGCTAAGATGAAACATTATGTCGTTATGTCCCCCGGTACGCACTGCTATTTCGATCACTATCAGGGATTGAGCGGTGAACCGATAGCTTTCGGTGGTTTTACACCTATAGAGAAAGTTTATTCCTATGAACCTGTTCCCGAAGTGCTTACCGATGAAGAAGCCAAATATATAATGGGTGCGCAGGCAAATATGTGGTCTGAGCGTTATGAATCTACAGATCATGTAGAATATATGCTTCTTCCCAGACTCTGTGCGCTAAGCGAAGTTGTATGGAGCGAAAAAAAATCGAGAAACGCAGCTGACTTTTTTTCAAGAATAACGACTCACTACGATCTTCTGACCAAGAAGAATTACAACTTCAGAATTCCTCCGCCATTAAACGAGAGCGGGGAACTCCTACTCGACAGGAACGAGGAAATAACTCTCAGCTCTCCCGTTAGAAACGGATCTATATATTATACGCTCGACGGTACTGAGCCCGAAACTAATTCATTGTCTTATACAGGTCCGCTCAGGTTTTCTGCTCCTCAGCTTTTAAAAGCTAAAACATTTCTCCCAAACGGAAAAAGCAGTCCTACGGCAACAGTTCAGATCAGTTTCGTTGATACAACCAGGAACGGTTTACTCTTTAAATACTTTGAGGGTGAGTGGGACAATCTGCCGGATTTTGAGAAAATGGAACCGGTGCGCGAGGGTAAAATTTATAAATTAGATATCGATAGAATTAATACGCGGCAGGATTATTTCGGTCTTGATCTGAACGGTTTTATTAATATTGAAAAGGAAGGTGATTACATATTTTATCTTACATCCGACGACGGAAGTAAACTCCTAATCGACAACCGTGTTGTTGTTGATAACGACGGATTGCATTCGGACAAAGAAGTAAGCAGTAAGATCTTTCTTAAAACCGGATTATATCCTTTCAGAATAATTTATTTTGAAAAGTTCGGAGGTCAGAGTCTAAAAGCTGAATTTGAAGGTCCTGGATTCAGAAAAAAACTGATTCCCGCAGACACGTTCTTTTTCTATAATCAATAGTGAATAAATTAAACCGGTTCTCTATGAAAAAAATTAAAAGCGGTCTATTCTTATTTTTTATTTTATTTACTGTTGCATATCCGCAGCAAGTAACCAAAAAGATAGCACTATTTCTAGCAAAGGATTTTCCATCCGTAGATATACCCGCAATCAACGAACCGGAGCTGAGAAGAATTTCCGCTCAGTACGACCATGATATTTTAAACAGCATCAGCTCTCTTAACGACAAGTTGAAGAGCGAAAGATACAATCTGCTGATACTGCCCTATGGCTCCGCATTTCCCCTTGATGCATGGGAGACTATTTACGCTTTTCTTGAATCCGGCGGAAGCCTTCTTTACATTGGCGGGTCTCCATTCAATCAACCGGTTATTTTTAAAGATTCTGTATGGACAAAAGGAATTCCCCAGCAGACTTTTGCCAGAAGACTGCTGATTGGTCCTGCCGAGAAGATTGAACTAAACTCCGAAAAATTCTACACAACCGAAAAGTTTATTAGTCTAAACAATTTTTCTTCACGGAATAATGAATTAGCCAGAATTTCAACCGTTTACGAATTTACAGTAAGGTTTACAACCGAAAAGGAGTTTCCGGCAGAGGACGGCTCATCAGGACCGAGGGACGCAGTACTCCGCCCGCTGGTTCAGCTGATTAATAGCGACGGATATCCTTTCGCAGCACCGGTCATTGAGATCGACCGTCTTCAGGGTAGAAGCGCCGGCGGCAGATGGATCTTCTCGGCAAGCAATGCTCAACTATCAGAAGAGCTTATAAAAAAACTGATCGACCGCGCACTTGAAGGTGCAATTGAATTTACAGCCAATCCGGTCTTTGCGTCAACCAACAAAGGAGAGAATCCTTTAATTCGGATTAATCTGTTCCGTCCGGGTAACCTGAACAACAATCCGGTAAAGCTGAAAGTAACCGTGAAAGACTCTCAGAACAGAAAAGTACTTCAAATTAATCCCGGACTATTTGGTACATCTGATTTTCATACATCCACGATTGAATTGAGAAGCCCCGAATCATTCAAAGAAGGATTTTATTCTGTTGAGATTGAAGCATTGAACATCGGTCACAATCCATCAATAATAACAACCGGATTCTGGGTGTGGGATGATAAGCTCGCATCGCAAGGACCGCGTATCACTGCATCAAAAGACTGGCTGCTGAAGGACGGTGAAATATTTCCCGTAATCGGTACGACTTATATGGCATCGGATGTGCATAGAAAATTTTTACTTGAACCGAATCCATTCGTATGGAATAAAGATTTCGAGACGATGAAAAAAACCGGAATCAATTTTATCCGGACCGGATTCTGGAATTCGTGGTCCAGATCGATGCTGGATAGAGGAGCAATTGACGAATCCTTTCTCCGCGCCCTGGATGCATATATTATGACGGCGGCAAAATATAATATTGTTGTCTGCCTCAATTTCTTTGCGTTTACTCCTCCGCTTAACGGAGGCACCAATCCTTATCTGGATCCCCGCGCCATTGAATGGCAGAAGACTTTTATCACATTAATTACAACACGTTATAAGAATGTAGGATGGATTCATTACGATCTTATTAACGAACCTTCTTATTCGCCTCCCAACGATATCTGGAAGAATGCACCAATCGGTGATCGATATGAAAAAGAGGCCTGGGCCGGATGGATAAACAGGAGACATAAAAATTCAGCCGCGCAAATTCAGAATCTCTGGCGCGATCCTTTCGGGGATATTCATTCGCCTCCATCCGAAAGCGAGTTAAGCTACAGAATCTATAAAGAAGACCGCCGCCCGCGTAAGGCGCTCGATTTCAATCTCTTCACACAGGATGTGGTTACGGCATGGGCAGATACCTTAAACAAGGTTATTAAGTCTGTATCAAATTCACTTGTAACTTTAGGACAGGACGAGGGTGGAACCGGCAACCGGCCGGCACAGCAATTTCATTATTCAGCCGTCGATTATACTTCGATTCATACCTGGTGGCTTAATGACGATCTGATGTGGGACGGGCTTATGACAAAAGTACCTGAGAAACCAAATCTGATTTCGGAGACTGGTTTGATGCGTCTCGAGGATATTGACGGTAATCTGTGGAGGACGCCGGAGAACGCTAAAAACCTTCTCGATAAAAAGTTTGCGCTCGGTTTTGCATCGCGCGGCGCGGGAATTGTTCAGTGGGCCTGGAATATAAATCCTTTCATGCCGATCGATAATGAATCGGCAATCGGAATTTTCCGTCCGGACGGCACCGCGAAAAAAGAAATTGAAACGGTTAGAAAGTTTTCAAACTTTTTTACAAAAGCCGCCGGAGTTCTAAGAGACTTCGATTCCGCGGAAATAATTGTTTTAATTCCTCATACAAAAATATTTTCGGGAAGGAAGAACGGCGATCTTTCAACAAAAAGAATCGTAAGGGCTTTAACCGATCACTTCGGAATAACTCCCCTTCTGCTCTCCGAATACAGGATCACATACGACCGGGTAAAGAATTCCCGGCTCATCATAGTACCGTCAGCAGAATTCCTGGACGACAATGCCTTAGAAGCTCTTAACAGTGCCGCCCGGAGCGGGATAAAGATTCTTTTCACCGGTTCGCTGGAAGGGAATTCATACGGTGAGCTTTCTAAAATGATATTAGAAACCGGAATAACAACAAAGTCAACGCCGGTATCTCTATATGAAAAATTCAGGATTGATGAATACGGTAACGGGATGACGGTTACATTCGACAACCAGCAGAATGAATTTATAAAGAAGTGCGGCAGGGAAAGTCTATATTCGACCGGGAATATCTTTCACGAACCTCTTCCTATCGAACTCGCAAAGGAAAAGGAGCCGCTGATTTTATTGCTAAGGAAGATTCTTAATGAAAGCGGATTTGATTATAGTTTCAGCGCCGAACCGGTATCAACAAGCATTCTTGCTTTTAATGATAAGGCCTTCATTGTTTTAGTAAATGAATCTACTACCGCTGCGCAAAGAGAAATAATATTAAACGGATTTAAGATTAAAACCGTAGTTGAAGCCGGATCGAGCAAGATTTTAATTGCCGATAAAACGAACGGCAGGATTTTGGTTGAATCCGAATAGAAGCAATAAAAAAAATCATCGCAACAGTTTTAATTAAGACCGGGTATATCCAATGAGAATTAACAGATTCCTTTTTACAGGTATAACTTTTTTTACACTTTTCTGTTTTTCAAATTCATTAGTAACGGCTCAGAATAGTCTTCTAAAATATGTTGACCCGTTTATCGGGACGGGCGGACACGGTCACACATATCCGGGTGCAACTGTACCATTCGGACTTGTACAGCTGAGTCCGGACACCGGAATAGAGGGCTGGGACTGGTGTTCCGGATATCACTACTCCGATAATTCCATTATGGGATTCAGCCACACTCACTTAAGCGGTACAGGCGCTACGGACTATGCCGATATTCTTCTTATGCCGACGACCGGTCAGATAAAGACAATCCCCGGAAGCAAGGAGAATCCCGATCAGGGATACAGATCACGTTTCAGTCATAAAAACGAATCTGCCTCTCCGGGTTATTATTCCGTTTATCTCGATTATTACAAAATTAAAGTTGAACTGACGGCAACCGAGCGATGCGGATTTCATAAATACACATTCCCGGAATCCGATTCATCAAATATTATAATCGATTTGAAGCACGGGCTCGATTCTGAAAGCGAAGGTTTCATCAGAGTAATCGACAACAATAAGATAGAAGGATACAGGAGATCGAGCGGTTGGGCAAAGGATCACACTTTTTATTTTCATGCCGTCTTTTCAAAACCTTTCAGAAAATCATTTCTTTTTGACAACGATCATTTAAGCAGCAGGAAAATTGAATTATCTGGAAAAAATACTAAAGCGGCGCTCCTCTTCTCAACAACTGAAAAAGAAGTTATTCTTGTGAGAATCGGTATTTCCGCAGTGGATATAGAGGGCGCCCGCAGAAATCTTGAAGCCGAAATTCCTCATTTCAATTTTCAAAAAACACTTGAAGACGCAGAGAATAAATGGAAAAAAGAATTATCGAAAATTATTGTTGAGGGCGGCACGGAGGATCAGAAAAAAATCTTCTATACAGCACTTTACCACACACTCATTACTCCAAATCTGTTCAACGATGTCGACGGAAGATATTTCGGAATGGACAGAAAAATTCATCAGTCGAATGATTTTGAATACTACTCCGTTTTTTCTCTCTGGGATACATTCCGGGCTGAACATCCGCTGCTTACAATTCTGGACAGGAAAAGATCGCTCGACTTCATCAAGACCCTTCTTTCTAAATATAAAGAAGGGGGACTTCTCCCAGTCTGGGAGCTTGCATCAAACGAAACCTGGACAATGATCGGTTATCATTCAATTCCGGTTATATTCGATTCCTACATGAAAGGGATCAGGGATTTCGATCATTCACTTGCTCTTGAAGCGATGATCAAAAGCGCGGAACGTGATCAGCACGGTTTAAGACTCTACCGCGAGCGCGGATTCATCCCGGCCGATAAAGAGAATGAGTCCGTTTCCAAAACTCTCGAATACGCTTATGACGACTGGTGTATCGCTCAATTCGCAAAGCTTACGGGGAATGATAAGGAGTTTAAAAAGTTTAATGCCCGCTCCCTTTTCTATAAGAACTTATTCGACGGGTCCACTGGATTTTTCCGTGGAAGGCTCTCAAACGGCGATTGGATTGAACCGTTCAATCCGAGAGAGGTGAACGCGATCTACACCGAGGCGTCCGCATGGCAGTATAATTTCTTTGTACCTCACGATGTAAAAGGATTGATTAAACTCCACGGCGGTGAAAAAAATCTTGTTTCAAAAATAGATCAAATGTTTGCCGAACCAAATAAGCTTGAAGGAAGACACCAGCCGGATATTACCGGTTTGATCGGCCAGTATGCTCACGGTAATGAACCGTCGCATCACGCCGTTTATCTTTACAATTATACTTCCTCCCCATGGAAAGCACAGGAAAGAATAAGAGATATTATGAACCGGCTCTATACAACCGCGCCCGACGGCCTCTGCGGAAATGACGATTGCGGACAACTATCGGCATGGTATGTTTTCAGTGCAATCGGTTTTTATCCTGTTGCGCCCGGACAGAATATTTATGTAACCGGCTCACCGGTTTTCGATAAAGTAACAATCCGCCTTGAGGACGGTAATCAGTTTATTGTAAAAACTCTTAATCAGTCTGAAAAGAATATGTTCATTACTAAGTCAAGATTGAATGGTTCAGAATATAATAAACCGTTTATCACTCACGACCTGATTATCCGCGGCGGAATAATCGAATTTGAAATGAGCCCATCGCCGGATAGCAGCTGGGGAACCGGCAAAGAAGGATTGTTTGCTATGAGACCGGAAGATGTGGAAATAGAGATGCCTCAAATTTCCGCACCGTCCGAAATATTTTATATGAATCAACCGGTAACACTTTTCTGCAATACTCCCGGTGCTGTAATTCATTACACGCTCGACGGAAGCGAACCGGATTCGGCATCTTCGGTCTACAAGGAACCGGTTAACATATCTGAAAGCCTCACGATTAAAACGATTGCCCGGCTTCCCGATGGCCGCGAGAGTCCCGTTGCTTCTTCACGATTTACGGAATCTCCTTACCCCCCGGCCAAATATAAAGTCTCTTTCGACGACCGTTATACAGGAGGCGGAGATATGGCTCTTACGGACGGAAGATACGGCACTGTAAGTTTTCAGAACGGAGAATGGCAGGGTTTTGAAGGCGAAGACCTCGAAGCCGTGTTCGATCTGACAGAAATTAAAACGATAAGCACACTTTCTCTTACAACTCTTAATGATCCGAATGTATGGATCTTTATGCCGAGAAAAGTGACCTACGAGATTTCAACAGACGGAATTAATTTTTCAAAGATCGCCGTAATTGAAAACGAATTTCCGCCCGAAATCACTTCTCTTCAGATAAAAAATTTTTCTGCGATATTTGAACCGGTCAAAGCCCGCTATATAAAAGTTACAGCCGAAAGTCTGAAAATCTGCCCCGACTGGCATAAAGGCGCCGGATATAAATGCTGGATTTTTATTGACGAGCTTAAAATTAACTGATATTAATTGTGAACTTATCTTCTTCGAGATGGCGTTTAAATACCGGATTGTAATTAAGAAAGGAATTAAATGAAAGACAGAGTAGTGCTTATAACCGGCGCAACAGACGGCATAGGCAGACAAACGGCCATCGAACTTGCTGAAAAGGGTTTTAATGTAATCGTACACGGCAGAAATGAATCTAAGACAAACATGGTTATGAACGAGATTAAAAAGATCTCCGGAAGTAATAATGTTTTTTCAGTAGCTGCGGATCTTTCTTCGCTGGATAACGTCCGTAAACTTGCCGATACGATTATTTCCAATTATTCCCGGCTCGATGTTCTTGTAAATAATGCCGGCATTTATATGAACAAGCTTGTTTATTCGCCGGAGAAGTATGAAATGACGTTTGCCGTAAACCACCTGTCCCACTTCCTGCTGACAAACCTGCTGCTTGAAATGTTAAAAAAGAGTGATGACGGACGAATAATAAATGTAAGTTCGATAGCCCATCAGAATGCAAAGCTGGACTGGAGCAATTTGAATTCGGAGAAGAGTTTCAGCAGTTACGGTACTTATGCATTATCAAAACTTGCCAATATCTTATTCTCTAACGAGCTCGCATCGCGTTTGAAGGGAACAAATCTAAAATCCAATTCTCTTCACCCGGGAGTAATTACTACAAAACTCCTCAAAACCGGATTTAATATGACCGGTGCTTCAGTAAAAAAAGGGGCTGAAACTTCGGTCTACCTGGCTTCATCAGAAAGAGCGGCATCCGTAAGCGGCGAATATTTTATTGACAGCAATATTTCGAAACCTCACCCTACGGCCGTTGACAGAACAGTGATGACACAATTCTGGTCTGTAAGCGAAGAGATGACGGAGCTCAATTAATCAATCTGTATTTAAGGGAAATGAATTATAGAATAATTCCGAAATTAATTGAAAGCTCAAATCCGCTGTAATTCAATCGTGTCCCAACAGCTTCCTTAAAATCCGATCCAAAATTATATCCGCCGCAGAGGCCTATCCTCAGCCAGCTTTCAATAAATGCGTCTATTCCTAAAGCGGTTCTCGCCGCAAATACAGATTCAACTTTGGTAACTGTGCTTGTGATTATACCGAGAGATACTTTGTTGGATGATGAGTGGCCCATATGAGCCCCTACCAGAACTGAAATATAGGGTCTAACATTTTCTTCAAATGCTATGAAATGCGGATAATACCGGACACCCGCAAGCAATGGTATTACTGTGGCGGCTTTCTGTTCTACACCGAGAAAGCTTACACCGCTGAAAACCTCTGCATTCAAAACTCCGGCACTCAATTCAAGCGCCCATTCATCCCGAAGCCAGTAATTGTAAAAGATGCCGCCGATGAAATTAGCTTCGGCTTTAACATTCACACTATAAACCGATACTTCATTCTGATTGAGCATTCCGATGCTGAAACCGAAACTGTGTTTTCCTTTTAAAGATCCGACACCTTCTTTGCTACTCTCTGTCTGTGCACTGGAATAATTTATTGCGATTATCAGAATAAGAAAGAATGCAATTCTCTTCATTTCGAATCCCCCTCCGGCTGGTTTACTTAAAACTTCTCTAATTCTAAAAATACTTCAGTTATGTATAATTATTTCTTCCAATTTATAACAGCATTTACTTCGATTCACTCTTTTCCGCTTTGAATTTCACTTCATACTTTTTCAGATAAGTGTTCTCAAACAGATTAAGAGTCATCTTCACACCGGACGTTTTGATATTGTAATTTCCGGCATTCAGTGTATCGATCTGATAATTCTGCGATCCGCAATCGGTTAAAAATCCGTCGATCGATTTTGTTGCATCTTTCTGCGTGTCGAATGAAAGATCGGCCTGAATCTGGTAGACGCCCGATTTATCAGCAATAAAAGTCGTTCTTTGTGTCTTAGTCTGGTAGAAAATACATTTCATATCAGGATTGCTTAAATCCTGATGTACCGGCTTACCGAACGTATTAATTATCTGATTTACACTCTTGCCTATCATCTGGCAATATTTTACCTGCTGTGCAATCGCCTGAACCGAAATCAACAATGATAATAGTAATGTAATTCTTATAGCAGTTTTCATTTTCTCCTCCCCATTCATTGATAATTTATTCTGGAAAAAGGAACGGAGTGATTTGTTATAAGTAAGCGGAGGGAAGACAGGAAAGAATATTGATAATGCCGCGACATTAACTTCACCTTTGAAGTAAATAAACGGACTTTAGACTGATTAATCTTACGACAAAATTATGATAATTTCAACGTGAAATTATATTTCGATACGCGTAATAACGCCGTGGAGTTTCTGATAAGGGAGTTCGAGAAACTGGACGAAATTGGAGGAAACGCGTTTTATGAAAGCAAATATCTTAAGCCAGGGTTTCTTTGCCTGTATATCGTCCGCGCCATAGAACATTACTTTCGAGTCGATATCCACTTCCTTCAGTATGCTGGTAATATCAAGCTTTTCCATATAACCGACCTGAATTTCGAGACCGGACAATCCTTCTGTAATCTCGGGTACGAAGAGTTTCTGCACGCCGAAAGGTTTATCCATCGTAGCAATTGAGATCAGAATATTCTGTTCATAGATGATATTGCCTCTTATAGTACTGTGTACCATATAGGGCGGGATCATATGAAGATCCTTTGTAAAGAACAATGCTGTACCCGGAAGGACTTTTCCGGTTTCATACAGCTGATTAAAGCTCTCTATATATGTATCGACCGGAAGCGAGCGGAATGAACGGTAAACGGCTTTGTTCCCGAGGGTCCAGATCTTTATTGTCAGAAACGGGATTGCAGCTATAACGATCGACCAGTAGCCGCCATGCGGAATTTTTGTGAATACCGCGGCAAGAAAGAGGAAATTTATAATCAGATTAAAAATGGAAATAATATACTTGAGCTTATGATTTTGAATAACAAATATTGACAGCATTAAAATTGCACTAATTGTCATTGTTCCGGTAACAGCCAACCCGTATGCCGCTGCTAGGTTGTGGGATTCCTTAAAAATAAAAATCATAAAGATAACTGCTGCTAAAAGTCCCCAATTAACCACACCAATATATATCTGAGACCTAAGATGAGTAGAGGTATATTTAACCTTAATTAAAGGGAAAATATGTGTTCGTATTCCCTGATACACTAACGAGAACATCGCGCTTATCATCGCCTGGGAGGCAATAATCGTTGCCATCAATGTTAAAATCAAAAACGGCACATAAAGAAACGGCACCTGACTTCTTACCATTTCGAATAAAATATTAATGCTGAATCCGTGTTCCAATGCATAAGCACCCTGACCAAAATAATTGAATACAAGGGCGAAAAAGACAAAATACCAGGCCCGTCTTATCGGCTCTCTTCCAAGGTGTCCCATATCAGCATAAATTGCCTCGCCTCCTGTCGCACAAAGGATTACTTCCGAAAGAACGAAAAATGCTGCAATTCCATTTTCGAACATGAATCCGACAGCATAATGAGGACTGATTGCTGAAATTATTTCAAGATTGCTAAATAAGGAAACCGAACCTGTAACTAATAGTGAAGAAAACCAAAAAACCATTATCGGTCCGAACGAGGTCGCAACTTTATCGGTTCCTTTAGATTGAACACTAAAAAGTAAAATAGTAATAACAATGGTAATTATGATAACGGTATTCTGATTTATATGCCCGATTCCGGGAATCAGTTCAAGTCCTTCAACAGCCGAAAGAATACTTATTGCCGGCGTAATTACACCGTCACCCATTAATAGAGCTATACCCACATATCCTAAAAATCCAACGAGCGCAACTGATCTTCCCTTCTTTAAATAACTATAAAGAATTTCCTTAAGAACAATTATACCGCCTTCACCTTTCTGGCTTAGACTCATTGCAAGTATTGCATATTGAATAGTAACAAGAATTACCAGTGTCCAGAATACAAGCGATAAAATTCCGAGGACATTTTCTTTTGTCGCCGGGGTTAAAAGAAATATAACCGTGAGCGTATAAATTGGACTTGTTCCGATATCGCCGAACACAAGTCCCATGGCTTTAACAATCTCTTTTAAATTAAATGGTGAGGTTTCTTTAGATGTCATTTTGGGGATTATTCGGTTTATTATAAAATAAACTCAATTTTCCGGTTAACCGAAAAGGACTGAATAGATCATATAACCCAGGCTGACTACTACTGTCAGTCCGAGTATCGTCATCAATAAGAAGAAAGCAAAACTATGTACTGTATTTTTTTTGTCAGGTGTTTCCATTATAGCTTTGTCTCATATTTTGTTTGTGACTAAAATATAAAAAGAAAACTATAATATGAAGAAGGAATTAGGGTCTATCCGATTCCGTTAATTCTAAAAAATCGGGACAATTCTCCAAATAAGGGACTGACAAATATCTTTAATTAATTATGAACTTAAACTAGCGCCCTTTTTTAAGGAGCTCTTTATTAAAATCAATAATCCGGGAAACATTCTCCGAGATGCTTTCCGTCTTAAAAAGAATATTCATGAAAAGAAGGTTGGTCCGGATCTTTGTAGATCCCTTTCTGATCCTGATCATCTGATTCCTGTCCAGCTTTTTAACCGACTTTTTCATTTCATGAATTTTTTCCTGAAGATCTTCGAGCTTTGAAAGATCCTTCTTAGCAAATTTACTCGCAACCAGGTCAAACTCAGCTGTAATAAAATTTTTCAATTCCTTAAAATCTTCTCTTTGTTCTTTAGAAAGTCCGGAATGATTATTATCCACATGTTCATAACATAATTTTGAGATGTCGTGAAGCGATGCGGAAACTTCTCTAACAGACGAAACTGTTTTGCCGAGATTCAAATCCTCGTTTGAAAACGTATCTTCAATTATTACAGCACCCTGCAAAATTTTACTCATAATAATTGAACCGTGGTCGTCGAGTTCTTTTGTTTCTTTAACGGCTTTTTTAAGTTTTTTTCTGTTCTCGTTTACAAGTCCCGAATACACATCGTCATAAATATTGTGAGCAGTAGAAAGGAATTGTTTTACATCGTTGACAAGGCTGTCGAGCAGAGCGGTTTTTTCATCCTCGCCTGCAGCCGCTTCCAGTTTTGCCGACTTCTTTTCCCTTTTTGTATGAAGAACATTTGAACGGATAATAAAGAACATCGCTCCAACAACAATAAGTATAGTGACCGTAAGTCCGCCGTAATACATCATAAGAGCTAAAATACTTGTGCTTGTAAATGCCAGGAATGCCGTGAGGAACCAGCCCGCAATTACAGTTAATACACCGCTTACTCTGTAAACTGCGCTTTCCCTTCCCCAGGCTTTATCTGCAAATGAACTGGACATGGCAACCATAAATGTAACATACGTTGTTGAAAGGGGCAGTTTGTAGGCTGTACCTAGAGATATTAAGCTGCTGGCAACCATCAGGTTAACAGTTGCTCGAATAAAATCGAACGCCGGACGGTCTTTCTTGCTGTAAACAGAGTGGTCGATTCCAGAAGTGTCGAATCTTTTCTCCAGTTTTGAATAAAGTCCATCCGGAATTATTTTTTTTATCGACTGTCCCAGGTTTAAGGAGAGTCGGACAATGTTTCTTGCAAGAGCGGATGATTCAAATTTCTCGTAGCCGTCGAACTGCCTGCCCAGATTAATTTCTGTTTTAGTTACAGTCCTTGCCTTTTTATTAAACCACAAAGTTGCGACCATTATTAAACCGGCAAGAATCAAAATTGCAGAATTTGTCTTGTCCGGATTTAAAAGAGCATCCATTGTAATTCCGAGAGGATCAGAACTTTGCGAAGCTATTTGATACGAACTTAATCCGGCCAGTGGAACGCCGATAAAGTTTACAAGGTCGTTGGCAGCGAATGCAAGAGCAAGAGAGAATGTACCTACCAGTACTATCGGTTTCAAAATGTTTATTTCAGTAAACCAGAGAAATAACTGAAGTATTATCGTCCAGAAGACGAAGCTTATTCCGAGTACGGCGAGTGTATGTGTAGCAATCCATTCAATCATTTCCGGAGAAAGAAATGTGGTTCCTTTGGCTCCCTTAACAAAAATAAAATATGTAATTGATGTCAGTGCAACAGCTCCCCATAGAGCACCGTAACGTTTAAGTGTCTTTTCGAAATTATATGTGAATATTAATCGTGAAAGATACTGCACAATGGCGCCGGCAGTAAATGAAACAACTACAGATAAAAGGATCGCAGAGAAAATTCCGAGAGCCCTTCCGGTATTTATATATTCACCGAGGAACTCAATTCCTCTGCCGGACTGTCCCAGTTTCACCAGGCCCATAACAACGCTACCGCCAAGCAAAGAGGAGACTAAAGAAACAGTTGTTGAAGTAGGCAATCCGAAAGTGTTAAACAGATCCAGCAGCAGTACGTCTGTAAACATAACTCCCAGGAATATAACCATCACCTCGTTCAGCGTGAACATAGTTGGATTAAAAAATCCGGAGCGTGCAACTTCCATCATACCGCTGGAGAAGAGAGTTCCAACTACAACACCCAGACTCGCTACAATAAGAATGATATGGCGCGGGGCAACTTTCGAGCCTAAGGAGGAATTAAGAAAATTCACCGCATCATTAGCAACACCAACAACCAGGTCCGATGTAGCCAGAACAAATAAAATGATTACAAGAAAAAGATAGGTTTCCACCCGGATACTCCAAAAGAATTATATATAAAATTTAAGTTCTTATCGGTAAGAAAAAATCAAAATGCTGGCTGTTAATTTAGAAATTATTGCAAATTATTTAAGCCGATTCATTTAAATGCAATGTTAACAAATTGTTAAGTTTTATCAGACCCCTTAAAAAACGCGAAAAAATGGGTTTGACATTTAAGATGAGATGCTTATTTTGCCCCAAATTTTAATGAGTTGTAATGGATGATAAGAATACCAAAGGCGACCTGGTAAGGAAACTCACACTTACAGCAGCGATAATGATTGTAGCCGGTTCGATGATCGGCTCGGGAATTTTCAGAAAACCTTCCGTTATGGCTGAACAGCTCGGATCACCCGAGCTTCTTATAATTGTATGGATAGCAGCCGGATTAATTACGATGATTGCCGTCCTTGTAAATGCCGAGATCTCCGGAATGATCGATTCCACCGGCGGCCAGTATGTCTACTTCAGGAAAATGTACGGTGATTTTACTGCTTACTTATACGGCTGGTCGATTCTTTCGGTAATTCAAACAGGAAGCCAGGCGGCAATAGCATATGTTTTTGCTGAGTACCTTGGTTACTTTATAAAATATCCTCAGCTGCCGCAATCGTGGCAGGAGTTTTCTATTTTCATGCCTCTCGTAGGAGATATCTATCCATTCGTCGATTTCGGTACAAAAGCAGTAGCCATATTATGCACTATATTTTTAACAGTCGTCAATTATATGGGTGTTTTTTTCGGCGGAATAGTTCAGACCATTGTTACATATATAAAAATTATTACAATTCTGCTAATAACTTTCCTGATAATTCTCTTCGGCAACGGAAGCCTTTCGAATATTTATACCGGTTTTACAATTCCCGAAGCCGTTTCTAAAAATTTATTCAGCTTAATCGGATTAGCATTTGCAGGCGCATTCTGGGCTTACGATGCCTGGAATAATATTACGTTTGTTTCAGGAGAGGTAAAAAACGCTAAGCGGAACGTTCCGTTAGGATTAATATACGGCACTTTAATTGTAATGGTTGTTTATGTTCTAATAAACGTGGCATATTTATATGTCCTTCCGATAGATGAAATGGCAAAATCGCCTCTCGTTGCGGCAAGCGCGGCAGAGAAGATATTCGGTTCAAACGGAGGAATGATTATATCGATTGCCGTAATCATATCGACATTCGGAGCTTTAAATGGAAGCATTCTCGCAACCGCGAGAGTCCCTTACGCAATGGCGCGGGCAAATCTTTTTTTTCATAGTCTCGGGAAAGTTCATCCCAAATACAGCACTCCGCACGTATCTCTTATCATTCAGGGAATCTGGTCGTGCATACTGGTAATGTCCGGTTCATTCGATACAATCACAGATTATGTAATATTCGCATCCTGGCTGTTCTACATGCTTGGTGCATTCGGTGTTTTTGTACTGAGAAGAAAAATGAAGGATGAAGAACGTGTCTTTAAAGTCTGGGGATATCCATACACACCGGCCATCTTTGTAATTTTCGCTTTCTTCTTTTTAATGAACACGATTATATCCGATACGAGCAACGCTATGATGGGATTAATACTCGTAGCAAGCGGATTACCGATGTATTTCTTCTGGAAATACCGGGATAAAAGAAATTAAAGTGAGAATTCCATTTTATATCTTTCGATCGAATCCCAGATAACCTTATAAGCTTCTTTTTTGCCGAGAAATTTCTCTACAATAACATGTTTATGCTCAAGCTTCTTATAATCCTCGAAGAAACGCTTAAGCTGAATCGTGGTGTGAGGAGGTAGATGCTTCAGATCATCAATATAGTTTAGAGAAATATCGTTTTTAGCCACAGAGATGATTTTATCGTCCTCCTCGTCGTCATCAACCATTCGCATAAGGCCGATTACTTTCGCTTCGATAATACAGAGAGGATCAACCTCCGCCGAACATAATACAAGTATATCTAGCGGATCCTGATCATCACAAAACGTTTGTGGAATGAATCCGTAATTAGCCGGGTAATGTACGGCTGAATAAAGAACACGATCGAGTTTTAAGAGTCCGCTTTCTTTATGCAATTCATATTTTGTTTTTGATCCGAACGGAATTTCAATAATTGCATTTAAAATTTCCGGTGCGTTCTTGCCGTAATCGACATGATGCCAAGGATTAAAACGCTGGGGTACAGTTTTTTTCTTTTTCATTATTCATCCCTGCCTTATGTGAGACAAATTAAACTCTACTTTATTTTATAATCGAAGCATCCCTTATTTTCCGGTAAGGGGTATCCGGATTCCAGTTCGGGAACAGATCGGAATTCGCAATATTCAGACCGATCCTGTAAACAAAATTAAGTTGATCCATCATTCCTTCCCTGTTCCATTTATCGGGTTCATAATTATCCGTAACTTTGTGGTAATTATTTTTTATCCATTCGCTTCCGGCCTTCTGCATGAATCCCTCGGGTTCTGTCATATGCTCGTTTCCGCTGCCGATATATACGGCGGGAATTCCGACCTTTGCAAAATTAAAATGATCCGAACGGAAAAAGGAGCCTGCTTCCGGGAACGACTCCGGAATAATTTTCTTATTAATTTTTTCTGCTTCTTCATTTATAAAATCATCAACCTCAGAAAGTCCGTAACCAATCGCAGAAAAATTCTTTGTCGGTCCGAAAATATTCAGCGCATCAATATTAACCGCAGCTACGGTTTTATTAATAGGGACCAGCGGATGTTTTACGTAAAAATCCGAACCGAGCAGACCGAATTCCTCCAGAGTAATTGCGAAGAATACGATTGATCTTTCAGGTTTGATTTCCAGTTTATTTACAGCATCAGCAATCGCAAGAATTCCTGCCACTCCTGTTGCGTTATCAACAGCACCGTTAAAAATCTGATCGCCCGTCAGAGTTGTATCAATACCGAAGTGATCCCAGTGACCCATAAAGAAAACATATTCATCGGGTCTCTTTGATCCCGGGATATAACCGAGCACATTATGTGTATTATGAAATTCAAGTTTATTTTTCATTGAGAGGGATGTAGTCAATTGCATCGGTTTGGATTTGAATCCTCTTGCCGCGGCAGATTTCAGTTCGTCATCAAGGTTCCAGCCGGCAAGCGCAAAAATCTCCTTTGCTTTCGAGGATGTAATCCATCCTTCGAATTTGCATGCGGAGGAATTGTTTTTACCGTCGTTGATAACGAGCTGCGGACCCGTCCTGCCGTTTTGAACCACGGCCCAGGGATAGCTTGCAGCACCGTCCTCGTGAATAATCAGAATGCCCGCAGCGCCCTGACGCGCAGCTTCTTCGTATTTATATGTCCAACGTCCGTAATACGTCATCTTTCTGCCGGTGAAAAGATTCTTGTCGGCCGTTGCATAACCGGGGTCGTTAACCATTACAATCACGATTTTATTTTTTACATCGATCCCCGCATAATCATTCCATCCATACTCAGGGGCAACAATACCGTAGCCTGCGAAAACAATTTCCGTACTATCAACTTCAACTTTATCTTCAATCCTTTTAGTTACTGCAACATAATCTACGGCGTGGTCGAGATTGACACTGCCGTTCGTTCCCTTTATTACAAGTTTCTTCGGGTATTCAGGGGAAATCTCAACAAGAGGGATTGGCTGAAGATAGCTGGCTCCGTTCATCGGTACCAGGCCGAGTTTTCTAAATTCCTCTACAAGATAATTAATCGTAATCTCTTCACCGGCAGAAGCGGGTTTTCTGCCGAGGAATTTATCGGAAGAGATCTCTTCAACATGCTTGACGAACACTTCTTCATTCACAACCGGAACTTCATTTGATTTATCCGAGCATCCGGCAATGAATAATGCTATAATTCCAAAAACCGAAACGAATAATCCGCGCTTCATATAAATTCCTATTCTGTTTTTATAAATATGATTGGTAATTATTTATTCAGAATTCTATTTTTAGTTCACTTAATTAAAGAAATTACGTGTCCAATTTCATAAAAGTAGAATTGAGAGTAAAATGAAAAAGATATTTTTATTTATGATCATTCCGGCTTTTCTGTTTGCGCAATTCGGTTCGCAGGATTCCGGAGGAAAACTTCTCCCCGGCCAGGCCTGCTATGACGTAAAGCATTATGATATTAATCTTACGATCGATCCTTCAGAAAAAGCTATAGGGGGGAGTGTTATATTAACCGCTGCCGCAGTTACAGATTTCAGAGAGATGATTATTGATCTCGACACTACATTTACAATTAGTGATATCGAACTTCTGAACCTCCCTACAAATTCATTATCATATATTTATTCTCCCGGGAAAATTCTTGTAACATTCAATAAGGAGGTTAAAGCCGGAAGCAGTTTTGCACTGGCAATAACATACAGCGGTTCGCCGCGTATCGCAAAGAATCCGCCGTGGGACGACGGATTTCTCTGGCGTAAAACGAAGGATAATACAGATTGGATTACACTCACATGCCAGGGGGGCGGCGCGGATATCTGGATTCCATGCAAGGATCATCCGGGCGACGAGCCCGATTCCGTTTCTCTCCGGTTCACTTACCCGGATAATCTTGAATGCATTGCGAGCGGAAGATTTATATCATTAACCGATAATAAGAACGGAACAAAGACTTCCAGATGGTTTGTCTCCAATCCTATCAATAATTATAATATCATGTTTTACCTTGGTCCGTATAAACCGATTGAATACGACTATACAAGTATTGCCGGCGGAAAAATCCCTTTTACAGTCTGGGTCCTGCCGGAGAATTATGAGAAAGCCAAAGCACATTCGGTCCAATTCCTGCAGCACATGAAAGTAAATGAGGAGTTGTGCGGACCGTATCCGTTCCGGGCTGATAAATATGCCGTTGTAGAAACTCCGCACTTAGGTATGGAACATCAGACCGCTATAGCTTACGGATTCGGATGGAAAGACGATCCGAGCTTTCCGATCGACTGGCTTCACCACCACGAATTTTCGCACGAATGGTTCGGTAATCTTGTGACAGTGAAGGACTGGAGCGATTTCTGGATTCACGAAGGAATTGGACTTTACTTACAACCGCTTTATCTCGAAAAAGTTTATGGCAAAAAAGAATATATCGAATATTTAAGAAAGTATAAGAGAATTGCAAATAAAAAACCGGTGGCTCCTAGAGCTGAACTTACAAGCGGCGAAGCTTATACCGGTGATATTTATAATAAAGGGGCATGGATTGTTCATACACTCCGTTACTATGTCGGCGATGATGCATTTTTCAAAATCCTTAGAAGATGGGCATATCCGACTGAAGAGATGGAACGGATTACGGACGGCAGACAATGCAGAAACGCCGATACAGACGAAATGATGAGTATTGCCGAAAAATATTCCGGTAAAAAGCTGGACTGGTTTTTTGAAGTCTATCTAAGGAACGCCCCCATTCCAAAACTTCATTACTCAATTGAAGAAGGTAGGCTTGTACTCCGCTGGGAAACAGTAAACAATCTGCCTTTTGAATTACCGGTTGAAGTTAAATCGGGAGATAAGATTTCCAGAGTTGAAATGAAAAACGGGAAAGGCGAAATTACACTTACAAACAGAAACGATTTTGTTATTGATCCCGATGAATGGATCCTGATGGATTTAGTAACAAAATAATCGAAAGGAAATATGAACGAAACAATAATACTTTTAATAATCGGCTTAATTGCCGGGCTTGTAAGCGGCGTACTTGGACTGGGAGGCGGAATAGTTGTTATTCCGCTGCTGGTAGCTTTCCTCGGTTATTCACAGAAGGATGCTCACGGTACTTCTCTCGGCTTCCTGCTTCTGCCGATCGGAATTCTGGCTGTTATGAATTACTATAAAGCAGGCCACGTCCACGTTAAAGCGATCGGTATTATGATAATAACCTTCCTGATCGGAAGCTACATTTCTTCCCTCTACGCACTTTCGATTCCGGAAGGGACGTTAAAAAAAATCTTTGCTGTGTTTCTCTTTTTATATGCAATGAAACTGTTTTTCTGGAAATAGTCCGAGGCAACCATTTTTAACAGGTCAATATCACGAACCGCAGCGCTACTTCTCGCGCTTCTAGTAACCTTTTTATGGTCAACTTCGTTTGTGATAATTAAGCTGGGTCTGAAAGAAATTCCTCCCCTTACTTTCGCAGGATTGCGCTATTTCATTGCTTTTATTGTTTTACTTCCGTTTGTTTTCCGTAAGGACCGGATTGAAGAGATTAAGAGTTACGACCGGATTACCTGGCTTAAACTCTTCTCGCTTGGAATTATTTTTTATACTGCTACGCAGGGGACACAGTTCATTGGACTCTCCCTTTTGCCAAGCGTAACAGTAACTCTCTGGCTAAATTTCTCGCCGATAATAGTCGCAATACTTGGAATCAAATTTCTTTCAGAAAAACCTTCATCAAGACAATGGGCCGGTTCATTTCTCTTTCTAGCCGGTGTTATAATTTATTTTTTACCGGTCTCCCTCACCGGCGATCAGACTCTTGGACTGATTGTAATGACTGCCGGAGTTCTTGCGAATTCAGGTTCGTCTATACTGGGAAGAGAGATTAACCGGACAGGAAAACATCATCCTTTAATTGTAACAGTAATAAGCATGGGCACCGGCGCGGTATTGCTTCTAATAATCGGAATTTCTGTGCAAGGGCTCCCGCCGATAAGCACATCAAATATATTATATCTTCTGTGGCTTGCGCTGATCAATACTGCATTTGCGTTTACAATATGGAATTTATCTCTTAGAAAACTTACAGCGATGGAATCGAGTATTATTAACAATACGATGCTCATTCAGATTGCGGTACTTGCCTGGATTTTCCTGGGTGAATCAATAACCATAAAAGAACTGGCGGGTTTGGTTACCGCCGCTATAGGCGCGCTTCTTGTTCAATTGAAACCCCGATAAATCAGGTTTTGCAGATCTTCGGAATCCCTCCGCTAAATCCGAATCCTTTTACTGTTCAATTCATCTAACTTTCCAAAAACAGGAGAATTTATGTTAAGAACCAACCTCACACACGTATTATCCGAACAGGAACACTCTAAACTTCTTCAGGAAAACGAAAATGTCATGATTTGCTGCGGAAGAATGGGTCCTATGTGTATTCCGGTATATGAGTCGATGGAGGAACTTGAAAGCGAATATAAAAATGTGAAATTCGCTGATATGGAATTCGACACACCCGATGCCCGCGTTATAAGAAATTTACCCGAATGCAGGAGCTTCCAGGGATTGCCTTTTGTTGTTTATTATAAGAATGGAAAAGTTGTGAAAGCGACAAGCTCCATCCAGTCCAAAGAACAGATAACCGAAATTCTTGACGAACAATTCGGAAAGAAATAATCTTTCTTGAGCGGGAGAAATTAAGATGCAGAATCATTTCGATGTAATTGTGATTGGCGCCGGAGCGGCCGGACTTACCGCCGGAATTTATCTTTCTAGAGCTAAGGTTAACACCCTTATACTTAACGAAGGAGCTGTCGGCGGACAGATGGTACTCACTCACGAAATCGCCAACTATCCGGGAGTTGAAAGTATTAGCGGTTACGAACTTGCTAGAATTATGAAGAGTCAGGCACAGAAATTCGGATGCACAATTAAGAGCAACCTTAAAATAACCGGTATGAATCTGCAGGGCGAGATAAAAGAGATTACAGTAAATAATAAGGATGTTTATACCGCTCATGCGGTGATAATCGCAACGGGCGGAAAGTCGAGAACAATAGGAGCCCCGGGAGAAGATCGGTTTAAAGGGAAAGGCATTTCATACTGCGCAACATGCGACGGCGACTTTTTCCAGGATAAGGAAATTGTTGTTGTGGGCGGAGGTAATTCCGCGCTTGAAGAGGCGGTTTCTCTTACAAAGTATGCTTCCAAGGTAACAATAGTCCATCAGTTCGATCATTTCCAGGCATTCGAACACTATATTGATGAGGCCAGAAAAAACCCGAAAATAAACTTTATTATGGAATCGAAGATTATTGAATTTTCCGGTGATGAAAAACTTGAGAGAATTAAAATTCAGAATCAGAACACCGGAGAGATTACTAAAATGACTATCGACGGGGTATTTATATTTATCGGATATGTTCCCAATACAGAAAAAATTGCCGGGATATTAGATCTGAATCAATACGGAGAGATAGTAGTTGATAAGAATATGTCAACCAATTTAAAGGGTGTATATGCCGCGGGAGATTCGATTGCCAAACGTTACCGGCAGGTTACAACAGCTGTAGCGGACGGTACAATAGCCGCCCTCAGTGCTGCGGAATATGTTAATAAACTCAGAAAAGAATTGATACCCTCCTGATTTATTAAATCCCAACGATTTGCTTTTATGAAAGCATCTCTTTTAGTTTTGCTAAGGAGATGCTTTTTTTATGAACTTCAACATAACTGCCATTGCTTAGATTCTTTATTATCTCAATTGAGACGAATCATCTGGATGGATCACTATTAAATTATGTTGGCTCACTGGTTGAGACGTAGTGCTATCTGAATAAACTCAAAAAACTTTCATACCATGCAGGATGTAAACACTTCTATTGTTTCAGCTTTTCGAATAATTAAAAAATTGAATAACCTTTCTCTTATAATAAATCGCGGAGCAACAATCATAAAAACTGTTTAAGTAGACTTATTATAAAAATCAATTATCATTCGAGAAATGACGGGTATATCTTGGTAATTCTTGAAAAGAATTTTTATTTTATAAAAAATGCGTGAGCTAAAAACAAGTTTAACCCTGTTATTCTACATAATTATTATTGCAAGGTATGATTATGAAACCAAGGATTACTGCTGTTGGTGAAATTTTATGGGATGTATATCCGGATAAAAAGAGATTGGGCGGAGCCCCATTCAATTTTATTTATCATGTGTGGAAAATAATCGGCAATGCAAAATTTATATCAAGTATAGGCAACGATGAAAACGGGATTGAAATACTTGATCTCCTAAATGTAAAAGGATTTCCTATCGAACATATCAAAATTGATAAGCATAACCCAACCGGAACCGTTACAGTAAAACTTAACGAGGATAAAACACCAGGGTTCAACATTTCAGCAGAATGCAGCTACGACTATCTCGTGTTGGATGAAGATTCAAAAAAACTGATTGAGACAGATACCGACATTTTATACTTCGGCACTTTATCTCAGAGAAGTGAAACATCGCGTACTACGATACAATCACTCTTCGGAAAAAATATAAAATACTTTTGCGACCTGAATCTGCGTCATGATTTTTTTTCAAGGGGCATGATAGAAAAAGTGCTCATCGCGAGTAACGTTATAAAAGTCAATGAGTACGAACTCGAAAAGCTTAAAAAGCTATTTGGATTAAATGAGGAAAGCAGCAGAGCAATGGAACAATTGATCCGTTCATTTAACATTGATTTGATTTGTGTTACCATTGGTGACAAAGGGGCTTTGATATACGACGGAAAGGAGTTTAATAAATACAAGGCCGATGTAAAAAATATTGTTGATACCGTTGGTGCGGGAGACGCCTTTGCTTCAATTCTATGCATCGGTTATTTAAAAGGAATGGAATTGGGAAAGATCAACAAACTTGCAAACGAGTTTGCCTCAGAGATTTGCGGCATAGAGGGCGCCTTGCCAGCTATCGATACAATTTATAACAAATATATAAGAGAGTACGAAGATGACAGCTAACAACGGTATTTATATTCAGCTTTACAACATCCACGGATTATTACGCGGGCACGACCTTGAGCTTGGACGTGATGCTGATACCGGTGGACAAACCAAGTACGTTTTAGAACTCGCAAAATCTATTAGCCTGCACGAGAATATTGATTGTGTCGAAATAGTAACACGATATATCAACGATAAAGAAGTATCACCTCATTACTCTTATAAAGAAGAAATCGTTAACAACAAGCTTAAAATCATACGAATCGGATGCGGCGGCAGCAAATATATACGCAAAGAATTGCTGTGGAATCATCTCGAAGAGTTTGTAGACAAATCAATCAAATACATAAAATCAAAAGGAAGACTGCCCGATATAATTCACAGCCATTATGCTGATGCCGGTTTTGTTTGTACCGAGCTTACCAAATTTTTCGGCATACCTCTCATTCATACCGGTCATTCGCTCGGAATCAACAAACGCAATAATCTAATTAAACAGGGTCTGACAACTGAAGATATAGAAAAGCGGTACAAAATTTCACGTAGAATTGAGGCCGAGGAAGCTGTAACATTTTATGCCGATAAAATAATTACAAGCACAAACCAGGAAATAACCGACCAGTACGGTTTATATAATAATTTTACTCCCGAACGATTCGTAGTAATTCCTCCAAGTATCGATATCGAAAAATTTTATCCATTTAATGAAAGGCGGGAATGGGATGATGAATCTCAAAAAGTACGCGACGGTATCCGGAACGAGTTATGGAAATTTTTTACCAACATGAACAAACCGATTATTCTCTCGTTATGCCGTCCGGAAAAACGAAAAAATATTTCCGGTTTAATACAAGCTTATGGTGAAAATAAAGAGCTTCAGCAAAAAGCTAACCTTGCAATATTTGCCGGAATCCGTAAGGATATAACACAAATGCCGGACATTGAAAGGGAAGTGTTAACCGAAATTCTGCTTATGATGGATAAATACAATTTGTACGGCAAAATGGCTATTCCCAAAAGGCACGACTTTGAACATGAGGTACCTGAACTTTACAGAATTGCCGCTGAATCGAGTGGCGTTTTTGTTAATTCGGCTTTCAACGAACCATTCGGATTAACGCTTATTGAAGCAGCATCAAGCGGAATACCCGTTGTCGCAACAGACGACGGAGGACCGCGGGACATAATAGCCAATCTTAAAAACGGCGAATTGGTGAATGTTCATGATCATAGCAATATTTCAAATGCTGTTTTGAAAATACTAAACAATGAAAAATTGTGGGAGAATTATTCCCTAAACGGAATAAACCGCATTAAACAATTTTATACATGGGAGGCACACTCCAGAAAATATATAGACATAGTTGATAAATTAATTACGGCAAGCAAAGACGAACCGAAAGCTTTGATTAGCACGGGATTGAGACTCTTCAATTTTAATAAACTGATCATTTTCGATATTGACGATACAATTCTCGGCGATAAGGAATCGGAGAAAGAGTTAAAGGAAATCATAAACTCAATGCACGATACAATCGGTTTCGGCGTCGCGAGCGGAAGAACTATTGAATCGGTAAAAAAGGTCCTTCTGGAAAACGATTTTATACTTCCGGATATTATTATTTCATCGGTAGGATCCGAAATCTATTATAAAAGTAAGGAAGGTTATACATACGGAACCGGCTGGGATGCTCATATTTCGCAGCAATGGAAACGCGAACAGATAGTACTATTACTAAAAGATTTCGACTATTTAGAATATCAGGAAGAAGAAACCCAAAGGAAATATAAAATTAGTTATAATATTAAAAAGGAATCGGCTGATATAGATTCTATACAGAATACCCTGATTAAAAATAAAATTAAAGCCAATTTAATAATCAGCCACGGAAAATATTTAGACATACTTCCGACAAGGGCAAGCAAGGGAAGAGCGGTAAGATATCTCAGTTATCGATGGAATATACCGCATGATTCCATATTAGTTGCTGGTGATTCGGGCAATGATGAAGACATGCTAATCGGCGAATTACTGGGAATTGTAGTAGCCAACCATGCACCCGAATTAGAAAGACTTCGCGGAAAAAGAAAAATATATTTTGCCAAAAAACCTCATGCTGCCGGAATTATTGAAGGAATTAATTTTTACCAATTCTTAAGGAGCAATTAATGTACAAGTTAATAACCGATATCGCTGAAAAATACCGCAACAAATTTATCGGATTTCTGAAAGTTGTCGCCGGTCAACAAAAAAAATTATTAATAACCGGCGAACTTCTAAAGCTTTACGATACCTTTGAAAATAAATCCACGGAAGAAGACGAATTAAAAAAATTCATAGAAAAAATTCAGGAAACGGTTTCTCTTGATCATACAATACTTATGGATGTGCGAGAGAAGATTGCTTTAACATCATTTTACAAGATTAATCTTGAGGAATTTTTAGTAGAAGAAATTGAGGCAAAAGAATATTTAGCAAACAAAGAGTCCCGCGCAAATCCTTATATGGCAAAATATCTCTTGAATTTGAATTTCAAACCGTTTTATGATAAATCTCCTTCAGTCCGCGATACAAAATATATCGGCTCGGGAGTTGAATACTTGAACCGGTTCCTTTCCAGCCAGATGTTTACCAATATTGAAAAATGGAAAGATATATTATTCGATTTTATGCGCCTGCACAAACATAACGGCGAACAATTGATTCTTAACGACAGAATAAAAAACCCGAGGCACCTTAACAACCAGATTGACATTGCCATACGTCAGCTTTCTGAGAACAGCAGAGCTGTCCCCTACGGAGAAATAAAACATATGCTGCAGGATATCGGATTCGAGAAAGGACTTGGTAAGGACTCGCAAGAAATTCTTAACAATCTTAAAATACTGGATCAGCTTTTAAATTCTCCCGATCACGAGGTGCTTGCAAAGTTTATTTCTGCTATTCCTATGATATTTAAGATAGCCATAATATCCCCGCACGGTTATTTTGCCCAGGAAGGAGTGCTCGGTCTACCGGACACCGGCGGACAGGTTGTGTATATTCTCGACCAGGTTAAAGCATTAGAGAAAGCAATGATTGATTCTCTCAAACAATCCGGTCTGGATATTATGCCGAAGATTGTTGTTTTAACAAGGTTAATTCCAAATTCACAAAATACAAACTGCGATAAGCGGATTGAAAAAATCAGCGGCACAAAAAACTCATGGATTTTACGCATTCCATTCCGTGAACATAATAGACGGGTTACAGAAAATTGGATTTCGCGGTTTGAAATTTGGCCTTACCTCGAAGAATTTGCCGAGGACTCCTACCCCGCACTTATGGCCGAATTTAGCGGAAGACCCGATTTAATAATAGGCAACTATTCGGATGGAAACCTGGTTGCTTACCTGCTTTCAAAAAGCTTTAAGGTAACTCAATGCTCTATTGCTCATGCTCTCGAAAAAAGCAAATACCTGTACAGCGCTCTTTATTGGTACGATCTTGAAAAATATTATCACTTCTCTATGCAGTTCACTGCGGATCTTATCGCAATTAATTCTGCCGATTTCTTGATTACATCGTCCTTCCAGGAAATTGCAGGTACCGAAAATTCTATCGGACAGTATGAATCATACAAGCATTTTACAATGCCCGGTTTATACAGAGTTGAAAACGGGGTTAATCCCCATCATATTAAATTCAATGTCGTTTCACCCGGTGTTAACGAAAAAATCTATTTCCCCTATTCTAAGTCAAATCAAAGAATTAAAGAGACGCAAAACTATCTCAACGATCTGGTTTTTAACAATATTCAAGACGAAGATACGGTTGGAAAATTCGACACCCCGGATAAAACTCCGATATTTTCAATGGCACGGCTTGATAGAATAAAAAACCTGACATTTCTTGTCGATTGCTTTGGCGAAAGCACAGAACTTCAGAAATATGCAAACCTGATTATTGTTGCCGGTAAGGTGGATGAATCCCGAACTAACGACAATGAGGAAAAAGAACAGATACGGCTTATGCATGAATTGATAAACCGGCACAATCTTCACGGTAAAATAAGATGGATCGGAAAACTCTTTCACAAAGATGAAGCGGGGGAAATTTACAGATTAATTGCCGACCGGAAAGGAATATTTGTTCAGCCGGCATTGTTTGAAGGGTTCGGATTAACTGTTTTAGAGGCAATGATTTCCGGTCTGCCTGTATTCGCTACAAAATACGGAGGACCGCTGGAAATAATTCAGAACAACATTAACGGTTTTCATATCGATCCGGTTAATAAAATCGATACAATCGAAAAAATACTTTACTTTTTAAAAGACATAAACATCAATCCTAAAATGTGGGATCACATTTCAAAAAACTCAATTAAACGGGTGAATGAAAAATACAACTGGAAACTTTATACTCAATGGTTACTATCTCTTGCAAAACTTTACGGCTTCTGGAAATACTCTACAAATTTGGATCGAGGTGATATGGAAGCATATCTGGATATAATTTACCATACTCTGTTCCGGTCAAGAGCAAATATGCTACTCGAAGAACATATGCGGAGATAATTAACTATTAAATGAATTTTACAAAATGGGAAGAAGACTTTTACCTTCTTCCCTTTTTTTCAGGTTCTATAACTTTGACCGGCTGCAAATCAACTTCAATTATCTCCGGAAGAAGACTGTACATAGAGCCGGTTATCATATCAGTAAGCATGCCCGGAATAAATCCGTTCAAAGCATTAAGCCAGAACCATGCTGATAGCTTGCGTGTAATCTGAATTTCGTAAGAATCATGGCCTTCAAGTTCAAGCTTTACAGAATGATCCGATCCTCTATCGATATTTACAATCTGGGGAGTTGTTCCGAATTTTATTCCGTTGATTGTAATTTTTGCATTCGGCGGATTCGATTTCAGTTCAACTTCCTGAGAGGTTGTATTAATAACTGTTGAACAGGCGGAAATCAGAATAAGAACACAAAGGAGAAAGACAAGATTAAAAAGAAATCTCATTTATAAAATCCTTTTTGATTTATTATCGAAAAAAGACTAGCAATTTTTATATTGATACTGAATTATCATAGAAAAACCCGCAAAATGCGGGCATTTGATGATTTTCCTTTCTAAATTTGAATCCAAAAAACAGAACACTCAACAGGTGAATTGATGACCGCACAGGAAAAACTTTCTGAACTTGCACAATTAGTAATTACCGGCAAACATCTCGACGCGCAGAGGATTACGCAGGAACTGATTGACGAGAAGTGCGATCCGCAGACTATTTTAAATGACGGCCTGATGAAAGGAATGGAAGTTGTCGGTCAGCGGTTCAGGGATAACCAGATGTTTGTTCCGCAGGTACTTGTCTCAGCAAGAGCAATGAAGACATCGATGAAAGTTATAGAACCGCTTATGCTTTCCGGCGCGGTTAAATCGAAAGGGAAAGTTCTGATCGGAACCGTTAAAGGCGACGTGCACGATATCGGGAAAAATATTGTTGCGACAATGATGCAGGGTGCAGGGTACGAAGTAATCGACATCGGTACCGGGTGCGATGTGAATAAATTTTATCAGGAGTATGAAACTCATAAACCGGATATAATCGGAATGTCAGCCCTCCTTACAACAACCATGGTCAATATGAAACCGGTGATCGATCATTTTAAGGAGAAGAATGTAAATGTTCCTTTTATTGTTGGAGGCGCCCCGCTCAATCAGAAATTTGCCGAAGAGATCGGAGCCGCCGGATACGGAAGAGACGCATACGACGCCGTTAAAACCGCCGACGCGTTACTGTCTTAATTACCTACAAACATTTCCCACCAGGCGGTCAGTTCTTTTCCAAAATTGCCCCTGAGCAGAAGCATATGATTTCCAAGCGGTTCGGAAAGTATATCCGACACTTTGTAGCTTCCATGCAGTTTAACCAGGGCCTGGGTTCTGCAGAGATTCTCTTCGGAACCTGATTGGATTATTTCTGCATTCGAGATCCAGAGTTTATCCAGATTGCGTCCGCCGATTCTGAAAAGGGTTGCTTTACCTTTCGATATCTCCCCTTCTATTCCTACTCCGAGACCGGATTCGAAATGGGATCTCAGTTTGTAATTAGCGACCATTCCGATCGGGACCGTGCAGTGAGCAAGCCAGAGGGAATTATTCTGTTCATCAATGCGTGATGGATTTGCCATCCACGGGATTTGATTGGTAAGATAGCTGGACCAGATCATTCCGAGCGTAGAGACGATATCGCCTTCGCAGGAAGCGACAATACCGTAATCATTCAGTTTGGAGAGCGCAAAGCAACCGGTGGTTTTTAGGTCTGTTACAAGGTCGAAACATCTTAGTGAAATTGCATCAACTTTATATTCATCAATAACCTTTCTCAATGCGGCAAATACTTTAACAACATTTTTCAGTTCCTTCTTAGAAGGTTCTTTTACATTAGCCGCCTTATTTACAAACGCGAAGTGTTCATCTTCAATTTCCTCATCGGTAATTTGTGGTATCATATTCTTCAATTCTTCGAGTGGAATTTTTGTTATATGCGCACCCCATACCCTTTGAACCGCTTCATGACCGGGCATGCTTGCTATAAGCCAGTCGGACGGATCGCCGATCAGTCCGATTTTTGTATTCCGCATTTTATAATAGACTTCGAAATATTTAACGGTTTTCTCGATATCGCGCCAGCAATCCTTGTTAGATGTTTCATCCAGATAAATAATTCTCCCTTTCATTCCCTCCTGTTGAAGGCGGCCTAAAATCTCAAGCGAGGCCGGCAGTGAATTGTTGCCGGGATGAGCGAGTAGAATTACAGGTTCGTGATTGAAGTATTTTCTCCGCTCGGCAATCAGATTGTAAGTTAATTGTTCGGTCCCGCCGGTAAGTATAAAATAAAGAAGAGGTATGGAACGGGTAACAGAATGCTCGTCCACCTGATATATTTCATACTGATTAAGAATTATCTGAATTTCCCGGGCTATTTCCTCCCGGGGTATGGATGTGATGCTGCTGGCAACCGGAATAAAACCATACTTAATTTTTTGTTCTTCCATGTAGGCACCCATGGATTGTGAGTTGTAAGAACTGTTTATTAGTTCGTTCGTAAATTAATTCTGCCGGAGCAGAAATCAAAAATAAATTATCCGTAACACCCTTAATTTAATAATGCAGTTAAAACCTTATATCTATTTCATTGTCCTGAAAGCCTTGATTTCCCCCACATCTTTTGAGTGAAGCTCAAAAACAATTATTTCATTCCCCCCTTTTTTCAGCCACGGGGCGGGGCAATACAATCTCTGCTGAGGTCCAACATTCCAATACCTGCCAAGATTATGTCCGTTCACCCAGACAACCCCCTTCTGCCATTTGCTCATATCAATAAACGTATCGCCGGTTTCATTCAGATTAAATGTACCTTTAAAAAATTTCTGTGCGCTCGCCGTATCAATATCTTTATAATTAATTTTTGATAAGTATTTGCCGTCCATTGGAAGAGTAAACACTTCCCAGTTCATCAGCGTTACACCGCCTAATGTTACGCGCTCGGTAATTCCCTTCCGGTCGATCAGTTGCTGACCGAAATTAATCCGTCCCATTCCTTCAACAAGAATGTCAAGAACAGGATTATCTGCATCGGTTTTGGGTAGAGTAATTGAGTTTTCTTTTTTTGTACGATCAATTGTGCCGATATATTTCCCGTCTACAAAGACAAGTCCGTAATCATTCAGATCGGTTACTTTCAAAGTCCCGCTATTCGGTCCTATCAGTTTCGTTCTGTATAGAATAAATCCGGAATTCTGATCGAACATTTCCATCGGTTTCGGCTGAACGGATTTGATGGGGGCGGGAAGATTATCAAACAGATCTGCAGATTTTACCAACTTGATTTCCGGTATCTCGATAAACTTAATATTATCTGGAACATCAGGCAGAACGGATCCCTCCGGCTGATATTTTGCGAGCATCTCGCGGATGTCCCAATATTTTTGAGTCGGCCTTCCGGCTTCATCGAGTGGTGAGTCATAATCGTAGCTTGTTACATCCGGTTCATACTTATCGCTGAAGTTGGCTCCGGCAAAGAATGCAAAATTTGTCCCGCCATGGAACATGTAAAGATTGAATGATTTGTTGTTCTCAAGCATCCACTGCAATTCTTTTTTCTGACGTTCCCAGTCGGCGCTTCCCCATTTTTCATCTCCCCAGTGAGTGAACCATCCGCACCAGTATTCGCCGCACATATGCGGAATATCCTGCCTGAATCTTTCGAGTTCCTCAAAAGCTTTCTGCGGATTGCCGCCGAAGTTAACAACCGGAACCACATCCTCAAGAGTTCCGCTCTCCAGCAGGTAATGTGCCGGTCCGTCGGAAGTAAAAAGCTCAACATCGAATCCCGCTTTACGGATTATCCGTTTCAATTCTTTCATGTACTCCCTGTCATTACCGTAGCTTCCGTATTCATTTTCCACCTGAACCATAATAATAGGTCCGCCGCGTGTAATCTGAAGATCTTTAAGTTCGTTACCGAGCCGCATCAGATACCGCTCCACAGCCGACATATAATTTTCGTCCATGCATCTGAGCTTTATGTCGGGTTGTTTCAATAGCCACGCAGGCAAACCGCCGAGGTCCCATTCCGAACAGACATACGGGCCGGGACGCAGCAGAACTTTCAATCCGAGCGAATGAGCAATCCTTATATACTCTGCAAGATTCAGGTTACCCGAAAAATCGAATTTGCCGGGTGACGGCTCGTGTTCGTTCCAGAAAACATAAGTGCAGACTGTATTTAATCCTGCTGCTTTCAGTTTTGTAAGACGGTCTTTCCAGTATTCCTGTGGTATCCGGTTGTAATGCATTTCACCCGAAAAGATTCTGAACGGTTTTCCATCCAGAATAAAATTGCTGCCGGAGATTTTAAAATCCTGTGCCGATAAAGAAGTAAAACCGAATAATATAATTCCTAAAAAAATAATTTTTGTTCTCATAGCAACACCTCAAAAGGAATAGAACGCGGATTTCGCAGATCTATAAGATTTCCACGGATTATAAGTTTTAAAACTTTGATATCAAATTAAGGAAAGAATTTCTTTTATGTTATTAAGAACTTTTTCGGCACCGGTGAAATCCGAGTCTAAAGTGAGGTGTGTAGGAATTATATAACAGCGTAATCCCGCCTGAAGAGCCGCATTTAATCCTCTTTCCGAATCTTCGACAACAATGCAATCATCCTTCTTCATTCCGGAAACCTGAAGTGCTTTAATATATGGCTCCGGATCCGGTTTTGTATTTTTTACGTCATCGCCCGTAATAACAAAATCGAAATATTTCAGAAAGCCGGTCTGCTTATGTATAATCTCGAAATGATCTTTGCGGGAACTTGTAACTATTCCCATTTTAATTTTTCCATAAAGTTTATTCAGAACGGATTCGGCTCCGTCAATAATTTCAATTTCTGTTTCCAATAGTCTGCTGTATAACTGATTTCTATCTCTGCGCAATTCAGAAATCTTTTCATCGCTGTAGCCGAGCTCTTTAGCCAGATGCCAGGTTCCATGTGATTGTTTTAAAAAATACTGAACGTACATCTCATCGGTTAGATCGATCCCGATCTTTGCAAATGTAAGTTTAGATGCTTTATAATAGAGTTTTTCTGTGTCTACAAGTATTCCGTCGTTATCCCAAAAGATAGATTTTATCATTCGGCAAAGAGCCTTTCAAAACCGGGATACGGTTTAAGAGAAATGATTTCGAAATCGATCAGTCCGTTTGAAACCAGAGGCAAAGTGTTTAATATTTTTCTGGCTTCAGCCGCATCACCGCATTCAAGTAGAAGAACTGCTTCGTTTTTATCGGTTCTGAAATAAATCTCGCGGATTACTCCTTCCTTATATAGTTCCCATACTCTTCCTGCCTCTTCCTTAGAATAAAGATCAAATTTCCCGGAATCGACACCGCTATTCTCTTTTTCAATCGCCAGTATTTTCATATTTCATTTTGAATTTATTTTCAAGTCAAACATAAAAAAAAGGGACGTTATTCACATCCCTTTACAACTTAAAGATGATTAGTTGGCGGTCAGAAATTTACCACCGCCATTATATAAAACCAGGAAGAGTTGTCTTTGCCCCGTTTTTCCTTAAAAATATCACCGGGAAAAAACATTGAAGCTCCGCCTTCAAATGATACGTGATCGCTATACTTATAGGCTGCAACCACGTCGACTTCTGAACCAAAGGAATTAGATCCTGTTCCCGAATTCAATATATATTCATGCATAGAACTGAAAAGATGGGCATGAATATTAAGTGTAAGGTTTTGAATTGGACTTACACTAAGCTTACCGATAAGATCAATCAATCCGAGTCCGTACGTATCGTTTGGGAAGCTCACGAAATAATCCATATAGCCGAAGAACTTATGCCGGCCTCCGTATAAAGATGTGAACGACTTAAAAGTATTGTCCCCGGGTGAATCATCCCCGCTAACCAGATCCAGTTGAAGATTAACGGCAGGTTTAAGAGGGCTCCAGGATCTGTATCCAGCATTGACGGAAAAAGTATATGCACTTATGGACTGATCTCTCCCTCCGGAATAAAATGAACCTGTCTGGTATGCAAAATCAATTTCGTGGTTAAAACGATCAATATTTCCCTTAATGTTAATCCCTACTGTCGCCCGGTTCAATAATGTTGTTGGTTGAGCTCTTTGAAAAATAAAATACGTTTGAATTTTATTTGATTCAATCACATCCAGATCGGTTATTAACGCGTAAACATTATAATCAGTTGAGTCGCCCGGTAAAGATCTTTCGTATTCACGAAATACAAACAGGTCGATAGTTATCTTACTGCTACTATATCCCAGAATTCCCCCGTCGAAAGACCTTGCTATATTATTCCAGTTATTGTTTCCGAAAAAACGCTGCGAACCGTACAGAGCTTCAAAACGTCCAGCTTTCAAACTAAAAGGAAGGTCAAACAATTGATCTAGCTTGAAATAGGCCTGATGAAGATCAACGTTTTTCATATTTGCAATTGTGGCCGATTCTTCACCAAATTTTCTTGAATCCTGAAGTTGTATAAAGCCCGAAACACTTCCGGAAGGAGCAAAGGATAATCCTAATCTTGTTCTAAATAGTGTTTGCGTACTTAACCGCGTAGATGAGTTGAAATCTTTATCTTCAATTTCAATTCTCGGGCGAATCTGGGCTGAAATTTTAATCGACTCTTGAGCAGTCAGAATAGAACCCGATAAAAACAATAATGTTAAAGACAAGAATTTTTTCATTTTAGATTACTACATTCCTAAAAACAATTTCTTTATAATTAAAATATAATCGAACGGAAATAAAAAAGCCGGATTAACCGGCTTTATTATGACTACAATGACTTTGGGATTATGATTAAAGAGTCAGATCGATTCCCAAAAGAATATTTCTGCCCGGTTGCGGATATCCGTATTCCGACTCGTAGTACTTATCTAAAAGATTATTAATTCTAACAAAGAGCTCTAATTCATTAAATAATTTGTATGATGCTCTGAGATTGAGAATTAAATAATCCGGCATATTAACCCAGCTTAGAATATCGGGTTCAATACCAAATTGCCGACCGAAATAGGATGATTCAACATGCCATGCGAAACCTGACAAGTATGCACGATTTAATGAAATATGAAGCATGTGTTTCGGCTTATACTTTAAATTAGTGCTGGCAGCTAAAGGTGTTTTATTATCCGCCGACATATAAGTATACGCAGCATTCAGATTAACAAACGAATTAATCAGGGTTAAACCAACCTCGATCCCTTTTACTTCAGCCTGACCAATATTCTGAAATTGTCTTTTATTTTCAGGCAGATTTGTAATCTCAATGAGATCTTTAATTTTATTTAGAAAGAAGTTTGTTTCGATCGAAAAATCTTGACCTAATAAATATTTTAGCCCGATCTCTGTATTTGTACTTTTTTCCGCTGCCAGGTCGGGATTAGCAATATTCTTTCCCATAACCTCCGAATATAGTTCCTTTAGGGTAGGGAAACGACTTCTGTTGGAAAAATAAATATGAGCCCGAAGAGGTTCACTTACCTTGTAATTAATTCCAATGTAACCGTTCAAAACCGCACTTCGATTCCTGAGCGGAGAATTATTCGCAAAGACCGGTGTAATTAAGTCGTAATTTAATCCCGTCATACAGAGCAGCGAATTACTTAAAGGTATTTCCTGTTCCAGCCCTAAAGTATAAGTGTCGTTTTCATATTGAGAATAGTGCGATCCCGTATTTCCCTGTTCTTTATGCAAGTCTTTTTTGTAGAGAACAGCAAACTTTGTCGGGGCAATTATACCGGAATCGAATTCGACGAACAGATTTCCGCCGAGCGAATAATCGTCGTACGTTGAATGAAAAGCATATTTTTTTGTCTGCAGTGTATACGATGCATCGTCGTATGAATCCAGTACGTTCTTATACTTGTCTAAAAAAATATTTCCTTTAATCCGGAGATTTGTTGAAACGACAGTTTGATACATAAAATTTATAATCGACTTATTCCATTCGGTAAATCGCCAGTAGCGGGGATTAACGGTATATACATTTACGGGCACACCGCCGGTATTGTTATTATGATAATAAGATAGCGCAATGTTAGAGCCCTCATTGAACCGATAACCCAGTTTCAAAAAAGCGCTGTAAGCATTTCTCTGACTATTATCTCTCATACCGCCATTTTCGTTCCTGAACAAATTAATATCAGCAGGGAGTGAAAATCCTTTCGTTTTGGAATACGACGCTGATGTTTGCCAGAAAAAATTGTTTAAAGAACCGCCGTTTTCAGCTGAAAAATAATTTGACTCCCCGGTTTGTGCTTTAAGGCGGGAAGAGATTCCGTATCTCGTTTCCCCGGATACTATGTTAATTGTCCCCCCCATAGTATTCGCACCATAGAGCATCGAAGGGATACTTTTGTTTACACTTATTTTATTCACCGCTACAATTGGAATTTTATTAAGATCAACAAGGCCGTCATACGGAACGTAGATCGGAACTCCGTCGAAAAATACCGCAATCTGGCGTTGATCGTATCCCCTAATATTTACTACGGCTTCATTTCGTGAAGAGTATTTTATAAATATTCCCGTGTAATTATTCAAAACATCCGTTATACTTTCGGGATCTTTTGCTTTAATCTGATTCAATTCTATACTTAACTGAGAGAAGTCCGAATAGAATTCCTGATTTCGTGCGCTGACAATAATTTCGCCAAGCAGATAGTTTTTTAGAGAATCCGGCTGGGCTTTAAGAATACCCGCAAAAGCGACAATTGTCAGAACAAATAATTTTTTCATTATTCAAATCCCTGATTTTTTTTAAGAATTATTTGAGAATCTTTAATAATACTAACCACAACAAAGGCAGCAAAATTAACCGGGTTTAAAAGAATCCGCCTCCTGTCTTTCCGGTAATTTTTTAATGAGTGTGTTAACGTCTTGGTTATAACGGGAAGAAGAAGTTGAGCATCGTCGTAGGCCGGTTTAAAATTTTTCAGATTAATTTTAGAAATGGTTTTAAGGAATAAGTTTTTGTCAATCGACTTAATTAATACGGAAAAAACCGTGATTAGAAAAAATGCCCGCAGGACCATTTGAAGAGAGGAATAAAAAGTACTAAATGAAAATCCAACCGATAACAACTCGGTATCTTTCACTCCCGATATTAAAGGTTGAAACACGAGCAAGATAAATGTTATTACAAGTACACCTTTATTGGTGAATTGTTTTAATATGGTGTAATCGTATTTTAATACAAGCAATGTTAGAATTATGATTGATAAGAATTGAATTTTCAATGGAAGAAATAATCCCGTCAATCCTGCAGCCACTATCGAAAGCCGGATTAATTTCATTCCATGGTCTCCTTTAAAGAGGATCTGGCCTTTTTAGCAATCTTCCAGCCGATAATTCCAACTGTGATACCAATAATTCCGTTAATCAATCCAATTGCAATAAGAAAGATGTAGAGATTTTCCCTAGTAACGTTAATCCAGGACGCTATTTCAGAAATAATATTCATATAGGTTTTGTAAATGCTGGTTCCGAAGAAGACACCGTGCATTATCAGGCCGTGTGAAAAAGAATAGACAAGAATCAGCGCGCCGCTTAATCCCGCCGAATAGATATTGTACCCGACAAGAAGAAACGCCAGTTCTGCAAGAAACGATTCAAGCAAAATTGCGACGACCGGTGTAACCGCAAAACCTGCCATTGAAAATACTTTGAGCAGGGATGCAATTACTCCGATAACAATGGATGATGATCTGTATGAAACAAATTCTCTTGCTACAACAAGTATTACAGTTGCAATAGCAGCCATAATAATCCCACGGAACGGGAGCCGTGCCGCATAGAGCAATGAGCTTACAAAGATTTCCGTTATACCCCAAAGGGTTCCAAAAATAGCCGTATAGACTATTTCTTCTCTTAGAATTTTCTGATCCATAGATTTCCTTTAAATTAAAAAACCCGCGGAAAGGCGGGTCAACATTTTCATGCAATGTTAATTAATCCTTTCCAATTCTTTCCGTTAGCCGGAATTCGGGAGGCCAAACCGTTTCCAGTAAGACCCATAGGCTTTTTTCCCCTGAGCAACGCTTTTAGAGATAAAGCTCGGACATTATTTTATAAAGCAATACTACTCTTCTTTCAATCCTCTTTTAAAACTTCTGATACCGTCGGCAAAGCCTTTTGCCAGTTCCGGAATTTTTCTTCCTCCGAAAAAGAGAATCATTATAAACAGAATTATTAGTATTTCGGTTAAACCGATAGCTCCAAACATATCAACTCACATTTTTAATTTTTTTCTGTTTCCAAAGGAAAACGAAAGCGAACCTTTCCCGGTTTTCTCACACGTCTTTATACACAATCCGCAGTTAGTACAATAAGGATAGATATTTCCATCTTTTGGCTTCAGGTTATAAGGACAGCTGTTTTGGCATGGATCGATATTGCCGCCGCAATCGCATTTAAGCTTATCATGAACAATCCGCAATGTGTATTTTGTTCTGAACAAAGCTAAGGTTGCGCCAACCGGACAAATATATTTGCACCAGATTCTTTTTCTGCTGATTACTTCGGACGTAAGAATTATAAAAACCAAAACAAGCTCCAATCCAAGTCCGGAGCCGATAATTCCCTCGGCAATCTGGCTCGAAATAATTCCGGGTGCCGATAGAAAAGTAAACAAGGGTAATCCTATCAATAGCGCTGTTGAAGTAAGTAAAATGTAGATTGCCCAGTAAATCGAAGGGCGTGGATTTATCCCCTCATCGGATTTATTCTTCTTTACCAAAAATCGTTTTAATATACTATTGTAAAGTTTATCAAAAAACTCAAGGATCGAATTGTAAGGACAAGCCCAGCTACAGAACACGCGTCCGAATACAGCGGCTATCACAACCGGGATTATTGCGCTGATTAAAAGAGGCACATAAAAAGATTGGGACAGTAAAATATTTTGAAGCAGCATGGAGGGGTCGGAAATCTCCAAACCGAGGATAGTTATGGAATAGAGGTTTCCTATAATCAATCTGATTTCTAATAGAATTAAGAGCGGTATTGCGAACAGAAAAAAAAGAGTGAACACCTGGAATATTCTTCTCGTTAAATTCAGCTTTTTATAAATATGTCCGGAGAATATTTTCATAACTTTTAATCAGATAATTTGATTTGAGCTTTTAACAACAATGGCCGATCCTTCAACGGGGCATACTTTTTCGCAAATACCGCAGCCGATGCATTTAGAGATATCGACTTTCGGGTACATTTCATCTTCGAGGTAAATAGCTTCTCTAAAAATAGGACAACTTTCAAAGCAGGCTCTGCAAATTATTCCCATATACGGAAAACACCTTTCGGTTTCAATATATGCGATTCCCATCCGAACTTCTTCTTTCTCATCTACAGTTCTGTCAAGAGCTCCTGTAGGACAAACTTCTGTACACTTCATACAAACATAGCATGGTATTTCCCGGGGATAAATCAGAGGGGTACCCATATTCTTTCCCCATTTAATGCCAGCCATTACAATACTATCATAGGGACAAATTTGAGCACATTTATTACACTTAATGCAGCGTTTCAAGAAATCTTCTTCTTTTAACGCTCCCGGGGGGCGCAAAGGAGATTTGTAATTCGTAATCTCCTGAATACCTTGAATCAGTTTCCTGAGAAGAGTCATTGCCTTATTCCACTTAACTTAACAGGATTACTCTTCTGCCGAAACGAAAGTGGGATAAACGCCCAGAACATCAATTATTTCAGAGGAGATATATTTGGCAAAACTTTCAAGCTCTTCTTCATTTTCAGCTTCAACAACAACGATTATATTATCTTCCTTGTAGATACCGTGTGTTGTTACATTAGGTAATTTATTCAATTTAAGCGCCACATCTTCGGCTTTATCTGTAGTGGTTTTCACTATCATACTTGCAATAATCATTTTTCACCAGATTCAGTTTATAAAATAAATACGAAGCGGCTGATTGATAGATCAGCCGCTTCTTCAAATCAGTTATTTCGTTATGCTTTTTCCAATTTGGCTGCGCCCACCTTATATTCAGGTTCTTTTGAAGCAGCATCTACTGCATCAATAACAAGAATATTTGTTAAGCTTTCGGGCCAGTGGAATGGCATAAAGATAGTACCTTTTCTCGGACGATCAATAACGCGAGCTTCAACAATCAAGGAACCTCGTCTTGTAGTAACCTTAACTTTATCTCTATTATTCAAACCGAGATTTTTAGCGTCTTCGGGATTTATTTCAGCGTACGGTTTCGGTGCAGCTCTAAAAAGCTCAGGTACCTGGCCTGTCATTGTCATTGTGTGCCAGTGTTCAAGAATTCTACCCGTTGTTAATGCATATGGATAATCGGCCGAGATTGGTTCTTCGGGACCTTTATCTGGTCTTGCGAAAACCGTTGCTTTTCCGTCAGGTTTGGTATAGAAGTACATTCTTTTTCCGGCAGCTTTATCTTTCGGCAGCATCGGATCTCCTTCTGTAAACCGATGCCATGTACCCGGATGGTTTTCGTTAGGTACCGGCCATCTTAATCCGCGTAATTTTTTCAACCTCGCGTAGGTTGCACCGGTCAAATCCATATCCTTTCCCTTGGTTGTTTTAAGGTACTCGTTCCAGATATCCTCGGCGGATTTGAAGTGTTCGAAGTTCTGTGAATAACCCATTCTCTTTGCTAATTCCACTAAAATGAAAGCATCCCATCTGGCTTCACCCGATGGTCTAAGAGCCTGAGCCATATGCTGAGATCTTCTTTCCGTACAGCCGTATACTCCTTCTTTCTCGCCCCAGAATGATGCGGGCAATACAACATCAGCTCTTTTTGAAGTTTCGGTTGGGTGGAATGATTCGGCAACTACCATGAATACGTCGTCCATTCCTTTCAAATACTTATTAAGGTTTGGAAGAGACTGTGCCGGATTAGTACACATAACATAAAGACCTTTTACATCGCCTTTTGCAGCCGCTTCGAACATTGCAATGGTATGCTTGCCGGGTTCTGGTTTAATAGCGTCCGGGGCTACATTCCATATTGCAGCAATTTCTTTTCGGTGTTGTTCATTAGCAATTACACGGTGGCCGGGTAACAAGTGGCTTAATCCTCCGCCTTCGCGTACTCCGCCGCAGGCATTCGGTTGACCGGTTAATGAAAATGAATCGCAGCCCGGTTTACCTAATTTACCTGTCAACAAATGAATATTATGAATAAGGTTATTCAGGAATACACCCGCAACTCTCTGATTAACACCCATAGTCCACATCGTCATTGCTGTTGGCGATTGGCCGAATATTCTGGCTACCTTCACAATATCATCAGCTTTTACACCGCATTGTTTTGCGGCGTATTCGGGAGTAAACTTCTCAAGGAAATTTTTATACTCTTCGAATGTGATTGCCTTTGTTCCATCGCTAAAACTTACAGATTCGGAAATAAATTTCTCGTCGGTCATTCCTTCTTTAATGATGATGTTAGCAATAGCATTCATAATTGCCAGATCGTAACCCGGAAATACCTGAAGATGAAGATCTGCAATTTTATTTGTGGGAGTTTTACGCGGATCGATAATAAGTATTTTTGTATTCGGATTTTTCTTTTTACGATTAACCAATCTATCGTAAAGAACAGGATGAGCTTCAGCTGTGTTTGATCCGATAAGGAGAAACAATTCACAGTGATCAATGTCGTCGTAAGTCCCTATCGGTTCATCCGCTCCGAATGTAGTTGTATAGCCACCTACAGCACTTGCCATACACAAGCGAGGATTACCGTCAACATTATTTGTTCCGATATGTCCTTTGAATAATTTGTTAGCTACATATGTTTCCTCTGTTTCGGCCTGGCCGGATCCATAGAACGCAAGGGCATCCGGTCCATGTTTTTCTTTTATCTCTTTAAATTTTGAAGCGACAAGATTAAGGGCTTCGTCCCAGCTTGCTCTTTCAAGTTTTCCGTTCTTACGAACCATAGGATAGAGTAATCTATTCTTCGCGGTAATCATTTTATGCAGATAAAAACCTTTAACGCAAAGAAGCCCGCTGTTAATTGTATTATCTTTATCGCCCTTAATACCATAAGGCTTACCGTCTTTAACACCAAGCATTACACCACAACCAACTCCGCAAAGGCGGCAGACGGATTTGTGCCAGGTTATTCCGCCCTGAGCCTGCAAGGCGGCTAATTCATCAGAATTAGCGGCCGCACCGATAGTTTTGCCAAAAATTCCGTCAACTCCTATGGCCGCGGCTGCGGCTGCTAAAGCCGATCTTCTTAAAAATTCTCTTCTATTCAGACTCATTGAATTTCCTCCAATGAAATTTTCAATTATGAAATTTTAGCGTGTGTCCTTGATGACAAGTAAAACACGATTTGATTTTAGTTTTAACCATGGTTTCCTGCTGACTTGAATGACAGCCTTCGCAACGATCGTCTTTACCTTTTTTATAAAAGACTTCCTGACCGTCGCCATGACAGATATAGCAGCCGAAATTTGCGCCGCCATGTTTGCTGTCTTCCCACTGTTTAAATATTTCCGGGGTAACATCAGCATGACAATCCTGGCAGCTTAAATCCCAGTCAACCTTTGGATGTTTTTCTCCCTTTTTGGACTGAGCGTTTGCGTCATTCCCGTTAATAAGGAGAATTCCAGAAAATAAAAAGATCATCAATAAATATTTTTTAAGCATATCCGGCTCCTTTAATTGACTAAAATGTAAAAGTGATTTCAGCTTTCATCTCCCACGGAGATTTATCGAACTGGTCTGTTCCGTTTATCAGGTACATAGTTGCTGTTCCAGGCTTTAAATAACCGAGACGATATGTAAATACAAGGTTGTCAAAAATATTGTAATCTGTCTTCAGGTCTATCTCCCAGCCTAAATCGTCCGCACTTTTTGCAAGATTGGGCCCTGCAGCGGTCCATGCAAAAACCGGTTGAGTAGCCATTAAATAAGTAAATGACGCGAAGATTTTCCATGATGGGGTTAATTTAAACAAACCATTAACCTGAAATGCTGTAGTGTTCTCGAGTTCTCTGTATGCTCTTACATTAGGAGCTCCTAAGCCCTGCGGTGTAATACCTTCTTCATCCGGCATAATAGAATCTTCCCATATTTCCGTTAAATAGAAGAATCCGGCGGTGCTTAATTTGTTTACGTTACCTTCACCTTTGGTAGGATCATCATCGCCCGAACCCATTCCGGCTACAACACCAAGTGTAACATCGGGGCTAACTGCATAATCCAGTTTTGCATATACATTATAACCTTTCAGATCGCCATTATTAATATCATATTTCAAAGGATCGATTGCGCCTCTTGCAGTATTTAATCTTCCCGAATACTTTGTGTTTTTAATATCATCCTTTCCCATCAGATAGTTAGCTTCATAGTTTAAAGTAAGCGCGTCGAACTTTGATGTACCCGCAATGCCAAATACAAACAAGGATGTTACTTGAGGCGTAAAGCGCGGACGGTTATAATAAAGTCCGTCAATCAAATAAGCGGTTGAATCGCCAATAGACGCGTCGTTATAATATGTGCCATAGAATTCTAGATTGGTTGTGCTAAACTTTGTCTTAAAAGACGCAAGAAAAAGATTTGCATCCTTGGCATCATAATTTCCTTTCGGATCAACAGCAACTTTCTCAAGGTCGCTTATTCCGTTCACTCCTTCCGAGGCCTTGCTCCATCCAAGCTTTAACGAATTGCCTTCTCCAACAGCTATATCGGCCGTGATACCGTCATAATTATTATCGAGAACAAGTTTGTTGCCGAGTGACCAATTGAAACGACCAATTGTAAAAGCAGATTTTACAGAAGGAACATTAAACCACAAATATGCGTGATCGACATGCAAAAAATATTTTGTGTCCTTACCATCGAAAGTGCCGGAGTTTCCTAAATAAGTTGGTTCCTGGTTGTCAACTCCCCACCAACCTTGTCCCATATCAAAACGGGTAACTGCTTTAATATTCTCGGTATAATTAAATGAAAAATTGAGTCGTAACATCTGAACGACGTAATGATCTTCGTAATCACTTTTACCAAGTAAAAAATTGTTCTGATACTGGCCCCATGCCGTATAAACACCTCCATACTTAAATTCCGTCTTGGGTTTCTCCTGTCCTGTCACCGTTTGCGCAAAGATTAACAGAAGACTAAAGAATATAATCAATGTTCTTTTCATAGACCTTTACTCCTTTGATTTTAATTTGTTGAACATCCTTTTAGATTCATTTGAAAAAGAACTATAGACAATAATAATGCCACCAAATCCCAGTCTACTAATTAGACTTTGACCATAATTTTAATCGTTCTGGAAAGTTAAAAAACGAAAAGATACGACGAAGTTACGTCTAGTGTCGAATAACCGTCTTTAATTATTAAAGAAGATTATATCTTTTCATTTTATCTCTTAGAGTAGTTCTTTTGATACCTAAAAGTTCAGCAGCTTTTGATTGGTTTTTATCGGACTTTTCAATAGCCCAGTTTATTGCACCAATCTCTACTTCTCTAACCATTTTCTCGAGGTCAACTGAGCTGAATTTTCGAAAATCGATAATTGACTTGCTGTTGCTAATGTGGATAAGATCCTCGGGAATCATGTCTTTCGTAAGTTCATTTTCTTTTACAAGGGCAGCAATTCTGTAAATGGAATTTTCAAGTTGCCGGACATTTCCTGGCCAGTTAAAAGAGGTTAAAAGTTCTACAGCTTCCGAATTAAAAAAAAGCTCCGTTCTATTTATTTTTTTCAGAAAATGATTAATTAAAAGCGGAATATCCTCCCTTCGCTCCCGCAAGGGTGGAAGGTTAACAGGAATAACGCGTAATCTGTAATACAAATCTTCCCTGAACTGATTCTGCTTAACCTTCTGCCATAAATTTATTTTTGTGGCACAGATAAAACGTACATCTGTCTTAATAGTTGTAGTACCGCCGACCCGTTCGAATTCTCTTTCCTGAAGAAGCCGGAGCAGTTTAACCTGGGACGCAACCGGGATATCATCCACCTCATCAAGAAAAATTGTTCCGCCGTGTGCAAGCTCAAATCTTCCTCTTTTTGATTTTACCGCACCGGTAAAGGCCCCTTTTTCATGACCGAACAATTCACTTTCCAAAAGGGATTCATTTAAAAGCGCGCAGCTAAGTTTAACAAAAGGACCGTTTTTTCTATTGCTGTTATAGTGGATTGCATTTGCGACCATCTCTTTGCCTGTTCCGCTTTCGCCTTCGATCAAAACTGCGGTATCTGTAGACGAGACAGTTTCTATAAGATCATAAAGTTCCTGCATCGGCTTAGATTTACCGATTATATTATGGAAAGAATACCGCTCCTGTAGTTTTTCTTTTAAGGTAACATTTTCTTCTTCAAGATTTTTAATTCTTTTAAATTTTTTAACAAGTAATAAAAGCTGGTCTATTGAAAACGGTTTTGTAATATAATCGTGAGCGCCCAGCTTCATGGCTTCAACCGCCGATTCAATTGTGCCAAATGCAGTCATCATAACTACCGATATCCGGGGGTATTCGTCCTTTATTTTTTGAAGCACCTCAAATCCATCCATCTGGGGGAGTCTAACATCGGTAATCACTAAATCCGCTTCAAAATCTTTCAGATAGTTCATAGCAACCACAGGGTCTTCGAATGATTCAACATTATAACCTGCTTTTTCAAGCGCATCATTCATTGTGATGCGTTTAGTTTTTTCATCCTCAATAACTAATATTTTCATCAATAACTCATATTAACAGTTTCAGAGAATATTTTAGTCTCAACCTCCCGACATTCTACATTTGGGAAAATGATAGTGAATTCGGTTCCTTTTTTCACTTTGCTTTTTACAAAGACTTTTGCTCTGTGCTCATTCAAAACATTATAACTGAGATATAGGCCGAGACCGGTTCCTTTATCTTTTTGCTTTGTCGTAAAGAACGGATCAAAAATTTTATTGATCTGCTCTTTTGGAATGCCAATACCGGTATCTTTTATTTTAACCGATATCGATTCGTTTTCCGTATTGCTCACACAGATCGAAAGCTTACCTCCGGGACTCATTGCATCACATGCATTCAATATCAGGTTAACAAAGACCTGGTTTAAATAGTGGAGATCACCGTAAATATTTTTCAGATCATCGCTTATCTTAAGATCGAGCGAGATATTATTTTCTTTGAGTTTGTAAATGCAGAACTGCAGTGACTCATCCAGAATCTGTTTTATCGATAATTCCTGTTTTTCAAAAGAATGGGGTTTTGCATAATCAAGAAGCTGCTTAACAAGAATTTCTATTTTAAACAGACCTTCAAGAGCAAGTGATAAATAATTCTGAGTCTGTCTTCTGTCGTCAACATCAGACAAGACCATTCTTATGCAATTCTGAATGCCATCAAGCGGATTATTAATTTCATGCGCCACGCCCGATACAAACTGCCCAATAGCAGACATCTTTTCGGTCTGCATTAACTGCTGTTGTGCAATTTTAAGTTTATTGTAGGCCTGTTCAATTTCAGCGGTTCTCTCTATAACTTTTAATTCAAGTTCTTCATTTGTCTTCTTTAATTCTTTTGCGAGTTTCTCCTTTTCCGTAACATCTTTGCTTATCAGGACCACCCCTTTGAATTCCCCGTTAGCATCTTTCACAACACTATATGTATTTTCAAAATATTTTCCTTTTACATGGATCATTTTATGGCGGGATAAATATTCACCTTTTTTAAATGAAGAAAGATCCTCCAGAACACGATTCTGCATTTGTGGTGCATGGCAATCCAGAACCGAACTGCCTATCCGGTCTTCACTTTTAATGTTTCTTATTTCTTCACCAGCCTTATTGATGAAAGAAAACCGCCTCTCCTTATCAACATAAACAACGCCTACATTAAGACTGTCGAGAATTTCAACCAGGTTTTCTCTCGAACAAAGTTTGGAATCCGGCATTTTACCTCCATTTTCTGATCTTTTGGTCTACTGACCGCATAATTTAATATCTTACTGTAATAAAGATAAAAAAATCCGATATTAAATTCCGAAATTCTTTTTTACCTGAAACTTGGAATTCAATTCCCTTTAAAAAACGGGAAACCTTTCCGATTTATAGAAAGGTTTCCGCATAGATTTATTACTTACCACTCATAATAAATCAGAAATTCATAAAAGACTTTCCCGGCAGTTTTAAATTGACTGCCTGATCGTTAAATGCTTTGGTATCGATTGCGTCTCTGTCTTTATAAAACTTGAAGACGGAGTCGGCATTATATTTTGTACCGAGAAAATGTTCTTTGTTGTTATACCTGTTCTGCCAGAATTGCCATTGAGTATCTGAAAGCAATTTATTTTTATGAGCTTCTTCAACATTTGAATAGATTCTTTCCCAGTAATCGGGATATGTATAAAGAAAAGGAAAAGTATTGCTAAGAACGTTTATGCCCCAGGCATTTCCCGGAATATCAAAAATCGGGTATGGTACAAATTTGGTCGGGTGAGTTGAGTTAACCCATTGTTTAGCTTCCTGATCCCCTCGCTCAGCCGCCCAGGTTATTAATTCAACAAGATCATGCTGCAACTCCCAGACACCATGCCATTGTGTATAATCCGCACCCATCATTATTGCCCCGTGTCTGAATCGTCTGCCTTCATGATGCCAAGCATGATACATTAATATTTCGGGAGTTTCATCCCATCCGTTCAATACAGGATCCGAATACTCTTTTCCGTTGGCTTTCAATGTTTTAATTGTACCGTTAGCCGTCAATTTCTTGGTCCAGTAAACAAACTTTCTTCTCATTTCGTTGTATTGAAGATTAACAAGATCAGCAGTTAGTAAATAAGTAGAGATGAAGTTCGGGGAATGACAACTTGAGCAGATTGATTCCATCCTTGCTCTTTTCATTTCCCAGCTTCCAAGTTCTTCTTCATTCCATACAGTTCTGAAACTCCAAGCCGCCTGAGATTCCCAGGCTAATCTTTCGCTTACGTTGTGAGTCATCGGCTGTTTTTCGTTACCGTCCATATGGCATGTAGTACAGACTGGAGACTCCAGAGGAATATTCTGGTAATCCTTTGTTGAATAGTTTAGATCAAGTGATTTCTCTTTTGATCTAAAAATGTTTCCGTGTTTCGATTCCAAATAGATTTCTATATGAGGGTGATCTGGACCGATATGGCACTCTCCGCAAGTTTCCGGTTGACGTGCAACAGCTTTGCTGAAAGTATGCTTGGGGTGACATGCGTCGCATTCACCAACCGATTGATCCGGCCATACGTTACCAATCTGATGGCATTGCTCACAACCGTGTCTTGTTGCAATCGGTGTCTCGAATATTGATCGATCCGTATTCTTAATTAACCAGAACTGATGAGCGTGCTTACTATCGGCAAACTCATTTACCTGCTGTTCGTGACATTCGGCGCAATCCTTTGGTGTTGGATGTTTTGCAACCAGCAGATCACTTTCGGGACAATAAAAAGCGTCGAAGTCTTCCTTATTAGCTTTATGACAATCCAGACAGCCAATATTCTGTTGCGCGTGAACACTCTCTTTCCAGGCATCAATTGCTTTGACCGCCATTCCTTTATTTGTATGGCAATCGACGCACCGATTATTATCTCCGCTAATTACAGCAGATAATTTTGTGCTCTGGGTCTGTTTCATTTCAACACCGGCAACAATGATTAACACAATCACCAATAAAATGCTGAACACACCTACGATTAATTTTTGAGTTTTTAATTTGTCTTGCTCGGCCATATTTTCTCCGACATTTTAGCTTGATTTTATATTACGATTATTTCATACAGTGTAAAGAATAAAAAGAGCAGAATTATAATAGACCCGATCCAATAATTGGCTTTTATTCCCGGCCATTTTCTCAGAATATAATCTTCTATAAATGGCCAGAATGTTGCTGCTATCAAAACGGCTATTGACAGATAGATACCAAGACGCAACGGGAGTATTTTCAAGATTGAATAAACCGCAAAGAAATACCACTCCGGTTTTATATGCGGGGGAGTAACAGCTGGATTTGCTTCCTCACCTAAACCGGGAGGAAGTATTACTGTCAACGCACTGATAGTGATCAATAAAAACAGTGAAATTACCAGGGTGTGATAAAAATGTTCGGGATAGAAAGGATAACTCTCTTCTGTAGTTTCATAACCCTCCAACTTAGATACTCCATGTAGTCTAACCATTATGATATGAATTACTATCAGAATTAATAATACCGCCGGCAGAAATACGATGTGCAGATTATAAAACCGGGTAAGAGTATTTCCGGATACATCAGTTCCGCCTCGAAGCAATTCAAGTATCGAACTACCAATCAGAGGGACCTCCTTTATCATATTTGTTCCAACCGTTGCAGCCCAGTAAGACAGTTGATTGAACAGAAGCGAATAACCTGTAAAACACAAACCGAGGGTGGTAACGAGCATAAGAATTCCGACAATCCAGTTTAATTCTCGCGGTTTTCTATATCCTCTTGTGAAAAAAACTCTTACAACGTGTAGCATCATTGCAATAACCATGAAGTTAGAGGCCCATCGGTGCAAACCTCTTATCCAGAATCCAAATTCAACGTCCTGAGTAATGTGTCGAACGCTTTCGTAAGCACCCTCGGGAGAAGGGACATAATAAAATGTTAAAAACACACCTGTTACTAACTGGAACAGAAACAACACCAGAGGAGTTGCTCCTAAAGCATAGAACCAATTTTTCATGTGCTTTGGTATCGGTTCTTTAAGAAGGACTTCTTTTATAATATGAGAGGATTTTTCACGATTAAACGGAATTCTCTCTTTCAGCCAAGAATCGATCCTCTTTTTCATGCAATACTCTCTTCATTTTTTCCCAGCCACATATAAACAAGATTATCTTTCACTTCCACTTTGAACTCGTCTAACGGGCGCGGAGGTGGTCCGCTTATTACATTTCCCATTATGTCGAACTCGGCTTGATGACAAGGGCAATAAAAATGATTCCTGTACGCTTCCCATTTAACTTTACATCCCAAGTGAGTACAAACAGCAGAAAACACTTTCATTCCGGCTTCTGTATTAACGATATAGTAAGTACTTGCGCCAACTTGAAACTCTTTAGCTTTACCAATTTCAAGTTCGTTTTTTCGTGCAATTAAAATTTTTTGTGCTTCTTTATCTTCTTTTGGTGGCAACAGGAATGCAATTCCGTTTCGAATTAATAAAAGAGCGCCGGCAATCAATCCTCCGCTAAATAAAACTTTTGCTAAAAAATCTCTTCTGCTTAACGATTTGATTTTTTCTTCAAGATTCATCATCTCCTCAATATTCCTTTTATGAAGAAATCATTTATTCCGAATTGTTTTTCAATTATGATGCCATCTCAAACGGTTAATGATTTGAGGAAAATAGAATTCCTTTTGAAGAAAAAAGATGAATTGAGAACTGATATGCCGATCGGGTCTGATATATTTCCGTCAGAAAACGGAAATCCGTCACACCGACTTTAAGAAATTGAAATTAATGATTGCGGAGTGTTGATAGGAGAGCGTAATTAATATAGAGATGCTTTCCATATTAAGATAGAAAGCATCTCTGGTTTTTAAGATCAATAACTAATAAGCGTTCCCTGTCTTTCTTTTGCTTTCTTATCCCATTCTACTGTGGTTGTTTTCAGAAACTCGGCCTTGTCTTTTTTCATTTCTGCCGCATTTAGACCAATGTACTTTTGAGCTTTCTCTTTTGTAGAGATGTCGGGTAATTGAACCGGGTAATTGACGCCGTGCTTAACAAGTACCAAAGCAATCTCGCGCCTGGCTGCTTCAGCTTTTTGAATGGAGGTACCGAGAACACGCATTGCTTCAACAGGTGAATGGAAACCTAATGCATTAGCAGCAGCAACCCAATCCCATCTCCACTGTGAGTGTCTGATCAGTTGAAGTGCCGGTTTCATTTCTGCTTCCGTAGCACCGTTATCCCATGCAATCTTTGCTTCTATGTGAGCGGCAGCCAGCGACTTTTCAGCAAGGTGTCTCAACTCTTCTATTTTATCCTGGCGGGCATATACATCTTCGAGCAATGCCTGAGTCTTTTCTCTGTGACAAACAAAACAGGAATTCTCAATATTATTTAATGGACTTTGAATGTGATGATCTGTGAATTTCACTCCGCCTTCCGTTTTATACGGCATATGGCAATCGGCGCATGATACACCGCGCTTTGCGTGTATACCCGTCATATATAGTTCATAGTCCGGATGCTGTGCTTTAAGCATAGGTGTTTTACTCAATGCATGCGTCCAATCGGTGAAATCAGATTCGTCATAATACTTTTCCATATCGTCTGCACTGAAGCCTTTATCCCACGGGAAAGTCAAATACTTTTCCTCCTTGCCTTTAAAGTAATATTCAACATGACACTGAGCACATACAAGTGAACGCATTTCGTTATGAGTAAAACTTTTAATGTCCTTTCCCTGTCGCTCGAATGCTTCAATTAACGCAGGGCGGGTAATTCTCAAATCCATTGTTTTGGGATCGTGACAATCCTGGCAACCAATCGGATTGATAATTTCAGCACCAAGATCTTTCCATTTGGATTTATAAAATTCCGCAACACCCATATTGTTCATCACGCGGGGCACATCAGTACTTTTGCAGGTCCAGCATGTTCCCGGCTGAGGACTCACTTTATTATCGCCAGTCCGGAGGGTGTTTCTTATATCTTTGACTGCATAAGCATGCCCGCGCCCCTGATTGTAATCTTTAGAAAACGCATAGCCTGCCCACATTACTACAAGCTCCGGATATCTTTCCAGATAATCGACAATTGTTGATCCGCCGTGCTTGCTTGCAAATGTTGTATCGAGAGTCTGACGGTAAGTTTCATACTGTCTCGGGAAGTTTTCTCCCCATACTTCGTTACGGGGCTCCCAGTCGGGCAGCGGTTTAATTACCTGCAGCGCAAATGATTCGCTTCTTCTTTCAACTATAGATGACGCCAGCAGTCCAATTAAGAATACAATCACAACAGTCGCAATAAACAGAGTCCAACCAACCCATGGTTTGTTTTTAATAATGTCTTGAATTGGTTTCATAACATTTACCTTTATTCTTATTAATAAATATTACTTTACTTTTTCGGATTCTATAAACCTGCTTAGCCATTCCGGCACCACCGGTTCAAGTGACGGAACTCTTGCCAAAGGGGCTGAAGATAAACTATTTACCCTTCCGTGCGGCGTATCTCTATGACATTCCCAGCAATACCTTTCAGTCTGATCAGCTACATTTTTATTACTTATTGCGCGCAAGGCAACCGGATGAATTGCGTTTGAATGGCAGCGGATACAGTTTTCCTGAACGGCTTCTTTGCCGGCCTGCTTAATCTGAATTACCTGCGGTTCCCACCGCATGGTAAAATAGGTAGCATGACGCAAACCATCATTAGCTTTAAACCAATACGTACGGATAAAATTATCCTGAGGTACATGACAATCGTTGCATGTAGCAACCCTGGCATGGCTTCCCCTTTGCCAGCTTGCATAATGTACATTCATTACATGGCAGTTAACACACGCCCTTGGATCGTTGGATAGATATGCGGATGCATTTGAGATATAAAAAATATAGAGTCCCAGACCTGTTAAAATCCCCAACAGCAGTATTACGTAGAACTGCCATTGTGACGGCGGAATAATACCTTTAACTAGCCTAATAATAAAATTATTTTTTTCCGGTTTTTTCTGATCCATTTGAAGCTCCTTTTTCTGAGGCGCGGTTCAGCTCCCGAATGTCCTGTGTGCTCGTCGGATGACCCAATTTGTCGATGTTTTTGTGAAGAATCAAATATTCTTCTTTCGAAATGTTATTCTTCCAGTTGCCGGATAGAATTCCGATTCCTATTATCAATATATAGAGACCGATAATTCCTAAACCAATATATCTTTTAGAGAGCTTCTTCTCAACTATTTTTGTCTTAACGTTCAACGTATCTGCAACTGGACAGGCATCAACGCAGCTTAAACACATTGTACATTCATCGGATCGAACAGTAATAACTTTATCCACTTTGATAAATGAAGGGCATGCTTTCGCGCATAAGTTGCAGTCAATACAGCTGGAGGTCTCTCTCTTAATCTTTGTCGGACTGAAAAAGGAAATTAAACCGAGTAGCGCTCCATACGGACACAAGTAACGGCACCAGAATCCTCGGATAAAGATCGAGAGAACAAATAATGACGCAATAACAATCAAAGAAAACCTGCTTATATCCGCAAAGAAATACCACATCTTTACATCCGCCGCTTTATTGTATGAACTGCTTAAGAAGAACTGAAGTGAAGCTGCCGTCATCGAAAAGAAAATTGCATATATAAAGAAACCGAGCAGAAGATATTTCAGGCTTCTCAAAGGATAGTCTAAAAGTTTGGGGAGTTTAATTCTTCTCTTAAATAGCTTCTTGTAAATCTTTTCACTGAAATCACCGACAAGTTCCGAGAGGAAACCGACCGGACATAACCAGCTGCAAAATGATTTTCCGAAAACGAAGGATACTACTATGATTGCCAGCAATATGAAAACACCGGCCGGGTGCGCGGGGTGAATATCTCCGGTTATAAAAAAATTATATACACTCATCAATGCGCTGATAGGTAGAAATCCTTCTACCCCCGGAGGTCTATATGCACTTCCTGAAACACCGCTTGATTCCAGATACGAAACGAAAGAATAGAATTCGATACCAATCCAGATACAAACCAATGCAAATATACTTTGAACAATAAACCTGTACTTTTGAACGGGCTTTTCCTGATTCTTTATTATTTTACTTTTTTCAGTCATGCCGGGGCTTTCTAATATCAGATGATAATTTCTGGTTATAAAATTATAGGTTTCTATCCTATTTGTCAATGATTTTCAAAGCGTTGAAATCTTCGAAAAACACAAATAATCGGATAATCACGACCTGCTTTACTTTTCTCTTGACAATTAACTCGTGTCTTAGTAGGTTTATAGCAGAACTATTTGTCTGATATTATTCTATAACTATTTAATGAGCCTGAATACTATTATGTATATAATGTTTAACTACCGGACAGATTCCTCTTTTTATATAAACAAAGAAAGATAAAATTTTTTCGTCAAAAAAAGGACATTTTGTATCATAAGAGAACCCGCTATGAACAATGAGTTAAATCAAATTACGAACAGCCTGGAAACTGCAAAAATTATCGAGATCCTGAATTCAAACCTCAACACCGCTAATGTATTTAATAAGTATGGTATTGAATACTACTCTGTTTCTGAAATGAGGCTTGAAGATGCGGCAAGAGAGTCGGGAATTCCATTAGCTAATATTATACGAGAACTTAAAACGATTCTGAATGATGGTAAAGACAACCAGAATCCGTTTAACATGGAACCCGTTGAGCTGTCAAAATGGATAGTTGAAGTTCATCACTCATATACAAAAGAGAGTATGAAAGAAATTATCAATTATGTTCATGAGCATTTACTGGAAGAATTCAGCGAGGCATTCAAAAACCTTCACACACAATTAACAGCACTTGAAACCGAACTCCTTTCGCATATGGAGCGGGAGGAAAGAATTCTTTTCCCTCTGATAAAATACCTTGTAGAAACCGAAAAATTCAACGAGCGACCCAAGACCAGGAATTACGGCACGATAAGAAACCCCGTACAACAGATGTTAAACGAACATGATAACTCCGTAACATTATTAAAAAAAATTGCCTCGTCAATTGATAACCTGCCGGAGAGAAAAAACTTGCAATATTTAAAAGAACATTTAAAAAATAAAATAACTGCGTTCCGTTACGATCTTTATAAGCATATACACCTGGAAAACAACCTTCTTTTTCCAAGAACAATTCAACTTGAAAACAAACTCTTAAATAAATTATAAGGAGATAAAATGAAAAAGCTGTTTGCTTCATTAATAATAATGTCGGTAGTCTTTATTGCATGCGGGGAAGAAAAAAAGGAAGCTTCTTCCGCCGGTTCCGGAAAAGAAAAACTCGCCGAAAAATTCGGTTTAACCGTCTTTGAATATGAAAACGGCATTGGCCCGATCAAGGAAAAAATCGATCTTGGACAGATTGATATGATAAAAGTCAAAAGCGGTGAGAAAATCTTTACCGAAAAATGTACTCAGTGCCATAAGCTTGACGAAAGATATACCGGTCCTGCGTTGCGGGAGGTTACTTCAAGAAGAACACCAGAATTTATTTTAAATCAAATATTAAATCCCGAGGAAATGACAAAAAGACATCCGGAAGTAAAAAAATTGTTAGCTACATATCCAACGCAAATGACATTTCAAAATGTTAGTGTTGATGACGCCAAAGCTATTTTAGAATACTTCCGTTCAGTTAATCAATAACCAAGGAGGTGAAGAATGAAATACAATAAATTAATATTTTCTTTCTTAGCACTTGTAGTCGTTTCAGGCATAATTTACAATTGTTCCGGTTCAGGTAGTTCCGGTGACTTCAGCGATGCGGCAAATAAAGTTTATGTTGCGCCCGGTTCATACGATGAATTCTACGCTTTCATGTCCGGCGGATTCAGCGGGCAGGTTGGGGTATACGGTTTACCTTCGGGAAGATTATTCAAGGAGATTGCCGTTTTCTCGCAGGATCCCGAAACCGGTTACGGATACTCCGAAGAGAGCAAGGCAATGCTAATGACATCCTACGGATTTGTTCCATGGGATGACGCTCACCATCCTTCACTATCGATGACTAATGGAGAACAGGACGGAAGATGGCTATTTATTAACGGAAATAATACACCACGCATTGCGCGTATTGATCTTCATTCTTTCGAGACAGTGGAAATAATCGAAACTCCTAATTCCGGAGGAAACCACGCTTCTCCGTTTGTAACCGAAAACACTGAATACGTTGTGGCTTCCACCAGATTCAGCATTCCGATTCCGAACAAAGATGTTCCGATCAGTTCCTATAAAGAAAATTTTAACGGAACCGTTTCATTTATATGTGTCGATAAAAATTCCGGTAAAATGAATCTCGCATTTCAAATTCTTGTACCGGGATTCAATTACGATCTTGCAATACCCGGAAAAGGTCCCTCACACGGATGGGCATTTTTTACCTCCTACAATAGCGAACGTGCTAATTCCATGCTAGAAATAAATGCTTCGCAAAATGATAAAGATTTTATTGCGGCAGTTAACTGGAAAAAAGCAGAAGAGTACGTAAAACAGGGTAAAGCTGTAACAATGGATGGAGAATATTACAGAAATTATTACGATGAGGAAAAGCAGACCGCTTTTTCGGAGATCAACAAAAAAGTACTCGTTCTCAATCCTAAAGATTGTCCGGGTATGATCTACTACCTTCCAACTCCTAAATCTCCTCACGGAGTAGATGTTGATCCTACCGGAGAATATATAGCCGCCGGAGGAAAGCTGGCTACAGTGATTCCTGTTCATTCATTTTCAAAAATGCAAAAAGCAATTGAAGAAAAACAATTTGATGGTGAGATAGAAGGTATTCCAATTCTAAAGTACGGTTCGGTTATCGCAGGTGAAGTTCAGGATCCGGGTCTCGGACCGCTTCACACACAATTTGACGGCGAGGGATACGGTTACACATCCGCATTCATTTCCTCCGAAATCGTTAAATGGAAAATCGGAACCTGGGAAGTTGTGGACAGAATTCCTACGTACTATTCAATCGGTCACTTAATGATTCCGGGCGGCGACACAAAAAAGCCCTGGGGTAAATATGTTATTGCCCTAAACAAAATTACAAAAGACAGATATCTTCCAACCGGGCCAGAGTTAACCCAATCAGCTCAACTGATAGATATAACCGGTGATAAAATGAAACTACTACTCGATTTTCCGACAACCGGCGAGCCTCATTATGCTCAGGCAATTTCTGCAGATCTGTTGATGAAAAATTCAAAAAGAATTTATGAGCTGGAGAAAAATCAGAATCCCAACGCCGTTAAAAGTGAGAAAGGCGCGAGAGTAGTTAGAAATGGTAATGAAGTGAGAATTTATATGACTGCCTCCCGCTCACATTTCAAGCCGGATAATATTGAAGGTGTAAAAGTCGGCGACAAAGTCTATTTCCACGTAACGAATCTTGAACAGGATTGGGATATTCCGCACGGATTTGTTGTGAAAGGACTTAACAGTTCGGAATTGCTGATAATGCCGGGACAAACCAAGACAATTGTCTGGGAACCAAAGAAGGTCGGTATATATCCGTTCTATTGCACCGATTTCTGTTCTGCACTTCATCAGGAAATGTCGGGCTACATCAGAGTTTCGCCTGCAGGAAGTAACGTCCAGATTTCATATAACAAGTAATTGAAATGAGTCCGCCTTTAAGGCGGACTCTTTCCCGAGGTAACGTAATGAGTAACAGATCAAAATATTTAATGATTGCTTCAGCTTTGATTTTATTAGGTGCTTTTCTATTTCCTATTTGGAATATAAATCTTGAAGCTCCCCAATATCCCGAAGGAATCGGGTTGAGAATATGGGTAAATCAGGTAACAGGTGAAAAAGAATTCGATCTAAAAAACATTAACGGGCTTAATCACTATATCGGAATGAAGCCCATTGTACCCGATGCAATTCCAGAATTAAAGTATATGCCCTATATACTGATTTTTCTTTCGTTAACAGGAATATTAATCGCATTTCTTAAAAAGAGAAAAATGCTTCTTGTCTGGATCGTTTTTGTACTTGTTGTTATGTCCATCGGCCTGTATGATTTTTACATGTGGGGATACGATTACGGACACAATCTTGATTCTACAGCACCTATTAAAGTACCCGGCATGAGTTATCAGCCGCCGGTAATCGGAACAAAAAAATTGCTCAATATAACCGCAACTTCTTTACCGGGTCTTGGAAGCATCCTGATTTTTATTTCAGTTGGGTTGGCAACCACATCATATTTTATAGACAAAAAAGGAAAGGAGAAATGAAAAGGAATTATTTAGCAGCATGGACGATTTTAGTTTTATTGTCAGCTTTTACAGTATTATCCTGTCAGTCAAAACCCGAACCGATTTCTTACGGCGAGGACAATTGTGATAATTGCAAAATGGCTATTTCCGATCCCAAGTACGGTACTGAGCTTATAACGGACAAAGGGAAAATATTCAAATTTGATTCTATCGAATGCCTTGCCGATTATTCTATGAAAATCGATAGCAAAACTATAGGATCCATGTGGGTAACAGATTTTTCAAATCCTGAGAGCCTGATCAATACCAATAATGCTCTCTTTCTTAAAAGCGAAAAACTAAGAAGTCCAATGGGGCTTAATCTAAGCGGATTCAGCAACTCAAACGAACTTGACAAGGTATTAAAAGAATTTGACGGGGTAATAATATCCTGGGACGGTATTCTAAAATATGTATCAGAGAAATGGAATTAAGCGAGCAGACTTAATAAGCAGTTACAGTACAGTAAGTAATCTAAGAAAATATTCTTACGGCGGTCTTTTATTTTTTATAATATTCCTCCTATTCTCTTCTATACTTTCTGCAAAAACATTCGTTATCGGCGAGAAGCATAAAATAAAATCGATCCGCGCCGCACTCGAAGCCTCTTCCAACGGGGATACATTAATAGTTGCCGGCGGATTTTATAACGAAGGAACACTTCTTATTACAAAGTCGATCCTGCTCATCGGAATGAATGAGCCTGTAATTTCAGGGAATGGTAAACATGAAATTGTAAAAGTAAAAGCAGATCATGTAGTAATCCGCGGGTTTATCTTTAAAGATGCCGGAATCAATTTTATATATGAAAATGCAGCTGTAAAGCTTGATAGTGTTCAAAACTGTACAGTAGAAAAGAATAAATTCATTAATAATTTCTTCGGAATCTATCTCTCCAAATCATCCTCATGCAGGATTCTAGACAACGAACTGACGGCTTTTCAAAAACGGGAGACCTACTCAGGAAACGGAATTCATCTGTGGCAATGCCGGGAAATGTATATTAAGGGAAATAAAATAAACGGTCACAGAGACGGCATCTATTTCGAATTTGTTAAGAAAAGCAGAATCGAAGAAAACCGGAGTAGAAACAACATCAGGTACGGTCTTCACTTTATGTTTTCAGACAGCTGCGATTATTCCGATAATTATTTTGCCGGCAACGGTGCCGGAGTAGCAGTAATGTTTACCAAAAACGTACGAATGTTTAATAATCTGTTCGAAAACAATTGGGGCGGGGCCGCATACGGACTTCTGCTTAAAGACATTTCCGACAGCAGAATTTTCAACAACAGGTTCATTAAAAATTCCTGTGCCGTTTATTATGAAGGATGCAGCCGAGTCCTTACGGAAAAGAATCAATTTATAGAGAACGGCTGGGGAATACGGCTGATGGCAAACTCGATGGACAATGAATTTTTATCAAACAATTTTATCGGCAACACATTTGACGTAACAACCAACAGTACCCGAAATTATAATTTCTTCGAGGGTAATTACTGGTCCGAATACAAAGGATATGATCTGAATAAAGACGGAATTGGAGACATACCATTCCGGCCTGTAAAATATTTTTCACTAATCAGCGAGAAAGTCCGCCCCTCTCTCATTTTGATCAGAAGTTTATTTACCGAATTGATAAATCTCGCTGAAAATATTTTTCCGACTCTTACACCTGCCGGACTAACAGACGACAAACCAAAAATGAAAAGGATTTTATGATCACCATTTCAGGATTAAATAAAAGTTTCGGGTCGCTTGAAGTTCTGCGGAATCTAAACCTCGAGATTAAAAATGGAACAATTACATATCTTGTGGGGCCGAATGCATCCGGAAAAACAACTCTTATTAAATCGATACTGGGATTAGTAAAGCCGGACAACGGTTCAATATATATTGATGCGGAAAAATTAAACGGCAATCATTCCTACAGATCCAAAATCGGCTATATGCCCCAGATTGCAAGCTTCCCCGATAACCTGACAGTTACTGAAATTATTAAGATGATAAAGAATCTTCGTGATGATTATAAATCCTACGACGAAGAGTTGATAGACATGCTGAGACTCAGCAAAGAATTCAACAAGCGTTTAAAAAACCTTTCAGGGGGCACCAAGCAGAAAGTAAACGCGGTTATTGCATTCCTTTTTAACCCGGAAATATTAATTCTCGATGAACCTACTGCCGGCCTCGATCCTGTCTCCAGCAGTATTCTAAAAGACAAAATCATTAAAGAAAATAAACAGGGCAAGACAATAATATTCACTTCACATATTTTGAGCGAACTTGAAGAACTTGCAGAAGATGTTATTTTCCTTCTTGAAGGTGAAACCCGCTTTCAAGGTACAATGATCGATCTGATCAATTCCACCGGAAAACAGAATCTCGAACGCTCAATCGCATCGATCATGACGGGAAATTAATATGAGAACACTAATTAAAATAATCCGGTACCAGATACACGATATGTCCAGAAGTCTCTGGCTGATAATTTACACGGCCTTTTTCTTAATTACCGGTTACGGGCTTACGACTTTTTCATCAGACGCGCCGAAGGTTCTTGTAAGCATGATGAATATTACACTTATAATAATTCCGCTTGTATCAATCATATTCGGCACTATCTATCATTACAACAACAAAGATTACATCATACTGATGCTTTCCCAGCCGATAAAGAGAAATATTCTCTTCATCGGATTATACCTTGGGCTTGTGATACCGCTAGTATCGAGTTTTTTTATCGGTACGCTTATACCGCTTCTTTTTTCAAAGATAAGTTTGAAAGATCACTATGAAGTTTTGATCTATCTATTCGTATCAGGATTTTTTCAGACGGCCATTTTTGTATCGATCGCATTCCTGATTGCATCATATAATGAAAACAGAATGCTTGGACTCGGATTATCGATATTTGTCTGGCTCTGTTTTGCAGTTCTTTACGACGGTCTGCTCCTTGTATTCATTCAGTATTTTAATGATTATCCTCTTGAAAAAATTCTGATCGGTTTTTCAATATTTAATCCGGTCGATTTGGCGAGGATATTAATAATTCTTAAACTTGATGTGGCGGCTTTAATGGGTTACACGGGAGCTGTCTTTCAGAAATTCTTTAACACCGATCTCGGAATACTGATTTCCATTGTTTCATTAATTATATGGACATTTGTTCCGCTTGTAATCGGAAAGTCAAAATTTTCTAAAAAGGATTTATAAACTATTCTTCTTTACGGAGCAATAAAATGATTCGGGAAATAATCAAAATTGACGAGGAGTTATGCGACGGCTGCGGAGTATGCGTGCCCGCCTGTGCCGAAGGCGCTCTTCAGATTATTGACGGTAAGGCCAGATTGATAAGCGACCTTTTCTGCGACGGGCTTGGTGCATGCATATCCGATTGCCCGCAGGGAGCTATAACAATAGAACGAAGAGAGGCAGATCCCTACAACGAATACATTGTTATGGAAGCCATTGTAAAAGGGGGGCCTAACGTTATTAAGGCCCACTTAAAGCATCTGCGCGATCATAAGGAGTTTGGTCTCTTTGCGGAAGCTATAGATTATTTAAACGACCACAAAATAATAATACCGGTGCCGGATGACGCTGTGGCTGAAGAACCATTAAAGGAAGGATGTCCCGGTAATAAGGAAGCAGTGCTTGTACCAAGTCAATTTGAAGAGGAAGGAACCCGTACCTCGCAATTGTCCAACTGGCCGGTTCAGATGTATTTGATTTCTCCAACTGCTGCTCACTTCAGGAATTCGGATCTGCTTCTTGCCGCAGACTGTGCCGCGTTCTCCTACGGAGATTTTCACAAAGATTATATTAAAGGTAAATCCCTTGCAATTGCTTGTCCTAAACTTGATTCAAACAAGCAGGTCTACCTCGATAAGCTGATTACGCTAATCAACCAGACGAACATAAACTCAATTACTGTAGTGGTTATGGAAGTACCGTGCTGCAGCGGACTGGTTCAGCTTGTAACACAGGCGCTCGATCATTCTGAAAGAAATCTGCCGGTAAGAGTAATTGTAATCGGTATAAACGGCAATCAGTTAAAAAGTATAGACCTTTAATTACAGAAAGGATAACAATGAGAGTTAATAAACAATCAAAGACAAAGAATCGATCAGCTTAACAACTGACCTTGAAATCCGTAATGTTATTTCATTCTTAGATATAAAATGTTTTTAAGATTTTACAATTGTATTTTGCGGACGGTGATTAATTAGAGGGATAAATGCTCAACAGTAAAAATTTTTATGATGAGATTTCGAGTTTCTACGGCAGAATGATCGATCTCGAAAAAAACCTGGCACTCAGAACAGATGCCTATAAAAATATTTTTCCTCAACCCGGAAGAACAGCAGATATCGGATGCGGGATAGGTCTTGATTCAATTGCTCTCGCGCGAAACGGACATTCTGTTTCTTCTTTCGATCCGTCACTCTTAATGATCAAAGAAGCAGAAAACAACGCATCAAAATTTAACGTCTCAATCGACTCTCATGTTCATTCATTCAACTCTCTCCCGAAGAAATATCACGGCTATTTCGATAACATTGTCTCCGTCGGTAATACAATAGCTCATCTATCACCCGCCGATCTTAAAAAAGCTTTCAACAAGATTAAACAAACTCTTGTACCGGGCGGGAAACTCTTTCTTCATATACTGAATTATGAATTAATTCTGCGCGAGAAGAAAAGAATAAACAATATTGCGGTTCGTGACGGCCAGACAATAATCCGTTTTTATGACCTTGGGAATAAAAAAATCAGGTTCAACATACTCGCTTTTCCTACAGCATCTCCGAAGGAGTTCCGGCTTGTTACCACAATTCATTATCCTCATTCAAAAAAGAGAATCGGGAATTATCTGAAGGGAGCTGGATTTTACAAAATTAAATTCAGCGGGAATTTTGCCGGCGATCCTTTCGATCTGAGAAAATCCAAAGATCTGTTTATCGAAGCAATCAGAAAATAATTAGAGCGGTAACTCTTTGCCGCAATACCGGCATACTTTGGCTTTGGCTTTTATTTTCTCCGCGCAATAGGGGCATTCTTTTGTTTCCTCACCTATCTCGCCGTCAACGGCATCTGCAAGCTTATAGGCCTGTTTGTTGATCTGCGATTCTTTGTATTGTTCCATTGCGCTTGAGAGAGCTTCCTTCAATTTGTTCGGATAGGAAATATTCGTATAACTTGTCTCTCCCATTTCTGCGGCTGTTTGAATCTGCACATCACCATAACCGAAAATTCTGCCCAGGACATTCTGACTGTATGCCACATTATTGATTTTATCAATCGGGCTTTCTTTCGAATTAATTGAGAATACACCGCTTTCATCAATAACCCGGATATTAGTAACCGCCCAGAGATCATTTTTCCATGAATAATATCTGAATAAAAAATAAAGGACCGACAGAACGGGGATAAATAAATACCAGCTTTTTTTATCATCAAGTTGAAAATAAATATAAAACGAGAGTACTATAAGTGCGGCCGTAATTAAAACCGGAATGATCAGAAAGAACCAGTGTTTTCTTGTTTCGAATAATAAGTGTTCATCCTTTCTTAATGTGGTTTTCATATCCGCCTCTCGGAACTATAATGAAATTATTTTTTGAATTGTTTTTTCTTTCAGCTGTTCAAGAGTTTCTTCGCTCAGCATTCTATATGCTTCATCCCTGAGTTTACCCCATTTATTATGTATGGGGCAAGGATTCTCGGAAGAGCAGCCGGGGAATCCGAGAACACAGGAATGAAATACTTCTAATCCATCGATTGCCTCAACAATATCGATCAGCTTTATTCCGGAAGGACTCTTGGCAAGATAGAATCCCCCGCTTTTCCCCTTTTTCGATCCCACAATTCCGCTCTTTGTTAGAATCTGAAGGACTTTGGAAACGTATTCCTTCGGGACTTTCAATTCTTTGGATACTTCATCTGCGTTAAAAATGATTTTTTCCTTTTTGATGGAAAGGAATAGAACTGCCTGAAGTCCAAGTTCGCAGGTTTTGGAGAAAAACACTGTCATTTATATTACCTGTTGTTCTAATCTTCAAATGGTTAATGTAAAAATAGAAAAAAGGAAGCAACTGAACAGAAAATAAATTTTCCTGAAGGGAAAAAGATGAGGGGGTAAAAAAAAGGCGGTCTATCAAGTTGATTAACCGCCTCTAAAAAATCATTTGAGTGAAAATCTGTATGCTGCCCGTATTCCAATATAATTGGAATCACTGATAATATTTAATAGAGCAGACAAGTCCCAATTCGAAACTTCGTAGCCGACTCCAAGACCAATAGCAAATTCGGTTTCGCTGGCAGATGATTTAGATGAACCGAATAAACCGCCTGTGGTTTCAACAGTTGCAGAGAAGAAATGGAGACCGAGCTGACCATGACCGTAAATTCCTTTTGCGAAGAAATATTTAACGCCGGCCATTAATGGTATAGCGCTGAAATCGGATTTAATTGAGCCGAATCCGAAATCCATATCTTTTCCTCCCCACATTAAATAACCGATTGTGGCTGTGCCAAATAGTTTCTCCTGGAATTGATATTCTCCCTGAACCGAAGCACCAAACCCCATATTAACAGCATCGCCAAAATCTCCCATTGGAATTGCAAGATTTCCGCCGGCACTTAAAGAAAACTTACCTTGACCGGTAATATTTCCAACAACGAATAACAGGATTAAAATAGGTAAAGCAATTTTTTTCATAATACCTCCTAAAAGAATAATTGTGTTATTTGGAAATGTAACATAAAAAGATACTTAGTGCTTTTCAATAAAAGAATGAGCCCGGTCACAAAGGGCCGGGCGCATTTAAATCAATTTAGAGTAACAACCGGCGGATTATAATCTCCAAGGGAGATCTCCTCTACCTTTACTTTTATAACACCTCTCTGCACCATTCCGAGAGCTATAGCAGTTCCCTTTGAAAGGTCCAGATCTCTTCCTTCAATATATGGTCCTCTATCATTTATTCTTACAACAGCAGACTTACCATTTTTTTGATTTGTAATTCGAAGGAAAGTGCCAAACGGCAATTCTTTATGTGCAGCCGTTAATGCCATCTGGTTATACGTCTCCCCGTTAGCTGTTAACCTCCCGTGAAATCCGGGACCGTACCAGGATGCAACCATGGTTCCGATCTCTTCGAAGTTAACGTTTGATACATTTGGCTTTGCATCTTTGCTTACGGAAATCTTCTCCGCACCAACATTCTCTGATGCCGATGAATCAGTCCAGCTGATAAACCCGACTGTAACGAGCACCAGACTTATGATGAAGATTAATTTTAACGTACGCAAATATTACCTCTTTGTTAGTTGAACATACCTATTAGACTGAGAAAAAGGAAAACTTAGGTTAAAAAGAAAAACGCTAAATCTTCAGATTTGTAGCGTACCCTTTATGGGTCCGATAGCTTTTTTGGCTAAGAGCAATACTTTGCTCTCGATTTTGGGTGACTAAGGGATAATGAACCGGATTATTTGAATTGATGAAATAAACAACCTGATCCTGCCCGAAATCATGTGAGTTGATATATGGACTGTCGTAAAAGCAAAAGAACTCTTCCGAACAGTCATAGTGAGTGGATTCAAAATTTGAGATCCCATCCGCTTTGGAACCGGCACTCCCAATTCCAAGCGAATACAGAAGTAGACCCATCATTAAACTATATGTTAGTATAAATCCTTTCATTTTCGCATGGCAAATTTACGGAAATAATAGTTATTTTAGAAACTGATAAATGATATGTGATTAGAATCATCTGGTAAAAATCTTTGATTTTTACATATTTTCGAGGTTTTTTGATCGGTGGACAAAATTTTTATTGCTTACTCCACCGTTTGACAGTTCTATAAATCAGAAAACTGGTTTCTCAAATAAATTCTGAATCATCATGAAAAAAGGCATCCTGCTATCAGTTTTTTCGTTTTTTTTAGCATTCAACCATTTGTCAGCCCAATCTCAGGATTCAATTAAATCATACCGGTTAGAAGAACTAACCGTACAGGGAGTTCTCGTCCTTGAGCCTGAATCCTTTATTAAGATCGGCCCAAAAGAAATAAAAAAATCTGATGCCGGGACGGTTATTCAACTCGGACGAAAAATACCCTCTATTAAGGTCCAGACAAACTCGAGGGGAGAAAGTCTCTTCTTTTTCAGAGGTTCGGGTGAACGACAGATTACACTGTTTCTCGACGGCATACCCCTCAATATTCCTTGGGATAACCGTATTGATCTGAGTCTGATTCCGGCCGGGGTAATTGGCGGAATAACTATGCTGAAAGGAATTCCTCCATCATTATTCGGGGCTAATTCGATTTCGGGTGTTATTGAGATGAGTTCTGTCAATCCCGGATTGACAGACAAGAATGGTACAATCTCTGCACAGCTGGGGGAGACAGGAGATAGAAGTTTTGCCGGCACTTACATGAACAGAAACGAAAAACTCTCTTATCTCATATCGGCCAATTATATAGATAATAATAATTATAGATTACCTTCATCATTCAGCGATCCATCGAATCCGGGGAGGGACCGTTTAAATAGTTTCCGGGAGAGTAAAAATCTTTTCGGCAAACTGAATTATAAATTCAGCGAGAAATTTAACGGCGGATTCTTTTTCTCATATATCGATTCGGAGAAAGGAGTCCCTCCGGAAATCGGTGTTGAAAACCCCAGGTACTGGCGTTACCCTGAATGGAAAAATCTCATTGTCGGGACAATGGGAAATATTCAGCTCGATCAGGTCAGTTCTTATCTCTTCTATTCTCTATCATATAACAAGTTTGATATGGAGATTGATCAGTTCACAGACTTTACTTTTAATACGTATGATGATATTGAAAAGAATGACGACAACACATTCCGAGGAAGAATAATCTATACAAATATTCTAAGCGAGAACTCTCTTCTTAAAATCGGTTTGAACGGTCAATTTTTCCAGCATAAGGAAGAATTTATGTCTGGTAATTTCGTCTCCCAAATTTATTCCGAAAACATTTTAAGCGGCGGATTTGAATACGAATACATAAAAGACAATTATGTTCTCTCGCTTGGCGGCGGAATTGATAGAATTGAAACTCCTAAGACAGGAGACAAACCGGCAAAGGAAAGTGTAACGGATTTTTCCGTCAACGCTGCTTTCGTTTACTCAATCACATCTAATATGTCGGTTCGAATTAATGGCGGAAGAAAGACACGCTTCCCAACCCTCAGAGAAACTTTCTCCGGGGCGCTCGGAAGATTTGTTACCAATCCCGAATTAAAAGCCGAAGTAGCAACTTCCGGCGAATTGAGTTTCAGTTATCTAAAATCTGGATTTTCCACCGATGCCTCTCTTTTTCTTTCCTATTTAAAGGACGGGATAGTAAGAATTACTCTTCCGCAAAAGCAGTTTATGAGAGTAAATAAAGATGAAATAAGAACATACGGAATCGAACTGATTTCAAAATACACCGGACCAGATGTTCAGGCATATTTCAATTTCACCTATTTATCAGCATCGGCTAAAAACGCTTCGGGCGAATTTGCCGATACTCTTGAATACCGGCCAGAACTTATGAGCACTTTCGGAATTGATTACTCTTTAACAAACCGTCTCTCTGCTTTACTCGAATTTGAATATGTCGGCAATGAATTCGGATTGAGAGAAGGCACGGCTGGATACCAGAGGCTTCCCGATTACTTCTTAAGTAATTTCAGAATTGCCTACAACTTTGAATTAGGCGGTTCCGGCCTCGAGGTTTATTTTAGAATCAACAATCTGTTCGATCGGCTCTATTACACACAGTTCGGATTGCCTGAATCCGGGCGACAGTTTTTTCTCGGTGCAAATTTTGAATTTTAGGTAGGATAGAGCCGGTGTAAATTACGGACGAAAACAATTAATAGTTTTGTCCGGTAGATTGTTTTTTATAATTTCAGGAAGAATAAAAAAAGTTTATCGATGAAAAAAATCTCGGCATTTATTCCGATCGACAATAATTCCAAAGCCGAATACTTTAATAAGCAATTCAATGACCATCCTTTAATTGAATCAGTTTATTTTTTAGCAGTCAATCCGATCTCATCAACTCCTAATCTTATTCCGGTAAACAGCATTAATAATTTTAACACATTAAAAATAATAGCAGAGAGACTGGAAACCGATTATCTTCTTCTTATTAACCGCGCAATTGAAATAGATTTTGGAATTCATTCAATTGAAAGAATGCTCTCTGTTGCCCGCGATACCAGGGCGGGAATAATCTACTCCGACTATTATGAAATTGCCGGTACGTTAAAACCTCATCCTCTGATCGATTACCAAACGGGAAGTATCCGTGATGATTTTGATTTCGGCCCGGTAATGCTGATTGATTCAAATGAATTTAAAAACGGGGTAAATGAAATTCCGTTCGAACTGGAATTTTCCGCTTTATATTCAATTCGATTGAGTGTTTCCAGACGGAAGCGGGTTTTCAGGATACCGGAATATTTGTATTCCACTCAGGTATTCGATCCGCGCAAATCAGGGGAAAAGCAATTCGATTATGTCGATCCGCGAAACCGGAAAATGCAGATTGAGATGGAAGATGTTGCAACTGATCATTTAAAAAAGATTGGTGCATATATAGAACCTAAAAAACGGGAGATTGACTTCGGTTCTCACGAATTTCAGAACGAAGCATCAGTAATAATTCCGGTTAAGAACCGTGAGAAAACAATTGCCGATGCAGTCTCGTCTGCCCTTAAACAGAAAACGGATTTCCCGTTCAATGTTATTGTTATAGATAATCATTCGACAGATAAAACCACAGAAATTCTAACAAACTTTGCATTAAAGGACAATCGGCTTATTCACAGGATTCCCCCGCGCGGTGATTTACTTATCGGCGGATGCTGGAATAACGGCGTGAATCAACCGGAATGCGGAAGATTTTCTGTTCAGCTCGACAGTGATGATCTTTATAAAGATGAATTCACCCTTCAAAAGGTTATCGATACCTTCCGCCGCGAGAACTGCGCAATGGTTATCGGATCTTATATTTTGAGTGATTTTGAACTTAATCCGATACCGCCCGGACTAATAGACCATAAAGAATGGAGCGACGACAACGGTACAAACAACGCTTTAAGAATCAATGGCCTGGGAGCTCCCCGTGCATTCTATACTCCACTGCTCAGGGAATTGAAAATTCCGAATGTGAGTTACGGTGAGGACTATTATCTTGGAATAACGATATCGCGGAGTTATAAAATCGGAAGAATTTACGAGCCGATTTACATCTGCAGACGATGGGAAGGGAATACCGATGCCGAACTCGATATCAACAGGCTTAATAGAAACAATTTTTATAAAGACCGGTTGCGAACAATTGAAATCGAAACCAGAAAAACGATAAACCGAAGTTGAATAATTAAATGATTCTTGGTAGTAGTAAAGAGAAAAGTGTCAGTCCTGCAGCCTGGACAGCTGCAATTGAAAAATTGATTACGGATCAGAGGGAATCGTGGCCGCTTCTTAATAATAATGTAAACAACCTCTCTCATGTCAATACAAGAAAAATCGAATTTGACGGATTTGAAATTGTGTTGCAGCATAATCCGGAACGAATTACTTCTACAACGGCCCAAGTGGACAGCAAATCGATCAGCATGCGTCCCTGTTTTTTATGCCTGAACAATCTACCCGCCGAGCAATCGGCGCTCGAGTATAACAAACATTATCTCATACTTTGTAATCCCTATCCGATTTTTCCGGGTCATTTAACAATTACACACAGAAAACATATTCCTCAAAATCTAGTTCTTAATTTCGATGACCTTATCGAAATCTCAAGAGATCTGAATCAGAATTTCACTCTCTTCTACAACGGACCAAACTGCGGTGCTTCCGCACCGGATCATTTTCACTTCCAGGCAATTCCTAAAAAAACACTTCCTTTAGAAAACGAAATAGCCAAACTAAAAGAATTAAACCGGGGGAATCTGCTGAAAGAAGATAAAACCGAGATCTGTTTTCTGGACAATTATTTGCGGTATGGAATTGTTATGGAGTCATCAAGTAAAGGCGAGATTCAAAGCATTTTTAAAAATGTTGCGAATATCTTCCGGAATATATCCCTGCCCAACGAGGAACCGATGTGGAACATTATCAGTTCTTACGGTGAAAACAAATGGACAGTTGTAATCTTCCCGAGAAGAAATCACAGACCGGATCAGTATTACAAAGAAGGATCCGCGAAAATTATGATTAGTCCAGCGGCAGTAGATTTAGGAGGAGTTTTTGTTCTTCCTCGAGAGGAGGACTGGAAGAAAATAGCGGCACATGATGTAATTGATATTTTCAAACAGGTTTCAGTTACAAAAGAATTTTTTGAATACTTAAGAAAGAAAATAACAGATTACATGACGAAGTAAGGAATGCCGATTAAGCCGGTCGTCTCAAAAGTGTGGAGTCGATGTTTTTCCTTTGAATCCTTTTTAAAAAACGATAAGTACAGAATTATTGCTCTTAAGACGACCCTCGGCGCCATTTTACTTGCGGGATTTGTTATACTCATCGAGAGCCAGTTTTTCCAGGTCTTTTTTCATTTCTTTTGATAGAATAACCGACTCGTAATATTTTCCGTCTTTCCCCTTATGGTCCGGGGAAGAAATGAACAGTCCGTTGGATCCATTTACAACACGGAATCCTTTAATGGTAATTTCATCAATTGTCTGGAAATCAAAAAAGGCAACCGTTTTGCTTCTGGAATTCCCGTCCAGAAGATTCATACGGACAATCTTCATTTGAGCCTCCTGATAATTAGTTAGACAGTTAAACCACCCCAACAATTTTAAGTCTCCGGGATTTTATTTACGATTCCAACAAAGTTGGATTCGAAATCGTTAGAATCACCCAGAAATAAGGATCGAATCATAATATTTACAATTGAAATTATTACTCTTACGGAAAATAAGCGTTGTATTACAATAATTCAATTTTTAAAATATTAGATTTATTGAGAGGTGAAGGAATTGCTGATAGGTATAAGAAGTAATTTATATTAATGTTTTTGAGGTTATACCGCCACCGGTTAAGAATCCATGAACAGTTTTTATCAGAGAAGTTTTACGGCTATAAAGCTTACATCGTCTTCCAATTCTCCGCCGGTATAACTTAACAATTCATTTTTCATCTGTTCAACGGAATCCTCTTCTGTTCTCATTCCGGTTATGAAATTGATAAGCTTTTCCTGTCCGTACAGAAGTCCTTCCTTATTCCTTGCTTCTGTAATACCGTCAGTAACCAGGAAGATCTCATCACCTGTATTAAGTTTAATTTCATGATCTTCATATTCGCCTGTACTGCTGAATCCAAGCAGCAATCCTGTTGAATGGATCAGTTTAGCCTCGCCTGATTTGTAAACAATCGGCAAATCTCCGGCACCGGAATATTTTGCAACCTTATTTTTTTTATCGAGGAGAACAATTGAAAGCGTAATAAACACTTCGGAAATTCTTTCGTCCTTAAAAACCGATTCGTTAACTTTATGCAGAATATCACTCGGGCTATATTCACTGGAAGATTCAAGGACAAACCTTGTTGCACTTCTAACGTAACCCGCGTATGCAACTGCAAAATACCAGGCGCCCCATCTTTTTCCCATGACGTCGCCAAGAACGATTGCAATATTATTTTCATCGATTTTAAAATAATCAATGAAATCCCCGCCGGGTACATTTTTAAATGGCAGATGCCAGTGTTTAATACTGAATCCTTCAAACTGGGGAGCTTCATCGGGAACCACCTTTGCGCCCATTGAATCCGCTGCTTTCTGAACCTCGTCAACAATTTTTACTCTTTCCTTTTCAAGGCTCTTAAGAATAGCGGATACCTTTGCGATTACAACTTTGGGGCTGGAAGTTTTTATTATGTAGTCTTCAATCTCAAGATCAAATCCCTGCAGAATATCCTCTTCGGCACCTTTTGCAGTAAGGAAAACAAATGGAATCGATTTTAAATCTGTATCATCAAGCAATTTTTTTCTAAACTCAAATCCATCCATTTCCGGCATCATCACATCGCTGATAATTATATCCGGTCGGTTTCTATGTGCAAACTCAAGTCCCTCTTTTCCGTTATTTGCATGATCACAAACAAAGCCTGCTTTTGTAAGGTTGTAGATAAACAATTTCGCTATATTAAATTCGTCTTCAACCAATAGAATTTTATTTGGAATTTTGCTGTCGCTTACTGGCACGCTTGACCTGTATCCTATTTGTTAAAATTGCTGAAACTCTTAATTGCGTCCTGAAGATCCCCGAACGATTCAAAAATTCTGAAAAGACGGGTCAGTTCGAACATTGCGCGGACCGCTGGTTTGAATCCGACAAGTTTAAGATCGCCTTTAAGAGCCGCCACTTTCTTCAGAGTATTCACTATCACACCAAGAAAAGTTGAATCGATAAACTCGACCGATGAGATATCAATAATCACTTTTTTATAGCCGGCATCGATTTTATCGTTAATCATACTCTTAAGCTGGTCGGCTTCTTTTAATGTTGCCCTGTCCAGATTTATAATTTCAACAACAATATCATCAATTACTTCTTCAATAATACCCATAAACGTCTCCTATTTTTTTTCTGCACTGATCTTATATTTCTCCATCAGCCTGTATAAAGTTGCCCTTCCAATTTTCAATTTTCTGGCTGCTTCAACAATATTATTATTGGTTACCTTTAAAGCGTGTTTTATGGCTTCTTCTTTCAATTTCTCAAAAGGAACTACGGGAGAACTGTCGTTAAAAATTTCAGCGGATGAAATCATGTGGCCGCTTTTTAGTTGCATCGTAATGCTATCGGGCAGAACATCCTGTTCAATTAGATCGCCATCGCTTAGAATGAGGCAGCGCTCAATTGTGTTTTCAAGTTCTCTTACGTTACCAGGCCAGTCGTAATCATAAAGTATTTTAAGTGTCGTCTTAGAAAGATTCTTAATATTTTTGCCGAGCTTCTGATTAAAATGTTTAACAAAGTGATCGATAAGTACCACAATATCCCTTCTCCGTTCGCGCAACGGGGGAATATGAATAGGGAATGAACTTAAACGGTAATAAAGATCCTCTCTGAAACCTTTTGATTCAACGGCATTCTTCAAATCCCTGTTTGTAGCCGAGATAATCCGCACATCACTTTTAATAATCTCATTACCGCCAATGCGTTCGAACTCCTTCATCTGAATCACACGCAATATTTTTGCCTGCAGCGACATTTCCATTTCGCCAATCTCATCCAGAAATATTGTACCTCCTCTGGCTAATTCAAACTTTCCGATCTTTCTCTGGTGAGCGCCGGTAAACGATCCTTTTTCATGACCGAACAGTTCGCTTTCAAGAAGTTCGCGCGGAATCGAAGCACAATTAACAACAACAAAAGGGGCGTCCTTTCTTTTGCCGTTATAATGAATGGCCCGGGCAACCAATTCCTTACCAGTACCACTCTCACCTGTTATTAAAACGGTTATATCATTATTCAGGACTTTTGAAACCATTTTGAACGCTTCCTGCATCCTGTCGTCCGCGGAGACGATATTTTCAAAACTGAATTCTTTCTGGAGATTCTCTTTCAGGTTTTCTAATTCACGTTCCAGGTCGTAATTCTTTAATGCGTTTCTAATAGCAGGTTCAAGACGGTTTTTATCGATCGGTTTAGGGAAATAATCGAAGGCACCAAGCCGGACGGATTCAAGTGCAACTTCAACGCTTCCCTGTGCAGAAAGCATAATAACAGGAAGATTGGGATGTTTCGATTTTATAGTTCGTAAGACATCATTTCCGTTTATATCCGGAAGCATAATATCCAGCAGAACCAGATCCGGATTTTCGTTTAAAGAATTAAGAGCATCACTGCCGTTTGTGAATGTTTTAACGTTATAATTCCACTGGGTCTTGCACCAGTGTGTCAACATTTTAAGAATTGCCTCCTCATCATCCACAATGAAAATAAGCTTATTCATTTGCCCTCGTTATACTACTGTTTAGGTAACCTGATAATAAAAGTAGAACCTTTATTCTCCTCGCTTCTAACGCGTACTACACCCTTATGAAGTTCTACAATCTGTTTAACTGTTACAAGTCCGAATCCGGCACCCATCAGTGGTGCGCCGGGTCTCTGAATTTTGGTAAATTTATCGAACAATCTCGGAATATCTTTTTCCGGAATTCCAATGCCCGTATCAGTAATGTTAAATTCGACTTCCCTGCCGTGATCAACCAGAAAAAGAAATATTCTGCCCCCTTTGTTAGTAAACTTAATTGAGTTGGACATAAGATTATAAATTACCTGACCAATTCTTGCCCGATCTGCAACAATATTAATTTCGTCTTCAGGAAAATCTTTTGAGAGATGAATTTCTTTTTCGGTCAACTGTTTTTGATACAAATCAATTATTTCATGAAAAAGATCCGCGAGATTAAAGCTTTCCTTTTTCAGCTCCTCCTCTCCCGATTCCAGTTTTGAAAAATCGAGGACATCATTAATCAGTTTGGCAAGTCTTTTTCCTTCGCTAAGAATAATCTCGTTGAACTCCCGGGCCGTCTCTTTCGGAAGATCCGGGTCGGAAAGTATTGTCTCTGCGAAACCGACGATTGAGGCAAGGGGTGTACGCAATTCATGAGAAATATTCGAGATAAATTCGCTTTTAAGTTTATTCAGCTCCTCAAGTACATTTATTTTATGCCGGGCTCTTTCCCTTTCGATAGAGATGATCCTGTTGGCCTCAACAAGTTTTGCATTAAGGTCCCGGATTTTCTGTTCGTCGAGTTTCCGGTTTGTAATATTTCTTCCGATGCTAATCATTCCGGAGACTTCGCCGTCGCTCATCATCGGTTTTGCATGGATCTCAAAGGTAACGCTTTTATCAAACCGGTCCAGAAAAACCGCTTCAAAAGTGGTTACTTCGCTTGAACTTAAAATTCTTGTGAATGCTTCGGCTATTTTGGATTCATCTTCTTTATCAATGAACTCAAGAAAATGCTTTCCTATCATTTCTTCAGGGACATAACCAAGAGCACTTGCGCCGTTCTTATTTACAAGGCTGAAATATCCGAACCCGTTAAGAATAAATATCAGGTCGTCGGCTGTATCAATAAGCATTCTGAATTTTTCTTCGGAGTTTTCGAGTTTGAGCTGAACAATTTTCTCTTCCGATATTTCATTAATTGTTCCAACAACACGTACAACCTCGCCTTCCCTCAATATCGGAATTCCCGAATGTCTAACCCAGCGCTCTTTACCGAAACGGTCTTTCATTCTGTACTCAACCGAACAGACTTCACCTTTTCTTAGCCTGTCTGTAAAGCCGCGAAATTTATGGAAGTGATCCTGATCGATTGATCGGAGAATAAGAAGCTTGTTTTCGTAGATCTCCTGCGGAGAATAGCCGAAGAGATTTCTAACCGCGTCAGTAATAAAATGATATCTATCTCCCCCTGCATCAGTAGAATAGATGACAGTAGGAATTGTAGTTAATGCTTCTTTATAGAGCTGATCAATATCGGATTCAACCGCCGGGCCGGACTCCAGAAGTTCTTTTTTTATAGCATCGGTATGCTCGCTGATTTTCGTTTTGATTGATTTTAAATCAGGTAATTTTTCTCTACTTAAAAGGACTAAATAGAAATCGCATGAATTATTCACCAGTATTTTATCCCTGTAAATAGAGAGTAAGCCCGACTCCTCTTTTAAACGGATAAATTGTTTAGATTTATAGAGGTCGGCTAGAGCCGAATTCTTATCGGCAATCAATTTATTAATTGCGGCAATATTCCCGTTTTCAATATCAGTTAGCCCGATATCACACAAAATCGAAAAGGATTTTTTCCCCTTTTTAAATAGATAACCCGCATCAAATCTGATTGACGATTGAATACCGCGGAGTATGTCTGCAAGTCTACCGGTCATTCATAACTTTCATAGTTGATATAAAACCGATCTTAAAATAATAAAATCATATGAGTAATAATATAACATAGTTCAAGCGTTGGAACGGGGCTTTTGGAACAGGTATATGTAAAATAAAAGACACAATACCGAGGCCATTATCCAATATCCGTATTGCTTATCCAGCTCAACGGTCAGAGAGCCTAAAAGTGGACCGGCAATTGTACCTAAACCGTACATCATCACAAAGAAACCGTTTGCCTGTGCCATATATTTTTTATTCACCTGTTCGACTGTGTAATTTAATCCAACGGTATAAAACGCGGGAACAATTCCTCCCATTGCAAAAAAGGCTATTAACAGAGTAACGAATTCTTTAACTGCGACAGGAATCAGAAAGAGTAGCGCAAGGATAGAAGAGATGTAAAGAAGAAGCCGGTGTTTGCTCAACTTATCGGCGATCGAACCGATTACATAAAGTAAAACAATTCCTCCAACGACAAATGACGCAAGAAAGATCGAAACTTCCTCAGTTCCAAACCGGTTCCTTAAACCGTACATCGGAAGAGCAACTATAATAGAGGATTCGAAAAGCCCATATACAATTCCGGCCAAAAGACCGATAACGGGCATTCTGGAAAGCGGCATCTTTTCCGGAATTTCTTCGGATGATTTAATTCTAAAGTCGTCCAGTATAAGATACTCGAAAATCAGTACTACAAACATTATCAAAGCTCCGATAACGAAAGGAACCCAATCTGCTAAATTAATTGTCCATATCAATAGCGTACCCACAGCAACCCCCGCGGAAAGCAGAACAACATAAAGACTTATGTTTTTACCCCGATTGGAATCATTGCTATAGTGATTAATCATAACCTCGGTTGAAACAAAAATAAACGTGCCTCCGATTCCCATTAAAAATTTTATCGGATATAAAAGCGGGTAAATAAACCAGAAGACGTGCGCAACTGCGCCGAGCATCCAGATAATCAATCCGGCGAGAAGGACTCTTTTTACACCGAGTTTATCGATTAATCTTCCTGTAAAACGGGAAAACAGGGCTATACTCAGGTAGCCAGTCATAGTTGTAGAGCCGGTAATAAAACTCGACGCTCCCGCCTGTTCAAGAAGCAGAACAGTAACAGGGGTTATCAGACCGAATCCAATTCCTCCAATCCCGATACCGACTAAGGCAAGATAGATATTCTTGTTCATAAGAATTTATAATGACACGCTAAAATAGTTCAAGGTAAAATAAATAAACAATTATTCGGCAAGCTTTATTATAATTGCGGTAGTAAAAAGCAATTTTATATTATTTATGGAAAACAGAAGAAAACCGCTTTTGCTCGCGCCGGCCGGCAACTGGACAATGCTCAACACAGCTATTAGTGCCGGAGCCGATGAAATCTATTTCGGCGTGAAAGACCTTAACATGCGGGCCAAAGCAAACAACTTTGATATATCCGAGCTGCCGGAGATCGTTTCCGCGTGCCGGGAAAAGAATGTTAAAACACATCTTACGCTCAACAGCATAGTATTCGAGCACGAACTTGAACAACTCGACCGCATTGTGAAAGCCGCCAAATCCGCCGGCGTTGATATGATAATCTGCTGGGACCATGCGGTTATAATGAAATGCCGGGAATACGGAATTCCTTTCTGCATAAGCACTCAGGCTTCTATATCCAACTCTCAAGCAGCACTGTATTTCGAAAATCTCGGTGCCGGAAGGGTAGTTCTGGCTCGCGAGTGTACTCTTGATAAAATAATTGAGATAAAACAGAAAACCAATGTGGAAGTAGAAGTTTTTATTCACGGCGCTATGTGTATTGCTGTCAGCGGAAGATGCTTTATGAGTCACGAGATATTCGATAAAAGCGCCAACCGCGGAGAATGTATTCAACCCTGCAGAAGAGAATATGAGATCATCGACAAGGACGATAAGTACTCTATGATAGTCGGAGAGGATTATATACTGTCGCCAAAAGACCTCTGTACAATAGGGTTTATAGATAAACTTATTGAAGCCGGAATTGACGCGTTCAAAATTGAAGGAAGAAAGAGAAGTCCGGAGTATATTGGTAAAACCGTTTCGGTTTACAGAGAGGCGATTGAGAGGTATTTTTCGAATACTCTTTCGCGGGAAAAGAAAGAGGATCTGGAAAATGAATTGAAGAAAGTCTATAACCGGGGATTCTCGCCCGGATTTTATTTGGGTCAGCCGGGTTCGGAAAGTTATGCCAAAAGTTACGGAAGCATAGCAACGACAAGAAAAGTATATGCGGGTAAGGTGGTTAATTATTATAAGAAAAGTAAAATTGCTCAAATCAAGATTGAAGCTGAAAAAATTTCGAGCGGGGATTTAATTTATATTACCGGCAATACTACCGGAAATCTGGAAATATCCGTCGGTGAAATTTATAAAGACGATTTGCTGATTGCTACCGCTGAGAAAGGGGATAACGTAACAATTCAATGCGGAGAGAGAGTCCGCGAGTTTGACAAAGTATATAAAATTATTGAGCTGGAGAGGTGAGATTATTTCCAGTTTAATGTCGGCGGTTTATTGCCGGAAACATTAAAGCTTGCCAGTGCGTCATCGAGTGCTGTGAAGGTTTTAAAAACCTTGTCCATTCTCGTTAGAACAAATAATAACGAAGGGACTTCCTTGTTATAAACAAGTCTTAAATCCCCGTTAAGTGAATTTACTTTTTTAAGAATAGCAACCATTGCGCCGAGGAAAGTTGAATCGATATATTCGCAAATACTCAGGTCAATAATTATTTTATGTGAACCGCTGTTTACAATGCCGCTAACATATTCTTTAAAGGTAACCGCTTTGGCCAATGTCGCCCTCGTCAAAAAGACGTGAATGACCATCACATCACTGAATTTTTCCGACTTGAATTCCATTCTCTAAAAATAAATTGTAGTTTGTTTTCGGGGGTTCAATATATGAATTTATGGCCTAATTTAAAACCGGGTGTTTAGAATTGCCTTCCTAAATCACTCTCTAAAAAAAATTATTCGATAATTTCAATACAGAACCAATCCAAGGAAGAATAGGGAGACAAGTTTGATGAAACTTGATTTTAAAAAAAAGAAGGCGAAGGACCTTCTTAAACTTACTTTCCCTTCGCCAGCCTTAAGGACTAAGTCCTTGATGTGTGTGTGTTTAAGTATATGCAATTCGAATGCCACAAGCCGGATTTTAATTCTACCAAGAAAAAACATCTAAACGAGTCAATTAATGGGGTTTTTTAAAATTATAATCAGCTGTTGAATAAAGATCGGTGCGAATATTTTTCGTTCTATCTGAAAATTATGCGAGGCTTAAAATCTGATCGGGATTTTAAAATTAAGGTTAAGGTTTCCTCTTTCGCCTGAAAAAGTGACTCTCTCTTCCCCTCCGTTAGTTAAAACTTCATCCCTGTCATTAAAGATCAGCAGATCAATCTGGCTGTAAATCCAGATCAGTACGTAAGAGGCAATAAGAACATTTCTGGTTTTATAAGAGCTGTTAAATGAATCATATTTAGCCTGGATCAGATTCCTGTTAATCTCGTTTATATATTCTTTCTCTTTTTTATTTGAATCGAAAATAAAATAGATCATTGCTGCAAGATTTGCGGATGATGCCGCAGTAAGCAGATATCCCTTTGTTCCGCTGTTATTGGATATCTGTCCCCATCCCGGGACAAAAATATTTTTTAGTATTGCGGTTTTGTAAGACGGATCGGTCAAATACTTCTGCGTCTGATCCGTAGTGTCCTTTGTAGTTGACTCCGGTTTCAATGATTTAACAAAATCGGTTTTCACATTTTCAAAAATTGTAATAAGGCGTGGAGAAATTTTCGAGGGATCGGGTATAAAATTATTGTCGACCTTTAAAATCTCGAGGAAACTATTCTGGGCCGAAGACTCATCCCCAATCGAATAAAACGATACAACTCTCATCAAGTAAACTTCTATTCTCAACGAATCGGAAATCCCGCCCTGCTTTATCAATGTATTAGATAGATTGATAACTTTTTCATATTCAAACGCTTCATATTCATCTTTAACCTGATTGAACGTAACTTCCTGTGCCGTAATTACAGCGGTTAAAAAGAAGAAGAATATAATTATCAGTTTTTTTGTCATTTGATAAGGATCATTTTTTGTGTTTGAATTGATCCGGCGGTTTTCTTAAAACTATCCCCGCTGATTTTAAGTGTGAGGAAATAAATTCCGCTGGGAACTTTACTTCCGTTTGTATCCAGACCGTTCCATACTTTTGTATGCGATCCGGCTTTTGCAAATCCTTTTTCCAGGTTTATTACGTGTTCGCCGAGCACCGAGTAAATATCGAGAGAAATATTTGATCCGTCCGCAAGTTCATACTGAATATTCGTAGATGGATTAAATGGATTGGGATAATTCGGATAGAGTTTATGTGATAACGGAATGACAGATGTCTCATCCTCAACTGAAGTGACCTGTTCCAGGATCTCGACATAAGGCACGGTGTTGCCGGAATGACCACGGTCGGTTCTGCCACCGAAAACAGCAACGAGGCCGTTTTTATATGCAACCGCCATAAGATTTGTGCGGGCATATGTAAGGGGCGGACCCTGTCTAATTTCGAGAGTTCCATCTGGCCGGAACTCTATCTCTTCAACCGTGTTAAGGGCTCCCAGCTTCTCGTTATAACCGCCGATTATAAATCCTTTCTGACTTAAGGGATTATAAACGGCAGAACCAGCTGCGCGCACTTCGAGAAGCTGTTCGGTCAGATTCTCAAGTCTCTGCTGCGGAATATTAAATCTCTGAATAGCGTTGGTTACTCCGTTCATTACACCGCCGAATATGAAAATATTGCTCCCGACAATAAAAGTCATTCTCTGACTTAGTGTATTCGACGACGGGGATTTGAAAGTAAATCCGACCTGTTTTGTATTAAGGTTATAACCGACAATATAATCGAGCGTATCGCTCGGGTTCTGGGCATCCCCGCCGATTATATAAAAATTATCTCCTATCACCTGACCCGTGGAAAACGACCTTCCGAAATTCCTTCCCCTATCATAAACCGACGGCAGATTCGTAACGATTTTATAATCCCATGTTTCAATCGCATTTTTATCGGTAGATGATTCAACAGTACCGCCGAAATACATAATGCTGTTTTTCCATATATCTGCAACGAACTGATCGCGGGTTTGAAGCATTCGGCCGACAATAGTCCATGTATTTTTAACCACGTCATATTCCTGGATCCAATCGACGGCACTCTGGAGGGAATCCGAATACCCGCCGAAGAGATATATCTTATCACTGCCCGATGCAATATCATATACAACCTGGGCTCCCGAAACCGGATACTTCATTGTTCCAACAACTCTCCACCTGTATTGCTGGGAAGAGATCTGAAGTGTAAAGAGAAATAATATCAACAACGCGAATATTCTTACCTTCATATAAATTACTTTTTGAAAGTGAATCTGAAATTTAATGTATCCCCGCGGGAAATTGTAAAGGCCGTATCAATGTCTTTATAACTCGGGTGTTTTATTACAAGTCGGACCGGACCCGGTGCCACTCTTATCAATTCTTTTTCCGGAAGCGGTGTTGTTCCCTTAAAATCTTCATTTACATAGACATTTCCCCAGGGAGCTACTCTGCACCGGATATACCCGATTGTTGATTCCAGAGAAACCCTGAATCTTGTTGTTTCTCCCTGTATAACATTAACAACATCCGAAAAAACAGGATAATCGGGATGAACAAGTTTAATTGTATGCTCGCCTTCCTGATAAACCAGCGGTTTTGTGAATGGTGTTAACCCGATTCTTTCTCCGTCAATAAAAACTTCTGCATACGGAGAAACATTAACCAGGAGCTGGCCGTATTTTACAACGGGCACATTCTGAGATTGGTCCTGATCCATTTTATTATTCCCCTGCTCAACAAGAGGCTTATTAAGATTAGCGGGATTTACTTCATCCTGATTGATCTCATCCCGATTTATGCCGGATTCGGAATTGTTCCTTCCCGCAGTATCGGTGCTATTAGAAATCTCTTTATTCTCGGGATTTAAATTTGATTCAACTCCCGGATTCTCCAGCTTCATCATAATTATTATCAGAATTGCTACAACCGAAACAATGGCCATTAGCCATAAGAGTTTTTTCGATCTCCCGCTCTCCCTTTCATACTGTTCAACTGTCATTGTCGGCTGTTCATCGGGTATATTCAATTCGTTAAGAATTTCCCGCGCAGAATCATATCTTTTAGATAAATTTTTCTGAAGAAGTTTTGAAAGTAAATTCCCGATCTGTTCCGGTAAGTCTTTAACCTGGTTCGAAATGTTTCCCTCGTCGAATCCCATTATTTCATTTAGTGTTAAGCTAACATTCTCTTTTAAGAACGGATTCCTGCCTGTAAACATTTCAAACAAAACAACACCCGCAGAGAAGAGATCGGATTGGGGATTTAATTTTGCGCCTCGGACCTGTTCCGGCGACATATAACTCGGGGTTCCGACAATTGAATACGGATTAGTAACAAAGTTGTCCTCGGCGGAAAGAGCCAGTCCGAAATCGCCGAGTTTAAGATTAAGATTTTTATCGATGAAAATATTCTCGGGCTTGATATCACGGTGAATTATCTGGTGAGCGTGTGCAAAGTCGAGAGCTTTAAGGAGCTGAACCATCAGTTTTTCTTTCTGATCAGGCTCAAGAGATTTTGTTTTAAATATGTTGCGAAGGCTCACGCCGTCTATATATTCGAACGAAATATAAAAATATTCTTTGGCTGTTCCGAAGTCGAGAACCTTAATAATATTCGGATGATCAAGCTTTGCAAGAAGTTTTGCCTCCCGTTTAAAACGTTCCACCAACGCATGGTCGGATATTTTCTGCGTGTTGAGAACTTTAAGAATAATTTTCTTGCTCAGATAAACATGATTCGCAAGGAAAACGGCCGCGTGTTCATCTTTTTTAAGGACTTCAAGTATTTCGAATTTTTCGAACAATATTTCAGTTGTTATTCCAAGCATTCTATTGCTCGCCCATCTCCTTTAATTTGAGTTGTATCCACCTTACCGAAACATCAAGAGATTTTGCGGTAAGCGTTCGGTTGCCGTTAAATTCTTCGAGACGTTTTTTGAGAAGCAGCATTTCAAATTCATGAAGAGTCCCCTTAAAATCCGCAACATCCCTGCTGTCTTCCATTATTATATGTTCGTTTGAAATTCTGTTTGTATCGCTAAGTATCAGAGCTCTTTGAACCACATTGATCAGCTGCCTAATATTTCCCGGCCAGTAGTAATTTTCAAGTTTTTTAATTGCGGACGGGTCGATAGAGACATCTTTTCTTCCGAGTTTCCTGGCAAAGTAACTGGCCAGCATCGGAATATCCTCTCGCCTTTCACGTAACGGCGGCATTTTAATAGGAAAAACGTTCAACCGGTAGAAAAGATCCTCCCTGAACTGTCCGTCTTTTGTAAGTGAATGGAGGTCTTTATTAGTGGCCGCAATAATTCTTACATCCGCTTTTTTTACTTTGGTATCGCCGAGCCGGATAATTTCCCTGCTTTCAAGAACACGAAGAAGTTTTGCCTGGAGAGCCGTGGAAATATCCCCGATTTCGTCCAGGAAAAACGTGCCTCCTTCCGCTGCTTCGATGAGTCCCTGCTTATCCGAATTGGCGCCCGTGAAAGCGCCCTTTTTATAACCGAACAATTCGCTTTCGAGTAGATTATCCGGAATCGATCCGCAGAACTGCGCAAGAAAAGGTTTTTCCTTTCTTTTACTCAGCTGATGAATCGCTTTCGCAGCAATTTCCTTTCCTGTTCCGCTCTCGCCGACAATTAATACTGTAGCGTCTGTCTGGGCAACCTTGTAAAGGAGTTGGGAAAGGTTTCTCATAACAACGCTTGCACCGATCATGTCGGGAATTTCTTCGGTGGACTGGAGTTTGTTTGTTAGAATAATGTTTTCTTTTTCCAGTTCTTCGAGCTTCAGAATTTTATCGAGGGCTAATGAAACCAGGTTCGAGAAGAAATTAAGGAATGTGAGATTTTCTTCGGTGAATTCCCGGCGGTCCAGAGTACTATCGGCAATAATAACACCCCAGACTTTCCCGTTCCTTTTAATCGGCACACCGATCACCGATTTAATTCTGTGAATCTGAACGCTTTCAAACTGAGAAAGGTGCGGGTCGCTCATTACATCGTGATATAAGAGAGGTTTCTTTTCCTGTATTACCTTCTGAAGTATTCCCGAAGAAAACTCGCCGAGGTCTGTAATGTTTTCACTCGAGATCTTCCTCCCCGTAATTATCGAAAAATTATTTGTAGAGTCGTCGTATTTAACAAAAATCCCCCGTTCGGCATTAATAATCTTAATTACAATGTCGATTGTATCTTCAATTAAAGAATCCTGTCGGGTAGCGGAATTTAAAATCTGTGTAAACTCGTATAGAGCTTCGAACTCTTCCCTGGAAAGATTTTTAACATGGCTAATATTTTCAGTAACAAGATTTTTCATTTTGATCACTTGACAACAAAAGATGCCGGTTTAGAACGGCACCGGTTCTGGAAATCGTCCACAGCCCAGACGACCCAATAATACTCACCCGGAGAAAGGTCAAAATCGGGTGTTGTTTCCACGTCCTCTTTGGAAATATTTTCTTTGTCCCATATTGGTTGGGGAACGAGTTCGTCTGTATAAATTTCAACTTTGTATTTGAAATTGAATCCGGGAAGAAAGCGATACCATTTAAGAACAGGCTTCGTATTCACCGAGATTTTATTCAACGGTTCGCGGATTATAACTTCCTGTTTAATTATTCGCATTACATTGGTGGAGCCCGTTAAAAAAGCTTTATGGGTATTATCAATCGTAACCAGTTCAAATTTCTTGCCGATAACAATGTCGAGAGAAGTAACATTGAGATCTGCAGGAGTAAATGAACCTTCGAACATATTCAGGACAGGGCTAAAGCTTAGCTTTTTTGAAAAAGCGAGCTCATCACACTTTAAGTAGACAGTATCGATTGTGTTATCGGGATCCGATATCGATACCTGACCGTTTAATCTGCTATCCTGAACATCTGCATACCTGTTCTGAACAATTGTAAAAAGATTGAATTTGTTTATTTGAGGAATTGCGTTTAAAGAAACATCCTCCCGTTTGTTCTTCTGGCCTGCCCAAACAATTCTTACCGAATCTTTTGAATATCCATCCTTTTCAAAAATCAGGATTCCATCATTCATAACCAATTCATCCAGCTTATAATAACCGTTCTGATCTGTCTGAACGGTGAGGTTCTTATCCTTCCAGAAAACTTTTACACCCGCAATCGGTTGCTGCGGAAGAGCTGTTGTTTTTATAGTCCCCTCTATTGAAGTCAACTTGTAATCAGGGCTCGAGGGATCAAGGGGGTTCAATCTCGGTGCATCACATGAAAGTTGAGAGATAAGAACCAAAACAGCAAAAATGATTGCTAAATATTTTTTCATTAAAAAAGTCAAAAAATCACATAATAAGATAGGTTGTTTGTGCAAATTTTTCGCACCACGCAAAATTTTGTGGGTATAATATGCAGAATTTATTAGAAATTAAAAATTCAAAAATATGTTTCCCGTGAGGAAAAGTACCGCTTTACCGCTTATTCTAACCCGGTCACCAGCTTGAACACATTTTAATTCACCGCCTCTTAAAGAGACCTGATGGGCCAGCAGCTCATTTTTGCCGAGCCTTCCAGACCAGTAAGGAGTTAGTACCGTATGCGCTGAGCCAGTAACCGGATCCTCATTAATTCCAAGGTTTGGAGCAAACATCCTTGAGACAAAATCAACGTTTTTTCCGGGCGCAGTAATAATCATATGAACCGGATGAAGAGTTTTAAGCCGTTCAAAATCGGGATTATAGTTTCGAATATAATCTTCCGAATCGAAGACCAGAAATAAATATTCTCCTCCTTCAAGTATTTCAACCGGTTCGCGATCGAAACATTCAGAAATTTTATCGGGTCTTTTAGCTGGCTTCGGTTTATTCGATGGAAAATCGAGTGTAAGATATTCGCTGTTGCGTTCGACCGCAAGAATTCCGCTTCTTGAATTAAAATTTACTTTACTGCTCTCTTTTTCGAAAAAGTTGAAGATTACAAACGCAGAAGCTAGAGTTGCGTGTCCGCACAAATTAACTTCTTTAAGCGGAGTCATCCACCTTATATGATAATTCTCTTTTTCTTTTACAAAGAAAGCTGTTTCGGCCAGATTATTTTCTGCGGCGATCTTCTGCATCGTACCGTAGTCCAGCCATTTATCCAGAGGAACAACTGCTGCGGGATTACCGCCAAACAACTCACCGGTGAACGCATCAACCTGGTAAATCGGAAGTGTCATATTGTCTCCTGAAAATCTTGATCATGATCGGGATCATGCTCTTGATCATTAGAATGAATAATTAGAAGTATTTGTCTTTATGTAAAAATGGAATAACTGCAACTTTCAATCCTTCTATATAAAGTTCTTTCCTGTTCATAACTCCGTTTGTAAAATAGCCGATAGCACCCTGTTTCTGTTTGGTGTTCTCTTCGTTCTGAATCTGATCCATCACATCGCCAAGCTCTATTCCGTCAAGAAGCTTATCAACAACCGGCTTCGGTAATTCAAAAAGCGGTGATGTTCCAAATCCTTCTTTGCCGGCACTATCAATAACACACATACATCCGAACGCGAACCATTTGTCGAATAGTTTCGCAATTCCTCCCTCAATTCCAATAAAAAGGTCGGCACCGATATTTTTATTATTACAATACGACTGTAAAAACAGCGCGCGATTCCTTGCGCCGATGAAGGTTTCATCGCCTACCGGCTGAACGGATACTCCAGATTCAGCGTCCATCCCAATTACATCGATACTCTCAAAGTAATTGGAAAGAGCTTCTTTAACAGAATCAATTTTAACCGGATTTTTTGAGCCGACAAATATTTTCATTTTGCAAAGAATAAAATTAGAGGTCTCCACATTCTCTTCGCCCAGGCAGCTTCATTATGTTCTGCCTCGTTATCAATAAACAGAAAAAAATCTTTCTCTTTATTAAACCCGTGTGATTTAAGCGCGTCTATCATTTCATCTATTCCCGGCTGCAGAACCGATTCAAGCCCAACGCCGCCGTTATCCAGGTAAAAGAGGAGATTCTTTTTCCTGCCCGAATAATTTCTTACGACATCAACATAGTTGTAATCCCTGAATTTAAATGCGGGCGAGAAGCAGGCAGCTTTCGAAAATACTTCGGGATAATCCCAGGCGATTACAAAAGAGATTAATCCCCCCATCGACGAGCCGCCTACAGCTGTGTTTAAACGGTCGGGCAGTGTTCTGTAATTTGAATCTACAAACGGTTTAATCTTCTCGACAATCAGCTTCATATACAATTCCCCGAGCGGAGTTTTACTGTATTCACTGGCACGGTCGGATGTATTATTGATCCCCACCAGAATAAACGGTTTAATCTCACCCTTGCGGATAAGAGTATCCGCAGTCTCATCAACTTGCCAGTCGATAAAAGTATTGGAAGTACGTGGGTTTACAAGATTCTGCCCGTCGTGCATATATAGAACCGGATAACGCTGATCCTGATTCTCATTATAACCGGGCGGAAGCCCGACGAATATATCGCGCGGCTTCAAACCATCAATCATAAAATCTTTATGAAATTCAACCGTGCCGGTAATTTGTCCTTTAACAACAAAATTAAATTTATCCCTCCAGTTCATAACTGTAATAACAACTACGGTATCCTTTTCTGCTGTAAGGATTGTATTCGGAGGAATAGTAGAATCGCTTCCAAGAGCTTCTGTATCCCAGCTTCCCTTGGTAAATTTAAACTCCATCCGGAATCCTTTTGGAACCTGGAGTTTTCTCCTCCATGTTTTATTTCCGATATTATCAAGCATAACTTTATCCGGCTGCCAGTTGCCGAGCAGTTCCGAATTTCCGGAGACATAAACTTTTGAAGAATCGCCGAGCGTAGGCGAAACAACTTCTAATGTAACATTAATTGTTTGAGCCGACAGATTTATTCCAAGAAAGAAAATCAGGATAGAATACAACTTCTTCATTTTAACACCATTTTTTAACCCGTCAAAAATAACAATTATTATTATTTCTTATAACTCTTGAAAAAGCTTGTCAAATATTAAATATTCTTTTCATATAGTCTAAACGATTGGTATTTTTCAAAAGATAATTTTCAACGTCTTGGAGCCTCCCAAATGAAAATCAAACATCTATTAACAGCAGCGCTATTCGTTTTCTTTTTCACCAGTTTAAGTGCTCAGCCGAATTACAGAAAAGAGATTAAGATTCCCGACATTCCGGGATACAAATCTTTAAAATGCGATTTCCATTCACATACGGTTTTTTCGGACGGAACAGTATGGCCTACATTCAGAATAGAAGAAGCATGGCGGAGCGGGCTGGACGCAATTGCAATAACGGATCATATTGAGTATCAGCCGCACAAGGATTATGTTCCTACGAATCACAACGCCGCATATGAGATCGGCAATGCTCTTGCAGATCAGCTCGGCATTATTCTGATCCACGGTTCAGAGATTACACGCAGTATGCCTCCCGGGCATCTCAATGCTATTTTTATTACGGATGCTAACGCTCTTGTAAAAGACGACTGGCGGGACGCTATTAAAGAAGCCGTTAAACAGGGAGGGCTTGTTTTCTGGAATCATCCCGGATGGACCGGTCAGCAGCCCGACGGAGTTGCGCGCTGGTACGATGAACACACCTACCTTTTAGAAAACAAACTGATCTCGGGAATTGAAGTTGTAAACAGCATTGAGTATTACCCGACTGTTTTTGAATGGTGCCTGGAAAAAAAGTTAGCGATCCTTGGTAACAGCGATATTCATAATCCGATTGAATTCGATTACGTAAACACACGACGGCCCGTAACATTAGTCTTTGCCAAAACAGCATCTTCGGAAGGAATAAAGGACGGAATTATGAACCGTCGTACGGCAATCTTTTACGACGGAAAATTATACGGTGAGGAAAAATACCTTGATCCTCTTTTCAGATCATCGGTTAAATTTGAAACTACAACCGTAAACACAGTTGGAAGAAGTACTGCCAACATAAAAGTGACAAATAATTCAGATATCGATTTTGAATTGCGTCTGGAGGGAACTGACGAGAAGATCCGTTTTCCGGAATACATTAAACTTCTTGCAGGAACAACAATGATGTTTCCCGTGAGAGCACGCAAGGATGATACGGACGTCAAGAAAAAATATTCAGTAGTATATGCGGTAGAAAACCTTATAACAGGCGCAGAAAAAAACCTCAAATTAAATCTCGATTTTAATATTAAGGTCACTCCGAAGAAGTAAGTATTTCATGAATTTACCGGCAGCAATAATAAGCTGCCGGTTTAATAAACCTCCGGAATAAACGTCTGATCGGTCATTGGCGGTCTTACGTATCCTTTCGATTTCTCGCGAGGCGGAAGTTCAATCTGCCCGGGGGTTAAATCCTTATACGGAATCATCGTAAGAAGATGATGAATTACATTCAGGCGTGCGCGCTCCTTGTCGTCCGCATTTACAACAAACCAGGGTGCCTGTTTTATATCGGTATGGCTGAACATTTCATCCTTGGCTCTTGAATACTCCTCCCATTTGGCGCGGGATTCAAGATCCATCGGACTGAGCTTCCATCTTCTGCGCGGGTCGTGAATTCTTTTTTGAAATCTCTTCTCCTGTTCTTTATCGCTTATGGAGAACCAGTACTTTATTAAAATTATACCGGACCGGATAAGCATTCTTTCAAATTCCGGACAGGATCTGAAAAACTCCCGATATTCATCTTCTGTACAGAATCCCATTACATGTTCTACGCCGGCACGGTTATACCAGGATCGATCGAATAAGACCATTTCACCAGCGGCCGGCAGATGCTGAACATACCTCTGAAAGTACCATTGAGTTTTTTCCTTCTCGGTCGGTACTCCGAGAGCCACCAGTCTTGCAATACGTGGATTAAGTTTATCAATAATCCTCTTGATAGTTCCGCCTTTGCCGGCGGCATCTCTCCCTTCAAAAATAACAACCGCCTTCAATCCTTTATTTTTTATCCATTCCTGAAGTTTGACCAGTTCGATCTGAAGTTTGGCAAGTTCTTTTTCGTAAAACTTTTTTTTGAGTTTCTCTTTTCCGGAGTGATTTTTTTCTTTCGGGGATTTTTCCGACTTTTCTTTTTTATGTCCCATATTCAGCCCGCCGGTAATTTCTTGAAGGAATATACCTGATAGCTTTATTTTAATCCATAAAAAAATTGAATCGGAAATTAGATCCAAACACCGAATAATTATTTTTCGGTCCAGTCTTTAAATTTGTACCGTCTCATATATTTACGCGGTTTATCGAGCGGCTCAAATCCGTACTTTTCATAAAGCTTGTGCGCATCTTTTGTGGCGAGCATCCAGGATCTTACATTTTTAAGTTTCGGATGATTTATAATCTCATCCATAAGCATCTTCGAAAGTCCGATGCCTCTATACTCCTCCTTTATAAAGACATCACACAGATATGCAAACCCGACAAAGTCAGTAATAATTCTTGCGTATCCAGCCTGTTTTTTATGAAAGTAAACTCCAAAGCAGAATGAGTTTGATATCTGTTCTTTAACTGCGCTTAGAGGAATTCCTTTTGCCCAGTATGAATTAGTTAGAAATCTGTGAGTTTCGAAAATATCCAGCCTGCGCTTGTTCGTACTGATTGTAAAATCAGTCTTATTGTATTTCATCATTTTAATCCCGGCCGCATAATTCAATTAATAAATATTTTAATGCTGAAATTTAGTGGAACAGGAGCAATACCGCCACAGATAAATTATTGATTCATATAATCTTCTTTTTTGTTAAGTTCCGTTATATCTAAACAGATAATGGTGACCGACATGCCTTTCACTCGACGCGAAATTTTAAAAACTCTGGGAATCACAACGGGAGGATTGTTACTTTCAAATTTCAGGATGGGAGAGAACACAAGAATTCCTCTTTCCGGATATGACGACAATCCGTTTTTTCAGAAACCCGCCAAACCGGTAAGAGCAATAACATGCGGAGCCGGCGCAAGAGGAAATGTTTACGGTAATTATGCCGTTGAATTTCCTGATGAACTCGACATTGTCGGCGTTGCTGAACCGATACCGGTCCGAAACGAGCGCTATACAAAAAAACATAACATAAGTGATGAAAACAGGTTTGTTACGTGGGAACATGTTTTTGAAAAGCCGAAATTTGCTGATGCGGTAATTATAAGCACGCCGGATAATCTTCACTACGGACCTTGTATGGCGGCGCTCGAAATGGGCTACGATGTTCTACTCGAAAAACCGATTTCCCCTTCGGAAAAGGAGTGCCGCGATATTCTCGCTATGACTAAGAAAACAGGAAGGATTGTCGCTGTCTGCCATGTACTCCGCTACGCACCTTATTTCATAAAATTAAGAGAACTGATAAATTCCGGCGCATTGGGAGAGCTAATCAGTTTTCAGCATCTTGAACCGATAGAGCATATTCATATGTCCCACTCTTATGTCCGGGGCAACTGGCATAACAGTAAAGAAACAACACCTATAATTCTTGCTAAAAGTTGTCACGACCTCGATATTCTCCGGTGGATGGTTGGACAACCATGTAAACAGATTGTTGCTATGGGTGATCTTAAATGGTTTAAAAAAGAAAATGCTCCAGAGGGAAGTACCGATAGATGCATGAACGGCTGTAAGGTTGAAAGTTCGTGCCCTTATTCCGCTCTTAAAATTTACTATCGCGAAAGAGGGTGGACATATGTATTCGATTTGCCGGACGATAAGGAGAAACATGGAGACGCAATCCTCGAATATCTGCGGACAACAAATTACGGACGCTGTGTTTATAGAATGGATAACGACCAGGATGATCATTATATAAGTTCAATGAAGTTTGAGAATGGAGTGACGGCTAACTTTTCGATGGAAGCATTTACACCTTACGGAGGAAGAAGAACTCACATAATGGGAAGCATGGGTCATATCTACGGCGATATGAATTCGTTTACTATCAGCGACTTCAGAACGAAAGAGGCAAAAACTTACGACGCAAAAACTATTGAAATAGAAAATTATAAACATAGCGGACACGGCGGAGGCGACTGGCGTCTTGTGCGGGACTGGATTCAGGCAATAACACAGAATAATCCGGAGCTGCTTTCATCCTCCATCGACGTTTCAATCGAAAGTCATATTATGGGATTTGCGGCAGAGACAAGTAAAAAAACACTTCGGGTTGAAAAGGTGGTTGTATAGTTACCGGTTTTTGACGGCTTGCATGTTTAGTTATAAAAAAGGTCACACTTAAAAAAAATAGTGTGACCTAATAATTAATTTACTTCAACAATAATCTCTATCTCGGTTTCTTACTTCCTGTTTGTTCAATTTCGTTGTTGATCTCTTTTACATCAACACTTGATGAATAATCGCCGATCAGATGTTTCGAAAAATAATCGCCCATAAGCCAGAAGAAATATTCTGTCATATCACCGAATCCATGGCGTTGACCCGGCATTATCATAAAGTCGAATCTCTTATTAGCTTTAATTAATGCGTTGGCCATTCTTATCGTGTTTCCGGGATGAACATTATTGTCTATGTCGCCTGTTACGAGAAGCAATTTACCCTTCAGGTTCTTTGCAAGTTCGGAATTTTTATCGATATCATATTCAAATTTAATTTCCCCCTTCTTGTCCTTGACCTCTTTAACACCGTCGTGCTTTTCGCTCCACCATCTATTATAAATGTTGTTTTCGTGATTGCCGGCTGATGAAACCGCCACTTTGAAGAAGTCGGGATAAACAAGCATGGCCGCGGTGGACATGAATCCTCCTCCCGAATGCCCGTGAATTCCTACGCGTGATATATCGATAAACTTAAATTTTGACGCCAGTTGTTCTGCGCCGTACTTTTTATCGGCCAGACCGTAATCTCTCAGGTTCCCGTATCCGTAATTATGATACCACTTGGAACGGGACGGATGCCCGCCTCTGTTGCCGAGTGTTACAACTATAAAACCAAATTGAGCAAGTCGGTCGGTTCTATCCAATCCTTTGCTGAAACTTTTGTTTACAGCTTCGGTTTGAGGGCCGGGGTAAACATATTGAATTAACGGATAGGATTTGGTTGAGTCGAAATCGAACGGTTTGTACATAACACCGTAAATATCAGTAATTCCGTCGGCCGCTTTTACAACAAACGGTTCAGGAAATTTATAACCGGCAGCAAATAATTGAGAAAGGTCGGCTGTTTCCAGATCCATAATTTTCTTACCGGTGTTGTCGTACAGGGCTGAGGCCGGTACCGTATTCACACGGGAGTAATTATTGATAAAATATTTTTGTGAATCATTCATGTTTACATTATGATTGAAGTTGCCGGGATTAAGAAGCTTGAATCCTGTGCCGTCGAAATTGACCCTGTAAAGATGAGTATAATAAGGATCCTCGTTCGGATCAACCATATTCGCGATGAAGTAGAAAACCCGGTTCTTCTCGTCGATTTTTACAATATCCTCGCAATGAAAATTTCCGCTTGTAATCTGTTTTTTCAGATTTCCGTTCTTGTCATATAGATAAAAGTGAGCCCATCCGTCTCTCTCGCTCCAGTGAATGAGCTCTTCTCCGTTATTCACCAATCCGAGTCTTCTCGACTCAACATAAGTATTCATCTCTTCGGAGATTAAAGTTTTAGATTCACCAGTGTTGACGTCGGCAACGCAAACATCGAGACGGTGCAAATCCCTGCTGATTCTTTCGAAGTAAAGTTTGTCGCTTGTCTTAGAGAGCCACATTGTTGAACGGTAATCGTCGTCTCTAGTATTCTCCGGCCGTGGGGCAGTAAGAATTGAGAGATTCTGGTCTTTAAATTTTTCGGATTGGATCTTTGTCTGTTTATAAGTCGTATCGGAAAGATTAATAACAATCAGTTCTTCAACCGGGGCTTCAGCTTCGCCCGGCATGTGATACTTGTAGGTCTCGAGTGTAGGTCTCGGTTCCGACAGAACATTAATAACCCAGAGATCCTTAACCTTGCGGGAGTCGGTTCTATCTACAGCGATATATTTTGAATCCTGCGACCATATTACCGCTGCACCTTTCCGTTTATCCTTATTTTTTTCCTTATCAACATTATTCTCGGGTCCGCCCGCCATTTCTCCGTACGAATAATATTCAACACCGTCGCTGGTTATCCTGTGCTCTACAATAGTGGAATCGTCCTCTTTCTTTTTAGCTTTTTCAAAATTTTCCTTATCCATCCAGAAGAGATTAAAGTTTTTTGAGAAGATTATTTTCTCGCCGTCGGGCGATATGCTGGCCCAGCGCGGAATCTCCTTCTTCTTCTGATAATCCTCAATCAGTTTCAACTCCTGAGTATTAATGTTGAATTCGAATCCGAAAATTTTCTTTTCCTTCTTATCCTTTGAAGTTTTAGTTGAGTTCTCTTCGTCCTGCGAGCTGTTAACTTCGAACTCAAACGCGGTTTCGTCCATGTTGAATCTGATTTTGGTTATCGGGAGATGTTTTTCGTCATAAGGATCTTTTGTAAGGAGAGTTAATTTCCGCGCCATCTGAACATTATCGAATAGCAATTTTTTTGTCCCCTTTGCAGGATCGACGATGTAATAATTCTTAATTGTAGGTGTTTCGAAACTGTACCAGAACTTGTCGCTCGTTTTCAGCCAGTGCGGGTCAACAGAAGTACTGAAAACCATCTTATCGACTTTCTTGGGTGCGAATTTCGCGGCAAGGTCATAGTTGGCTTTAGTAACCGGCTGATTCTGTGCGCTAACTGTTAACGCGGTTACTAATAACAGGAAACAAATTGTTGTCAGCTTCCTCATTTATTATCCCCTATTTTATTGATTGAAAGAACAACTAAAAATACAATGATTCCACTATATATTCCCGACCGGGAAGATATTTCCTTTTTCAAGGCGGGGGCGGTTAAGGAGATTTGTATTATAAATACGCAATTAATATTCGGTTATTCCGGATCTATTTTAATCCCAGCTCTGCCAGTTTTTTCCGGGCATTTTCGTTATCCGGATTAATTTCTAATGATCGTTTATAATTATCAATTGCTTCTTCATTACGGCTGCACTTCAAATAAGCTTCTCCGAGACTGTCGTAAACATTGAACGAATCGGGATATTCCCGTGTATTGAGAAGAAAAATTTCAAGCGCTTCTTCGAATTTCCCGGCATTTAAATACTTGTATCCGAGATTATTCAGAGCCTGTTCAGAGAAGATTGTCTCTTTGATATCTCCGGCTTTAAGTTCTTCATATTTTTGAATCCCCTTCCTGAGATTGCCTTCGTTAATAATCCTTTCAATAACCGAAGCCGCAAGTTCACCTCTCTTAAAACTATTCCCGGTTTCAAGCTTAAAACCTGTTACTTTTACGCCCGATTCCTTTTCAAAGAATATCTTGTTGCGGCCGGATTCATCAATCCATTCACCTTCTTTGCCTAGCGGTTTCAGATTAATAGTTGCTTTATTGACAGGGTCATAAATTGCGAGTCCTCCCCCGGAGACCATTACAGTAAGATCTGCATTAATTGCCGGGAAAAAATATTTTCCCAGATAGGGAACATACTCCGCCGGGAGGTTCTCATATCTATTTTCATCAGGTGTTCTCTTAGCAAGTGAAAATGTCTGATATAAAAGCATTTCATTTGTTTTCCCCAGCTGATCAGAATTAAAACTGATTGATATATGCGGTGCTATTTTACATTGCCACTTTTCATTTTCAGCCGGAGGATTGAATGGAAGAACTGCCTGCCCGGGAATTTCAACCGAAAGGTTTCCTTCCTTCAAGAGAACCGTAAACGTTCTTGCCGATTCCAGATTGGTGTACTTTCCTAAAAATGGAGTAAAGTCATTTTTTACTATTCCTGATGTGTTGTCGTCGCCAATAAGTTTGTATTCGAGAATTTCAATTGATTTACCATTAAAAGCTATCGAGGTGACTCTTGTTATTTCCGATATCCTCAGGTGTCCCGAATCCACATAATCGATCTCGCGTGCCGTAGCATCAACCGGAATCCAGCCGGCATGCCCCATAAAAATCTCATTCCACGCATGCTGGCCGAAACCCCCTCCCCGGTTCGGAACATACATTGCGCCGAACACAACCCGCGCGGGAATTCCAACAGCCCGGCAAAAAGCCGCCAGAAGCATCGAATGAGCGCCGCACTCGCCCGCTCTTATGTCATAAGTACGTCTTGCGGTTCCCCCTCCGGGTATCGCATAGCTGATGTTTTCCGCAACCCATCTGCTTAATCTTAAGGCAGCTTCCCAGCTGTCGCGCGAGCCGGCGGCGATCTCTCGCGCTTTCTGAATGAGAACCGGGTCATCTGATTCAATAAATGAGTCGGGAACCAGATATTTAATCAAGTCCTGCTTAGTATTAAAATCATTCGGGAAAGGAGGGGCGTTCTTTCCGTCATACTTTTTGTGCTCAATTTCAAAAACACCTTCTATTGTATTCCCGGTTACAGATCCATCGAATTTCTGCCCGGGCAGATTCAGAGATTCAGGAGTGATCTGGACGCCGGTCGGTTCAATTCTCGCCTTTATTTTCATCCGGGTAATCGATTGAAAATCGGCTATCGACACGTTTGATCTGGTAAAGAAGTTTTCGTCCATATTAGAAACTTTTATTTTATCTACTACCGACCGGTCAGCGAGATAGACTCTCCGGTTCTGAACTTCAAACTTTACAAAGTAATCGTAGCCGGGATCGAGCCAGAACCTGGTTTTAACATTAGTTTTATTGTTAGTCTGTTCAAGGAGAATTGAATTGTATGTTTTTCCGGAAACTTCAACTCTCTCTTCCCCCAGCTTTTTGAATGTTATACTTTGTATTTCTCCTTCAACCATTTCAAACATTTCATACGTTGCTTCCGTTTTTTTGTTTTCAGTAAAATCTTTTTTAACAAGTATGAACATCTCGTCATTCCCCGTAATCGTCCCGGGATTCAACTTTACTTTTTTATTCTGATTATAAATTGAAGAAAAATAGAAAACGGTGTCCTTCTTTATCGTAAACTCGATGGTATACTTGGCAGTACCCTGATCAATGAGTGTTTTTACTTCTCTATACCTCCTGGTATCCGGGTCAATAAGTGCGGTTATCTTCAGCTCCTGATTGAATTGACTTCCGAGAAGTGAAAGCATCGTAAAGATATTAATGTCGCCCCGGATCAGATCCGTGCCGTCAATAACGACCGGTTTTTCGGTTGTTTCAAAATATCCGCAAACAACGCCGTTAATTTCAATTGCATAGTAGATTTTTTCCCTGATTGTAGAATCCGCCGTCTGATAAAATACTTTTGCGTCAATCTGAAGTGCACAAGCAACTAATAAGAATGCGAGCCAAATAGTTCTTCTATTTTCCACTTTCATTATGGTACCCCCTGTATACTTAATTCCTGATTTTATTAAATCCGTAATTGTTTCCGGTATCAGTTTTTATTATCAGAATTAGCATTGTGCGCCTGGGAAAAGAGTTCTCTTCCGGGATCGAACTTTCCCGAATAGATCATTTTATATAATCCGAGTGAGATGAGTCCGGCTATTATGGTTGCAATAATATCCCGCCAGTCGCAAGTGTTTCTGCCCGGCAATATATACTGCACCAGTTCATAAATAATTAATCCGATTGTGATAAATAATACGAACCACTTTCCTTTTGTTCTTTTTTCATCCGGAAGATTAATTATTGCCAGATCAAAAAATATTATTGCGATTGTTCCTGTAAAATTTCCAATAGTATCGGCAATCCAGAAATCGAAGATGCCGTTTGAGTAGATATACGGCCGGTAGACCTTTCTCCCAATTTCCGTAATAATAAAAGCGAGAAGGAATATTATGAAGAGAAGAACTCTTTTCGAGTCAAACCTTAAAAGTCTTTCGAGAGTCAGCTTTTCCATATATCTCTCTTAGAAAATTTTTGTCAGCAAGCCAATAACTGCAAGAGTTGAGGCTGATACCATACAGACAACAAAAATGTAATATAAACTACCAGGATTTCCACTCTCTTCCTCGGTCATTTTTTTATATTGACTTACATACCGGGGAAGGAATAATCGGATTAAGAGCCAGTTTATTTTCACACCGCGCTCCTGAAGAAAAGAAACCATAGCTATCGAACAACCGATGCCAGTGAAGAGGCATATTATTGCCGCGACCATAAAACCGTTCATAATTTTTTTTACTCCTTAATTTCAATCACTCCGTGTTCCGTTAACAAATGAACTATATCTATTATTTCGGATTTATGTTCATCAGACACATCTGCTTTCTTCATTATTTCCGGGATTGAAAGAAATTCTGCATTGGGAAAAGGAAGGTTGAATAAGAACCTGCCCTGAGGAATTGTAAGACTCACTTTTTTTTCAATCGTCTCTCTCCCCTGACCGATCCATACGGATACGCTGCTGAAAAATAGTTTGCTTCTCGCGGTGGTGAACCTGACATTAGCGTTTTTCTTTTCGCGTATTAATAATTCCGGAATATCTCCTGATGTATTCAGGTCAACTAATTCTTTTACATTAAGAGATAGTTCAATCCCGTCCAAGCTGAACGAATACCTGAAGTAGGGCCGCTTGCTTTCGTATACTTCGCGCTTATCCAGCAGTCCTGTTTCGTGAAGAGCATCAAAGAATTCCTGGACCGTTTTAATATGCATTCCCATTCTGGAGGCAGCTTCGCTGGCGGAGATATCTTTATATAAGTAGAGAAGCCGCAAGAGATCTTTGGAATATTCTTTTGAGATTGCAGACCCGAACAATTTTATTTTTTCAAAATCTTTAATCATGAGAAGAATCCTATTTTTACTTCATTAAGTTTATCAATTATCCTGCTCGCTTCGTCTTTTTTCATATACTCAAAAAACTCAATAAATAATATTCCGAAAGATTTACAAAGCGGGTCAAACTCAAGATTTTTTCTGTACTCCAGATAATCTTTTTTTGAAATGTGAGCAGATACTTTGCCATCGAAATCGAATGCGACCCAGGTTTTATTCCAGTATTTAACATTGTTGTTGAACAAATAGAAATATTCCTGACCCATTCTAACCGGGACAAATAATATTCTTTCCTGTTCATAATAAGGCATGGCAACAAGGTTGCGTTTCAGAAATTCTGCGAAGTTTTCAACTTCATCGCGGGTGAGTTCTAAATTTGCAATCGGCCGCGGACGGTCCGTATAAGTATCCGGACCTTCGTTTACATTAACCGCAGCTAATTCTAAAATTTCGCGACCTCTCCATTTCAATTTTCTGAGAAAGAGCATAACCAGCAGGATTATCAGCAGGGAAATTGTTGTAACTAAAAAGAGCTTTGACAAGGGAGTCTGGATAAGTACTTTCCTGCTGTTTTCATCAACGTGAAGTGCAAATAAATATAATGACATACTAAGCATATAGAATGCGCTGAAAGTGTATCCGGTATTTTTAGTCCTGTAAACAGCAATAAATCCGAATATTGAATAGATGAAAACGATTGCACCTAAGACTCTAATAGCTTCTTCGGGACCAAAAACTGCTGCTACCGATCCGCTAAATAATAGAGAAAAGAAAGCGGGCAACAGACCCGTAAAATCACGATCCGGTTTTAATTTTCTTGAATAGATCATAGCAACTCCAATTATGCATTTATTATATACTTCATATTTTATGAACTGTCCAATAATCGAATTTTTCACCTTTAAAGTCAAGTTATTTTTCTATCTATATATAGATTATTACCGTGGTCTCTCTTGAGGAGCTAAAATGACCTAAAACGGGAAAAAGGCGCTGATAAAGAAGAAATCACAATTCTATTTCAAAATATTGGTAAAGGAAATTAAAGAATTGCCGGTTATCGGCAATTTCGGTCCTCTTCTTTTCTCCATGCCTGGTTATTGTTAAAGAGTTATCGCTCAGAGTAATTCGTCCGGTTGGAGTAGCAATTGTACATTTCATTCTGGTTCGGAAATGAGAGTCCGGACTATCCTGCTGGAAGTCGCACATTTCCGAATAGTCCGAAAGTTTGCGCGGAATAGTTTTAAATGTGTATTGCAGCATCCAATCATTCTCTTCAAATTTTTTCAACTCAAAAAGGTTTCCTTCTGCTGGGAATGTTTTGTACCGTCCGCTGATATCCGCGCACTCTCCGCTTGGCATTTCAATAGGAATCCTGAATGAATCCCCGAATCCTACATCAACCAGATAATCTTTGTCGAGATGGACAAGAAGAGTCATATGATCGAACTCCGGACCTAATTCCTGTATCTGCTTATTATATACCCGTGCCGACAGCATATCAACGTTAAAGCCGAGTTGAGTTAACAGCCAATGAAATAGTCCGTTCAACTCATAACAGAAGCCGCCGCGCTTCGCCGGTATAATTTTGTAATAGAAACGCTTGATATCAAGAATTATTCTCGCCCTATCCGGAATATCGAGATCCTCAAACGGAATTGAATAAAGATGCGCCAATTGAAGCTTTGAAAGAAACTCTATCGAGGGAGCTTCAATTTTTACTAATCCGATCCGCTCAAGATATTTTTCTACGGAGAGATCATTCATAACTTGTCGCGGTATATCCGAGGTATTTTCGAATGAAAGAAATCTGTCCGACGTGGTACGCTTCGTGCTCGGCGAGAAACGCCAGCATGTTAATAATTTTTTTACCGCCGGGAAATTCGAATTGCTGACTGGAGTTCAGTTTTCTTGAATTGATTCTGCTTAAATCCTGCACAAATATTCCGTCGATCCGATTCCATTCACTAAGAACTTTTTTGAGCTTCGGGTAAGTTTTTATTTCGTCTATTGTTTTAGCCCAATCAACATATTTTGCAAATGGATTTTTAGTCGGCTTACCGATTTGGGTAAGGATAAAACATCGTGCGTCCAGAATATGGAGTGCAATAAAGATCATCGAGTTTGTTTTTCTGTTCGGACGTTTCAGAGAATCGGCTTCTGTAACTTTAGCAAACGAGTTGATCAGCAGCTTCGCGTTGGTATTATAGATGGATATCAGGTAATCGATTCTGTTCTTCATCCGGTTTTTACTCCTCTTTTTCCTTCTGGGATAATTTTCTAAACGCGAATTTTACAACAAGTATCGACCCCGCCATGCAGATAAAGTAGACGGAACTCAACTTTGTGAAATATTCGGTTTCTTTTAAGGTGAAATAGGTAGCTCCGATTGCTATTATCCAGAGAAGTGCAATAGCATAAATGGCAATGCGCACCATAATAAACCCCCTGATTTTTTGAACTACTAATGAATTCTTTTTATTAAAGAATTGTTGTTAAATTAACCAAAGAAAATTTCCATATCAAAAATAATTTGAGGGATTAAAATGAAACTGACCCGTAAAGATTTTTTAAAAACAGGGGCTTTATTTACCGGTGGTCTTTTATTGCCGGGTTTCAAATTTTTCAATCCTTTCCAGGAGCAGTCTTATAAATTCACAACTATTAGAAATAATATCGGCATTTTTACCGAGCGGGGAGGAACAATCGGATGGTATGCTTCAAACGACGGTCTTGTTGTAATCGATTCACAGTATCCGGAGACCGCGAAGAATCTTTTAGAGGGCCTGAAACAGAGATCCCCCCGCAAGATCGACATTCTGTTCAATACACATCATCACGGAGACCATACCGCGGGAAATCTATTCCTGAAAGATTATGCCAATAAAATTGTTGCACACGAAAACTGCAAAGCACTCCAGGAGAAAAATTACGGCGGCAATCCCGAAAAGCCGCAGGTATATCCATCAGCAATATTTACAAGCACCTGGGGCGAAGATATTGGCAAAGAGAAAGTTGTTGCAAGATATTTTGGTCCTGCTCATACAGGCGGTGATTCAGTCGTTCATTTCGAGAAATCAAACATTGCCCACATGGGTGATCTCGTCTTCAATAAAACTTTTCCGTTCATCGATCCAAACGGGGGCGGTTCAATTCAACAATGGGCTGTTACTCTGGAAAAGATTCTTAAATACTACGATAACGATACCACGTTTATTTTCGGCCATTCAATAGCTGATGAATTTCTCATCGGTTCAAAGAAAGACGTATCGAATATGAGAGATTACCTAACCTCTCTGATTGAATTTGTTTCCGGGGAAATAAAAAAGGGAGGATCAAAAGAGGAAATTGCCGCAGCCGCTTCTATACCGGGATTTGAAGAAATGAAAGAGAGGTGGCAGGGAGCGCGTAAAATGAATCTAGAACGCGCTTATGACGAACTCTCCTCTAAGTGATTTAAATAGACTCCATCCCTGTCCGGGGGATGGGGTTTATTCTTTCTTTTTCTGATATCCGAAAAAGCTGAATAGCCCGAAGAGCCCGAATAATCCGTAAAAGAATTCAGAGCCTTCGTTCATTCCAAGAAATCCTAAAAAGCCAAGGAATCCGAGTAATCCAAGATTTCTCATATTTCCCTCTTCGCTGGTTATCTATTTTAATATTTAACGAGGCTTTTCATTTCGGCTTTCATTCAACACTAACTGCTGTACCGTTCTTTCAATTTTTATTTTGAGAATCATATTTTCTTTGGTCTGCGGCTCATTTTTAATCTGTCTCGATTTCCCTTTCTGTCCGAGCGCTATGCTGCTGAAAAGTAGAATAATAATGATGGCGAGGATAAGAATAATTAATCGTTTCATTTTCTCACCTCGTAAAACATTCTATTTAACTACTAGAACAGAAGGACTGAAAAGGAAGGAATAATAGTATGTAAATTGAACCGAAGAAAAGTTAGTTAATTAAAAAACAAACGTCAACGAACCCGATGTTTCAATGAGGGTTTGAATTAAAATTGCTGATCGGGGAGAGAAAAACGGCGGAGCTGGTAGAGCCCCGCCATAAACAAATTACTTCTTTAGAATTGTTTTAAGGACTTTCTCTTTGCTTAACTCTTTTGTACAGAAGAACCAGTCATAACATTTCATATCCTCTTTGCCTTCCATTCTGTTCTTTGCTGTACCGCAAGAGCCCGCCGGAGGGACAATAACATCGTCGCCCGGTCTCCAGTCTGCCGGGGTAGCAATGTTAAATTCATCGGCCGTTTGAAGAGCAACTAAAACGCGGTAAAGTTCATCGAAATTTCTTCCGAGGCTTAGTGGATAATAAATTATGGTTCTGATAATTCCTTTCGGATCAATAACAAAAACTGCGCGGACCGCTTTAGTGTTGCTTTCGCCTGGCTGAATCATTCCGTATTTCTTAGCAACCTCCATTGTAATGTCTTCTATCAAAGGAAATGTTACTTCGATATTCTTCATTCCTTTGTATTCGATCTTCTCTTTAATTGTGCGGAGCCATGCGATGTGGCTGTAAAGTCCGTCAACCGACAAACCGACCAGCTTACAATTCGCTTCTTCAAACTGTTTTTCCATATGAGCGAAAGTCATAAATTCAGATGTACATACAGGTGTAAAATCCGCGGGGTGACTGAAAAGGATTACCCAGCTTCCATGATAATCGGCTGGAAAATTAATTTCCCCCTGTGTTGTAACTGCTTTGAATTCAGGCGCTTTTTCACCGATTCTGGGCATCGAAAACGATTGAGTTGATTCCATAGTATATCTCCTTATAGTTAATAGTGTGATTTTATGTATGATAAGATGAAATCACGTTCAATGCGATTCATCGAATATGCGCCTTAGTCTTTTTCAATCTACTTTTTATTATGCTTGTTCAAGTATTAATTCAGCAATGTAGCCGCTTATTTTTTTTCGGAAAACCTTTCTGAATAAGGGATTGAATCATAAATTATGATTTCTTTCCCTGTTGAATTTACTACCAGCCTGGTTCCATCATTACTAAAGACTGTATTGTAAACGACATTTGAAAAATCGGATAGGACAAGGAGGGATCCCCAGTTTTTCGTGTCCCATATCCGCACAGAATTATCAGCCGCGCCTGAGACAAATCTCTTTCCGTCCTTGCTGAAATTAATTGAATATACATACTGCGCGTGTCCTGCAAGTTCTTTTATCTCTTTACCGCTTTTTAAATCAAATATTTTTACCTTACCATTATCCAGAGCTGCTGCTAAATATTTATCGTCGGGAGAAAAAGCTAGTGAAAGAATCATACCGCTGTGAGCTTGGACCTCCATAATAAGCCCGTAATTTTTTGCATCCCACAGTTTCAGTTTGCCGTTGTTCTCTGCAGTAGAAAATATGTCTCCTTTACTGCTGAATTTAATATAATATGGACGGACTTCGAGCGGGATGATTTTAATTTGATTGCCTGATTCCACGTCCCAGACATAAACTGCTTTTTCTGTTGAATATGCAATCAGCACCTTTCCATCTGGAGAAAAATCGAGACTGGAAGTACCACCTTTCATTTCGAATGATCTAACGACATCACCGTTTTCAGCATTCCAGATTTTTACAGTTTTGCCCCAATTACCACCAGCAAGCAGTTTATTATCATAACTAAACTTTACAAAGTTCATAAAGCCATCGAGCGCCGGAAAATTCCTGATCAGTTTACCCGAGTTGAAATCCCAGATGCTAATTGTGTTGTTTGGTCCCGATGCTGCAAGCATTCTATCGTCATTGCTCAGATCGAATGCATAAATTGTTTCCGCTCTTCCCGATTCATCAGTAAACTCCCTACCGTATTCAGCATCCCAGATGCGGATTGTCTTATCGGAAGAGGAGGTTAATAACCGGTTCCCTTCTTTATTCAAACTGATCGAATTGATTTTATTATCATGCCCGTGAATTCGGTTGAGAAGCTGACCGTTCTGTGAATTCCAGACAAATATCGATTGGTCGGAACCGCTCGAATATATTTTTGAACCGTCTTTACTGTAAGCAAGAGCTAATACCGGACGAGTGTGGCCATAAAGCGCTCTAACAATTTCACCGGTGTTAAGATCAAAAATTCTTATGATGGTACTTTTTGAAGCCGTAGCAAGAAACTTCGAATCGGGAGAAAAGGCAAAATCATCTATTGCCGAATAACTTGAAACATCATCGTAATGAAATATTTTAGGTCCGTCCTTAACGGTAGTTGACCAGACACCCACACGCCATCCCCATCCTCCGGCGCCGAAATATTTTCCATCGGGACTAAATCGCGCTGCGACTAACGGTTTATTTCCAAACTCTGTATCCCATAATTTTTTCCCCGTCTCAAGCTCCCACAAAGAGACAATTCCAACAACTCCTTTTTCCCTGTTATAATACCATGAACAGAAGAGGATCTGTTTTCCATCGGGACTGATATCAATATCCGCTAAACCATGTCCGCCCGATTTACCGCTCCATTTAATCTGACCGGTTTCAAAATCCCATACTTTTATCGTCGTATCTCTCGAACAGGAAACTATCAGTTTATCGTCGGATGAAAATTCAGCCGAGTATACAGCATTGGTATGCCCCTCCAGCTTTTTAATTTCTTTCAACGAAGATGAATCATAAATCCTGATTTTACTATCATCACCCGGCACAACAATATATTTCCCGTCATTACTGAAAAGCGATTTTACAGGAGAAAAATCCGTGCAGGAAATATTTCCAACGCTAATATCGCTTCTGGAATTAAGCATCTTCCATTCCCACCCGCGATATTCAACGGGTGTTAGTTTCAGCCATCGGGCTGCTTCGGTTTTTTCATTTAAACGAAGCGAAGAATTAGCAGCGGCAATGTGAGCCGTATATGATTGGTATAAATCCTGTTTTCCCTGAGAATAAAGATTCCCAAAGTTAGATATCAGGATTGATAATATTATCAATCGCATTTTCATGATTATCTCTCTCAGTTCTTAAAAAAAATTAATAAATAAGAATACGTGTGCGGCAAGATAAGCAGATAATCTGTCCGCGTCCAAAAAAATGTGCTTTACTTTAGACAGGAGATTTATTAAGTTGTCAGCGTTTCAAACGTTTCAAAATATTAAAACGTAAATAAAAGGAAGCTCCACATGAAAAAAGTAGTTATAACCCACGCAAAGAGAACTCCCGTTGGCTCATTCAACGGTTCGTTAAGCAGTTTATCGGCCACACAATTGGGAAGTATCGCAATTAAAGCTTTGCTGGAAGAATCTAAAATTGACCCTAATGCTGTGGATGAAGTTATAATGGGAAATATTCTGAGTGCCGGATTGGGTCAGGCGCCTGCACGTCAGGCTGCTATCTATGCTGGATTGCCTGAAAAAACAGAATGTCTTACAATCAATAAAATGTGCGGAAGCGGCCTTAAGGCAATTATGCTCGCCCACCAGGCAATTCAACTCGGGGACGCAGAGGTTATTATTGCCGGCGGACTCGAAAGTATGAGCAACGCTCCCTATCTATTAAAGAACGCGCGCGGCGGATATAGAATGGGTCACGGAGAAATCCATGATTCTATGATTATGGACGGACTCTGGGATGTATATAACAATTTTCATATGGGTAACTGCGCAGAAGCGTGTGCTAAAGAGATGAACTTTACAAGGAAAGAACTCGACGATTTCGCCATTATGTCCTATCAGCGCGCACAAGCGGCTCAGAAAGAAGGACGGTTCAACGATGAAATAATACCTGTTACAATTAAATCGAGAAGCGGTGAAACAATTGTTACAAAAGATGACGAACCGGAAAAAGTAAACTTCGAAAAAATTCCTTCTCTTAAACCACCTTTTGATAAAAACGGTGTTGTTACTGCCGCCAACGCTTCCAAAATAAACGACGGTGCTGCGGCGGTTTTGGTTATGAGCGAAGAGAAAGCCAAAGAGCTCGGATTAAAACCAATTGCTGAAATTGTAGCTCAAAGCTCTGCTGCAAAAGCGCCTATTCAGTTTACTACAGCCCCCGCGGATGCAATTAACAAAGTTCTTGCAAAAGCAAAAATGAAAACAACCGATATCGATCTTTATGAGATTAATGAAGCGTTTGCGGTTGTTTCCTTAGCAGTTAATAAACTGCTTGGACTTTCGTCTGAAAACGTAAATGTTAACGGCGGAGCAATCGCAATCGGTCATCCGATCGGCGCAAGCGGCGCAAGAATTATGGCCACACTATTACACGAAATGAAACGTAGAAAATCGAAGTACGGATTGGCATCTCTCTGTATCGGCGGCGGCGAAGCTTCGGCGCTTATTGTAAAACTATACGAATAAATTTCTATGTCCAACGAAGATAAAATAAGAAAAGAAATGATTCAGCGTTTCGGCGACGCTTATAAATCATTCGGCCTTAATAAGCTGATGGGGCACATTGTCGCCCTGTTAATATATTCGGGCGAACCTCTTTCTTTAGGCGATATCTCAAAATACCTGCACAGAAGCAAGGGACCTGTAAGCCAGATTCTAAAACGCTTACGCGATAGAAAACTTATACGCAAGGCATGGTCGCCGGAAAATAACCGGCAGGATTTCTACGAGATTGAACCTGAAATTTTCGAGAATGCATTCAGAAATAATCTTGAACTGATTAAAAACAATGTTAGAATCGCAAAACAGCTTAAGTCGGTTGTTAAAAATGTAAGGTCGAATGAAATCCTGACATTGAAACAGCGGATGGACGAGATGGAATCGTTCTATATCCTGATGGAACAGCACTACAGAAATTTTTTGACGGAGTGGATTTCAACAAGAGAAAAAATCTATAAATGAAAAAGTGTTCCTTAATTAATACTTTTTCGTATTGAAAGATCGTTTTAAAATTTTCAAACGTTAAAAACATTATGAGGCGGTAAAATGAAAAGACTTGAAAACAGAGTAGCCATTGTAACAGGTGGCGCTCAGGGAATCGGGAAAGCCACTGTTATTAAATTTATTGACGAGGGGGCGAACGTGGTCATTTGGGATGTCGACGATGTAAAAGGAAATCAGCTTGCGGAAGATCTATCATCCAAAGGTAAAGCGGTTTACATGAAAGTTAACGTGTCAAAATTCGAAGAGGTCGAAAAAGCTGTGCAGTCGGTTATCGCCGAATTCGGCCGGATTGATATACTCGTAAACAACGCCGGAATCCTCCGGGATGCTACGCTTGCTAAAATGACTCCCGAACAATGGCAGCAGGTAATCGATGTTAACCTGACCGGTGTTTTCAACTCTACAAAGTGTGTCGCACCGTATATGATTGAAAAACAATACGGAAGAATTATCAACGCAACATCAGTAGTCGGAATTTACGGCAATTTCGGTCAGACTAATTACGTAGCTACAAAATCGGGTGTTATCGGGATGACTAAAGTATGGGCGAGAGAACTCGGCAGGAAAGGAATAAATGTTAATGCAATCGCTCCCGGCTTTATCGCCACAGAGATGGTGGCTTCGATGCCCGAAAAAATTATCAACATGATGAAAGAAAAAACGCCGGTCGGACGGCTCGGAACACCCGAAGATATTGCAAACGGATATCTCTTTCTTGCAAGCGATGAAGCTTCATTTATAAACGGAACAGTTCTAAGTATCGACGGCGGAGTGATTACCTGATGAGAAATAGTATAATTATAGGAAGCGGGAGTTATGCGCCGGACCGGGTTCTCCCGAATTCATACTTCAACGAACTGCTCGGCGAGGATGTAGATACCTGGCTTCAAACCAATCTAACTATTAAAGAGAGAAGGTGGTGTACACAGGATCAATCAACAGCTGACCTATGTGTGGAGGCGGCAAACAAAGCTTTGAAGAATGCCGGAATCAATGCAGCTGATCTTAACCTTATAATAATATCAACTGACACGCCGGAATATATATCGCCATCAACCGCATCTGTTGTTCAGCACCGCTTAGGCGCGCTCAACGCCGGAACGTTTGACCTTAACACCGCGTGTGCCGGATTTGTTACTGCATTAGATACTGCAAATAAATTTATCCGGGCCGACGAAAACTATAATTACATACTTGTTATAGGCGCTTATGCTATGAGCAAATACCTCGACCTCTCGGACAAAAAGACGGTCACATTATTCGCTGACGGCGCTGGTGCCGTTGTTCTGAAATCAATAGAGAGCGCTGACCGGGGACAGCTGACAAGCAAACTTCACACCGAAGGTCAATATGCAGACTGGATGGGAATTTATGCGGGCGGTACTCACATGCCGGTTAATCACAATGTTGTTGATGCAAAAGATCATCTTCTGAAATTCGTTAAAAAATTCCCAAAAGAAATAAACCCGACTACATGGACAAAGATGATTAAAGAGTCGTGTGAGAAAATCAATATTTCACCAAACGATATTACTCATTTCTTCTTCACACAGATAAACATTAATACCATCTGGGAGACGATGGAGAACCTTGGTGTTGACAGGAACAGAGCGCATACAATAATGGACCGTTACGGATATACGGGCTCGGCATGCATACCAATGGCATTCGACGACGCGATGCAGAAAAATAAACTGAACGAAGGCGAAATAGTCTGCTTTATGGGATCGGGCGGCGGACTCGCATTCGCTAACGCAATCTATAAATTGTAAAGAGGTGTAAAGTGACCGACGTTGCTTCATCCGGAATGATTACGGCTTCGTGGATCTTAATTCTTGTCTATGTTGCAATAACTATGTTCTTTGTTATCCGCGGTGCTTTAAAAATAAAAAGCATGCGCGATTACGCAGTCGGAAATGTTCAGTTCCCGCCTTATGCGGTCGGACTCGCATTAGCGGCTTCAATGACAAGCGCGGCAACATTTATAATCAATCCCGGATTTATAGCGTTTTACGGCTGGAGCGCTTACCTATCTTTCGGAATCGTATATCCCATTGCGGCGATTATCTCGTTAATAATTCTTACAAAAGGATTCAGAAAGCACGGCGAGAGCGTTAAGGCATTAACAATGGCTCAGTGGATGGGAACGCGTTATAAGAGCAGGGGCTATTCACTCTTCTTCGCCTTCCTTTCTCTTCTGCTTATCACTTTCATTGTTCTGATACTTGTAGGACTTACTAAAGTTTTATCGAAGTCACTTAATGTGCCGGAGCTTTATGTGCTGATCGGAACGGTTCTGTTTGTTTTCGGTTATATGATGTTCGGCGGAGCTAATTCGATGGTTTACACAAACACGGTTCAGGCAATCATAATGCTCGTAGTTGCATTTATTCTGCTCGGTTCGGGTTATGAACATTTTAGCAGCGGTGTTCACGGTTTTATAGATAAACTGAGCAACATCGATCCGAAACTTGTTCAGTCAACAAACGAATCGAGTTTCCTATTCAGAGATTTTTTTGAAATTGTATTTACACAGATTGTAATAGGTGTTGCGATTGTCTGTCAGCCTCACATAATTACAAAGTCGCTACTTCTTAAGACCGACAAAGATGTGAACAAATATCTTATTTACGGCACAATAACTCAGATGATTTTCTTCTCGGTTGTGTTTGCCGGCTTTTATGCGCGAATCGCTTTTCCGGATTTGATGATCAACGAAACCGCTTTAAAGATGGATGGTGTAATTCCGGCTTATGTTGTACGCGAATTCCCGGTGTTTATTGGAATTATTGTAGTACTCGGATTGATTTCCGCCGGTATTTCAACACTCGAAGGATTGGTCCAGTCGATCTCCACAACTGCAACTACTGATATTATCAAACCGATTTTCGGAAAGCTGTATCCCTCCGATCCTGCTAAAAACGAAAAATCATTTATACTAACTAATAAAATAGTGATCGCTGTATTCGCCGTTATCTCAATTCTGCTTTCATACGATCAGCTGGTTAATCCGAAACTGAGCGTCGCTATCTTCGCACAGAACGGGGTTTACGCATACTTCTCGGCAGCATTCGTACCGATATTATTCGGAATGTTCTTTAAGAATGCGCCAAAAGTTTCTGTAATAGCAGCATCGGCTGCGGCGATAATTGTTCACTTTACATTTTATTACGGCAAGATTGGTATTCCGCTTACAAAAGCAACCGGTGAAAACCCGGGAGTAGCCGCTGCAATGGCGATTATAACTTCATTAATAGTTGGATTTGCTCTTTTGATCTTATACAAAAACAAAAACTGATTAAATCAGATTTAATAAAACGGGATGAAACCCGGGGACGGATTGGTAATGCTTCATAATTTTCAAACTGATTGGCTGGCTAAATGGGCGTATTACACGCCAAATAAATTCTTCCTGCGCGAGCACAACCGGGATTTAAGATGGTCGTTCGGTGAATTCAATTTAAGAACTAACGCACTGGCCAAATATTTGACTAATGAACTCGGGATTAAAACCGGAGATCGCATAGCTGTCTATTCCAAAAACAGAACTGAATACGTTCAGTTATTCCTTGCGTGTGTTAAAACCGGAGCCATACTTGTCCCGCTTAACTTCCGGCTGACTCCAAGAGAACTCGATATTCTCATCGGTGACGCTGAGCCAAAAGTTTTTTTCTACGAATCCGAATACAAAGAACAGTCACAAAAACTTCAGACATTAAAAAACATTCCTCATCAGAAAAGCATTGAAGAGATTACAGATTTTTTGACCGGAGGTATTTCAGAAATTGATTTTACTCCTCCGCGGTTATTTACCGAAGATGATGTTGTAATGATCCTTTACACCGCCGGCACAACCGGTTTATCGAAAGGCGTGATGATCAATCACCGCATGCTCTACTGGAATGCGGTTAATACTTGTCTAAGACTCGATATTAATTCCAACGATCACACACAAAGTTACGCGCCCTTTTTCCATACCGGAGGGTGGAATGTATTGTTTACACCGTTCCTCTTTCACGGCGCATCACATACAATTCTTCAGAACTTTGACGCCGAGCTTATTTTGAAACTAATGGAGAAGGAAAAGACCACGCTCCTTTTCGGTGTTCCCACAATGCTTCAGATGATGAGCGACCTTCCATACTTCAAAGAAGCGAATCTTTCAAGTGTACGATACGCGATAGTTGGCGGTGCTGCCATGCCGATTCCGTTAATAAACATCTGGCACGAAAAAGGAATCCCGATCCGCCAGGGTTTCGGATTGACTGAAGTTGGGCCGAACTGTTTTTCTCTTCACCAGGACCATGCGATAATCAAAAAAGGTTCGATCGGTTTCCCGAATTTTTATTTCGAAGCAAAAATTATTGATGATAACGGAAAGGAAGTCGGGATTAATGAAGTCGGCGAACTCTGGCTCCGTTCGCCGGTTGTAACTCCCGGCTACTGGCGAAAAGAGAAGGAGACCGGAGAATCGATTACAGACGGATACTTCCACACTGGTGATTTAGTGAGGAAGGACGAAGACGGATTCTTCTTTGTTGTCGACCGCAAGAAGAACATGTTCATCAGCGGTGGAGAGAATGTTTATCCCGCCGAGATTGAAAAATATCTCTATACAAATGAGACGGTTAAAGAAGTTGCCGTAATCGGTGTGCCCGATGAAAAATGGGGCGAGGTCGGAAAAGCTTTTATAGTTCTTAAAGAAAATAATTCGATGAATGAGGAACAAGCAATCAATTTCTGCAAAGGAAACCTGGCAAAGTATAAGATACCGAAGTACTTTCAGTTCGTAAATGAAATTCCGAAAACAGACGCAGGTAAAATTAACAAACTGAAACTTCTTGAAATACACAAACAACAAACAACCAAATAATATCCTTAAGGAGGAATTATGAAAAAGCTATTATCACTTCTGTTAATGTTAACTTTTGTTTTCTTATCGGCATGCAGCGACGAAGAGGAATCCACCGCTCCAGTTGTTGTAGATCCGATTGTAGGCGTCTGGGTGTGTGAGGGTGCAAATGTTCCTGTTGGATTAAGCGCTGCTCCATTCAACGTTGCAAAAATTACAGCAACATTCAACGCAAACAAATCCTATACTGTTGTTCAGACAGATAAAAGCAATGTAACGACTACATTAACCGGAACTTATACGAATACCGAAACCACGAGCACGGATGCAAGCGCAACTTACGGAACTCAGGGCGCTAAGATCTATACTATCGTTGCAAATCAGAGTTCACCCGCAGCAGTTACTGCAACCGGCATTTATGCTATCAGCGGAACAAAAATGACTTACGAAGTAATTCAGACAACCCCGCCTCTTACAGGCGTTTCGGCTCCGACAGCAGCCGGCGGTTTCGGTAGTACAACGATTGCAGGAACAAAATATGCTATCTACGTACAGAAATATGTAAAGCAATAATCTGAATTGGGAGGCGGATTGTGAATTGAAAAAATTTCAATCCGCTTTCTTCAATTTCTTTTGGAGCGTAAAATGAAAAAAATATTAATTCTTGCTCTTCTTTTAACCGTTTCCGCGCCGGCAGTTTTCTTCTCCCAGGATACAACCGGAACAAAACTTGAAAGAATCGCAGAACCTAAAATTCCTGAAATCAAATTTATCGGCTATTGGTTTTCGCGCGGCACCGCTTCTAATATCGCACCAACAAACGAACTTCTGCGCGGACAGATAATCGGAAGATTATTCGGTCCTAACACTACAAACACGCATTCCAAAACTTCATCTTATTTCGAACAGCGTTTCGTTCCTATGTTCATCTATACGCCCTCTATACTTGATGGTGTTGCAACATTCAGAAGTTTATTCAAGATCGATATGACATGGGGCGACGCGGCTTACGGAGTTGGAGGTAACACAGGCGGCGGCATTAATGCCGGACAGGTAAACCTTCAGACCCTTCTCGCGAACGTTGAGATCCGTCCGAAAGACGCTGATTGGAACGTTGTAGTTGGTCTTCAGAGAATTTTTGATAACGTGCGCGATCCTAATATTGCCGCATTAAGCACTGCTCAGACAAGCTCTTACAAGTTAAGCTACTGGGGGACACAGGGAGTTGGAATAAGTCTCTTTGCAAATCTCAACAAGACAACACAAATGCGTGCGGGATATTACCAGCTCTTCGAAAATATTATTCAGGAGAATGACGACGTTGCGCTCTGGATGTTCGATCTCGAATCGCGTATCGCTCCCCTTCTCGAATGGGGCGTTGATGCATGGTATTTATGGGACAGGGGAAAAAATGCCGGAGGTATTTCTGTTCTCGGTCAGGGATTGAACAGCGGCCTTGCGGAATATAACGGCGCCCCCAGATTGAATCTCCCGACACAGCGCTACGAAGCAAATGTATTCTGGCTCGGAACTCACGCTTCCTACAACAGAGATTTTATGGCCGGAAGATGGTGGGCCAACGGATATGTTATGGCTAATTTCGGAAACGTTGATACTGTCTCCGCTAAAAACACGGTTAATTCCTATGCGGACATCTTCGGTATAAGCGCCAATGCTATGATTTCTTACAAATACGGAATGACCGCTAATGACAGGATTTCACTCGAAGCACAATTTACAAGCGGTGACGGTAACGGTGCCGCCGATAAGTCGGTTGGAAGCGTTCTCACCGGAAATATATGGGGCTCTCCTACCGGAATTTACAGCTCTCACAAAGCTCTTCTGTTATTCCCGGATCCTCAGGTTGTTAACAGATATTACTCGGCTGTTCACGATATTTCAAATATGGGACTCGGCGTAACGGCAGGATTTTTAAGTGTAATGAAGGACTTTATACCGAACAAGCTGAGCGGTAAGATCGGTCTTGCAGCCGCGATCTCAAACGTTAAACCGGCGGGCGGTTCATCATTCATCGGGTCTGAAATTAATGCGGAAATCAAATACAACATAAAAGTTTTTCTCACTCTCGGTTTAAGCGCCGGATACTGTATGCTCGGCGATTTTTATAACGCGCCCGGTGCAACATACGACAAACTCCGTCCGAAAGATCCGTGGGTTATATTCACTTCACTTAGCTGGCTAATGTTCTAGGAGGATGATATGAAAAGACTATTATTATTTACAATCGTTGCAATCTTCGGTCTTTACGGATGTTCAGGATTCCTCTATACAGACAAGCCGGCTCTTGAATTCCGGGATATTGATTACGGTTTCCCGACTAAATCAGCTCTTAAAAATCCGGAGATCGCCTACATCGAAGCCGGCAGCGGTCCGAAAACTCTTATACTCATTCACGGACTCGCGAGCAATGCGGGATTCTGGAGATATGTGATTCCGGAGTTATCGAAAGAATTCAGGGTAATTGCGGTTGATCTTCCCGGTTATGGAAAATCCGGTAAGGGTGCATATCAGTATTCAATTTCATTCTACGCCGAGCAGATCAAACTGCTTGCCGATGAATTGAAACTGAAGAAATTTACTATAGCCGGACATTCGATGGGCGGACAGATAGCAATTATGTTTTCTCTAAAATATCCCGATCGTCTTGAAAAACTTGTCCTCGCTTCACCGGCGGGTATCGAGGAGTTTGAAAAAGGGGAAGGCGACTGGCTTAGAAGCGTTATGACGATGAACGGCGTTAAGAAAACATATGAGGACGGGATAAGGAGAAATCTCGCGAATAATTTCTATTCCTGGGACGAGAGCAGATGGGAATGGATGGTTGAAGAACGCGTTAGAATGTCCAAAGCAAAAGACTTCGATGAGTTCACCTATACGGTAGTAAGATGCGTTAATGCGATGCTCGACGAACCGACATTCGATAAGATTAAAAATATTTCCGTTCCAACACTTATAGTTTACGGGAAATATGACGGTTTGATTCCAAATCCGTATCTTAATCCCGGTTTTACTTCGGATATTTTCAAATGGGGCGCCTCGCAGATTCCCGGCTGCAGATTGTATGAAATTGATAACTGCGGACATATGCTTCAGATTGAAAAGCCGGAGGAATTCACTAAAGCTGTTTCAGATTTTCTTAACTAATTTTCTCTGCCCCGCAGACCCTGCAGCGAAACACCCCCTCTTTTGCTGTTCGGAATCCGGGGCTTTTCCTTTTAAAAGACGATAATGCAATTCCCCGATCTGAATTATAATTTTGATTACAGACTCATTGAAATCGAAAATCAATTATCGATCGCATATTATGACACCGGCAGCGGGAATAATGTGCTTCTCTTCATTCACGGATTATCGAGTTACATACCCGCATGGCTTAAACTCATTCCGCTTCTTCAGAACAATTTCAGATGCATCGCTATCGATCTCCCCGGATACGGCAAGTCATCCGCAGGCGTTCACGAAGGAACTGTTCCTTTTTACACAGAAGTTGTTTCATCATTCATAAGAAAACTTAATTTGGAAAACGTAACTCTCGCCGGTCATTCGATGGGCGGGCAGATCGCAATTGCAACGGCGCTACAATTCTCTTCTCTTATTCAGAAGCTTGTTTTATTAGCGCCGGCCGGATTCGAAACTTTCAGCAATAAAGAAATCGCCCTTATAAAAAAATACAATACGCAGCAGTTTTATTATTCTGCCGGCGATGATGATATTATTGCAAGCTTCCGTTCGAACTTTTTTAAAATGAATGATGATGTTAAACCGATGATAGACGATAGAATTAAGATGAGGGGGTGGAAAAACTTCGGCGATTACTGCCGGATAGTTGTTAATTCACTTAACGGCCTTCTCGATTATCCGGTTTATGATAAATTAAAAGAACTTAAGGTGCCGTCATTGATTTTCTTCGGCAGGAATGATAGATGGATTCCAAACAAAAATCTTCACAAGAACACTACAACAGAAGAAATTGCATTGAAGGGTGCCTTGCAGATTCCTGATTCAAAATTAATATTGATTGATGAATGCGGACATTTTATTCCATACGAGCACCCTGAACTACTCGCCAGAGAAATAAAATCTTTTCTAATTTAATCAGCACATGTCCTTCCGGTCCTGCCTGCCGCAGGCATGTGACTGCCGGAATCTGTATGTTGAAAAAGTTTTCTCGTTGCATCTCACTTATAAAAACGACAAAGGAATCGTTTCGTCCCTCTGAAATATTTCATCATCTCCCAAATAGTGTTTGGAAAAAGAAATAATTCTTTTATTTTTGCCGTTAAATTGATGAATAGGGATTACCGCATTTTTTCCCGGTTATAAATAAACTCTTCTGAATAAAATCCGTCTAACACTCTGATCAAATTTCAAAATTCAGATTGAAAGGAAAACGATGAAACGTTTTAACACTATAAAAGCTTCTCTGCTTTTTCTAATACTATTCTTCGCCGATTCCGAAGCACAGTGGATGAAGATCGATATAATAAGCGACGCCCGTCCTGCTCCTTCTCTCTTCCTTAAAGACGGAATAATTTACGCCGGTTCCGACAACAGGATCTACCGCAGCTCCGATAACGGCGTTAACTGGAAAGAATCCAATATCATTTCTCCCGATGTTGATTTCATCAGCGCGTTGATCAAACATGATAATAAAATTTTCGTCGGCACCTACAATCACGGCGTCTTTTATTCATCGGACGAGGGAATAACATGGAACAGTCTGAATACAGGATTGAACGGTTTGGGTGCGCAGACTATTTCGGAGTTTGCGGTAAGAGGGTCCGACTTATATGCCGGAACTTACGGCGGGGGTGTCTTTGTAACGGATCTCAACGCTCTCTCGCATTGGAATAGCTTTAGCAACGGACTTTCATTTACTGTTTCCTACAACATCAACTCAATCAAAAATATAGACGGAACACTCTATGCCGGCGCCGGCGGAAATTCATCCTTTTTTAAAAACAGAGAGAACTCAGATCTCTGGGAGGAAGTTGTTTTCGGCGAAATGTGGGGGGAGCCGAATAATGTTTTCGATATTATTAAAATGGGCGATCAGTACATAATTTCGGCTTCATACGGGATATATACGAGCAGTGACGGGGTTAACTGGAATTATTTCAATACCGGTGCCGGAGTTATTAACGAATCGAACTTTGCGCTTCACAACAATAGAATTTATGCACATTTTACAAAAGGGGCCGGAAGAACTTTATGGATTACATCTGATGATAATGGTAAAACATGGAATTTCTTTGATGACCAAAGAGGCATTGACGTATTAAGCGCACTTGTAGTGGATAATAAACTTTTCGCCGGAAGGGTTTACGGATTCAATTACAGGCCTTTGGATCCGACATCTGTCGATGGGGATGAACTGCCCGCGCAGTTTGAGCTGAGTCAGAATTATCCTAATCCGTTTAATCCCTCAACCACAATAAATTTTTCGATAGACACGCCGGGCAATGTGGAACTGAAGATTTATGATATTACCGGAAGAGAGGTTGCCGCACTTATAAATCAATACAAGCCCGCAGGCAATTATAGCTACCGTTTCAATCCAACGGAATTGAATCTGTCGAGCGGCGTCTATTTTTATAAGTTGAGCGCGGGGGAATTTTCTTCTGTTAAGAAAATGATATTAATGAAATGACAATTGCTCTCTGTCCTTCTGAACCGAACGAAGTGAGGTGAAGAATCTAAAGAAAGTAAAAAGAAGATTCTACATTTCGCTTTATTTAGAATGAAAATGTAGCTCTGTCACTCTGAACGAAGTGAAGAGTCTAAAATAAAACCAAGATTCTTCGTCCCGCTTTGCGGGACTCAGAATGACACTACGTTTGTTAATAATCATCATGCGGGACGGTTATAACCACGTTCCCTTTCTTATGTCCTTTGTCCACGTACCTGTGAGCTTCCCTTATCTGATCCAGCGGATAGATTCTATCGATAACTGATTTCAACTTCCCCGCATCACAAAGATCCTTTAATGCGTAAAGGTCATTCACGTTCAATTTGATATTGCCCGATGCCGTAAGAACATTAATAAATCGCCCGTTTGCGGAGAGGGGCTTTCTCCTTTTCGAATGTTCGATCTTTCCTACTGCGTCGTAGATAACATCGAAAGTTTCATTGTTCTGTGTAAAGTCCTCTTTAGTATAATCAATAACTTTATCAGCGCCGAGGGATTTCACCAGCTCAATGTTCGAAGTGCTGCATACGGCCGTTACTTCGGCGCCGTAATTCTTAGCGATCTGAATTGCATAAGTGCCTACACTCCCGGAAGCGCCGTAGATCAGTGCTTTCTCCCCTTTGCGAATGTTGGCTTTTCGGAGATGTATCAACGCGGTTATTCCGCCGTTGGATACGGGCGCGGCTTCTTCGTGAGTCATGTTAGCGGGTTTGATTGCGAGGATTCCATTCTCCGGCAGGCAGCAATACTGTGCGTATGTGCCGAATCTGAATTCCGTGGACGCAAAGACCGGATCTCCAACTTTGAAACGCGTTACATCTTTTCCTATTGCTTCAACTTCTCCTGAAAGCTCCATGCCTAATATTTTTTTCCGCGGACCTTTAAAGCCGAGGACAATTCTCATCATCGGTTTGAAGAAGAAGTCTTTTACAGGACCCATCCCCGGTTCAAACCGGCGGATCTTTGTATCGCCTATGTGTGCCGTTGTTGCTAAAATTTTGACAAGGACTTCATTCGGTTTGGGCGCGGGTTTTTCAACTTCCCGGATCTCAAGAACTTCAGGCGGACCGTACTTTGTGCAGATGACTGCTTTCATAAAATTCCTTTTAAAGTGTAATTGCGGAAAGTTAGACGTATTAAATTGGTTATTCGTTTGTTGAAAGGTTGCTTCTCCTTCCACAATTCCTCGCTTCGCTCGGAAAGCTAAGGACAGGGTTCGGTGTTCTTTGTTCGTAGTTGGTTTGGAGAGATCTGGATTCTCGCTACATGTTACCCGTTACAGATTACAGATCACTGATTACTCAATTTAATTACGTTTCAGAAACAATCCGGAGGGCGCAGTACGCGCCCCCGGATGCTAAAAAAATTACTTCCAGATGCCGAGCAAGCCGCCCATCAATGTATATGTTACTGCCTGGTAGCCGGCATCTATTAAAAACAGCTTGAGTGATTTCCTGCCGAAGAGGTATGTAATCCCTAACGAAGCGGCGACCCACCCGATACCCGCGAGGGCGCCGGCTGTTAATCCCCACATCAGATCCGCCTTCTCGCCCAGGAAAGCCGCGAGGTTGAACGCGATTACTAGCGACAGTACGAACGATAATCCGAAGATCCTTGCCATATTAGATTTCTTAAGACTCTCTTCAGTAAAGTTCATCTCTTTCATCCACTGCTTTCCGAACAGAGGACCGTACCAGAGTCCCCCGATAATAAAACCGAGAAGCGCGGCAAAGAACACCGCGAGGTAATTTATATGAATCTGAGCGCCTTCCATTTGCCCTCCTTATAATTGAATGACGGGGATCAAACTAATGAAATTATTTTTACGGCGGAAAATATTTTTTTTAAAAATTATTTATAAAAAGCTCACAATAAGACCTTAAGGTTTTCTAACGACCTGCACCATCATGCGGGTAAAATTGAGCGTAAAGGGGTATAACAAAATTTTTTCACTTCTTTTGCGCGTCCAATCATTTAAATTTGCGGCGGTTATTAATGGAATTAAAAATGAATTATAGATTCGGTTTATTCTTTATTATCATCGTATCGCTCATCGTTCAATGCACAAACAATGAGCCGACAGGCCCGGACCACCGCGCGCTGTTATTAAACCGGAGTTTCGATTCGGTAACAGTCCGGCTTGAATACGGCAAAGAGATTCTGATCAACAATTACGCGATGTTAAAGTTCGAAGGCGTGGCGAGCGACTCACGCTGCCCTATCGACGCAATCTGCGTATGGCCCGGCAACGGCGAAGTTAAAATGAGTCTGAAGGCGGAACGCGAGAAGAAGGAGTTTACGGTAAATACGCTTCTGGAACCGCGGAGCTACCGGTTCGATGAGTTCGTTATAGAGCTTAAGTCGCTCAATCCATCGCGCAGGTCGGATCAGCAGATAAAGCCGGATGAATACAGTGTTGACCTTGTTATCAAACCCGCAGCAGGCGGAACGAACAATTCAGTGCCCGTAAAACTTATCGAGGGGAATAACACGGACATTTTAAAGCGTGACCGCCTGGACGTGAATTCGTTCTCTCTGAACGGTGATAAGCTCGTATTCAACCTATCGTATTCAGGCGGATGCAGAGACCATTCGATCGAACTCTATGCGTTTAAGGAGATTCAGAAAACGAGTCCGGCGCAGGCGACTCTGATACTTTCCCACAACGGCAACGGGGATATGTGCGAGGCGTATATAACGAAAACCGCATCGTTCGACCTTACGGCTCTAAAGAATTACCTTAAGTCGGTGCACGGCATCAGCGATAAAGCGCTTCTGATAATACACGATCCTTCCGGCAGGCCTATCCGCAATCCTGTGGTGGAGTACAAGTTTTAGTAAAATTGCAATAGAATACTATTGATCCAACGGCTTGTTTAATGCAGTCTGTCATTCCGGCCTTGTGCCGGAATCTGTTCGTTACAAAAATTCTATTATGTGCAGATTCTGAAATGAATTCAGAATGACAACAAAATTTTAAGCCACTTTCAATACGTGTTAACCCGCCAAATCAGCGTTCTATCAGCATCTATATTCTTTGTCAGAATGCAAAGCGGACGAGTTTTATACTCTTTCCGTCGGCGAGGTGCTGCACTTCATACTTGGTAAGGATTTTTTCCTCATCGGTGAGTTTACCGCCGGCATAAAGGTCGCTGCTCTCTTTAAGAAGTTTAAGTCCGGACTCATTCACAACTTTCAGCGTATAATTGTAGAGAGTATCGTCGTCTGTTTTAAGATTGACCTTTCCCCCGCTCTTCAGAATTTTCTTATAGATTTCGAGGAACCTCGGATGAGTAAGCCGTTTTTTCATACTGCTCCGGCGCGGATAAGGATCGGGGAATGTAATCCAGATCTCATCAACGCTCGCTGGTGCGAATATTTCCGCGAGGAGTTCGGCATAACCCACCAGAAAACCGGCGTTGGCAACTTTAATTTCGTTCGAGTGTTTAGCGCCGTTATAGATGCGCGAGGGCTTGCGGTCGACACCTATAAAATTTTTCCGGGGATGGAGCTGCGCGAGGCTGATTGTGTAATCCCCACGGCCGCATCCGAGCTCTAATGTAAATCCCGATTGATGACCGAAGTATGCGCATATATTCTGAAATACATTTTCGTCTTTATAGCCGAAGACATTGCTGAAATTTTTTACTTCGGCAATCTTAATATGTTTTTTACGGGGCATTATTAAAAGATTGATTTTGTGAAACGGAAAATACAAATTATCCGCGGAGAATGAGAAAGGATTGTTAAACCGCCCGGCCAATTCTTGTGTCAATAATCAGTATAATCAGAGAAATGGAATGAAGATCATCAGCTCATTAAAAAATACGGTAGTAATTACATTTTTAATTATTTCCGGCTGTTCCGGTTTAAAAGAGGTTGAGAGTAATATTCCGAAGGATCAGGTCATCATCGACGGAATTCAGAGTGAATGGGAGGGAAAATTAAACTTTGATACCAAGTTGAAAGTAGCTGTGGGATTCATGAACGACTACGGGAATTTATATATCTGCCTTACTACGGGCGACCGTTCGAACATCATGAAGATTCTGCGGCTTGGTGTAACTATCTGGCTCGAACCTTTAAACGGTAAAAAGATTGGAATCAAATATCCGTTAACCGGAACGGAACCGTTCCTGGAGGAGAGACCCGGAAATATTGAGGAAAATCCCGATGATCGGTTTCTTAAAATGATATCAAGGTTTAACGAACTCTCAATTGTAAACGAGGATGATTACCCTCTCTATCTCTTAAGGAGCGATGACGAGCAGAATATAAAAGCGAAGATCGGATTGACACAGGGAAGGATGGTATACGAAATTAAAATTCCCCTCTCAACAAACCGCACTGCAAAATATTTTGTTGAAGCTTCTCCGCCGGAGGCGATACGGATCGGAATTGAAACGAATCAGTTTAAAATGGAGTCCCCTTCCCGAAAGCCGACGGGCAGAATGAATACCGGAGGCGGTCAGGGCGGAGGCAGAAGGCAGGGAGGAATGCAGGGAGGACGAAATCCCGAAATGAATATGGACCCGCTTGAATTATGGTTTGATATTAAGCTTTTAGGAAGTGATGTTTAAATAGAGGTTATTAACAAAATAAGAAAATGGAATTCAGCCGATGTTATATCATAAGCAGTGCTGTGAAAAATTTTTCAAGAAAAATTAACCTTGGTTTTCTTAACAAAAAAGTCCGCCGGATTTCACAATTTTTTTTATAATTATTAAAAAATCTGGCAGACTTAAAATGATTAATATGAATCGTAAAAAATTAATTCCGAAAAAACCCAATCTTAAATTTTACTTAATAAGAATCATTTTTTTAGTGCTTGAATAAGCATCAGCTTCCACCCGATAATAATAAACTCCGCTGGCTAATCCTTGCGCGTTAAACCGGACCGAATATTGTCCGGCATTTTGTTTTCCGTTTACCAAAGTCGATACTTCTCCTCCCGTAACATCGTATATCGTTAGTTTTACATTAGATTCCTTCGGTATGCTGTATGAAATTGATGTAGATGGATTAAACGGGTTGGGGTAGTTTTGACTTAATGAATAATTCGAAGGAATGCTGGCGTTTTGATTCACCGATACCGCACCGTTTATTTGACCCCTGAAAGCACCCCGGCCATGAGTTGCTACTACAACAACACCATCACTGCTTCTTCCGGCTATAGTTTCAACCACAACATTTCCAATTAAAGACGGGGCTTCTAAAGACCAGACCGTGTTCATGGCATCGAGAGTTTCTGTTGAATAAACACCTGTGCTCGTCGCAACCAAATATAGTTTTGAATTATTAAAAGGGAGTATTATGGCTGAACGGATTGAAGGACCCTGGTTGTTGCTCCCTCCCTGTAAATTTCCTTCTATTGCAGTCCAGTTAGCACCGCCGTCGTTCGAATGAAAAAGTCCAATAATTCCATAATTAGATAAACACAGAATAATCTCATTGGCATTTTGAGGATTAACAGCAATGGCGCTAACATAAGAACCAGAGGTTACCTGAGAAAGGTTGGGAGAAATATTGACCGCAGCCGTACCTGTTTTTGAATTTTCTAATTTAAAAACAACCGGGTTACCGGCATCGGAGTATGCGCCCAGATATAAAATGTGGGCGGGATTCTTCGAAATACTTAATGTAGTATAGACATAATTTTGCGGTAGGTTTAAATCTAACGATGTCCACCCTTGTGAAAGTTTATCAGGATTGAAATCAGGAAGATTACTTAACTCCTTATTCCTCCAAAGTAAATTACCGGCAAGGTAATACATATAGTCCTCGTCTTGCGGATCAACAACAAAAGGATTTATAAATAATTGACCTGTTGCATCATTGGGAGTTATACTGCTCCACCGGGTTGGATCGGGATTTCCATTCTGGTCGTATCCTAATCTGACCACGGAACCATTTTGAGTTGATACGAACGCATATTTAGCACCAAGATAAGAATATGAACCATCTCCGGTACTAACATCTCTATGCGGAGATGCATTAGAGCCATCAAACCTGAAATAAGGCGTTCCATTATCCTGTGTTCCGCCAAGAAGCCTGCTGTCGCTAGGGGTATCGTAAATCGACATAGTATAATATTGCGTTACGTTATATGTTCTATCCTTGTTCGTCCATGGAAATAATTCTTGATAATTTGTTGTAGATGCTTGTGAAGTAAAACTTAATCCTCCATCATGAGCAACCCATAAATCATCCGCACTATTAGGATCAAAGACAAATGCGTGAACATCTGGATGAAGATCCGGATGAGAACTGTTATTATTTTCTACAGTGTAACCACCAATCCAATTAACTTTTTTATCTTCAATCTTTGTCGCAAAACCATCTAAAGTTCTATAGACATTGGTTAAACCAAAAAAGACAATATTTTCGTTTGCGGGGTGAACAGCTAAAGCCATATTATAATTACCCTGACTGTTCAGCAATCCATTTTCCTCGGTGCTGTATACTTGAATATTGTTGCTTAAATCTTCTATTTGTTCGGTATTAATATCTATTTTCAACATGCGCAAATCATCCGCTTGCGTATTCTGAAATTTATTACCCGTATTCATAAGAGCGTAAGCAACATTTGGTTTTGATGCGGCGAATGCAAGAACAGTTCTGTCATGCTCTGAAGGGTAATTTGCGCTGGTTATAAATTTCCATGTAGCCCCATCATCAGTTGAATAATAAAATCCGGGATTATTCGATTGCGATTGTGAGTTTGTTTTTTGTGATAAAGAAGCGAGAAGTGCTCCATCCTTATTTACCTTAATATCTGTTCTCAAGTGCTCATTCAATGCGCCCAGTGATGGTGTAAAAGTATTTCCCTGATCTGTTGATTTTACAATAAGTCCAGCGTTGGTTGCAATAAAAACAGATCCGGTTTTCGGATTGACAATAATTTCGTTTGTAAAAGAATAAATATCGCTCCATTCAACATTACTCTGAACCTTTGTGCTGGGAAGTATTTGCCAGGTTTCACCATTGTCGGTTGATTTATAAACGCCGCCCCCGTAAAACTTCGCACCACCGCTTCTATCGCCAGCGGAACCATCCATTTCTCCGGCAGAGTAATACCAGGTACTTGTAAAGCCATCTCGCGTATCCTGAGCTATAGCTACAACACTTTGTATTTCATTTGGCGACGTTTTTAAATTCCATGTTATTCCCTTATCTGTTGATTTCCATACACCCCCGCTAACCCCCCCGGCCAAAATAACATTAGAATTTTTTATATCTATTGCCAGGGCTCTGGTTCTTCCCCCTAAATCAACCGGTCCGGCTTCCTGCCAGTCAAATTTAAGAGTATTGTTTCCTTTAAATAATTTCCGTGATGTGGGTAATGTTTTGGAATAAGTAATTTCAATTTCTCGTATATTCGATGGAATCTCATTAAGTCTTGGATCACGAAGCTTGTTAAAAAAGTAATCGCTTCTCATTTTTTTACTTTCAATTTTAGCCTTGGGGCTGCCAGAGGATCTGACTTTTGGAGATATGGAACTTGAGTTGATGCCTAAATCAGCGGAAGAAAATAATGCCGCAATTAATAATACAACTAAGCCGGTAATTTGAGATTTTATTTTCATAAATCCTTTCGTTAATTGTTTTTAGATATGTAAATAATTTCCCATTTGTGTGAATCTTTTGTATCAACTCCTCCCTGAAACAACTTCAATTCTATGGTATATGATTCCCCTTTATTTGTTTTGGAGAGGAATGTTTTTACCGCATCGAGTGTTGCAAGAGCGGTAAAGTTTGAATTTTGGGGAATTGGAGAAGACGCCGCGCCATAACCAAGAATTTGGGTTACGGTTAATTCTACTAAGAAATTTGAGCCTGCGGTTTCTATAGTTCCAATCAGACCAACAATATGGGCTGTTCCAGGAGGAAATTTTTCTCTGGTTACGAATTGAGATTGGTTTGAAGTACAGCTTTGAAGTAGGAATACAACAAAAAAAAACGGAAAAGTAAAAACGTGTTTCATTATATTACTTTCATCTGTGTGAAAAAAATATTGAGGGACTCGATGTCTTAATATATCTATTTTTTTCTCTTTTATCCAAAAGACAGGTTAAAATATTAACACTTTACCGTCTTTATAATTGAAGACATTGTTTAAATTTTTTACTCCGGCAATCTTAATATGCTTTTCACGGGGTATTTTAAAGAGAAATAGTTATAACGTTATTCCATCAAACCGGAGCGGTTTTGGGGCGTCCTATCCTAAATCAATTAAACCATAGAACATAATATGGCGCGACATAAATTCCTCCCCGTTTTATCTTTACTTCTTTACTTTAGTGTTGCAACGATCGAAGCGCAAAGCGCGGCATCGAATTTTGAATTGAAGAAACTTGCGGAGAATGTCTACGGTGTTGTCCGGAAGGATCCCCCGGGACTGATGTGCGACGGCAACAGCGGATTCATTATAAACGAAAAGGACGTTGTAGTAATCGATGCCCCGGAAGCAACAAAAGAAATAATTGCCGGACTTAAAAAGATAACCGACAAGCCAGTTAAGTATGTAATCAATACTCACTGGCATGATGATCATATTACCGGTAATCAATACTACCGTGATGCATATCCCGGGGTTGAGTTTATTGCTCATACGAATACAAAAGAATACCTGCCTGTTCATGGATTGGCTAACAGAAACAATATGATTCAAAGTGCGCCGGGCGGAGTTGTATATTTGAAATCCCTACTTGAAAAAAATGAAAGCTTCGGCGGCGGCCCGATTACTGATGAAGAGCGTGAAAGCTATTTAAGCGATATCAAGTTAGTAGAGCATTACCTTGACATAGTTCCAAAGACGGAATTCATTCTACCTACAATAACTTTCAGCGATTCATTAATACTCGATTGCGGAAACAGAAAGATCAAGCTGATCAAACCGGGCAGCGGGCATACAGCCGGTGATATTGCTGTATTCCTACCTGAAGAGAGAATACTTTTTACGGGAGACCTTGTAGTTTCACCTGTTCCGCTTGTAGGAAGCGAGCAGTCGCACATATCCGCCTGGAGTTCCGCTCTTAAGAATTTACGCATTCTCGATGCCGGGATAATTGTACCGGGGCACGGCAAAGTAATGTACGATGATTTATTTATCCGCAATATGGAATTGCTCTTCGAATCAATAACCAAACAGACAAGAGAAGCGGTTACATCGGGTAAATCGCTCGATGAAACTCTGTCGGCTGTTAATCTTAAAGAGTTTGAACTTTTGTTTGCGGGAGATTCCAAACTGAAAAAAGTCCTATTCGATTATTATGTGAAAGGCCCTTCGGTTAGGGCGGCTTACCGGGAGTTTAAGACACAGTAGAAGTAAAGAGATGGGGACTCAATTCGTATTCCGGCTGATATAAATTCTTTTCTCTATTATCTCCTGAACAGAGCGGCTAACATTGGAGAGAAAATCATATCCGGTTGAAGATTCAATACGGCGGATAGTTGTAACATAATTACTCCACGGAACGCTTCTTATTCCATTTACATTCGGCATTACAACGGCAATAACGCTTGTTGTATCTGTAACGGATTCAACCGACTCCCCTTCGTTAAGAACAACAATTATTTTAAAGCAGCTGTCGGGGACGGCGATCTTCTCCTTAATCCTGTTCTCCGACCGGAATATTCCGCCGGCGATTATAAAGAGTTTCTTCTTTTCATTTTTACAGAGGTCTTCGCAAAAGTATTCAAGGTCCAGCCAGACTCCCCTGTTGAGATCGGGGCGCTGCGGAAGAACACTCGAGAGTATGAATGTAGATTTGTTGTCTTCGTCGTTTCTTGTTCTTTCCTCGCTGCGAACCATATGTCCCCGGTCGTAGCCCGAGCCGGTATAATCGGAATGCCTAACGCGGTAGAATGAATCTGGAAGGGTTGTATCGGCAATGAACGATCCTTTGTACCTTGATGCATCGCCGAACCAGGAGCTGTCGAGATTCCAGCTTACCCAGTTGGGAACGTTCCGAACGGGATTGTAACTCAATACATATTGCTGACGGATAATTATAAAATCGTCCGTAGAATCCTGATCGGCCGGCACACCCGCAGCCACGTTGATATTGTCGATTACAAGACCGCGGTTTCCGGTTTTATCATCAACAGAAACAGTGGACGAGCCGGAACATGAGAGAATTAGAATGATAAACAGAAGTGATGATAAGAAGAACAGGTTTCGTTTCATATTACCGGATCGATTTTGACGGAACGAATTTGCTGAATATGTGTATAGGAATTTTGGTGAATCAAAAATTTTTTACTGGAAGAAACCGTATTTCAGGAATCGACCATTCTCATATCGAACGGCGAGAGCTCCGGAGTTTCCATTCTAATATTCAATTCTTTTATAAGTTCTTTAATAGTTTTGATTTCCGCCTCGCTTATATGGAGCCGGTGTTTAAGCATCGACAGGCTTGTAAAAGCAATCTTGTTCGCATCTCTTTCGAAAGCGAAGACCTGTTTCCTGATATCGAACGCATTGGATTCGAGCCGCTCGAGCTTCTTCTTCAGCTTGATAAGTATTTCGGCTTTACTAAGGTTGTTCATCAGAAGTATGCCTATATCAAAGTTGGTCGGCTGGTAATTATCCTCGGATAAAAATCCAGTAACAGATTCCTGAAGTTCGAACTCACCTTCCGGCGTAATATTATAGATAGTCTTTTCCGGAAGGTTGCTCAGCTTTTCGATACGGCCGCTTATCAATCCCCGTTTCTTTAGATTGTTGATCGTTGCATAGACAGTTGAGTCGGCAAGTGGGAGCCATTTTTTAGTATTCAGGTATTCGAGCATCTTGGTAATTTCGTAGGGATTTCTCTCCTTCTCCGAAAGAATACCAAGTATCAAGGTTGCTAATTTAGAAAGCATTCTAAATAAATCCGCTATTGAAATAAAGTAGTATAAAAATAGAGCACAAAATTGAATGAGTCAATCGAAATCTAGGATAAAATAGATTTGAGCTGTGCCGGGTCGCTGACGAATTCTTCGAAACTCATGTCGATGAACCGTGCATTACGGCTGAGCGATCTGTAGTTAAGTTCGAGGGATTCCTTCTTCTTCGGGTTTACAACTATAACCTCTTTGTTTGCGTTCATCTGTTTTTTAAAGAGGGCTTTTACATGTATGTCTGCATCCGAGAGTGAATAGCCGACGAAAACGATCTTGCGTGCAATTCTGATTTCGCGCGATGCTACGGTCATCAGCTGCGATATAATCGGGTGGCTTAAGATTTTCAGATAACTCGGCGGAACAATGAGAGTCTGAAAATCGGTTCCGTCGATCGGGCATGTATATTCATATTCAAGTTTGTCGGGATATGTGTAACCGAGGAATTTTCCGCGCTTCAGGTCGATCCCTCGGTCCCAGGGCGTCAGAAGTGTCTGATTGCAGCAGTTGCAGTATTTCCAGTTGAGGCTCCCGTGAAGTTTGAGAATTTTAAAAGGGAGAGGATTCTCGTCTTCTTCGACAAGGACAGGTTCTTTCGGATTTATCCAGAAGTTATATTGTTTCATCTCTGGAAGTTTTTCGTAATTCATGAAAGGGATCGAGTAATCGATGTAACCGGATTTTTTAAAGAGATGATCGAAGGCTTGTTCAAGAAGAGTATCGTAGTTTAATGTTATTATTGAAGTATTGGGATTTATTTCTGTAATCGAATTCCAGAAGAGCTGATAGAAATGACTTGTTTTGTCGGTCTGAAGATTAACAACGTAATGAATCAGTTTGATTAAATATTCTTTAATCTCCCGGAGTTTCTGATTCGGATATTTTATGCTGAGACTTTCGTTCTGCTGAATAAAATAGTCGAGGAAACCGAATACGGCTTCGAGCTGCGGGAACTTGTTTGTATCGACATTGAATTCAAAATTATCTTTTATAAATTCAGTAACGATCCTTCCGATCTCAGAATTTTCAATCTCTTCAATCTTACCCGATATAATAAGTGGAAGCGTATCTCTCTGGAGAGGAACTCCGTCCGGTCTGGAAGCGCCGGCTCCTAGTACAAATATAACGTCGCGCTGGGGCGGATACTGAAGAAATTTTTCTGTTTTCATTTAACTGGAATTTAAGTTATCTGCAAAATAAAAATTTAACCGGATAAAAACTTTAACAGCAGACTCGACCGGTGAAGGTCTGATGGAGTTTCGTGATTGAAATCGGGACTGCTCAGCTTATTTAACAAGTTCTATAAGAATCAGCTTCTTCCCTTTTTCGTTCCTTACATTATTCGGTTTGTAAGCGAGTTCGAACACTGTCGATTTTTTAAGGTTGGCTTTATACTTAAGCTCGGCCGTTTTGAATTCGTCTGTAAGATCTCCCCCCTTCATCGAAATAATATAACCCTTCTCCTTAATCAGAGGTAGGGCATACCTGAAAAGGATGATGAGAGGAACAGTCGCACGGCTTACAATTATGTCGAATGAATTAGCATACTTCTCTTTGAACTCGTCGCTCTCGACTCTGAAATTTTCAGCGGTAACATTATTCAATTTAAGTTTACTAATAAACTCCTGGACGGCTTCAATTTTTTTCGCTGTTGAATCAACAAGAACTCCTCTCAGCATCGGTCGTGTAATAGCCAGAGGAATACCCGGAAATCCGCCGCCCGTACCGATATCGAGAAATTTTGTGGCTTTTGGAGGAATAAATTCGGAAACAAAAGCCGACAGGAAAACGTGGTTTTCGATTATTTTGGGGATATCCCTGCGGGAGATAAGGTTGACTTTAGAGTTTTTCTGTGTAACTAAATTTGCAAAACTGGCAAGTCGATCAAGCTGATATTCATCGGGATTAAGACTATTTTCCCAGAAGAGCATCTTTAGCTCGCGTAAATACTGCTCTTGAAGATCCAACAAACCCTCTAAAAATTAGCTTTTCAAATATACTAATAAAACGGAAATATCTGAAGGTGTCACTCCGGAGATTCTGGAAGCCTGTCCGATCGACCGTGGTTTCACTTTACTTAATTTTTCTCTTCCTTCGGTAGAAATAGAATTCAAATTAGAGTAATTGAAATTTAATGGTATTAACGTGTCCTCCAGCCGGTCCATTTTGTTTATAAGATCGAACTGCCGCTGAATATATCCATCGTACTTTACTTCAATTTCTATCTGTTCGATCGCTTTTCCGTCGTTTAAAAGTTCATCGAAGAGACCCTCGCCGTTATTAGCGCATTCTAGAGTCTCGCGCAGAGCGACTTCGGGACGCTTGATTATTTTTTCAATTGTCTCGGAGTTATTCAATTCCGGCGAATTAATTTTAACCAGATATGCATTTATTAGGTTCGGGGTAATTTTTATTTTACTGATTAACTCCTTCGATTTTACAATCTGTACTTCTCTTCTCGAAAGTTCCTTATAAAGTTCTTCGGGGATTAATCCGAATTCGTAGCCGTATTTCATTAAACGTCTGTCCGCATTATCCTGTCGGAGAATCAATCTGTGTTCTGCTCTGGAAGTAAACATCCGGTACGGTTCGTTAGTGGATTTCCCCACAAGGTCATCAATCAGAACACCTATATAAGCTTCGCTTCTTTTAAGAACGAGCTCTTTTCTTCCCTGAATTTTAAGAGCCGCATTAATTCCGGCAATAAGTCCCTGCCCTGCAGCTTCTTCATATCCGGAAGTTCCGTTTACCTGCCCGGCAAAGTAGAGTCCTTCTATCAATTTAGTTTCGAGTGTAAGATCGACCTGATATGGTGGAAAGTAATCGTATTCAACAGCATAGCCGGGCCGGACCATTTCAACATTTTCGAGTCCTTTAATTTTTCTAAGAGCTTCAAATTGAATCTCGGTGGGAAGTGATGTTGAAAAACCGTTGATATAGATCAGATCGGAATCGAGTCCTTCGGGTTCAAGAAATAACTGATGTTTCTCCTTATCAGAAAAACGATTTATCTTATCCTCAATAGAGGGACAGTAACGCGGTCCTACCCCGTGAATAAGTCCGGTAAACAAGGGTGAGCGGTCGAATCCTTTACGGAGAATTCCATGAACTGAAAGATCGGTATAAGTGATATGGCAGCTGACCTGCCGGAGTAGCGGAAAATTTTCTTTAGAAGTTCTTCTTGAAAAAGGTAAAGGCGGAATATCCCCCGGCTGCTCTTCGAGAATTCCCCAGTTAATTGAATCTTTGTGAAGCCTTGGTGGTGTGCCGGTTTTTAGTCTTCCCGCTTCAAATCCCATTTTAATAAGTGAATCGGTAAGTCCTATGGATGGTTGTTCACCAAATCTTCCTCCCGAAACTGATTCCATACCTGTATGCATCAGTCCATTTAAAAATGTCCCGGAACAGACGATCAGGGCTTTGCATTTAATCTCTGAACCTTTAAGAGTTCTAACGCCCGCAATTTTTTTATCTTCTTCTATTGCTTCAATAATGGAATCTTCTAAAATATCAACATTCGGAGTCGATTTAACGAATTCGCCGGCAACTTTGGTATAGATTTTCCGGTCGTTCTGACTCCTGCCGGCCCAGACAGCGGGACCTTTCGACTTATTCAAAGTTCTGAATTGAATCCCGGATTGATCGGCAATAAGCCCCATCACACCGCCAAGGGAATCGATTTCGTGGACTAAATGGCCTTTAGCGCTTCCTCCAATAGCTGGATTACACGAAAGTCGTCCGAACGCCTCTTTATCCATAGTTACTACAGCCACAGAGGAGCCAATCCGGGCTGCCGCTATTGCGGCCTCTATGCCAGCGTGTCCGCCACCAACAACTATTACATCATATTCCTTCATAAAAGTCTTTCTGTTTCACATGAAACAAATAACAGTTTAATGGTAGATGGAATTCAAGTGAGTCCGGCCGACACAAAAGAAACCGGAACTTTCCAGAGTTTCACATGAAACATCTATTTCCCGATACAGAATTTGGAGAAAATATTGTTCAAAATATCATCGGAAGTTACTTTTCCGATTATTTCACCCAAAGAGCTCTCGGCATTTCTAAGATCTACGGCAATAAACTCACCTGTCAATTTTCCATCGATCGATTTTTTTGCCCCTTCCAGATGAAACCGGGCTTTCTTAAGAGAATTGAAATGACGGAGATTGGAGACCACCGCCGATTTTTCGGAATAACTATGAGTCCCGATCGCCCTTTCTTTCAATTTCCCGAATAATTGATCAATCCCCTTCCCGGTTTTTGCAGAAATTCCGGCATCAAATTTTTCAGGTGAATAATCTGCAATATCAATCTTGTTTACCACGCTAAGTATTTTATCCGAGCTTGTTAATTGTAATAAATCAGAATAGAGATCGTCGCTGAATCCGACTGTCGCATCATTCAGAAACAGCACAATATCGGCATTCTGAACGGCTGCCCGGCTTCTGTTTACACCTTCTACTTCGATTACGTCGATGGATTTCCGGATACCGGCTGTATCGAATAACCGGAACAGGATTCCGTCAATTGTAAGTTCTTCGCGGATAATATCGCGCGTTGTTCCGGGAATTTCGCTTACAATTGCTCTCGCCTCTTTCAAAAGGTAATTCAGGAGTGACGACTTCCCTACATTCGGTTTTCCTACCAGGGCAACATTAACGCCGTCACGTATAATCCGTCCGAATGAATAACTCGAAAGGAGCTTGTCAATCTCCTCTTCTATTGTATTGATATTTTTTAGAATCTCTTTTAACGACATGAATTCGAGACCCTCCTCGGCAAAATCGAGTTCAAGTTCAATCAAGGATGATGTATTAATGAGCAGTTCCCGCAGCTGATCGACTTTCTGGGAAAGTAATCCGTCGAGCTGATTCCTGGCTCCTCTAAGCGAGGCTTCAGTACTCGAATTAATTATATCGGCAACCGCTTCCGCCTGGGCCAGGTCGATTCTTCCATTTAGAAATGCGCGTTTTGTGAATTCGCCCGGTTCTGCGAGCCGGACATCATTTTCAACAATCAGCGAGATTATTTTCTGAACAATAAGCGGGCTTCCATGAGTGCTGATTTCAATTGAATCTTCACCGGTATATGAATTCGGTGTGTGAAAAACCGAAATAAGCACATCATCAATTAACCGGTCTTTATCAAAGATTTTTCCGTAATGGATCGTATGGCTTGGCGAGTCTTTTAATGGCTTCTTACCGTTAAAAATCTTATCCGCTGCAGGAATACTGTCCGGTCCGCTGATACGGATAATAGAGATCGCACCGATACCCGGGGGTGTTGCGAGCGCAACAATTGTATCTTCGTTCTGTAATAATATATGAGTCATAATCTTTCTCAAGAAGAATTCAAAATTATAATAATAGATTTGCACTAACAAGAAAACATTGGGAGTCGGCATCCATTCAAATAGCGATACTATAAGTTTATATTTTAATTATCATTAATATTTAGATTAGTTGTGAAACTTTTTAAGAAACTATTTTGTATGAAAGTTAAATTTACAAAGTAAAATTCTGGTGAAAGAAATGGCATATAATTTCAACAAGTTTACAGTCAAAGCACAGGATACAATTCAGAACGGAATTGAGATTGCTCAGAATTATAATAATCAGATTGTAGAGCCGGAACATCTCCTTGCCGCTCTTCTGCAGGACCAGCAGAATGTTGCGCATTCAATAATTCAGAAAGCCGGCGGCAACATAAATCAGATGCGCATAAAAACAGGTGAACTGCTCGAAAAACTCCCGAAAGTAACCGGTTCCGGAACCGGCAACCAGCAGCTCTCAATGAACACCGCGCGTATATTCGACAATTCTGCGGAAGAAGCGAGAAAGCTAAAGGACGAATATGTTTCGAACGAACATATACTTCTCGCATTGAGCGAGGATAAGTCTTCCGCCGGAAAACTTTTAAACGAAAACGGTATCGGCAGGGATGTTATACTCGCCGCTCTAAAAGATATTCGCGGGAACCAGAGGGTAACTTCACAGAATCCGGAAGATACTTATCAAGCATTAAAAAAATACGGCCGCGATCTTAACGAACTTGCCCGGTCGAATAAACTCGATCCCGTAATCGGCCGCGACGAGGAGATTAGAAGAGTCCTTCAGGTCTTATCGCGAAGGACAAAAAATAATCCGGTTCTTATCGGAGAACCGGGCGTCGGCAAAACCGCTATCGCAGAAGGTATCGCGCACAGAATTGTAGCCGGAGATGTACCGGAAACTCTGCGTACCAAAAGAATAGTCGGGCTCGATATGGGCGCGCTTATTGCCGGAACTCAATTCCGCGGGCAGTTCGAAGAACGGCTGAAAGCTGTTGTTAAAGAGGTCCAGGAATCAGAAGGCGAAATAATTTTATTTATAGATGAACTCCATTTGCTTGTCGGTGCAGGAAAAACAGACGGAGCTATGGATGCGGCCAATATTCTTAAACCGGCTCTATCGAGAGGCGAGCTTCATGCAATCGGCGCTACAACTCTGGACGAATACCGTAAATACATCGAGAAAGATGCCGCGCTCGAAAGACGATTTCAGCCTGTCCTTGTAAGCGAACCGAACGAAGAGGATTCAATCTCAATTCTGCGCGGACTTAAGGAACGTTACGAGGTTCATCACGGCGTAAGAATTACAGACGGCGCAATAGTAGCGGCGGTTCAACTTTCGAACAGATATATAACCGACCGGTTCCTGCCCGATAAAGCGATCGACCTGATCGATGAATCAGCCTCCAAACTAAGAATTGAAATCGATTCTATGCCGGAGGAGCTTGACGCAGTAGAAAGAAAAGTTAAACAGCTCGAGATTGAAAGGGAAGCATTGAAAAGAGAGAAGGATTCCGACTCCGCTTCAAGGCTCGTAGATCTGCAAGCCGAATTAAACGAACTGATGGAAGAAAGAACCCGGCTTAAAAGTCACTGGCTACTTGAAAAGGAAAAGATTCAGTCATTACGCACAATGAAGAGCGAAATTGAAAAAGCTAAGAACGATGCCGACCGGTTTGAAAGAGAAGGAAATCTTGGTAAAGTTGCTGAGCTCCGGTACGGTGTTATTAACGAGCTTGAGCGCAGAATGAAAAAAGAATCGGAAGATCTCGCTCTAATTCAGAAGGGAAGTAAAATGCTCAAAGAGGAAGTGGATGCAGAAGATGTTGCTGAAATTGTTGCAAAGTGGACCGGCATTCCCGTAAGCCGGATGCTTGAAAGCGAACGGAGTAAACTGATACGGCTTGAAGAAGAGCTCCACAGACGTATAGTCGGACAGGACGATGCAGTAGCCGCAGTTTCCAATGCTATTCGCAGATCCCGCGCCGGCCTTCAGGATGCTAACCGGCCAATCGGATCATTTATATTCATCGGTACAACAGGTGTGGGTAAAACAGAGCTCGCAAGAGCACTGGCTGAATTCCTCTTCAACGATGAACACGCAATGATAAGAATCGATATGAGCGAGTATATGGAAAAGTTCTCCGTATCGCGCCTCATCGGAGCGCCTCCCGGTTATGTCGGATACGACGAGGGGGGACAACTTACAGAAGCCGTTAGAAGAAGACCATATTCTGTTGTTCTGCTCGATGAGATCGAGAAAGCGCATCACGACGTATTCAATGTTCTCCTTCAGGTGCTAGATGACGGCCGGCTAACCGACAATCAGGGAAGAACGGTCGATTTCAAAAATACAATAATCATTATGACGTCAAATCTCGGATCACATCTGATTCAGGAAAAACTTTCAGGACTTGATGAAAAAAATTTCGATAATATGATGGGGGAACTGAGACTCTCTCTGTCTGAATTATTGAGAAGAACCATTCGTCCGGAATTTCTGAACCGGATTGATGAGGTTGTCCTTTTCAAACCACTTCTTAAAAATGAAATTGAAAAGATAATCGACCTGCAATTACAGAGAGTAGGCAGACTGCTTGCAGAGAAAGGTTTACAGCTTGAAATTGAAGAGGGGGTAAAAAATTTTCTGCTTCAACACGGATACGATGTAACATTCGGTGCCCGTCCGCTTAAAAGAACCATTCAGCGGTATTTAATAAATCCTCTTTCATCGGTTCTGCTTATGAACAAATATGAAAGCGGGGATACCGTTGTTGTAAAATATCCCGGCGCGGGTAATCTTGAATTCGAAATAAAATAAGATGTGGTTGATGGCCGGAGGACAAAAGATTTATTTGATGACTATTTCTTATTTTGTGATATAAAGTTTTCAACACTTACAGGGAGACAACAATGCACGAAAAAAGTCAGGCTCTATTGAACAAAGCTATAGCGGACGAATTACATGCCGTACATCAGTATATGTATTTTCATTTTCATTGCGACGATCAGGGATACGACCTTCTTGCAAATCTTTTCAAGAAAACAGCTATCGAAGAAATGATTCACATCGAAAAATTAGCCGAGAGAATTCTCTTTCTTAAAGGCGAAGTCGAAATGGTTCCTGCATATCCTGTTGATAAGATTCACGATGTAAAAGAGATGTTGAAGAAAGCCGCTCAAATGGAACACGAAAGCGCAAAAGAATACAATATCTGGGCAAATGAGTGTTCTGCAAATGCCGATTCGGTTTCAAAACATCTATTTGAAGCTCTCGTTGCAGATGAAGAGCGTCACTTCGATCAGTTCGATGTTGAAACTGAGAATCTTGAGAAGTTTGGCGACCGTTACCTCGTGCTTCAATCAATTGAAAGAAGTAAAGCCCGCGGATCTGCAGCAGGATCAGTCGATTAAGAATTTCAGGTTAAACGGCGGCCGGTTCAAGCCGCCGTTTAAATCAACTTTAATATTCCGGCCGTTCAATTTCACTTTTCAACCAGAAAATAATTATCCAACTTATAATTCAATTAAAGCATATCTTTGAATATCAATTTTATGGAAAAACGAATGAACACATTTGAAGAAATGGGGATCCGCAGAAATATACTTGAAGCATTGAAAGAACTCGGTTTTGAGAATCCGATGCCGATACAGATAAAGGTAATTCCTCACTTGATGGAATCGGATTACAGGGATATTGTTGCTCTGGCCCAGACAGGAACTGGCAAAACAGCCGCTTTCGGTGTACCGATTATTGAAAAAACCGATCCGTCAATAAATAAAATCCAGTACCTCATTCTCAGTCCCACAAGAGAACTCTGTCTCCAGATTTCTGACGACCTGGCCAGCTTTGCCAAGTATCTTCCCGAAATTAAAATTGCAGCTGTATTCGGGGGAGCTAGCATAGAGCGGCAGATACAGAAAATCCAGAAAGGTGTTCACATTGTTTCGGCCACACCCGGCCGGCTTGTCGATCTAATCAACCGTAGAATTGTAAATCTCAAATCGCTTAAAACAGTTGTTCTGGATGAAGCCGATGAAATGTTAAGTATGGGTTTCCGGGATGATCTTGAAGCAATTTTGAAAGTTACCCCGGAACAGAAAAACACACTCCTTTTTTCTGCAACAATGCCGAAAGAGGTTGCTGCTCTCACCAAAAAATATATGACCGATCCGCTCGAGATCTCAGTGGGTACACGTAATGCGGGAGCGGAGAGTGTCGAACATTTCTGCTATCTGATAAACGCTAAAGACCGTTATCTGGCATTAAAGAGAATTGTAGATTTTAATCCGGATATTTACGGCATCATCTTCTGCAGAACAAGAAAAGAAACACAGGAAGTTGCCGATCTTCTTATGAAAGACGGTTACAATGCCGATTCGCTTCACGGCGACCTTTCCCAGGCACAGCGCGATATTGTTATGAATAAGTTCAGGATCAGGCACCTTCAGCTTTTAGTGGCAACCGATGTTGCTGCGCGTGGACTCGATGTAGATCACCTTACACATATAATAAACTACAATCTTCCCGAAGAACTCGAAATTTATACTCACAGAAGCGGGCGCACAGGGCGCGCCGGACGGAAAGGAATATCGATTGTAATTGCCGGTCAAAAGGAGAAGGGAAGGATTCAGCAGATTGAAAAGCAGCTGAAGAAGAAATTTTCTTTCGTACCGGTTCCGTCGGGTAAAGAAATATGCGAGCGGCAGTTATTTCATTTAATCGATCGTGTCGAGAAAGTTGAAGTTGATTACTCCCAGATCGATCCGATGCTTCCTGACATTTTCAGAAAACTTGAATGGCTTGACCGTGAAGAGCTTATCAAAAAATTTGTTTCGGTTGAATTCAACCGCTTCCTCGAATACTATAAAAAAGCAGCCGATCTTAATTCGCCGAGAGAGTTCGGTAAGACCGGAAAAGAGAAAGGGGCGGCTTCTGGATTTGCCCGTTTCTTTATTAATCTTGGAAGAACGGACGATTTAAAACCGAATACGCTGATGGGGCTAATAAACGAATTTACAGGTATCGATAATATTGAGATCGGAAAGATAGAGCTTCTGAAGAATTTCTCGTTCTTCGAAGTTGATTCCGACTTTGCACAAACCGTATTGAATGCATTCAAAGATAAAAGCTATAAGAAAAGAGCTATTGTTCTAGAACCGGCTTCTTCTAAAGGGAAGAGCGATAGTAACAAGGGGAACGACCGCTGGAAAGACAAGAAGGAATGGAAAGAAAGTAAGAGAAATGATAAATCCCGACCAAAGGGTGGAAAAAGGGATGGAAGAGATAACCGGCGCGAAAGAAGGCGGGACGATTCAGCCGTTAGTAATAAAAAAGAAAGGAAAAAAAGATTCCGTTAATAAAAAATCTGTTTCAATTAATCTGATTCGAATATAATACTAATATTCCCAAAGGCTGGTCGTTAAAAAAAAATCGCGACCATGCTTTTTTTATATAAATACTATCCTTATTTTGACTTCAGCAAATTCCAACTCTTATATTTTTAGTTTTAGTAATAAATTTAGTCGACAAGTAAAAGCAGACCGGGGTTTATGCTTTTTACAAAATTTCGCGATTTCGGCAATTCCATTTCACTTCTTTTTCTTCTTCTAACGAGTTTAATCTTTGCTCAGTCCAGAGAACCGCTAAAACCTTTATTCACTGAAAAACCTCCCGTAATTGACGCCAGTCTCGACGATGAAATCTGGAGATCCGCGCCGACCGTTTCAGACTTCAAAACATTTGTCCCGGATTTCGGAAAGGATCTTTCGGAGAAGACGATCGTTTACATGGCATACGATAAAGAGAATCTATACTTCGCATACAAATGTTACGACAGGGAACCGGAGAAAATAAGAGGAACTGTTACTTCGAGAGACAATATAAGGGCAGAAGACTGGATCTGCATTAATCTCGATTCATTTAACGATCAGCAGAGTCTTTACGCGCTTTACGTTAATCCGCTTGGCATTCAGGAGGACAGCCGCTTCACCGGCAATACCGAAGATACCGGAATTGATCTTGTGTGGTATAGCGCCGGCAGGATTGATCCCGACGGATATACAATTGAAATAAAACTTCCGCTCAAGAGTTTGCGCTACTCCAACACTAATCCTGTTCAAATGTCGGTCTTCTTCGAAAGAAAAATCAGCCGAAGAGCCGAACAGGGAAGTTTCCCTGCAATGGACCCGGCAAAGGGATACGCTTTCCTTACTCAGATGCAGCCGATGTTCTATTACGATATCGAACATTATACCCTCTTCGAAATTCTTCCCGCAATAACTTACGGTGAAAGATTTATCGACAGGCAGGGAGAACTTAAAAGCGAGAAAGTAACAAAGGATCTTAGCGTTACCATGAAATACGGTATAACTTCGGATTTAATTATGGACGCGACTTATAATCCCGATTTTTCGCAGGTAGAGGCGGACGCAGGCCAGATTGATATTAACCTGCGGTACAGTCTCTTCTTTCCGGAGAAACGGCCTTTCTTTCTTGAAGGAAGAGAAAATTTCGGAATTGCTGCAACCTCTATTAACGAAGTTGATCCGATCCGATCTATTGTTCATACAAGAAACATATTAAGTCCGATCGCCGGAATTAAACTTGCCGGAAAATTAAGCGAGCGCAATACTATCGCCGCAATTTATGCAATTGATGAAATAACAAATCCGGCGCCGGGTGTGGAAAAGAATACTCATTTCCCGATCATTCGTTATAAAAGAAGTCTAAACGAAGACAGCTATATGGGTATTATTGCCGCTTCCGAAGAACAGAAAAATTACTTCAATAGAATTGCCGGGGTCGACGGACAGATCCGTCTGACTGAAGCGAGCCAGTTTGAGTTCAATGCCATACTCTCGCAAAGTAAACCGGTTAACACATCAGACCGGGTTTTCGGAAATACATTCGGATTAAAATACAATTACAGTTCGCGCGATATTGATATGGATTATTCTGTAAAAAATGTAACCGAAGATTTTGCGGCGGACATGGGATATATTACAAGAACAGGAATCACTTCCCTGGCGGGCTATATAAAACCGAAGTTCTACCCGGCTGTTCAATCGATTCAGAGAATCGATACCGAACTCTTTACAGCACAGACCAAGGACAATATCTATAAAAAATGGGAAACGAATAATTCACTCGCGGCAACAATTTTTTTCTTGGGAAGCCTCAATTTCAGATTGAAGTATGCTTTCTCAAACGAAATTTTTCTTAATGAAAGATTCCGTACCGGCGGATTAAGTCTTTCATTCGGCGGGCTCGTTTCCAATCTCCTGAACTTTGCTCTTATTTACAAAAAACTGAATTCTATTTATTATTCATCAACTCCGTTTGAAGGATCGAGCAATGTGGTTCAGGCAATTGCAATTTATCAGCCGTCCGAGAAGATAACTGCCCGGATCGATTTTGTATTCTCCGACTTCAAACGGGATTCCGACAATCTCCTTCTTTATGAGTACCCGATCACCCGTCTGCGATTGACTTACCAGATGAACAAATACCTTTTCTTCAGGGGAATCGCAGAATACAATAAATTCAGAAAGCAGCTAATAACCGATTTTCTCGCATCATTCACTTACATCCCGGGAACCGTACTTCATTTCGGTTACGGCTCGCTTTATGAAAAAACAGAATGGTTCAACGGCCGTTATATTCCATCGGATAATTTTAAGGAAACCGCCAGAAGCTTCTTCTTCAAGGCTTCATACCTGTGGCGGCTCTGATTCAATAATAAAATCGGGCAGCCGTACAGGAATTTCTTTAATTCCATTCAATACTTTTTTATTTTTCCAAACATTATTTTCCTAAACGGGGGATTATGCAGTCCATTATTGATCGTTTCCGGTATTCTTATAATCAAATTCATATTATCATATTCATTTCACTATTTATTTCCGGGTCATTCAACGCACAATCTAAATCTGTAAAAGCCGTAAAAGTAAATGAAGCGCCTGTAATTAACGGGCTCCTCGACGACCCGGTCTGGCAGAAGGGGATAATTACGAATGATTTTCTTCAGCAGGAGCCGATACCGAATTCCAATCCTTCATTAAAAACCGAATTCAGAATTATTTATGATGATGAAAATCTCTATATCGGCGTAATCTGTTACGATGACGAGCCGGATAAAATAATTGCGCGCGAAATGAAATGGGACGGATTTATAAGCGCGGACGATAACATTAAACTGATCTTCGATACATTCAACGACGACCGCTCCGCTTACTGGTTCGGTACAAATCCTCTCGGTTCCCAGGATGATGCGCTTCTTACAGGATTTGATATGGGCGGATTTAATGAGGATTGGGATGGCGTTTGGGAGGTGGAGTGTTCAATTCTTGAAAACGGATGGAGTGCCGAGTTCCGATTCCCTTTCTCAACTTTTAAATTCCACGACAGAAGCGTGCAGCTCTGGGGTTTTAATATTTTAAGATCGATCCGGAGAAAAAATGAAGAGGTTCTGTGGACTTCGGTCGGACAAAACCTGGGCTTGTTAACAATTGCACAAGCAGGTAATCTGGAGGGAATTGAAAATATTAAAAGAGGAAGTCCGGTTTATCTGATGCCATATTTCTCCTCCGGGGCGCAATTTGTCAACGGAAATAAAAAATATCTGGCTGAGCCCGGACTCGACGTTAAATATGGAATAACAGAAACTCTTTCCCTGGATGTAACTGTAAATACAGATTTTGCACAGGTCGAATCGGATCGCGCAAGGATTAATCTATCGCGCTTTCCATTATTCTTTCCGGAGAAAAGAGAATTCTTTCTCGAAGGGAGAAAAACTTTCGACTTCAATCTGGGCGGGAACAATAATCTTTTTTACAGCCGGAGAATCGGTATCAGTAGAAACCAGGAGATCCCTATTATCGGCGGCGCAAAACTCGTTGGGAGAATGGGAGATGTTGAAATCGGACTGATTGATATGCAGACGGCGGAAAAATCTGGCGAGCCTTCAACAAATTACGGAACAGCCAGAATAAAATACGATCTGCTTAATCAATCGTATGCCGGGATAATGCTTACAAATAAAATTTCGAAGGATAAGCATACAAGTTCTATAGGCGGTGATTTTCATTTTTCATTTAATGATTTCCTGGGTGATAAAAACCTTGTTATTCACGGTACCGCAGCACGATCCGACCTTCAGAACGGAAAGAAAAATTCCTGGGCCGGTAATTTTTATATTGATTATCCGAACGATCTGCTGGACACATATCTCGGCTACAGGTTCATTCAATCGGGATTTGATCCTGAAATCGGATTTGTTTCAAGGCGCGGATATCAGCAGCTGGTTTATAATCTCGGGATCTCTCCCCGTATAAACAGCGGGGGAATCAAACAACTCCGTTTCGAACCGCTCGAAAGCTCGATGATCTACGGTAGCAACGGAGAGTTAGAGTCGGCCGAGTTTGCGTTCAGCCCTCTCGGAATCGAGTTTGAATCGGGAGACGAAATCGGTATCGGCATTCACAGGGTGTTCGATAGGCCGCATGAGGATTTTGAAATATTTGATACAACAAAAGTTAACGCCGGTAGCTACTGGTATACTACTTACGGAATAGGATTTGAAACATCGCCAATGAGAAAAGTCTATGGCGAGGTTGATATGATTACGGGCGGGTATTATAATGGGAACCGTTCCGAGATTGAAGGAAGAATAACTTTTACAGTTAATAAAAATCTTACGGTCTCCGGCGACTATACCTTCAATCATATCAAAATTAACAGCAGCGTGCTGAACACAAGCGAGGTGGGCGGAAGAATAGGGTATACTTTTTCGAAACACTTAAACTCCTCGGTCTTCGCACAATGGAACAATGAAATAAACGAGATGAATGTAAATTACCGGTTCAACTGGAAGCCGAAAATTGGCAGCGATTTATATATTGTTGTCAATCAGCTCTTTACAACAGAAAACGGAATCCGTTCAAAAGATGTAACGGTACTCGCAAAATTCGTCTGGATGCTGATAATTTAATTAATAGTAAATGACAATATAAATACTGCTGTACAGTTCATTTAATACTCTAAATAAGCAGATAAAGAAGGTAGCCGGCAAGGGCTCCGCCGGCAACAATATAAGCCGCATTTATTTTCTTTATAGTAAAAAAAGCTATCGTACTCAGAATCGCAATCAGGCAGGTTTGCCAGTCAACAAGAACTTCTAATGCCAGTTTCACTCCAACGGCAAACATCACGGCAACAGCACTTACATTTACTGCATCCAGAAGCCGGGAAATAAATTCAGATTTTCTTATACGCGGTATAATCGGGTTGAGAATAAAAACAAAGAGAAATGCCGGAATAGTAATCGCTATTGTTGCCAGCGCGGCTCCGCTCAATCCCGCAATCTGAAATCCGATAAACGTTGCTGATGAAAGAAACGGTCCGGGAGTAAACTGGCCGACAGCAATTGCGTCTATCAATTCCTGCCGTGTGAGCCAGTTCAATCCCTGAACAAACTCGCCGTCGAAGTAAGCAACAAGAACGTATCCGCTTCCGAACCAGACAGCACCGATTTTTAGGAAGGATAGGAATAGAGTTGTAAGTGAGATTTCTGATTTAGCAATTGATTCGGCAAACGAGTAGATAGGTGAGAGCAGAAAAACCATAAACGGTGAAAAGGAAAAAAGAAAATTCTTCCTTTCTGAAAAATAAAGAATAGACCCGCCTGCAATTCCGCCGGCAAGAATTAAGGTTATTTCGTTCAGGCCTAAAAAATTGGCAGAAACAACAACAACCGCCAGTATACAGAGAATCAGAAATTTTACAAAATCCCGGGTCATTTTAATATTAGTACGATCTTTAAAGAAAGAGGGATTATAATTAACGGCTTTAAATCCGAGTTTATAAACGGCGTTCAGGATTATTATAATAACGGCGGGTTTAATGCCGTATAAAAAAGGTTGAGCTGAAGGAAGATTACCGTATAGAGAATAGAAGTAGGCAATTATACCGGTTATAAGAACAGCCGGTAATGTAAAGCTCACTCCGGCAACCAGAGCCCCCGCAATACCGGCCCGGTGAAATCCGCAGTGAATAGCCATCTCTGTTGAGTTCGGTCCCGGTATAAGATTGGTGGCACCTACCAGATCAAGAAAGTGCTGTCGCGTCATCCATTTCCTACGTGTAACTACTTCATCCTCGAAAATGGCGATGTGAACCGCCGGCCCGCCGAATGTGATCAATCCAAGTTTCAGGAAGAGCCTGGCGAGCTCTTTTAATCTATTCATCTACTTTTCTTACTTTCTTAATAATGAATTTGTGAAGCGGGAGTTTCCCTTTATCAGCCAGAATAATGAAGATTGACCCGATAAGCATTGACCAATCGGTTCGGGAATCGTGAGCCATCTTCCAGAATCCATCATTTATCAGAATTGGAATCTTGGTTGAAATTATTGCCACAATCATAATGATTAAAAGAGGAACAGCTGCATAACGGGTATAGAGACCGATCAGAAGAAAGAGTCCGCAGAGAATTTCGATTGCCGGGACGAATAAACCGAAGAACTCCGGCAGCGGCAGACCTATTTTTAGAAAACGTCCCGCACCGAGCTGGTCGGGATATAAAAATTTTTGAATCCCTTCGGAAACAAATACAGATCCAACCATAATTCTTATAAGCAGGATTGCGTATTTCGATTTTATATTTTTAACAGGAAATCTCATGTTTCATCCTTTCAACGATTTTTGGTTTTCATCTCAACGATAATACAAATCAATTTTAATTTTCTTCTCAATATTAAACTTTAATAAATATTTTTCTGGAATATAAAATCCACATAAATCCCAGCCACATCATCGTATATACAAGGCTATAAACCAGCGAAGCGTTAACAGGGCTGAATAAGGGGAGAAAGAAATTATTGTATATAAAAACTTTCAGGTTGACCAGACTTCCACCAGAATCAGAGACCTTTATATATTTCATGTATCTGCCTGCAAGTACAGCAAGATAATAGACGGTAATCGCATTCATTCCGAATACAAGGAAAGGTTTGGTCCACCATTTAAAACCTTTAATGTCGATCGTCCAGTAGCAGAGGGCAAGCAGATTAAGGGCAAATCCGCACGTGAAAAGAACAAAGGAACTGCTCCAAAGGTTTTTATTAATAGGAAACCAGAAATCCCACACGTAGCCCGATAGGAGAAGAATATTCCCGGCGACAAACAGATAAACCGTTTTGGTTATTTGATCTTTGTCGGAGAGGAGAAGATGACCAGTTAAAACGCCGATAAGGGCATTTGCAATTGCCGGGACAGTACTTAGAACACCGAGAGAATCCCACGTCCCGTTAGAAAGATATCCCTTAAGCAGAAGATTGTCGAGCCATGCGACCAGATTCGTTTCCTTGCCAAGATTAGGGCTTCCGATTCCCGGGACCGGCACAAAAGTTAAAAGGAACCAGTAGATAATAAGAAGCGATGCTGTAATAATTGTTTGAATACGAATACTTGAATAGAGAAATATAAGCGCTGTAAAAAAATAGACTATGGCAATCCGTTTGAGAACCCCGGTAAAAGTAATGTTTGCAAAATTAAGTTCCGGGAAAACGCCGAGCGACATACCGAGCAGATAAATTATGAGCGATCTTCTGAAAACCTGAAAAAGTAATTTTGATTTGTTATCACCACTCTCTTTTCTTTTCGTGAGCGAAAGCGTAACTGCAACACCTACAATGAAAAGAAAAAAAGGAAAAATAAAATCGGCAAATGTGCACCCGTTCCAATCGGCATGCGCAAGCTGCGGGTAAACATAACTGCTGTTGCCGGGACTGTTTACAATTATCATTCCCGCAATCGTCATTCCCCGGAAAACGTCCAGGGAGATCATTCTCTCTTTTTTTTCTGCGGTCAATTGTTCCACTCCTTTTAAAAACAGAAGTAAGTTAGCTTAATTTATTTTTTTCGCAAAGATATTCAGATTAGCCGCAAAGAGTAATTTTAACTTGCTAAATTCAAGTTCAACAATTAAGTTATACCTGCCATAAAAATAATATTAAAAATTAACCAGAATATGGTAAATGAACGCTGTATAAACCCGCCGATAACCTCACCCAGAAAAATCCGGGGTTATATTTAATAAACATCTACCATTCAATAAACCGGGCTAAACATATATTTAAGTGATACTGCTTTGCGGTAATCTCTAAAAGCAATAGGCTAAATCAAACCAATCCACAGTAAAGGAGGTAATATGTTTACCCGAAAGCAGTTCCATCAATTTATCCCTGTTTTTGCAGCCCTTTTATTAACAGTACAAACAGTTCATTCGGGAGACGACGGAAAAAAAACTGTCTCTGTCAAGTACCTTAGTTACTCCGGAAATTCGGAAATCAACAGGAAGTTCGCCGGGAAATTATCCGAAAGCCTGAAAAAGGAAAATTTCGAAATAACCGAGAAGGCGGAAGTTGAATTGCTAATCATTACATCAGAAATGGAAAACACAAATCAGATTTTTGTAACAGTTGTTTTTATGCAGGCACTACCGAAAGAAATAATAGAATTCAACAAAAAACATGAAACATTTTACGAGCATTTAAAGGACAAAAGCAAACTTCCGCAGGAAGGGAAGTTTATAAGAGAGCTGGTTACCGAAGAGGTGATTAGTCAATACAGAAATCCCGTCGGCTTTCATACTGCGGTTATTAATAAAGATTTATTTGATGATGAATTCGGCAATCTATTGAAAGAAATAATTGAGCGGGGATTAACAAAGGTCTGTAATTAAATAATAGGACCGCTTCCGCCGGGGAGCGGTCCGGTTTCCGAACGATTCTGGAAAAATACGGGCCTATTTAAAAACCACCCGGAATTTCCTTGGTATAAAACGTATATGCATTCTAAGGAGATTACAGTTTAATTTGATTTCGGTTTCAACGCTATTCTAGAACTTATAACACCAAAAACAAGAATAGATTTATTCTAATTTTATACCGAGCAATGGATTCTCGCCATATGAATTTGCGTCTGGCGTTCCCTTTGTAAATCCGAGCTTAACAATAAAATAAATAAATCCGACTAGTGGAATAAGAATTATTAACGTCATCAAGCCGGATTTATTAATGTCGTGCCAGCGTTTAGTATAAACAGCAAGTGAGATCCAGATACTCATTATTGACCACAGTCCGTAGACAATCCAGATAATTATTTTGGCAAGGCCTACAGCGTCGGTTGTAAATGGGGCGAAGCCAAGAATCAAGCCAAGCGGGTACATAATGCAATAAGAGATCCAGAATGCTGAGCGCGGAATTCTTCCTTTAAATGAAAAAAGAAAATCCATTAAATCCAGTTTAATTCGTGTGGCGCTCCAGTTAATAAAAAGAAAAAGTCCAAAACAGGCTGTTCCGAAAAGAACAAACATATTGAGTACATCATACCACTGATAGAGCGAGTACCGATCTTCTGTAAATTGGGTCAGGATGGAAATAATAAGAAATCCCGGCCAGGTTATTAGATTAATTACAACAGAGGCAAGCAACCATTTTTTGCCAACGATTTCTTTAATTAAAATTGTAAGAGTGACCGCAAATATAGTAGACACAAGAGCCATTGATAAATTGAAGTACGGAAATATTTCATTTAACCCTTCCATTTTAAGTTACTCCAGTTATATTATTAAAAGGTTGAATCCCGGATAAGCGCGGCTGAGTCTTGACAAAGACTATTGATAAATAATCTCTACTGACTAAATAGGATAATTTGAGGAAAGGAGATTTATTTATAATGAATTAATCCAAACGAATTAATTCAATTATTTCAGTAAGATTATTCACCGCATCATGGGTAAGACAAACGCCATTTATCGCGGTGAGAGGCACGTGGAAATTAATTATTAATAATTTATTCTCCAATATATTTTTCAACACGGAGATATATGATCAATAATCTCTAGAGCAGCAATTAAACGGGGGTCTGCAGGGATTTGTAATTAAATGATGATGATGCCGTAACCTTACGGGGAGGGGTCCGGATTCAGAACGGATCGATCCTATACGGAAGAATTTTTTGAAATTGCCCTTCAATATATCAGAATTATCCTGTTCTAAAGAGAGTACAGTTTAATTTGGTTTTATATACAGGTTCATTTTATTTGCATTAGAAGAATGCGAAAATCCTCCTTATTCAAATACGCCCCCTGGCATTTGATTTGATAAACCCGGATAATAAACAAGGGGGAAAAAGATGAAGAAATACATTTTACTATTTGCCATCCTGCCGCTCATTCTTCTCGGTACCGGGTGCTCGGCTCAGAATATTTTTAAAGCAGAGCCGATTGATGAAAAGGAAGTTTATAACGGTAGAGAAATAATTACGAAAGAGATGGGCGATGTAATTATTTCCGTTGAATTTGACGGGCAGTCCGAAAACGATTTTGTGTACTACGTAGAAATAATGAACCGTTCCGGAGAGATTATTCTCGTAAATCCTGCCGGAATTTTTGCCAAAGCCGTAGACCGGAATCTCTCTGAAACCGAAGAATATTTCGGAACGATGCGCGCGGCAGATCCGGAAAGAGAATTGATGCAAATCAACCGCGAGAAAGAGAGCCGTAAGACTATTCATTCAGTTGCTACCGGACTGAATGCAGCGTTCGCTCTTCTAAGTATAATAGGAAATCTATCCGACGACGATACGCGAAATGACGGGGCTAAAGTTGTTCACGATGTTTTTGTCTGGGCCGATAATCAGGCGCGGGAGGAAATCGATTACAGCGAATCTATGAAACATCTCGAATCCCAGAGAAAATTCTGGAAGAATGAAGTGCTAAGAAAAACAGAGCTAAAGCCCGACGACTCGGTGGGGGGACTCGTATTTATTCCGTTCAATCCGGAAATAAAGTTTTTACGATTAACCGTACCTGCCGGAAATTTAAAATTCGATTTTTATTTCAAACAGATCCAGGTTGAATAAAACCCGATTGATCCCTGCCGGCTCTTTGCCGGCGGGAATACTTAAATTATTTAATTACTCCAGCTAAGACTTCTCTTATTGCACGCTTTCAAATTCCTTTATAAGTTTACCGGACAAAATTGCAGATTCGATGAAAACTATTCTTCTCCTATTAACAATAACCGCAGGGATCATCTTTCCATACGGACATGAATACACTTTCTTAATCCGGTATCTGTTAATGGTAATGCTTTTCTTCTCATTCCTTGATATCAAAGCCAGCCGGGATATAATCACCGGGAAACATTTTATAATTCTGTTCACAATAATTTTTTCAGCATCGCTGATATATTTTATTATAAGGCCATTCAGTGATGAACTTGCCCAAACGGCATTCATAACCGCAATTGCTCCTACAGCTATTGCGGCGCCGGTTATCACAAGCTTGAAGAGAAAAAAAGTTGAGTTTGTTGCTTTCTCGTTAATACTGAATAATTTTGCTGTTGCAATCTTAATCCCGTTTATTCTTCCGGTTATATTGCAGAGTAATACCGAAATATCCGTTCTCGATATACTCTTTCCTGTGCTAATCACATTTTCAATTCCGCTTGCTGCAGCACAGATTCTAAAATTTACTTCACAGCGGGTCTGGAAAAAACTTACTGAATGGAAGGATGTTTCGTTCTATATACTGATCGCCAATATTTACATCGCAACATCGGACGCTTCAAATTACATTCGCAGTGAATTCTCGTCGAACCTGGAAATTGTAATGATGATAGCGGCATCATCCGCGTTTTTATGTATTTTCTTCTTCTGTCTCGGCTGGCTCATCGGAGGTAAAGAGTTTCGCCACGAGGCAAGCCAATCCCTGGGTCAGAAGAATAACGCGTTTACGATCTGGATTTCTCTTACATTCATGAATCCCGTTTCAGCAATCGGTCCTGTGTTTTATGTATTCTTTCAGAATCTCTACATTTCATACGAACTGCACAAACACAGAAATGAAATTTGAAAAAGTAAATTCATGTTTCCAGCCGGAGATAAAAGTAATCTTCTAAATTGACAAAGAATCCATTTTTTATATATTTGCAATGCTTCATAAACATTTCACAAAAAAGAGGGCGCATAATGAAAAAGTTACTTGTTTTTTCTTTCCTGTTTATTGCTATCGTAATCAATGCACAGAGCAAATTAGGGTTTAACGTAAATGCCGGAATAGCTTCGCCCGGTGGAGACTTCGGCGACGTTTATAATATGGGATTCGGCGGAAACGCAGGTTTAACATACGATCTGAACGAATCAATACAGTTGTCGGCCTCTGCCGGTTATTACACATTTGCATTCAACAACGAGTATTACAGTGATCTTTTAAAAGAAGCCGGATTCAATGTTACCGTTGACGTTGACGCTCCGATCTCAATTATACCGTTGATGGTTGGCGGAAAATATTTCTTCTCGGTTTCAGATTTCAAACCTTATGTGAGTGCAATCGTAGGACTTCATTTAATGAGTGTATCGGGGAACTCGGTTAATCTCGGAGGAACAAATTACGACATCAGTCAGTCAGCTACCGAAACAAAAGGGGCCTGGGGAATCGGTGTCGGATTTTTATATAAAGTTGCGCCGAAGATTTTTCTGAATCTTGATGCAAAAATGAACGGAAATGCTGCCGAAGTAGGAACAAGCACTTCTTTCCAGACCGGCAATACAACTGTTGAAACCACATCTTCATCAACAACCACATTCATTACTGTTTCTGCTGGTGTTCAGATAGAATTATAATTCTACAATCCGGTCCGGAGATTTATCCGGACCGGAACCTCTTCTGAAAAAAATTTTCTTCTAAAGCAACCTTTCGTCCAAAACCTGCGTCATAAGACTGTTAATTTTTTTATCGGATGTTAAATCTGTTTTTATTAACTTATTTGTGTCTCACACAAAAATGAAAGGGGCGAGGGGACAAATGAATAAATTCTTTAAAATTCTTGCATACATTCTTGGGGGAGTGTTTGTACTTGTAATTGCATTTCTAATCTACTTTAACTCATCATATCCAAAGGTAGATCCGCCGTCGAATGAAACGGTTGAAATAACACCGGCGAGAATCGCCAGAGGTGAATACCTTGCGAAACATGTGGCTGTCTGTATGGATTGCCATTCATCCCGCGACTGGACAAAATTTTCGGGTCCTCCTAAATTGGAAACATGGGGAATGGGGGGCGATAAGTTCAGTGAAGAGATCGGTTTCCCGGGAACCCTCTATTCAAAAAATATTACGCCTGCATCTTTGAAGGATTGGTCCGACGGAGAACTTATCCGTGCGATCACATGCGGCGTAAATAAAGACGGCAACGCATTCTTTCCACTGATGCCGTATTTAAACTATAATAAAATGACAAGAGAGGATCTCTATTCAATTGTTGCATACATCCGCTCTCTCAAACCGGTTGAGAACGAAGTGCCCGAAGGGAGTCTCGACTTCCCTCTCAACTTCATCGTTAAAACGATTCCGCCTAAATCATTCAATCCCTCACCGGAACCGGACAGAAACGATCAGCTTAAATATGGAGAGTACGTTACTAAAATGGCGGCGTGTTTCGATTGCCACACTCAATCGGTTAAAGGGGAATACATTATGGAGAAGGCCTTTGCGGGCGGTGCGGAATTTAATTTCCCCGGCGGCGTTGTAAGAAGCGCAAATATAACTCCGGACAAAAACACAGGGCTCGGCAGCTGGACGAAAGAACAATTCATTGCAAGGTTCAAAGTAATGGATCCGGACAGCAACCAGATTCAATCAGTTAACATGACGGATTACAACACTGCAATGCCCTGGACAATGTATGCCGGCATGACCGAAGAAGACCTGGGGGCTATTTACGATTATCTCTATTCTCTCAAACCGATCTATAATTCCGTTACAAAATGGACTCCTAAAAAGTAGACTGTCTGGTGCAGACCATCCGTCTGCACCAACATTTTTCTCTAATTTATTATAGATTGCCATTCAAAATTTCCGGATCTGAACAATTGAATGATATTATCGCTTCACTCATTCTATTTATTATCGGTGCTATTGCCGCGGTAATAAATGTAAATGCCGGCGGCGGTTCGTCGCTTACGCTTCCTGCGCTTATTTTTTTAGGACTTGATTCAGCAACCGCTAACGGAACGAACAGAATTGCTATTCTTATGCAGAATGTAAGTTCTATTTATACTTTCAAGAAGGCGCAGTACGAACAATTCAACCTCAGCATGAAACTCTCGCTCATTACTCTTCCCGGCGCTGTTCTTGGCGCCCTCGTTGCGATTAAGATTAGCGATGAATTGTTCAATACCATTCTCGGAATAATAATGATTGCAATTACTTTAACAATGATCTTCCCGGCATCAAAATCAAAAAAGAATGACGACACCGAGAATAAAAAAATTACAATACCTCTCTTTCTTACATTTGTTGTGGTCGGTTTCTACGGCGGATTTATTCAGATCGGAATCGGTTTTGTTCTTATGGCAATACTGAACAAGATGATGCACTTCAGCCTTATCTATGTTAACATGCACAAAGTCTTCATCGTATTCATTCTGACAATTCCTGCTCTCCTTATCTTCATCATTTCCGGTAATGTAAACTGGTACTGGGGTTTAAGTCTGGGACTTGGTAATGCGCTCGGCGGATGGTGGGGAACAAAACACTCTATTAAAAAAGGGGATAAGTTTATTAAAGCCGTCCTTTCTATCGCAATACTTATTATGGCGCTTAAACTTATGAAAATAATCCCGTAAGTTTTTTCATCAGACCAGAAGTGTAACTGCGATAACGGGAATATGGATTAACGCAAAGACTCCGAATCTTAAAAAAGTTTCTTTTCTTACATCTTCAGCAAGATATCCGAAATAAGCGCCTTTCATTATTGTGTTGCTCAAAATCGAAATAAGAATGCCTGAAACAATTACACCCGTTGTAAATCCCGACGAATTAACAAGAGACAGAACAAATGGGCTTACATCCGTAACTCCGACAAGAACTGAAAGCGAAAGAATTCCGGATTGACCGAAATATTCTTTTACCAGTCCGGTAATAAAAGATAAGGCAACGAAGAGAACGGCAAATATAAACGCCGGTCTTATCTCGAACGGGTTCTGAAGTTTCTCCGAGTCACCAAGTTTGGAAACCTTATATTTTTTTGTCGGAAAATTAAATAGCGATATTGCAAATCCGGTTCCGCTCAGAAATATCATCTGCCACCACAAGGAGGATATTATGGATGGACTAATAATATAGATGAGAACCAGAAGCCGCAGATACATTACGCTCGATGCGACGAGAACTCCCTGAAGCGCATTTTTCGAAATCTGGTTGTTCTGCTGCGTCATCCTTCCGTATGCAATTGAAACCGCGGTGCTCGAAACTATTCCGCTTACAAGCCCCGATACCCAGAAGCCGACTTTCTCGCCGAGGCGCTTAGACAAAATATATCCTACAAATCCGATCGTTGAAACGAGTATTACTATCTGCCAGACCTTCGATGGGTTCACCCTGAACTGTGTATACTCCTCGTTAGGAAGCACGGGAAGTATAATAAGCGTGACAAGTAAAAATTTAAGCACTGCAAGAAACTCAACGCGGTCGAGTTTTTCTACAAAATCCTCCAGACGGGCTTTTTCCGAAAGAAGCATTGTGTTTATTATTCCAAGCGCCATAGACGCCCATATATCTACAAGCATTGCAAGCGCGCCCACAATGAAAGTTAGAAGTGCAGAGAGTTCGGTTGTAACACCGGGCTGATCGTACTGAAATTTTGAGAAGTATGAAATTGCGGTAAGTGCCGCAAGCGCTATAAGACCGATCGGCAATATCGATTTCTCTCCCATCGTGAAGAGCCACGCGCATCCGAATCCGAATAAACTGATTATCGGGTAAGTCCGGATTCCGCCGAATAAAACTTTTTTATGCTTGCTCTGTGAAGACTCCCGCTCTAGTCCAACTAAAAAACCCAATGCAAGAGCAACAACTAGTCTTAGCTGTACGGTCCACTCAATTGCTTCCATCTCTCACCGTTAATACAAAGTTGAAAAACCATTCTCAATTTGCAGAAAATTTTGTGAAGAATAAACAGAGAATGATTAGACCGGTTTTGTCCGGCTTTCTTCCTATTAATGATTTTTTTTATAGATTTACCGTTAGAATTTTTGATGATTTATTAAAACCATCTTACAACATATCACAACAGCTGCTCTCATTGCATAGCTGCTTATCCTTTAGAGAAATTCTCCGCGGGATAAGTACGTACTTTAAAAATGCTTAAGCATATTTAAAAAATTATAACGAATTTTAATTAGAGAGGATGCAATGAAATATCTTAGTTCATTGGGATGGAATGATTTCTTTGATAATTCATTTAAAAATTTCGATTCCAATACATATAAATGCGGAAGGATCTCCGCTGAAAACAAAACAAATTACTCGGTGCTTACCGGGTCCGGCGAGATCATCGGAGAGGTTTCGGGCAGGTACCTGTTCGAAACTGAAAGACAGAGCGATTTACCGAAAGTAGGAGACTGGGTTGTAATAACACTTTTCAATAATAATGAGTTGGCTGTTATTCATCAGACGCTTCCAAGAAGAACAAAAATATCCCGGAAAAGCGCGGACAGAAAAACAGACGAGCAGATAATAGCCGCAAATGTTGACATCGCTTTTATTGTTCAGTCGCTTGACGATAACTTTAACATAAACCGCCTGGAAAGATATCTTTCCGTTGTATATCAGGGCGGGGTAAAACCCGTCGTGATTCTGAATAAAACAGACCTCTGTAATGACGTGGAAGAAAAGGTTAAACTTGTTAAAGAAAGGACGGGAATTGAAAATCCGGTTTCTGTCAGTGCTCTTAACCGCGATGGTTTGGATGCAATAACAAGTATGATTGAGCCCGGATCAACCATTGTATTCCTCGGCTCCTCGGGCGTTGGAAAGTCGACACTTATAAACGCGCTCCTTGGATACGACCGCTTCGCAACAAATGAAGTGCGGGAACAGGATTCAAGAGGGAAGCACACTACAACCCGCCGCGAAATGGTTCTGCTTCCCTCCGGCGGTATATTAATAGACACACCGGGGATGAGAGAGCTCGGTCTCTGGAATGCAGATAATGGGCTGGCTCAAACTTTTTCGGAATTCGATGATTATTCGGAATCGTGCAAATACTCCGATTGTACTCATACACACGAGATTGGTTGTGCCGTGCTAAGTGCGCTCGAAAAGGGATTTATACCCAAAGAGAGATACGAGAATTATCTTAAGCTGCGCAAGGAATTGAAGTACCTGGAATCGAAGCAGAATATCTCCGCCCAGATTGAAGAGAAAAGAAAGTGGAAGATTATTCATAAAGAGCTGAAGAATTTCAACAAGAAGAACAAGCAGTAAAATCAGAACAACGGGGTAATAATTTTCAACGAATGATTTTTATTACCCCGGAATATTTCAAAAGTAACTAAGCCATTTATACTTTCTCTTCTTTTTCATTTCATAAAACCATTTTGATAATGGGTACATAATAACGACTGCCAACAACCATGCGATGTAAACTCCGAATAGACCATATCCAAACTCATTTGGCCAGCTAGATGGATCGGAATTATCAAACAAAAAAACTGCATCAAGCCCTTGCGCCAGTGCAAGAACAACAGCAAGAAGATGTATCACGGGAACATGAAGCAGATAATAGAAGAGCGGAACTCTTCCAAATATCAAAAGAATTTTTTTAGGAAGACCAATTAACTTTTCGAAAAGAACGAGTGTAATAAAAGATGGTCCGAGCGTCATTAATAAAAACAGCAGTGATGGCGGATATTTTTCGGTATTAAGAAATTCAAGAAGTGTATAGAACGAATTATCTCGTGTTATCCATGGATGCGGATCGCCATAAAGATTTATGAATCTTAATATGATGAAAACAGTTGTTACCGATAAACCGAGTTGGATAAGAATTTTATTCCGATCATGCGCCGGCAATAAAAACAATTTACCGAATCCGTATCCGGCGGCCATTACACCTATCCATGGAATGATAGGATAAACAACCCAGAACAATCCGTCGCTGCCGAATCTTATTTCGCCCCCGTCATGAAGGAAAATCCAGATTGTCTTAAACCAGCCGAGGTCCTCTGCTCTAATACCATCCAGCAAGTTGTGAAAGAGAATCATTACAATGCCGGATATTGTGGTAACTCTTAATGGCAGATAGATGAGTCCCGCTAATACAATCATTGCAACACCAAGGACCCATATTACCTGGACCCATGCATAAGAATAATTAACATTGAATTGCCATCCAAGACGGACAAGCGTAAGCTCAAGCACAACAAGAAGCAGTCCTCTTACAACAAGGTATTTAGCAAGCTCCTTCTTCGATTCGGTTTTCAATCCGTAAAGAAATGCCGAAGTTCCCGCAAAGAATACAAAGACGGGCGCGCAGAAGTGGGTTATCCATCGTGTTATAAAATAGTATGCGTTACCGTTTGTTAAATCAAGAGGATTGAACGGGGCTGCGGAAAAGAAATCGCGGGTATGATCAAGCGCCATTATTACCATTACAAATCCGCGAAGAAGATCAATCGACTCAATTCTTCCCTGTTTATTTAAGATGGTGCCGTCAACATTATTTATTTGTCCTGCCATAAAATATCTTTCTACAAAAGTCTATTGTTAAAATTAAAGTATGAAAAAAATTGGGGAGTTCAAACCGCACAACTATATTCACAATACTTACAAATCTGTTTATTATTTTTAAAATGGAAATAAGTAAAAGAGTTGATATGATTCATCAGAAAGAAATTACAATAAAGCAGATCGGTCGCGGATTTCATTTAATTACCAACGAGATCCTTCAGCAATTGCCCGAACTTAAAAACACAAGGAGGGGAATTGCACATATTTTTATTAAGCATACTTCGGCATCGCTGACAATAAACGAGAATGCCGATCCGACTGTCCGTTCCGACATGGAAACATTTTTCAACCGTGCAGTTCCGGAATCCGACATTAAATATTACGAGCATACACTAGAAGGTTCGGATGATATGACCTCGCATATTAAAGCGTCGATGCTGGGAAGCTCTGTTACAATCCCGATTACGGATGGAGAATTTAATCTTGGTACATGGCAGGGGATTTATTTGTGTGAACACCGCAACTATGGCGGAGCGAGAAGAATTGTTGTTACGATTTATGGCGAGTGATAGAATGCTGATTGGAAAGCTTAAGGCGGATAAATAAAAAGCCGCAAAGGTAATCCTTCAAATAATTTGTGAGAGATTACCCTTGCGGAATGATTCAGATTATCAAAGCTGCGGTTTCTTGCCCAGCACATCCCCAATCTTATAATGCTTAATCTCGCCCAGATTCAGCTTCTTAATTCCTTCCTCAATTTTGCTTCTATCTCCTACAACCACAACAGCCATTTTATCCGGCACTATATATCTCTTTGATACTTTAGATACATCCCCGGCACTCACATTAAGAACCTTCCCGATATAATTATTGAAATAATCGCCCGGCAGATTATAATCGATCATCTCCTCGATGTTTGCAGCAATCTCTGCAACGGTCTGGAAATTATCCGGATACCCCAGCGCCACATAATTCTTTGCTCTTGTCAGCTCCTCCGCCGGAATCGGTTTAGTAATTCCATCAAGCTCTTTAAAAAACTCAACAAGCGCTTTATCCGTAACTTCGGTCTGAACCGATGAACGCGCTACAAACGGTCCCGCATACGGACGCATATCGAATGCCGATCCCGCGCCGTAAGTATAGCCGTGCTGCTCGCGGAGATTGTTGTTGAGCCTGGAAGTGAACGATCCGCCGAGAATTGTATTAATAACTGTTATCGGGAAATAATCCGGCGTAAGTCGATCGGTTCCGATCCTTCCGATAGAAATAACCGACTGCGCCGAGCCCGGTTTATCAACAAGATAAATAACGCGCTTATTAACCTGTCCGGCCTCTTTCAGCTTAACCGAAGGAACATCCCCTTTTTCCCATTTGCCGAACGCGTCTTCAAGTCTGGGAACCAGCTGTTCTTTAGTAATATTTCCCACGACAATTATATAAGCGTTATTCGATTTGAAATATTTTGCGTGGAAGTTTTTGAAATCGTCGCGAACAAAACTTTTCAGAGATACTTCATTTCCCATTGTCGGGCGGCCGTACGGATGATCCGTACCGAACAGGAATTTCTGAAACGCTACACCGGCAATTGTGTTTGCCTGATCGTGCCATTGAAGAATTGCGGTAAGTCTTTCCTTACGGATCCTGTCGAGTTCCGCCTGAGGAAAATCGGGACGGAGAAGAATATCCGCCGCGATCTTCAGCGCGTCATCGAATTTGGAAAGAGGGGAGTGAAGGTTCAATCCGGTTTTATGCCATCTGGAGAATGTTGAGATCCGCACGCCGAGATAATTTATTTCATCTGCAAGCTGAAGCGAGCTTTTACCTGCAGCGCCTTCATCGAGCATATCCGCCGTAAAATTGGCAAGACCCGATTTTCCTGCCGGATCATCGGCTATTCCGGATTTAACGATTACATTCATCTGAACAAGCGGAACATTATGCTTCTCCATCAATACAACTTTCAATCCGTTCGATAACTCAAACGACTGAATTGCCGGAAGACTCAGTTTCTTCGGTTCGCCGAGCTGAGGCACTTTTGTTCTATCGGCTTTCTGCGCAAATGCTGCAGAACCGATCAACAAAATAATTGCAGCGAATCCCATTATTCTTTTATTCATTTCCCTTTTCATTTCACACCTCCCTCTTTCTTCTGAACCGCCAGATCCGTTTTGCCTTTCGGGACAATGCTGAGAATTACTCTTCCGTTATCGGGCAGGTATGTCTGAGCCATTGCGCGTATATCCCCGGGGCTTATCCCCTTATAACGGTTAAGGTCCTCGTTAAAATAATCCGGGTTGCCTGTATAGAAATAATACTGATTGAGAAGGTCGGCCTTTCCACCGAAACCGCCGACACTCTCCAGCCGGTCCAGAAATTCCGCTTCCGTCTGGTTAACTACTTTCTGAAGTTCTCTTTGAGAAGGGGGTTCGGCTTTTATCTTATCGATCTCCTCCTGAATAACTTTTTTCAATTCTTCAAGAGTACGGCCCGACTTTGCGGTAGCTATAATAAAGAACTCGCTGCTCAGTTTATTCGAATTCTGGAACGCGATTACATCCTGTGCTATCTGAAGTTCGTAAACAAGGCGTTTGTAGAGCCGCGAATCCTTGCCGGACGTAAATATTTTTGCAAGGAGATCCATCTCTGTATCGCCCGGATGATAGAACGCAGGAGTAACCCACGTCATATAGAGGCGCGGAAGCTGAACGTTATCCTCTTGTAGTAGAATTTTTTCCTCGGTAAGTTTTGCCGCGGGAGGATCGATTGGTGGAACGGGCTTGCCTCTCGGAATCTCGCCGTACCATTTTTCAACCAGTTTAATTGTCTCTTCGATATTGATATCGCCGGCTATAGCGAGGGACGCATTGTTGGGCGCGTAATAGAGACGGAAGAATTCTATAACGTCCTCAAAACTTGCCGCGTCGAGATCTGCCATAGAACCGATGGTCGTCCAGTTGTACGGATGACCTTCGGGATAAAGGTTCTTTGCGAGGATCTCCCACGAGAGTCCGTATGGCTGATTCTCGTAGCTCTGGCGCCGTTCGTTCTTAACAACCGAACGCTGACCGTCGAGCTTTTCCTGCGTCATTGCGTCGGGCAGGAATCCCATTCTGTCCGAATCGATGAAGAAGACAAGTTCGAGTGCGTTGGAGGGGGCGTTCTCCCAGTAATTAGTCCTGTCGGTATTTGTAGAACCGTTATTGTTGCCGCCTACGGCTTCGAGCCACTCGTCGAATTTACCTTCGGGAACGTTCCCGGACCCTTCGAACATCAAGTGTTCGAAGAGGTGCGCGAACCCGGTGCGTCCCGGTTTCTCGTTGCCCGAACCTACGTGATACCACATATTAACGCTTACCATCGGGACGGTATGATCTTCGTGTAGAAGAACATTCAATCCGTTCGGAAGCACAACGCGCGTATAAGGCACGCTGATCTGCTTCTCCTGCGCTATCGTAAATCCGCATAGAAGAACCAGCACAACTGCAATCCGCTTCATGCATACTCCTGTTGTTTGTGTCATTCTTCTTCCGGCAGAGCCGGGCGAAGAATCTATTGGTTAATTAATTAATACTAATATTCTTTCATACATAAATTAACCATTTCTACTAAAGTGCGGAATGGAAAATTTGATGCAGGTTTTAGACGGATGAATGTCGCATTTTGATGGACAGCAAAAAAGATAAAATTTATATGTGTGTTAGATACAGGCTTGAATTAACAATCTAGTTTTGTAATTTTATATGTCTGTAAATTCAACGAACAAGTGAATTATGCCGTTATTATATTATTGGCGAGGTGACAATTATAGGCGAGATTTAGATTTCGGTGCAAGCTATCATTTAAACCAATCAAATAAACTACTTCACGAAATCGAAATTGGAGATAGCCTGTGGGCATTTACTAAAACCAACAATGGTAAATATGTTTTAGCGTCAGAATTAGTTATTACAGCAAAAACATATAATCCTTCGAATTATCGATATGGTAGATATAGAGTTTGGGGTGATTTAGAAAGATCTAAATATTTTAAAGTTATTGTCCAGCCTAATTTTGAGAACATTTTAAGAAATTTCTCGATTACAATTAATGCAAAACTGCTTGGACAATCTTTTCAGGGTCATGCTGCTCTAAGAAAAATATCTTATCAAGACAATCTAATTTTAAAAGAATATTCAAAACTTTTACCAATTGAAGAAAGAGCTAGACTTTTACCAGAAGAGAGACTTGAAGCGTTGATATATTCAAAAAATCCAGAGGCTATATATAAATTGTTTAAGGAGGTTCCACACGGTATAGCTGAAAAAAGAATTGAATATCTTTACACTAAATCACCAAGAAGAAATGCTGAATTCGTTGTCCATCTTAACGAGCTTTATAAGGGAAAATGCCAAATATGTTCTTGGGACCCGATAAAACACTATGGCAGAAATATTTGCCAAGTCCATCATTTGCAATGGTTAAGTCGGGGCGGAGAAGACAATATTAAAAACTTAGTACTATTATGCCCCAACCATCATTCGGCCGTACATAGGTTAGATGCTGTTTTTGATTTCTCAAGTTATTCATTTAATTTTTATTCGAGAACAGAAGCCTTGTCACTAAATCTTCATTTATAGATATTCTATAAGCTATATTACAACCAAAATGTTTCTTACAAATACTGCTTTACAACAAATTCTTTCCATCCGGTTTCAAACTGTCCCGTTGTAATTCCAAGTGTTGTAGTTATGTTGGCGTTTGTTTTAATCAGCTGCACAAACTTGCTCTTACCCCATGTATTAACAATATATTCGGCGAGGAGATAGCCGACCGCATAGATTTTCTGATTACCCTGATTAAAATCCGTATTAAGCTCTTCAAGTGTAGGGAAGCTGCCTGCAGCTAAATAGGAAATATTACGCGGGTGGACGAAATCGCCCGCTTCGTAAAGAGCGACCGCCTCCCAGAGCCACCGCGGATTGTTTCCAAAACGGTTATTAACGTGGAGAGAAACAATATGAGCAAATTCGTGCAGAACCGTCTGCGGCAGATTGTGCCTGTTAAGAACTCTGACTGTTGTAAGGTTATAAACGTATCCTGTGGAGCCCCAGTAGTTAACTCCGAGGTCGCGCTTCATATCGTTCTGGAAATGTGTCTCGTCGTTCCAGATCTGAACATTTACTTTCGGCAGCGAGGTCAATTCTAGGTCGGAGAGAATCCTGCTGTAATTTTCATTCAGCTTATTAAGGACAGGCGCAGCAACGGTGTTTGCGAGCCCGTCGTATAACTCGAAAGCAAAGTGTTCGGAAAGAACCGGCGCATTATTCTCCGGCGCAATTACAGTGGGTGCATTCTCTTTGCACGATACATTAATGAGTGCGATGAGGAATATCAGGAGATTTGTTTTCATACAGTCCGCCGGCTGAAATTTCCGCAAGCAATATCGTTAGTAAGTTTGCAATTGTACATACCAATAATTCTGCATTAGGTTTTACATGCGCGGTGTCATTCTGATGACAATCAGAATCTGCGCATAAAGGAATCGCTGTACGATACATTTGCCGTAACGACCCGGGCCCGGAATAATCGGGATTCAGAATGGCATGTCAGGATTTTCCTGTGAATCTTTTTCAAGTTCCCAACGCATGGGATTATCAATTATGTATTTCCGAATGTTATAAAGTTCCTTTTCGTTGCGGATAATACGGTCGTAAAATGAACGCTGGAAGATTTTTTTATTATGGAGTGATCTTGTTTCAATCGTTACCTGACGCTTGAATTGCTGAATAATTATTGAAAGAAGCATTTTTGTCCTGTCAGTCGGGGACGCAAATTTTGCGTCCCCGCTATTTTTTCGGGATGCATAATATGCATCCCCGACATCGGTATTTGAGTGTGGATTTATAATTATAATTCCGTGTAAATGATCCGGCATAATTTGAAATTGATCCAATTCAGCATCCGGAAAATGTTCCGGGATTGAATACCAGCATTTGTAAACAATCCTGCCTGATTCACTTAAAATCATTTTCCCTTTTTCAATCCGTCCGAATATTTCTTGTTTATCTTCAGAACAGATTGTTATAAAATAATAACCGGGATTGCTATAATCGAAATCTTTGTGGCGTAATCTTTTACGTTCCGGGAATTTACTTTTCATTCCCCCCTCCTTAAAATGACGCAGTATTAGCACCGGTGTAAACTCAGAAAAAGTTTTATTTACAGATATTATAACGCGGCAGGCAATATGTAATTTGCAATTATATTGAGAACGCCTCTCTCCTGAACATCGGCCGTAGCCCAGTCGCTATCCGGATAGGACTGCACTGCAACAATCATATTAAGCGACGGAACGCATAGAACAAACTGTCCGCCGTGTCCTATCCCCGTAAAGACTTTTAAGCCATTCACTTCACCGAGCCACCATAAATAACCGTAGCCAACCTTATTAAGATTACCCCAGGGAATTGTTGAAGAGCCGGAATAAGTAACAAGAGAATTACTTACCCAATCAACGGGTACAATCTGTTTGCCGTCGAGCTTTCCGCTGTTTAAATAAATCAACCCGAGAACGGCCATGTCCCGCGTTGTAAGATAGATATTATTACCGCCGAAATAATTTCCCTGCGGATCCTTCGGCCAGTTGCGGGCATCGAATCCGCACGGATCGAAGAAATTCTCTTTTGCAAAATCGAATGTACTTTTGCCGCATCCTCTCGCAAGCAGTGCGGATAACAGATGTGTTCCTGCTGTTGAATACTGCATCCGCGACCCGGGATCGAAACTTAACTGCGAGCTAAGAATTGTTTTAACCCAGTCGCTGCTGTTTGTAAATGTGAAATAAAATTCCTGATCGCCTTTGAAGCCGGCTCTCATTTTAATTAGATGATCAACCGTAACATTATTAATGCGGGGATCGATTATGTTTTGTTTGTATTCGGGGAAATAATCGACCAGCTTTCTGTCGAGACTTAAGATTCCTTTCTGAACGGCAATTCCGAAAAACGCGGAGAGAAAACTCTTCGAGACGGACCGGATCGTCTGATAGCTGGAGGGGGTTCTCTCTTTAAAATATTTTTCAGCGGCGAGGCGGCCGTTCCGGATTATAACCATTGAATAGATATACCCGGTATTTGATGCTTCGCTGAATCCCTCTGATATGAGCCCTTCGTTCAGATTTTCGTTCGTAGGATTGGAGATTTCCCAGTTATAACTCTTAAAGGACGGGCCGTCCGTGTCTGTTTCCGTTACACAGGAGTTGATCAGAAAGAGCGGGAGTAAAAAGGAGAATAAGCTTTTTGTCATCCGGACTCCGCATAAGGATTTGAAGTTCCGTCAAAAGTTAAACGAAGGAATTATTAGAATCAAAGTAATAAATTAGTGCGATTGCCATTTCAGAAATTTTTATACAATTTAGAAACGTTAATCGCTTGTAAAGATGAAAAAGAGGAAACCGAAAAAGCCGAAATTGAGGATTCCCCTTCCGAAACAGACGCCGAAGGTGAAGGAATCCGCGAAGGTCTATAAACGGAGCCGGGCAAAAAGGGTAAAAGAATGATTCAATCAAATACCCGGGGGCGTTTCAATTCCGCCCCTGCTGATGAAATCTTTCCCGCCGAAGAACTCTTTAACTGAATTGCTTGTTCGCTAAATAAAAAACCGGATATGAAAAAGATTAAAATTTTATTGGCCGCATTATTCCTGATTATTCTCCCTTTAGATGAAAATATGGGGCAGGAATTAAACATAATTCAATCATTTGAAGCCGGAAGGGGGGAGATCAACAGAACAGGGATGATAGTGCTCGGTTCCTGGGCCGTTGGAAATCTATTGATCGGTGCATACAGCAATTACAAGTACGAGGGTCAGACGAAATATTTCCATCAGTTCAACGCTATGTGGAATGTTGTGAATCTCGGCATTGCTGCTTTCGGTTACTTCAGCGCCGCCGGTTCGGACCCCGGGTCAATGACTGCATCGCAAATACTGAATGAATATAATTCACTTCAGAATTTTCTTCTGCTTAATGCCGGACTGGATGTGGCATATATGGTTACGGGATTGTATCTGAAGGAACGTGCTAAGAACTCTTCGAATGCCGACCGTTTGAGAGGATACGGAAACAGCCTTCTTCTTCAGGGTGGATTTCTTCTGGCTTTTGATGTGGCTCTCTATTTCATTCACCAGAACAACGCGTCGGTAAATCTTTATCCGAATTTGGAAAGTTTATTGAGCGGCGGAGCAGGAATAGGCGTGAGGATAAGTCTATAAATGAAAGGAGCGGGAATTAGAAAGAATATTTTCTCCGGAATCTTATTGCTGGCGGTATTCGTGTTGAATGGAACTTCGCCGGGTCAATCGCTCGAGGATTTTAAAATGATCTGGGAGGCGCGATACGATAATATTTCGTTCGGCGATAAGCAGAACAGAATCCAGGCATCATTAAGAATTCCGTTCGAAATAAATTTATTTGACGATTATTATCTGATCGGACTTACATCAACCGGAAGCAATTTCACTTCGCGCTGGGAGAATGTTAAGGATTTCAGGGTGAGCGGCGAGAACAGGAGATTCAATTTGAATCTAAGACAGTTGTATTTTCAGAAAGAGTGGGAGAGTTCTCGAATACAGATCGGATCTATTCCGACAATTAAAGGAAAAGTATCGAGTACCGGTCTCGGAAGCAACGGATGGATCGACGGGGGAAGATTTCAGTTCAATGTCTCGTCTGCAATTGTAGAGTTTGTGGGGGGAAGCCTTACAGACCTTAACACACCCAACTTCCTGGACAGAAATTTTATACTCAATTACTTCGAAACAGAGATCTCAAAAAAATTCGGCGAAAATACGCTTGCCGAAATATCATACGAAAGATTAGGAAAGGACGATTATCTAAGAGGCGAATACCGGGTGGACATTTATCTTTCCGGTAAAAATTATTTTCAGCTTACTCTGGAGTCATTCGTTCATCTTAACAATTCCTCTGTTAGTTACGGCATAACTCTCGAATCAGATCTGCTTAAGTGGTTTGATGATAAGCTGGAGGAATACGCAGAACTTAAGGTCTATTTCAATCATACCGACGAAGAAATTGGAACACGGGGATTCTTAACAGACGATTTCTACCGTTTCGGTAATACATTAACAGTAGAGCTGACGGGTAAAATAACAGATGACAAAAAAATCAGGTGGTTCTCCGAGAATTACATAAGCAGGGAGCCCCGGTTTTTAGCGGGAATCAGAATCGATTTGAGCAGATAGAAAATCATAAATGTGAGCAACAAAAGAAGCGACCTCGCAACTCAAAAAACCTTAAAGAAACCGGCTGTTCTACGTTTAATCAAATAAAAAAAAATACTTAAGAAACCTCTCCTGAATTTCACCTAATCATATTTTTAATTCAAGAAATAATAACCGGCATTTAGAATCGTTGCAAAGCTAACCCATAGCAAGTATGGAATATTCAAATAAGCAGCAAGCGGCTTTAATTTATAGAACAGAGAAATCATGACCGCTATGTTAACCCATAAAAGAATAATCTCTAAAAGTGCAATGCCAATCATATTAAAATAGAAGAAGATAAAACTCCACGCAAAGTTCAATAACATTTGAGATGCAAAGACTATAATTGCCCGGTTTCTTTGCTGAGAAGGGCTTTCTTTCCAAATAAGAAAAAATGAAATGCCTAAAAGAATGTATAAGGATGTCCACACGGGACCGAACACCCAATTGGGAGGACTGAACGAGGGTCTGTTTAATGATGCATACCAGGTTGGAACAGCCTGAGAAGTAAACATTCCGGCAACAGCTCCCACAGATAAGGGAATTATTAAAGAGAGAATAAGCTTAACAATATTTGATCTTAACATTTCGAATATTCCTGTTTAACAGATTATTTTATTTCTTCTGTACCATCGGCATATTTTGCAAATCTACCTTTTTCTTTTGGATGGACATTATCAGATCTTTTCCAGGGCCACCCGCCAAATTGAGTCTTCCGAAAATCATCGAATGCCTGCTGTATCTCTTCTCTGCTATTCATTACAAAAGGACCGTACTGAACGACCGGTTCATCAATAGCTTTGCCCTGAAGCAGAAGTATGTAAGCCTCTGTTCCGCCGTTTTTAATCAATACATTTTGATCGGCAAGCAAATCAACCGAATGATAAGATTCAAGATTTATTCCGGCAATTTCCAGCGAGTAGCCTTTATAAAAATATAGCGACCTGTTAATTCCAAAAGATGCGGGGGGCAATGACCACTCGGCATTTTCCTCAAGTTTGATAAGCCAAATAGCAACTTCATTTTTCTCATCTGCCGCCCAGGAATCTGGTGCCGGCCGGGGAGCAATTACATCTTTAATCCCCCCTGCAATAATCCTTACTTCAATCGATTTTCCTTTAGGGTCCTGTTCCTTATAAAACGGAATATCTTCATTCCACAACATTTTAAAATACGGTTTACAAAACTTACTGGATTGGGGAAGATTGAGCCATATCTGAAAAAGTTCGCATGGATTATTTTCGGTTTTATTTAGAAGAGGAAACATTTCGGAATGCTGAAGACCGGAACCGGCCGTCATCCACTGAACATCTCCGTTGCCATATCTGCCCGCGGCACCATGGGAATCAGAATGATCTACAAATCCTTGAAGTACTATTGTAACCGTTTCGAAACCTCTATGAGGATGCGCGGGAAAGCCGGGTATTGTTTCGCCGTGATACATTCTCCACCCATCTTTCAAAGTAAAATCCTGTCCAAGGTTTCTTCCTTCTAACGACGCATTTGGTCCAAGTAGATCGTTGCCGGGAGGAAAATTGTCAAGATGATGCACGCAGAATAAAAACGGATTATTGGTTTGCCAGGTAAAGCCAAGAGGTTGAATGTTTGAGATAATCTTATTGTACATAATAATTCTTCCCCAAATACTGTGCTGCTTATTTCAATTTATATTCCGATCTAATCTAATCAATTTCTAAAACAAAGTCGGTCCGCTTGCTTTAAATAAAATTAAAACAACATTTTGTTTTTATTATTTTCTATAATTCATAGGATAGGCCAAAAGAAATGTAATGAAATAATGCGAAGTTATATACTTCCTCATTATCTGCGCCTCCCTCAAGAATTCGGTACCCGGCTTTAAAAGTGATTTTTTCTAACAAATTATATGATGCGGCCAAAAGAATATCAAACGCTCTTCCTTGTTTGGCCGCAAGTCCATCGCCTTCAAAGAGCAGACCGAAATCGTCTCCGATATGCCATAATAGCCTGAAATTAATAATCGGGACAAACCCGACATTAGTTTTCTCTGCAGAAATATTTTGAGATGATAAAGCAATTCTTGCGTCTCTAATTTTAGCTGTAAACCCCAATCCAAATTCCAGATCGGGATTCTGAACAAAATCGTAGCGGTAGGTCAATCGATAGGAATTAAATTTATATGAACCGCTTAAATCTCTATTGGCCTGAAATACCTTGCCGGCAAAGTTAACATCTTTATTCAACTGTCCTTCCGATTTTATTGTTAGTGGGGCGTAAAGCAGAGATAAAGTATGGGCGGAGCTAAAAGTGTAATTAAGTTTAATTCTATAAAAAATATCCGCGTCGGGTTTTAAATCGGTTTGCAACGAGATAAACGTACCCTGATTGCCCGGAATGCGTACATCGTTATAACCGGTGCTTACTTGTCCGGTTTCAAAATCAACGCTCACCTGTGCATGCATAGAAATGCTGATAAATAGAATTAATGATACGGCCAGCAGGATTCTTTTTTTCATTTTAGATAGATCCATATTTATTTTCAACAATTGCTTTAATGGTAAAATCAAAGTACGAATCAATAAAGTTTTATAAAATCGATTTCTGAATAAAAGGCACCTTCCTGTTTCTCTCCTATTAGGATTGAGATTTCTTTTATCTTATCTAAAGGAATTTTCGAATCAGAAAAAATTTCTCTTCCAAAATAATAAAGCGAAAAACTATCAAAAGGGATTTTCAAGGTGATCCACTCCTCTTTTACGGTTTGGAAATTTGCAGTATAAAAAGAGCCGGTAAAATATGATGTTTCTTTCATGGACACGCTATAAATCTTACCATCTCCTTTAATTCGTATTTCAATTCCGGTGTATTCAACAAAATTGTAATTTTTAATGGGGCTTCTCAAAGAGGCGAATCCGCCGTTATTATCAAGAGAGACGCTTCCGTTAAAAATAATTTTTCCTTCATCTGTAACTCCAGCTTTTGAAGAACTTAATCCTCCCATTACGCCGTCGTTAACAATTCGCCATTTTTCATTGCTTTTCATAATGGAAGAATTCAGAAGTGTTTCAGAATCGGATTGAGCGGAAATGGTCAACATCAATACCGAAAACATATTTAATAAAATGATCATTCTGTTTTATATCCCCTGTAACTGGTTAAATTTCTTGCCATTCCATCAAACACGAAATAATGAAACGGCAGAACAGAATACCAATACAATCTTCCAAGTAAACCTTTCGGGCGGAAGGTTGCGGTTTGACGAAGATAGTTTTTATCATTCCGATTGAATATTCTAAACTCTAGCCATGCCTCGCCCGGCAATTTCATTTCGGCATAGAGTAGAAGCCGCTTGCTTTTTTTATCCGCATCGAGGACGCGCCAGAAATCGAGAGTATCGCCGGGATTAATTGCGAAAGCATTTGTTCTTCCCCTTCTTAATCCTACACCCCCGAAAATTTTATCGATAAAACCGCGCAGCCCCCAGAGCCAGTTGCCGTAATACCAGCCCCGATCCCCTCCGATGGACCAGATATTATTAAGAACGGTTTCGGTACTCCCGGCTATTTCAACCTCTCTTTTATCAATAAAGCATCCGTGTTCCGGAACGTTAATGTGTCCGAGCAGCGATGTTTCCCCGGAACTTGAAACCAGTGAATCCTTCCAGCTCGATATAACCGAATTCCCCTCAATTTTTTGAAAAGCAAGTTTAATTGCATCTTTATAAGAAATCATATTCAGGTTCAACATTTTTACCAGGGAATCGTCCTTTGCAATAATTTCAATTTTCATGCTGTTAACAAGATTGACTGCAAGCTTGTATGATGTTGCTGTTACAAAGTAGAGCCAGTATGAAGAGAGCCGCGGTGTCATAACCGGAACGGAGAAAATTATTCTTTTAAGCCCCCTTACTTCGGCAAATTGAAGAAGCATCTCTTTGTAGGAAAGGATGTCCGGACCTCCGATATCGAAATCTTCACCGAATGTTTTTTCATTGAGTAAAACCCCGGTAAGGGATTCAATCACGTTTCGGATTGCAACGGGCTGATGTTTTGTCTTAAGCCATTTAGGCGCGATCATAACCGGAAGTTTTTCAACAAGGTCTCTAATTATTTCGAATGAAGCGCTTCCGCTCCCTACTATAATTCCGGCTTTTATAGTTGTTACGGGAATGACGCCTTGTTTTAAAATCGACTCAACATTTTTTCTTGAGCTTAAATGACGCGATAATTTATTTTCGTTTGTAATTCCGCTTAAGTAGATAATCTGTTTTGCGGAAGTTGCGCTTATCATATTCGTAAAATTTTCAGCTGATGCGGCTTCAAGTTTTTCAAAATCACTTATTCCGGAGCTCATCGAATGAATCAGGTAATATGCCGCATCAATGTCCCTATATTCATCGGGAAGCGGGACCGGTTTCAGGAAATCAACCTCATACAGTTTAACGGATTTACCCGCAAATATGCCCTCGGCAGGGAATCTGTTTTTATCCCTTACACAGCAGATAACTTCATGTCCCTTCTCAATAAGAGACGGGAGAAGCCGTTTTCCAATATATCCGGTTGCGCCGGTTAGTAAAATCTTCATACTGTTTAATTAAATTCTACTTAATTACTTATCAATGGCAATTCTATTGTAAGAACAATTCGGCGCCCGGACCGAGCGGTAATCCGAAAGCAAACCAGACAACAAACAATAGAGTCCACACTATAAAAAATGAAATTGTATACGGAAGCATAGTTGCTATAAGAGTTCCAATACCCGCTTTTTCATCGTACTTATTAATGAACGCAATAATCAGCGCGAAGTATGACATCATCGGTGCGATTATATTTGTAACGCTGTCGCCCACGCGGTAAGCCGCCTGAACAAGCTCCGGCGAATAACCGAGAAGCATAAACATCGGTACAAAGATGGGGGCCATTATTGCCCATTTAGCCGAAGCGCTTCCTATAAAAAGATTTAAGAACGCTGTAATGATTATAAACAAAATCATAAGAGGAATCGGACCGAGACCCGAAGCTTTTAAAGCCATCGCTCCTTCAACTGCCAGAATCTGACCGAGATTAGTCCAATTGAAAAACGCAACGAACTGAGCGGCAAAGAAAACAAGCACTATATATGAGCCGAGAGTCTCCATCGATTTGCTCATTCCCTTAACTACATCGTTATCGGACTTAATCGTTTTTGCACCTATTCCGTAAGCGAGTCCGGCAACAACTCCGCCGAGAAATATGAATGCGACAATGCCGCTTAAGAAAGGGGATTTCAAAATGCTACCGGTTTCGGGATCGCGCAGGAATCCGTTCTCCGGAATTATTCCAAACAGAATAATGGCCATAAAAACCGTAACAGCAACCGATGCATAGATCAAACCTTTTTTCTCATCGGCCGATAACGGTTTAATTTCCTCCGCTTTAACATTCCCCTTGTATTCTCCCAGCCGGGGAATAATAATTTTTTCGGTTATCCAGGTTCCAACGGCTGCAATAAAAAAGGTAGATACAAAAAGGAAATAATAGTTCGCCGCCGCGTTTACTTCGTAGGATTTATCGATAATATGTGCCGCCTCCTGGGTAAGTCCGGCAAGGAGCGGATCGATTGTTCCAAGCAGAAGGTTTGCGCTGTAGCCGCCGGATACACCGGCAAACGCCGCTGCCAGCCCGGCAATTGGGTGTCTTCCGACAGCAAGAAAGATCATTGCAGAGAGCGGTACAAGAAGAACATAACCAATTTCACTCGCAGTGTTAGACATAATGCCGGCAAAGACTACAACGAATGTTAAAAGTTTCTTTGGCGCTTTTATTACGATAAGCCGGAGAGACGTTCCGATCAGTCCGCTATGTTCAGCAACCGCAATTCCGAGGAGGGAAACGAGGACGGTTCCCAGCGGAGCGAATGATGTGAAGTTAGTTATCAGGCTTGTAATTATTCTATGCAATCCTTCAACGGAAAGGAGACTTACCGGACGGATCTCTCTGTTAGAACCGGGCAGGGTTACAGAAAAGTCGAACTGAGATACGATCCACGAGAGAATAATTACACCGAAAGCAAAGAGTGCAAAAAGGGTGGTCGGATTAGGAAGTTTGTTCCCAACCTTTTCTATCTTACCTAAAAAAGATTCCATAAAATTTTTCTTCACAACAGGTTGCCTTTCGCTTGATTTATCAATTGGTTCTTTTTGTTAGCTTTTCTTCCATTCTGATAATCTGTTCCTTTAACAGCTTTATGTCGTTTCTCAACTCCTCGTTTTCGTCCTGAATAATTGTTTCTATCTTATCAACCTTTTCACTTGCTACTTTCTGCTGAACTTCACTCATCGTATTAACAACAATTGCGATAAAAATATTAAGCGTTGTGTAGGAGGCTAGAAGTATAAAGAGTATGAAATAAATATTTGCGAGCGGGTAAACGCTCATTATATCCCTTGATATTTCAGCCCATCCTTCCAGAGTCATAATTTGAAAAAGTGTAAACATTGAAGCTCCCAGCGTTCCGAACCACGTAGGAAATTCTGAACTGAACAGCTTTGTACCAATTACAGCAAAAACATAAAACACCAGCGCAAGCAGAACAAAAATCCATAATAAACTTGGAAGCGAATGAAACAGGGACTCAACAATAAACCTGAGTTTAGGAACATTTTTTATTAAACGAAGCGACCTGAATATTCTTAACGACCTTAGAACTGCGAGCGAGCCGGAGGCCGGCAGAAGCGCAACGGCAACAATTGAAAAATCAAAAATATTCCATCCGTTCCGGAAAAAAGAAAAGCCGTACGCATAAAGTTTTAAAACTATCTCAACAACAAACACCGCCAGAATTATTTTGTCGATAAGCAGCAGTGTGCTGCCGAAGGAAGACATAATATTTTCAGAGGTTTCAAAACCGATTGTAATGGAATTGAAGATTATCAGACCAATAATGAAATTCTGAAATCCGGTGCTTTCGCACAACTGTTTGATTTTTTCCCTTGTCATAATCCTTTTGCTTTTATAAGAATAATAATGCTGGTGTCAATCCGGGTTTATTTAATCCGGGCGATTATTTGTTCGCACTTATCCCAGAGTTCTTTTTCTCTTGCGGAATGATTGAAGGCACAGACTTCCTCTTTTCTTTCCTTAAAGAATCCGCCGTTGCTGCCGTTTATGTTCTCTGCCGAGGTAAGCCATACAATAGTGTCTGCTCCCTGCTGGATTGTTTTTCCTTCAATCCAGCCGACAATTTTAAGAAGAATCTTTCCGATAAAACCCTGATTCCTGAAAAGGTCGGTGGTTGGTATAAAACCGGGTGTCATAGAGTAAACCCGGACATTATCATTCTCCAGTATCCGGGCCCATTCGCGCGTCAGCATTCTGTTGGCCTGTTTGGACTGTTTGTATGCTGAAGTTGCATTGTAATTTCTTCTATCATAACTAACATCGTCAGCATCCAGTCCGCCTGCAAAATGCGAAGCAACATTAATAATTCTTGACGGCGAGCCTTTCTTAAGAAGATCAACTAAAAGTTTTGTGAGGAGCTGATGGCCCAATACATTTACAGAAAAAGTCATTTCCTCTTTGAATCCGCTTAATACTTTATCCCCGCTCCACAAACCGGCATTGTTTATTAATACATCGAGCTTTGATTCATTCTTTTTGAACGTTTCAGCAAATTTTCGAATAGATTCGGGAGAGGCGAGATCAAGTTCTTCAACAAATACACTTTCGTTTTCGGTTTCTCTAACAATTTCATCTTTTGCTTCATTTAAAGAATTTACAGAGCGGCCTGCCATATAGATTCTTGCGCCGAGCTTTGCTAGTTCTCCGGCCGCTTCTTTACCGATTCCTCCGTTGGAACCTGTAATTATGATAACCTTATCCTTCATTATGATCCATTGTTTAATTAAATATTAACACAGGAGGGAATTAATTCGTTCCTTCCGGCAATGAAGAGTCAGTTTTAAAAACGGCTGTTACGAACAGGTTTTGTCGGGCTATCTGTTCGTTATCAGAAATGCCAGATATCCAAGGTAGAGAAGTACAAGCAAAACTCCCTGCCATCTTTCGAGGACATGCTTTTTACCGACGTACATCGCAAAGAAGAGTATTACGCTCGCAAGAATATTTACCAGAATGTCCGCGTTGGAATCTGTATTGAAGGGTAAGGGTTTTATAATTGAACTGGCCCCGAGAATCCAGAAGACGTTAAATATATTTGAACCGACTACATTACCGATGGCAATGTCTGATTGTTTCTTGTATGCAGCAACCGCCGAAGTTGCCAACTCGGGGAGTGAAGTACCAACCGCAACGACCGTTAGACCGACAATGGACTGGCTGATATTAAACGATTCGGCAATAGTAACAGCGCCCTCTACAATCCATTTACCACCGAAGACCAGCCCGGTTAATCCAATTAAAATATATAGTCCTGCTCTCATAAAACTCAAATCTTTAATCGGCTTTTCGTTTATATCATCATCTGATTTTGTTATACTGAGCGTGTAATAAAGAAATATCAGGAAGAATCCGAGAAAAACAAGTCCGTCTATTCTAGTTATTACAGAGCTGGAATTACCGTCTATTATTATATCGTTGGCAGTAACTGCTACTATTAGCGCGGCAAGCAGGCTGAATGGAATTTCTTTTAGAACAGTATTCTTCTTGGCTGAAATCGGATATATTATTGCCGCAATACCGAGTATCAAAAGTATGTTTGCGATATTGCTTCCAAGAACATTGCCAATAGCAATCTCGGTATTGCCGTTTATGGAAGCGAAGATATTGACAATAAATTCCGGGGCCGACGTGCCGAAAGCAACTATAGTCAACCCGATTACGATATTGGATATATTCAGCTTCCTCGCAATTGAAGAGGAGCCGTCAACTAGAAGATCCGCTCCTTTAATCAAAATGAAAAAGCCCACAACAAAAAGAATATATGTTAACATAGTCACCGTTTTTTTATTAGCAAAGCTATTAAAGAAAAAGAATATACTGCAAAAAAGTTCAACATTTTATTATCCGGCGGCAGAACATCGATTACGTCTTATTCTGATTCATTTGGTAATATTCCCAAAAGAAATTCAGTTTCAATCATTAATAAGGTTAAACAAAAACTTTATATTTGGGCAGGAATTATTTATTTAACAACGGGAATCGTAAAGATGATGCAGACAATACTTGGCGGCGGAGGCGGCGCCGGAACTGAACTGGCCGGACAATTAATCAAATACACAGACCGTATCCGTATAGTTAACAGAAATCCGAAGAAGGTAAACGCAAGCGATCAGGTTATAAAAGCCGATTTATCGGATCCGAATAATCTTGATGAGGTTGTAAAAGGTTCGGAGGTTGTCTATGTTACAATCGGATTTGAATATAAAACCTCCGTCTGGAAAGAGAAATGGCCAAAGTTCATGAGGTCTCTTATCGAATCCTGCAGAAAACACGGATCCAGAATAGTCTTTGTTGATAATATTTATATGTACGATCCGGAATACCTTTCCGATATGACTGAAGAAACACCCGTAAAACCGGTTAGCCAAAAGGGGAAAGTCCGTGCGGAAATCGCTTCAATGCTTATCAATTCGGTTGAGAGGGGGGAAGTAAGCGCGCTGATTGCGCGGAGTGCGGATTTCTACGGACCGGGGGTTGCCGGAAGCTATCTTACACAAACGGTTTTGAACAATCTGATTAAAGATAAAAATCCGCAATGGCTCGGAAAGACAGATGTAATTCATAATTTTGCATACAGCCGCGATATCGGTATATCCCTTGCAATTCTGGGCAACACACCCGACGCATTCAACCAGATATGGCATTTGCCGGCAGCAGAGGAGAAAATGACTTCTCGTCAATGGATTGAGTTGATGATGAAAGCGATGAATAAAGAGAAAAAGATAAATTCTATTCCGACTTTTATGATGGGACCGATCGGTTTGTTTATTCCTGTACTCAAGGAATTAAAAGATGTTTCATACCAGCTTGATAACGATTACTTTTTAAACAGCGGCAAATTTAACGGGCGTTTCAATTTTAAGCCTACGGATCCGGAAACGGGGATACGGGAAATGGTTTCAAAAGGAATTTCAAATGAAAAATAAAAAAACGGTTACTGTCTTAGTTATTCTGATCGTTCTTGCATCAATAACCGCAACAACAGCAGGAATTTTTTCCGGCGGCGGGCCGGGACAGTATGAATACGAATCAATTCGCGGCGAAAAGATCACCATCTACGGGAAAGGGTTATATCAGCATATGTCCGCCGATGTAGCAATCCAGGGGATCGCTCAGGATTATATAACGCTCTTTGCGGGCATACCTCTGCTTATAATTTCTCTTCTCGTTTCCAGAAAAAATTCTCTCCGCGGTAAATTAATACTTGCCGGTACACTCGGGTACTTTCTTATTACTTATCTTTTCTACCTTGCAATGGCAATGTACAACACGATGTTTTTAGTATATGTTTTTCTTCTCGGCACAACTTTCTTTGCATTTCTTCTTACGGTTTTCTCAATTCACGAAAGCGGGATTGTGCGGTTCATCAAATCGGAAAGGCTGGTAAGGAATGCGGGAATCTTTCTGATTATTAATGCGGTCATGATTGCATTGCTCTGGCTCGGAGTTGTTATTCCTCCTCTGGCCGGCGGAACAATAATCCCCGGACAGGTTCAGCATTACACAACTCTGATAGTTCAGGGATTCGATCTGGGCCTTCTCCTTCCAGCAGCGTTTGTCGCCGGCTGGTCGGCTATAAGAGGTAATCATCTCGGTTATTTATTTACTATTATTTATCTAATCTTTTTATCGCTGCTGATGACAGCGCTCGTTTCAAAAATACTTTTTATGGCCTCTGCGGGTGCTGAAGTTATTCCGGTAATTTTTATAATGCCGTCAATTGCTGTGATCTCAATAATTTTTTCAACAATCCTATTGAGAAATATCCGGAAATAATAGAAAAGCCGGGACTATTACTTCTGGACAGCGGTGTCTTTATAAATTAGGTTTATAAGATTATTAGTTGTATGTTTACATCCGTGGTGGCAGTAGTTTTAGAAGTTGATGTAGAAGTAGACGTAAATCATGTCGAACCCTTCAGTAAGTTTTAAAGCCCTGTCCTATAAAAATCAATCTACAAACAAATTACAAAGGAGCATCTGTTATGGCAGAGCGCAAACAAGGATCAGTAAAATGGTTCAACAGTACAAAAGGTTTTGGTTTCATTTCTCAGGAAGGCGGAGATGATGTATTCGTACATTATCAGTCAATCATTGGCGAAGGTTACAAATCCTTAAACGAAAATGATAAAGTTGAATTCACTGTTAACCAGGGTCCTAAAGGGCTTCAGGCAGCTGAAGTAAAAGTAATTCGCTAAGAATCGATAATTCTGTTAGTGATAATAAAGCCCCGCAATAGCGGGGCTTTTTGTTTTACCCCCCCCCAAAAAAATCAGAGGTAAAAGAAACACGAAAAAATTTTGAGAAAATCAAAGATTTTTCTTGACAATAAGCTATCAACATGATATCATTCCGATAGCAAAATAAATGGGGTTGAAAAAATGGAAACAATTACAGAAAAAACAGGAAAAAAACTGAACGGTTTCTTAATGCTTTTTGTAGTAATCGCGGGATTCATCTTTGAAGCTTACCTGCTCGTCCAGGGAATTAAAACCGAGGAGGCCTGGATCCTATGGATTTTCATACCGCTTCTTTTCATACTCTTCATTTTTTTCGGCGGATTTACAATAATTCAGCCGAACGACTCGCGTGTACTTATCCTTTTCGGAAAGTATATTGGAACAATCCGGGATTCCGGATTCTACTGGGTCAATCCGTTTACAGAAAAGAAAAAAGTGTCTCTCCGGATTCACAATTTTAACAGCGAAAAAATTAAAGTGAACGACCTTCACGGAAATCCGATAGAGATAGCCGCGGTAATTGTCTGGCGCGTTGTAGATTCTGCGCGTGCGATGTTCGATGTTCAGAACTACGAAGAGTTCGTCGCAATCCAGAGCGAGACCGCGGTAAGAGGACTCGCTTCCGATTACGCATACGATGCCTCCGAAGATGAAAAACATTCTTTAAGGGGAAACACCCAGGAGATCTCCGAGGAATTGAAGAAGCAGGTTCAAACCCGTCTTCAGATTGCAGGAGTTGAAATTATTGAATCGAGAATAAGTCACCTTGCATACGCGCCGGAAATTGCGCAGGCAATGTTAAGGCGTCAGCAGGCGCAGGCCGTTGTAGCCGCAAGAACTAAAATTGTTGAGGGCGCCGTAGGAATGGTCGAAATGGCGTTGAAAGCTTTAAGTGAACAGCGTATAGTTGTTCTTGACGAAGATAAGAAAGCAACTATGGTGAATAATTTATTGGTTGCGCTGGTTTCGGAAACTCAAGCACAGCCGGTTATTAATACCGGAACTCTTTATCAATAAAATGTTTTGATGCGTAATGGAAGACGGAAAAAGATTGTCGGATTATGTCGGTAAATCCCTTCTGCTGGTACAGCCGGAATTCTTCAGGAGGGATTACCAGCTTAAAGACGGGGTTGAGATTGTTGCGTCAATTACACACCCCAAATGGTACCGGTCCAATTTCATCGTTGAATGGGGAAAAATGAAATGGGAGGTTTATAAGCCGAGTATCTGGAAAAGCCTGCTTGAGATAAAAGAAATAAACAAACAACTCCCGTTCGCTTCCTATACCAGGAAAGGATTTAAATCCGGAGGAACAATCAATCTTCCGATGGGTCAGAAACTCAACCTGGTATTTAAAACTTTCAAGGGCTCTTACGAAATTCAAAATATGAACGGCGAGTGCCTGGTTCTTATTAAAGATAAATTTTCATTGAAAGATAAAACTGAATTCACCATACAGCAGCGATCCGAACTTATCGATAAATATCCGTGGGTCATTCTGGTTGCATGGTATATATCGGCACAGAGAAGGAATCACTCTGTCGCCGCAGCAAGTTAAAAAACATTATGGCCGAAAAGAAAAAATTTCTACTGAGAATTGACGACGCCCTTTACGCCGCTCTTGAAAAATGGGCGGCCGACGATTTCAGAAGCATCAACGCACAGATTGAATTTCTGCTGAAGGATGCTCTCAAAAAATCGGGAAGGCTGAATAACAATTCTCAGAGTACTCAAATCAACGGACAGAATCCCCCGGGGGAAAATAAATAGGGAGAGAAAATGAAAAAGATTTCATTGTTAATTCTTTTAATTGTTTTTGCAGGATCAATCACCGCTCAGCAGACTGAAAAACAGTTTAGCAGTTTGTGGGAGGGGAATTTAAAAATCGGGGGTGTTTCTCTCCGACTTGTATTGAAAGTTTCCGCCGGTGATGACGGAAAATTAAATGCCTATTTAGACAGCCCGGATCAGAATGTAGAGAACATTCCTGTCAGTTCGATAACAATAAATGAGGACAGTCTTAAATTCGAGGTCACTGCGATAATGGGAAAATACACGGGAAGATTAGAGAAAGACAGTATCGTTGCTGTCGGCGTATGGAACCAGGGGCCTATGTCGCTTCCGTTGAATCTCAAAAAGGTTGAAGCGCTCACAGAGGTAAAGCGGCCGCAGACTCCTCAGAAACCGTTCCCGTATAATGAGGAAGAAGTTGTATTCGAAAACAAATCTGCCGGCATTAAGCTGGCCGGAACATTTACTTATCCGGAAACGGCGGGGCCTTTTCCCGCAGTTGTTCTTGTAACCGGATCCGGGGCTCAGGACAGGGACGAAACAATTTTTAAGCACAAGCCCTTTATGGTAATTGCAGATCATCTTTCGAGAAACGGCATTGCAGTATTGCGCTTCGACGACCGGGGATTCGGTAAATCAACAGGAAATTTTTTGGTGGCTACATCTGCGGATTTCGCAACGGATGCTCTCGCGGCTGTTGAGTATCTTAAAACAAGAAAAGAGATCGATCCTTTAAAAATCGGGATTGCCGGACACAGCGAGGGAGGAATGATCGCGCCGATGGCGTCTTCGTCTTCCGATGATGTCGCGTTCATAATTCTTCTTGCCGGACCCGGTATGAAAGGGAGCGATCTTCTGGCTCTTCAGACCGAATTAATTTTGCGAGCAAACGGTGTCGCTGAGAAAGAGATAGAAACCTCTGTGGCAGACAACAGAGCCGCGTATAATATTGTGGCCGAACAGTCCGATAGCGCGCTTGCTTATAAGGAGCTGGAAAAATTGTTTGATGACAGGATGGCAGCTCTGCCCGAAGAAGAAAGAAACAAACCGGAGAACAGCCGCTCCAATTTTGAGCAGACTGCTCGGACTCTTTTAAGTCCCTGGTTCCGGTTTTTCCTCCGGTTCGATCCGAAAGAATATCTTGAGAGCGTACAGATTCCTGTGCTTGCGTTGAACGGCGAGAAAGATCTTCAGGTTCCACCGAAAGAAAATCTCGGCGGAATAGAGGAGGCGTTTAAAAACGGCGGGAATAAAAATTACAAGCTCGTTGAATTACCCGGGCTTAACCATCTCTTTCAAAAAGCAGTTACCGGGTCACCAAACGAATACGGAACTATTGAAGAAACATTTTCAACGGAAGCTCTCGAAATAATCTCCGTCTGGATAAAAGAAACAACAAAATAATTTTAAATCTTTCGGTGTCAGCCGCTGTTCGCTGCGGCGGCTGATCTGTTTCATTAAATAAATCTTCCCTCATCATACCCGATCTTTATCAAATCGATCTTAGACATTTGCGAATTCCCGAGATGGTGACGTGTATCCGCAAGTTCGATATGCTTTGCCGGCGGGTTCAACGGCCGGTCGTCTCCGAAATATTCTTTCCTCTTTGCTTCTAAGATTTTCAATCCTACGGCGTCGCACGCTACCGGATCAATACCCACTATTAGTCCGTAGTAATTCCAGACATACTCCTTGCTGAAACCGTGCGGACCAACATTATGGAATTGAGGCGTAAGCATTACAAGAATATTTAAACGGGTCTTATCTTTTACAATCGGAAGATTCCAGATAGCCGCCAGGTCGGCACAGGAATCGCCATGCCAGTCGGATGGTTTCTCTACAAACATTATATAATTCTTTACCAGGCTGCCGACACCGGACCAGTAGTGGGTGCGCATCGGCCTTGAATTAATAAGCGCGGTTGACTTCTGAAATACAGGATCCTTGAGAACCCCGCGGTCTTTTATGCTTATGTTTTCGCCGGTTACTCCCTGTTCCATTACTTTTTTCATGATCAGGTTTTCGAGTTCTACCGGGGTGCGGAGGTAATTCCACACATTAGTTTTGATTCCAACAACATCTTCGGGTTTAATGATCTTTTTCCACGCGGTTTTACTCTCCTTTGTTTCAAAGAGAATTTTCATCGATTCATCGAGCATCTTTTCAAGTACTTCGATATTAATTTTGCCCGATTCATCGAGAACGCTCTTATCTCGTATAAGAACAACGCGTGATTTCACTGACTGACCGAATATTTTTTCCGGATACTCGAATAATAAACTTCCGGCAACTGCGGCAAGAGTACCGGTTTTAATAAATTCGCGGCGTGTTAAATTCTTCCCGGACATTTTAATTCTCCACTTATCAATTTATTGTTTACAGATTGTTTCTGCTCTTTCAATTAGATCAGCCGCATAATTTTTTGATGACGAATTGAAAACTCCTATTAAAAACCCTTTTACGGTTTTAACTCCGGTCCAGAAACCTTCTTTAAGTTCATTTATTTCATCCGGCTTCAATGAATTATTATAACCCGAAATAAATTTCTTCAATGCATTCTCCGCGTCTCCGGTTTCGGGATACATGATAATCAGAAAGATGGCGTTATCATTTCCCTGTTTGTATTGTGCCAGAATACCGTGAGTTTTCTGATCGATGTTTAGAATGTTGTCGTTCGATATAAACGTATGTGAGTTGATCCAGTTGTAATGGCGGAAGTACCTGATGCTTTCCTTTAGAAGATCTTCCTGCGGAAGGAAATCAAGTACTGGGGGGAAGTCGCCGTTGTCAGCTATCGCTTCATCAATTTTCCCCGCGAGTCTATAAATCGCCTCTTTCGACTCCGGGGTTTCGGGATGCGAAAGAATGGACACATAAAAATTCGCTTTCCAGAAGATGATAGCGCCTTCCGCGCTCTGTGACTGCTGCCCGAACTCTTTATCGTGTTTTCCGACTGAGTGAGTGAAAACGCCGTAGGCGTCGTACGAACTATTCATATAGAAAATATCGAGAATGATATCGGGCTGGTTGCTGCGTGAATAGATTCTGTTGAAAACATGCGTAAATCCGAAACTTAAAAACATCTCCGCCGAACCGTCGATATAATCGTAGAGAGATTCGTTATCGAATCGTCTGTCGTTCTCCTCCGCCTTCCACCCCATAATTTCTGATGGAATGGCGTATGCGGGATCGGATTTTGCTTGTGCGGATAGATTCTGCGTAAGAATCAAAATAAATATCCCGACAACGTATTTGTTCAAGTTAATTCCGGTCTATTTGCGCCTGTTCATTAAAAGAATAATTTATTTATTCATCATCATCTGCATATCCCGGACTACGGCTTCAACCTTTATTCTGCCGGAGTTTTTAAATATTAAAGTTGCCTCGCCCTTGTCGCCCGTTTTTAGATCCTTCTTCAGCTTAATAAGCATCACATGGAGATCCCGGGGCTTGAATTTAACGCTGCTCTTCGGCGGAACAACAACAAACTTAACTTTCCGCATACCCATCATATCGTTTTCTCTTTTGAAAGTTTCATGAACCTCAACAACTTCGGAGAGGTTGGACTCCGCGCTCAAGAGCGTATCTGATTTGTCCGAATTATTTACTACTTCGAAGAAGAGCGCGGTGTTCGAGCCGGAAGCGGCTACACGTATCCACGCATCATTAATAACCAGATCAGATTTATTTTTCCCGGCGTTCTGGGCCAGGAGAGGCACGGCAAATAAAAACAACAAAATTCTGCTCTTCATTTTGAATCTCCTTTTACAGAATTAATTAGCAATCGATTTTATGTCGTCAACTATTTCATCAACACTGATGGCGCTGCCGGTATAATTTTTTCTGATTTTCCCTTCACCGTCGATCAGCTGTATGCGGTCTGTATGAATATAATAATACGAAACCTTGCCGGACGGAAAGACTGTTGAATCACCCGGCACGGCCAGGACCCCAACCTGCTTCATAAGCTTATCGATATCCGGTTTAGCTCCTGTTAGAAACGTCCAATTGCTCAAATCGAGATTCCGGATACGTGCAAAATTTTTGAGTACCTCGGGGGTATCGTTATCGGGATCGAAACTGACGGAAACAAACTGAACGCCTTCAACTTCATCCTTATTCAATCGTTCCTGAATTAGCCGCATATTGTTGGTGGTAAGCGGACAAATATCCGGGCAGTTGGTAAAAATATAACCCGCAACAACAATTTTATTTTTGACAAATGCGGGAAAGTTTCTTTCGCTTCCTTCCTGATCAATCAAATTATAACTAGAGTTTCCGAGGTCTTCAATTACCTCGAAATTTTTAGCGCACGAAGTGATTAACGTGAGGAGAAGAGCCCACGAAAAGAAGAATTCTTTTTTCATAATTATGATCCGGATATTTACGGGATTTTAATTCCGGCTGTAAATTAATCAATTTAATATTCTTTTATTGTGCAAATTAATTTCTGTCGATATTTTTGATTATAGAAAAAAAACAGGACGGGCAACTTGAAAAAATACCGGATTTTATTGATCTGTTTATTCATCTCTTTTAATCTCGCCGCGCAGAACAGTATTAGAGTTATGACCTGGAATATTCATGACTACACACCCTACAATCCTACTCCGACAGATCCGGGGAGAGTTGATTTTAACAATCCCGGTTTGAAAGCAGTCATAGACGAAATGAAGCCCGATGTACTTGTCTGTCAGGAAGTACGCGATCAGGCATCGGTTGATCAGCTCCTTAAATATGTTCTCGAATACAAATACATTGCCGCAGAATTTATTCCATCAACACAGATGAACAGCGTTCTATTCTACAAAGAATCAATCTTTACATCTCTTGGAAATATTGTTCACCAGGCCGAGACGCGCCCGATAAACGAATTCCCGCTGATCTACGAACCAACGGGTGATACACTTATAATTTTTTCGGTGCATCTTAAAGCTAACGATATTAATTCAGCAAATAATAACTTTGATAATAAACAGAAGCGTGCATCACAAGTTCAGGTGTTCAGGAACAGAACGGCTAATCTCCCGGCAAATAAAAATTTTGTGATACTTGGTGATTTCAATACTCTTAACGGTTCAGAAACTGCCTTTCAGATGCTTATTGATCAAAGCAGCAAGGGATATGTGCTCGACCCCCAGAATTCGGTCGGCGAGTGGGAACGTAATCCGGCTTATGCACATACACACACAATGTACGCGAACAATCTAAACGTACGTTTCGATATGATACTTATCTCGCAATCATTGCGGGATCCCGGAGGTGTTGATTACGGCTATGTACCGTATCCGATAGTTGCAAACGACGGGCAGCATTATGGCAAAGCGGTTAATGCCCCGCCAACAAATCTGTTAGGGCAGAGCCTGGCCGATGCAGCAGTCTCTGCATCCGATCATCTTCCGGTATTTGCAGATATTCTCTTCGGAGTTCCTTCGACTGTAGACGAATCCGGCATCCCGGTTCAATTCGATCTGAGGCAGAATTATCCGAATCCTTTTAATCCCTCAACAACAATTCATTATAGAATAGAATCCCCGGGCCATGTAACGTTAAAAGTATATGACTTTATCGGCAGGGAGGTTGCAACTCTGGTAGATCAATTTCAATTACCGGGAATTTATAATTCAAACTTCTCCTCCGGTGATCTTGGTCTAACGTCGGGAATTTATTTTTATAGAATCGTCTGTGGAAATTTCAGTTCAACAAAAAAGATGATACTGATTAAATAGATAGGGAAGAAATTAATAGGAGTTGATTTTTGTCCCGAATCTAATCAAATTACATCCGGCTGTAAATTACCGCGAATACTATTCCTCCTATTAACTGAGAAAGAGATTAATTTTAATAAACGGAGTGCGTATGAAAAAGATATGCGTTCTCCTGTGTCTCTTCTCATTCCTATCCACCTCAACAGCCCAGATCAATAAGTCGCTTGATCTTCTCGATAATATGCGTGCAATTCATATCGGCGGGAACTGGGGCAGAAATCCGGTCGGAATTGCCCAGCAGCCCGAAGAGTATTACAAATTCCTGCGGGATATAAGCGTAAACTGGATTGCCATAAGCGTAGGCCTTCACATAAGCAACAGCATGGATGCAACCGTTGAAAAAGTATACGACAATGTTCCGGTTCCGACTTTTCGCGATTCACAGCTGAAGGATGCGATCCGGTTTTTCAAGGAACACAATCTAAATGTAATGCTGACGCTGGCAATCGAAACGCAGGAGGCCGAGCAGTCAAATATGCCGGTACACCGCTGGCAACTGGGAGACCCCAACATCCCGGGCTCCGATCCAAGCATAAAAGCCGAAAACTGGCCATGGTCTCTTAATCACCCGCAGCACGCATCATTCACCAATTCCTGGTGGAGCAGTTATATAAATGAGGCTGTCTATTTTGCCAAGATAGCCGAACGGGAAGGTGTTAAAATGTTTAATGTTGGAACGGAGACAGACCGTTTATTCAGAACGCGTTCGGGCGGTGTGGGATCAAATAATTTCAAAGATTATATTAAAGTACTTGTCGATTCAGTAAGAAAATATTTTTCGGGATTCATTACATACGACCTTCACTTCGGCGTTCTTGAGAATCCGGGGTTTTTCGGACCCGGATCCGATAATCTTTGGGAGGACGCCGGATTCGACGTTGTTGGAGTAAGCGCATATTTCAAATTGGTCAATCAGCAGCCTAATAGGGTGCTCGGCGTTTATGAGCTGGAGGCAGGCTGGAATAATATTTATACAAACTACCTTATACCTCTAGGAAACAGGAATCCGGGAAAGAAAATTATCTTTCTGGAATTCGGTTATACAGACGCGCTCGGGTCGCCTTTCAATGCTGTTGCCGATGAGTTCGTTAATAAGGTGTTGATTGACGGTAACGGTAATGGAAAAGATGACGGGGAGGAACAGCAATCCAATATCCTCGAAGCGTTTTACAAAGTAAATGACGTGCGGAACCGTTTGATCTGCGGAACATTCCTCTGGGGGAATGATATCTCGAGCGATATCGACTGGGGAAATTCTTTCGGAAGAATGAGAACAACCTCTATAAGGAACAAGCAATCCCGGTATGCCGTTGCAGAGAGATACATTGCATATACTCCTCTGCCGGGAATTCCGGCTCCGGCGGAACCGGCAAACGGAACACAAGATCTGCCGGCTAATATAGAATTGAAATGGCAGCACGGATCGGATGCGTCTTTGTATGATATTCGCGTCTCCGAGAATCAGGATTTTAACAGAATTGATTATCAGCTACAGAATGTTGTAATCAATAAAGCTCCGCTTAACGGATTACTGGCAGGCAAAACATATTTCTGGCAGGTGAAATCCAAAAACTCCAAAGGTGAGAGCGGCTGGTCCCAGTCATATACTTTTCAGACCGCGCCCGCCGTCGGAATAACTGAAAACGAAATGCCCGCCGAAACTATTCTGTATCAGAACTATCCCAATCCTTTTAATCCTTCTACAACTATCCAGTACCGGTTAAAAGAAACATCATTTGTAACAATAAAGGTTTTAGATCTACCCGGCAGGGAAGTAGCGGTCCTGGTTAACGAGAATTGTCCGCCGGGATTTTATCAAATCCATTTTAGCGGAAGCGGATTAGCAAGCGGTGTTTATATCTACACAATTTCCGCAAACGGAATTGTTCAAACAAAGAAGATGCTCTTAGCAAAATAATCTGCTTACTAGCCCGGTTAATTAATCGGGTTAGTGTTTATTCTCTTCATTATCTTTACCGCATGGAAAAATCAGATTTGGTTTTACTTCCGGGGCTCAAACAGCAGATCCGCTTCCTGATACAAAAATCGGATGTTAAACAATTTCAGAATACTCTTGTTATCGGATCCGGCAGTGAGGCAACCGCATTAAAGATTGCCGGAAAGTTCGGATGCGGCGTTGAAATAATTGTTCAGGATTACGAATCGCTTATCAACTCCAAATACCTTCTCGTCAATTCTTCCGGAATTGAAGTTAAGATGATGAGTTTCGATTCCACGGATTACGAAGCGAACCGGTTCGACCTCGTCTACGCGCAGGCATCGATCTCGCTAACAAACCGGAACAAAATAGTTAAAGAGATTGGAAGGATATTGAAGCCGGGAGGTTTGCTTTGCGCCGGCGAGATAGTATCTCTGGTTAAGGACGTTCCCCGATTCGTAAAAGATATTTACGATTCATCAGACCTTCTCCCGCTTAACATCGACGGTATTGAAAACTACTATACCGGAAGAGGATATTCGCTTTTAGGAAAAGCTGACCTTTCGAGCTCGCTTAAAGAATATTACTCGATGTCGAGATCCGCCTTCGAAGAGATTTCGGACCGGTTAGATAAAGGCGAGCAGAGTTATTACAAGAAGATTATCAACAGAATCAAACACGAATCGAATGCTTACCTTAAACTCGGCGGAGATAAATTTATCGGTTTCGTTGCATTATTATTAAAGAAGGAAAAGAATTGAAAAAAGGGGATCTGCTTGAACTAGATATAACCGGATATGCTTTTGAAGGGAAGGGCGTTGCAAAGATCATCAAGGAGGTTCACACTCTCAACGAGGAGCCGAAGAGGTTTGTTGTTTTTGTAACCGGTTCATACCCCGGGGATAAAGTGCTTGCCCAGGTTGGAAAGATTAGAAAGTCGTACGCCGAGGCGCGCATTAAAGAAATTATTATTCCTTCGCCGTTCAGAACCAACCCGCGATGCGGATATTTTGGAGTCTGCGGCGGATGCCAGCAGCAGAATTTAAAGTACGAACAGCAGCTTCAATATAAGGAAGCGCAGGTAAAGGAGATATTTGAGAGGATAGGAGGAATAACTGGATTCGAGTTTATGCCGATAATTCCCGGTGACAGGGAATACTTCTACCGCAATAAGATGGAATACTCGTTCGCCCGAAGGAGATGGCTCTCCGAAGAGGAGATCGGTTCGATGCAGGAAATAGCCGATAAAGAATTTGCCCTCGGCCTCCATATACCCGGGATGTACGATAAAGTACTCGATATAAATGAGTGTTTTCTGCAATCGGAGTTGAGTAACCGGATTTTGAATTTTACAAGGTTTTTCTTTAAAAGCCGGTCGATTTTGGTCTATTCTACACAAAATCATGACGGTTTTTTACGAAATCTGGTAATCCGTCAATCAGAGAAAACTGATGATCTAATGGTGAATCTTGTAACCGCACAAGAGAATGAACGATTGTTCACAGAATATAAAGAAGAATTGCTTTCCCAATTCCCCGAGATAACGACGGTAATAAACAATATCAATCTTAAAAAATCCCAGGTGGCCACAGGAGATTACGAGATCGTGTTCCATGGCTCCGGTTATATCCACGATATGATAGGGAGTTGGAAGTTCAGGATAAGTGCCAATTCTTTCTTTCAGACAAACACTTTGCAGGCGGAGAAGCTATACCAGACCGCAAAAGAGTTTGCTTCTTTCCGCGGGAATGAAGTTGTTTATGATCTCTACTCGGGTGCCGGCACAATCCCGATATTCATCTCGGGAAACGTTAAAGAGATCTACGGATTTGAAAGCGTTAAACCGGCGATAGACGATGCCAAGATAAACATCGGCATAAACGGGATTAAAAACTTTGAGCCGATACTGGCGGACCTGAATAAATCTTTCCTTCCGGTTGTAGACCAGATGAATCTTCCGAAACCTGATCTGATAATTGCCGATCCGCCGAGAAGCGGAATGAATCCAAAAACTGTGAGCGACATTCTATTATTAAAACCGGATAAGATCGTTTATATCAGCTGCAATCCCGCAACGCAGGCGCGAGATATTAAACTTTTAAGCGAAGGTGGATATAGACTGGAAAGAGTTTGTCCCGTTGATATGTTTCCGCATACATATCATATAGAAAATGTGGCTCTTCTTAAAAAAGTATGAGTCCGGAGAAGCACATCTCCGAACCCATTACTGATTAGCAATTATTTCCCGTCAACTTTCGGTAGGTTGAATTGTTTGGAAAGTTTTCCAACTGATTCAAGATCAATTTTCCCGACGATATTAACGAATGATGCTTTCCCTTTTCCGTCAAGCGCTGTTATTACAAGCCCCGCAAAACCGCCTTCTGAAGCCGGCTTAACATAGACGTTTGCGGAACTGTTTTTACTGCGGGTTTTAACGATACGGGTCCACTTCTGATTTAGAAGATCGGAGTCCATCGACTCTATCATTTTACCCGCTTTTTCAAGATCATTTTCGCCGACCATAAATTCCTGAACCCGAACCAATTTCAATGCGGCAATCATATTTCCGATGCCCTCTTCATCGTCGTCGGTCATCCCTGCAACCATTTTAAGTAATGGCTCCTCCAGATATACTTCGGTAAGCATCTCTCCGCTCTTAAGAGCTGAAAGCTGGCTGAAGTCGAAGAATCCCTGTTCTTTTTTGATATCGGTTTGCTGAGCAAAGAGAGCCTGTATGCCCAGTAAAAGTATCGGAACAATAAATTTGATCGATTTCATTTTATTTCTCCTTTATTAATGAGTTTACAATATCAATTCCCCGGCGGATCGGCGATGCAACCCGGTCAGACAGAATTTCCTTTTTAAGCGTCTGTTCAGTCTGACTCATAATACTTCCGATAAGCTGAAGGGCATAGCGTGCCTGTTTATCTGCGGCCAAGATTTCCTGCCGTGTAAAAGTTCTTTCCTCCGGCCTGTTAAATATGATTGCGGTCGCGACCACAGTTATAAAAATTAATGTTGTGAGCGCAGATGCAAATGGCTTGTTAATAATAATTGCCGCCAGATCCGAAAGAAATGCTTGATCTTTCATGCGGACCGGAATATTTCTCTTCTTAAGCCGGTTTAAAACTTCATCGGGACATGATTCCTCCCCGAGGGAACGTACAGTTTTGGCGGTTTCCCTGTACATTTTGAGTTCCAATTTTATCTCCGGATTCGAAATCGAACCGAAGAAAACAATCAGCCGGTCGGTCAATGCGGCATCACCATACGCTACCGAAATTATTCTTCTCTTCATTCTGCCGCTTATATCAGACGACTTCATTCGTTTCATAATGCTTCAGTTCCTCTTGTAATTTTTTTCTTGCTCTCATTAAATAGACTTTAACGGTATTGACCGGCATTTCAAGCGAATCGCTTATCTCGCGATACTTAAGGCCGTTTATTTCATACAGAACAAAAATGCTCCTAAGGTTTTCAGGTAAGCGTTCAATCGACTCTTTAACTTTCGACATCATTAAATTCACATGCGTACTCAAAAGCGGATTGTTAGAGTCCGAATCAATTGAAAAACTATTCTCAAATTCGCTGTCGATTTCATACTCCCTTTTAAACGCGATGGCTCTCTTCCGCAGGTAATCAATACAGAGATTATTGGTTGTCTTCATTATCCAGGTCTTTGCGGCAAATAGATTAAAACGGTCCATATTCTCCCAGATCCGGATCATAACCTCCTGGGTTACGTCGTCTGCGTCCATTCTGTTTTTCAGCATATATTTTGAATAGGAATAAATCTTATTTTTATACTGCTGAATCAGGAAACGATATCTCTGTTGCTTAAGCATTTTTTTTACCATATTAAAGACGAATCAAAACAAATAATTGTTACAATTACTTCCCGTTTCTCCTTGCAATAATAGATAAGAATAAATAGAGAAAGGAAACAAAATGTCCGACGTAAAAAACGATACAGGCACAATAGGATGGCTCGACCTTACGGTTGAGAATGCCGTTGAAATAAAAAATTTTTATTCGGCAGTCACAGGCTGGAAATACGAACAGGTTTCAATGGGGGATTATAATGACTTCAGTATGGTCAGTCCGGGAAGCGGCACGTCCGTTGCCGGAATCTGCCACAAGAGGGGCGGCAACGCAGAGATCCCCTCGCAATGGTTGATCTATATAATAGTTGAGGACCTTGAAAAGAGTATAGACAGCTGCAATTCTCTAGGGGGATCGGTAATTCTAGGACCGAAGACGAGCGGGGATTACGGAAAATACTGCATTATACGCGATCCCGCCGGTGCGGTTGCGGCCCTGTTCGAAAAGAAGAAGTAGCGTGTATGCAAAATGATCTTTATAAAAAAATAGAATCGGTTTTCCGAAATTCAAACTCACCGGATGAGCTGTTCGACAGTTTCAGCGATGCCATGAAACTGAAGATTGATGATCTGTCTCTCTACAGAATCTTTTTAGCCAATCCGGTCCTTTCAATCGACGAGATTAAAATGTTCTCCGGAAAACTTTTAAAAGAGATGCCGGACAACCGGTTTCAAATAAGTATGTGGGCTGCAAAGATTTTTGAAAACCGGCAGAGCGGATATGAATTTATTGATAATGCAATCCATCATTATAAAATTGCCGCAGAAGCCCGCCCTGACGCACACGAACCGCTGCTCGAAATGCTGCGGCTTTATAATGCAGAACTTGATCTTCCTTACAATAAAACAATTTTAGAATTGATAGACCGGTTTGTTCCAGCGGTAAATCTGAAAAGTAAAATTTATTTTTCCCTGTCTGATATCTTCAAAAAGAAAAACGAGCTTGAGACCGCTTCAAGATATCTGGCCCTGGCCAATATTTCGGCTGAGAGGGAGGGAAGGAAATAACATCCGCTGTTATTTTAATAATAGTAGCCGATTGTAAAATAAAAGAAAGTCGGTCCCCAGACGGCTTTGCTTTTAGGAAGCGCATCGGTTAGATAGAAACTTTTGCCGACAGAAAAGTCTGCCGGACCAATGGGCGTGTTAAAAGAAATTGTAGCGCCGATGCCGTGACGAAGGTCTTTATACCTGATCTGTTCCTGCTCGGCCCATGCAGATCCGAGATCGTAGCGAAGTTTAAGATAGGTTTCGAAAAAAATCTGAAACGGAAGCTTATGCATATATTCGAGGGAAGCTGTAAAGATCTGCCTGCCGCGGAATTCATTGTCCCTCAGTCCCATAAACATATTCTGTCCGCCAAATGAAAAATGCTGACTAAGCGGAATAGTCTTATCGGAAATGCCTATCATACCGTGAAAAATGAAAGCGTTCGGCGCATTCAATCCGAGTATACTCTTATAATCGAAAAGGAATTTTGAATAGCTGATATCGCCTCCAAGAGCCGTCTGCGCCGTTTCGTAATACGACTTAATCAGAAATCCGTCCGTAGGATATGGATACCTATCCTGAGAGTCGATCATAAGCGAAAACCGGAGACTCGCAATATCGAGTTTGTATGTGGGACCCGAATAATCATATTTCGATTTGATTTGATCCCGCTGGTATTTTGCTTCTGCGGAGACATGCCCGAACCGCCCGACCTGAGAACCGATGCTGAAGGAGCCTCCGTAAAATATCTGCCGGTATTCGCCGGTCCTGCTGCGCGAAAACCTGTTATGAGATTTCTGCGGATCATCGGCGTATACATTTACATCGTTAAAATCATAAAACGCACGGATCCGGTAAGTAAAGTAGGACTCAAACACTCTGTTGGCACGGTGTTCCAGGATGTAAGACCTGTTTCTCAAGCCGCCGGAAAGAACTGTTCCTAATTCGGTTCCTGTCCCGAGGAAATTTTCATCCCTTATATCGAATGAAACCTGAGTAGCGTTTTCGTTATCGATACGCATACCGAAACGGAGAATGTTAGAGGGTTTTTCATTAACAACAACGTTCAATTCGTTACCCTCATCAGAATTGCCGGCAACAAGTTCTATCTGTTCAAAAAGATTTGTGCTTCTCAAATTTGTAAGTCCTCTGCGGGCCTCGTCAAATCTTACATACTCGCCGGGTTTAACGGCAAATTCACGCGAGATTATTCTTTCCTGTGTTTTTGTATTTCCAACTACATTAAGTCTTGAGAGCTGTCCTTCATTAATTTTTATATGAAGGATTCCGGATTCCTCTTCGAATCCAATTTTTTCAATTCTTGCAAGAATATATCCGTTCTTTTTATACTCTTTCAGAATATCAAGCGCGGCATTGAGTGTTTTACGCGAATTATAGGGTTTGTTAATCAGGTGAAAAAGTTTTTCGGCAAGATTCTCCCGGTCGAAAATCGAAACCCCGGTTATTTCATAAAAGGAAACAACCGGATTTTTTTCAGCAACAAGATTCAGCAAAGCTGTATTGCCGCTTCGCTCAACAAGGACATATAAGTTTTTATAATCCCCGCGGCGGTGAATATTATAAAGCTGATAATAGATCTGTAAATTCGAAACCGAGTCGAGCTTTTCCGAGCCGTTAAAGAAATCTTCTGCAATCTCAACCGGAATATTAACAATCATTACGTTATAATATTTCTTATCGGCAATGCCAAGATTTTTTATGAACTGATTTTCAATTTCCTCTTTAATTGAACTGATCTGCCTGTCCGTGCTTTCATATCCGCGGTGTATAGAAGAATCGATTTGGGTAAAATCGGAATTTTTCAGGCTGCCAAGATCGGGTTGAATAATAAAATCGGCTTCTTCAAGCTGCTGCTCGTTGAGAATCTGCATCGGAATACTTACAAGCTGATCTGCAATTACCCACGGATAATTCAATTCGCTCTCTTCATAAAGAGGGCTAACGGCATTTCCCGCAATAACTAAATCCGCCCCGAGTTTTCGGGTCTCCTTCACCGGGATATTGGCAACAAGTCCGCCGTCAACCAGCGTAAGAGTATCCTTTTTAACCGGCGGAAGTAAAAGGGTAACGCTCGAGCTCGCCTGCATAGCGATTCCGAGAGGACCCTGATCGAAAACAAATTTTTTACCATAGACAAGATCTGTTGCAATCGCTCTGTACCTGTACAATAAATTATTATAATCATCCGCCTGTATTGGTGCGTTTAAGGAAAGAAGATTAAGAAAATTTGCACCGCGCTGACCCGAGCTTAACGACATCGGAATAATCGGCATGAAGCCGTCGATCCTGAAAGAAAGAATTGCCCGGTCCTCGGTTATCTTCTGATCAACAAACAATTCGTTTCTGTTCGTCTGTTCAACGGAGAATAAATTATTCCAGTTGGTGGTTTTAATTATTGAGTCGAGCTCGTTTAAAGAATATCCTGAAGAGTAGAGTCCGCCGACAATACTGCCCATACTGGTTCCAACAATTATATCAATCGGGATCCGTTCCTCTTCGAGTCTGCGCAGGATTCCAATCTGGGACAAAGCTCTTGCGCCGCCGCCGCTCAAAGCGAGTCCGATCTTTGGAAGATTAACCGGAACCTCTTCTGTCAGTTCAAACGGGAGATTCTTTGTTTCAAGTTTTAGTTTGAGCGTATCAATTTTCTGCGAAAGGATAATTGAGGATGTTAGAAGAAGTAATAACAATATTTGATTTGGTCGAAGCATTCTGTATAAAATAAAATTCCCCCGTCAACTTACTAAGAGAAAGTTGACAGGGGAAGATAAAATTATCTTTTCTTTTGTGCGGCTTTTTTCTGTGTCTGTGCCTGCTTTTCGGCGGCTTCCATCATTCTGGCCATAAATCCTTTCTTCTGTTTCGGATTTTCAACAGGAACAAGTTCGCCATCACCTTTTTTATGATTAACATAATACTGCTGCGCTATCGAAAGGAGGTTGAACATAAAGTAGTAAAGGTTCAGACCCGACGGAAAAGTCATAAAGAGCGCGGTAAACATAATGGGCATAAGATATACCAGAGCTTTTTGAGACGGATCCTTAATGCTCATTTTCTGCTGAAGGAACATTGTGATGCCAAGCAGGATTGCAAGACCGCTTACAACATCAATTCCGAACAAAGGAATTTTAAATGGCAGGCGGTAGATTACATCCGGAGCGGAAAGGTTATTGATCCAGAGCATAAAGGGCTGCTGACGAATATCAATTGCGACGTTGAACAAACTCCAGAGAGCAATCAGTATCGGCATTTGCAGAAGCATCGGAAGACATCCGCCCATCGGATTAATTCCGTAAGTAGAATAGAGCTTCATTGTTTCTTTCTGAACCTTCTGCGGATCGTCTTTAAACTTTTCCTTCAGCTCGGTTATCTTCGGTTGAAGAAGCTGCATCTTCTTCATCGATTTTAAACTCTGCTTTGTTAAAGGATGAAGTGCAATCTTAATTATTATAGAGAAAATTATTATTACGAGTCCGTAGTTCGGTATAAAACTGTGAAGGAACTGAAGCAGGGGAAGCAGAACATATTCCGAGATAGGTCGGATGACAAACGTAAGGCCGAAAAAGCTTCCGAAATCAACAACGGCTTCAAAATTTTTGCCGTAGGTTTTTAAAAGGTCGTAATCTATAGGGCCGATAAAAAGTCTGAATGAGTCTTTCTGAAGAGATTCGTTCTTAAACGGAATTTTAATGCTGGCGCTGTAGGTTTCGCGAACGCCAAGTTTTTCCTGAGATCCCGCGCCTTCAAAGTAAGCTCCGCCCTCATTGCTCGGCTGGTCCGGCGCTATGATAACTGCAAAATATTTATTTCTAACGGCCACCCAGTCAACTTTTCCATTTAAATCTTTTGTAACTTTTTCGCCGCCCGTACCCGCATCAACAATAACCTGTTCGTCGCCCGCAAACGCGCTGGTGTTGGAGAAGTTTGCTTCGTCAACAGAGTTTTTCTCGGTAAAATTAATTCCGTTGGACCACACAACATCATACCTAAAACTGCTTATTATGTCGTTCATGTTCTCCAGTTCTACATCAACCCTGGAAGCGTAATCGTTGGCATAAAAAACAAAGTTTTTTCTAATATATCTGTTATCGGGCGTTTTAAATTCATAGTTGGCAACTAGAGAATCTGTTCCGCTTAGTCTGTAATAATGCTGATTTACGTTCGAGTTGAAATCGAGCGCGGCGGTGTTAACAAGCTTTCCTTCTTTCGTAACAAAAATAATATTAAAGTCGCCCCCCTGACTGGGATTTACGAGTTGAACGTGTCTGTCGTAGAAGTTAGTCGAATCTTCAATATCGTACTTATACCAGGTTCCGTAATTTTTCAAATAATATTTTCTTATCCGGGCGCCTTTGGTAGTCATCTCAATTTTTACAAGGTCGGTTTCGATTGTAATTATCTTTTCCGCCCGGGTTTCAACTTCGCCGAAAGGAGCTGTTTCGGTTGCTTCGGTTTTGAGCGGTTCGACTTCCTTAACTGTTTTTTCCTTAACCGTATCTTTTTTAACAAGCGTTGAGTCTGTCTGTTTCGGCTGCTGGGGCGGGGGAGTGGGGGAGTTGATGTAGAGCCACACGACAAGAATAATACCGATTAGTATAAATGCGGAAGTTGTTCTTTTATCCATTCAGGTTCCTATAAGTTATTCAACCGGATCGTAACCCCCCTTATTAAAGGGATTACATCTTAAAATTCTCCACACTGATTTAATTCCCCCTTTTATAACACCGTATTTAGTAATTGACTGAGCCGCATATTCCGAACATGTTGGATAAAACCGGCACGAGGGGGGAAACATAGGCGAAATAGCCTTCTGATAAAATTTTATAAAGTAAATAAAAATTGAACGCATTTTAAAGTATCGATCTTATCTTAATCAAAAGTTCAACAACATCGTCCACAACATCTTTCAAATAAATCTTCTTGCTGTTTGTCCGGTTTATTGTGTTGGGAGAAAAAACAAGAAACAGTTTTATTTTTTTATTCTCACAATCCGACTTAATTTCATTTTTATTGAGTCGATAGGATTCGCGGAAGAGCCGTTTAATTCTATTTCTCCAGACAGCATTACCCGATTTTTTTGAGACAGCAAACGCGGTTTTAATTCCGATGGTATCGGGATTTCTATCAATAAAAAAGACTGCCTTCAATCTATTAGAAGAGGAGAATAAAACTTCTCCTCTTGAATAAACGAGTTCGAATTCCTTTTTATTTTTGATTCTTTCAAAAGCAGAAAGACCAAACTGTTTCAAATAACCCTCCTCGCCATTAATTGCGAGGTAAAAACAGACAACATTTTATAAAAGACTAAGAACTTAACAATCTATAATTTGTTTACTTCTCGTCGCTAACAGTCAGTTTTTTTCTACCTTTGGCTCTTCTGCCCGCAAGAACTTTACGACCGTTCTTGGTAGCCATTCTTTCACGGAATCCGTGTTTACTTTTTCTCTTCTTATTGCTTGGTTGAAATGTTCTCTTCATTATTTATCCTTTTTCATATGAAAGTGCGCAAAATTAATTAAAATATGGGTAAGAACCAATAATTGGGGCCGCAGGAAATGCCGGAAAATTTAGGAAAACAGGCGGTTTTAAAAGAGAAGGGCGGAAATCTCAGCGAACAACCCAGCCGAGTGCTGTTCACCAAAATAACCGCCGCCATCCAGAAAGCTTTTTTGAGGGGTTTAGCTTTCCAAAGAGAGTGCTTATTTGATCTAAAAGATTCAATCATTGTGCCGGAAAAATGTTTAGTATTTGACCTGTTTTGATGATTCTTTTTTGGCTCAACTGTTTCATTATGAATTGATTTATTGAAATGAGTCAATGATAATTTCATAAAAAGTCGCTAAAATAAATTTTTCGTCTATATACAACGGTTACAAAAAAAAGCCCCGGCATTTTTGCCGGGGCTCTACACACACCCTCACCTTTATTCTTTTACTTCATCAAGATCATTTTCTTGCTAATGTTAACATTGTTGCCAACCAGTTTGTAGATGTAGACACCAGAGGCGATTCTGCTGGCATCGAAGTTTACTTTGTGAATTCCTGAATTCATTTCGCCGTCGATTAGTGTTGCAACTTCCTGACCGAGAATGTTATACACTTTCAGATTGAACTTGCCGGATTCCGGAAGAGCAAACTGAATTGTTGTTGTCGGGTTGAACGGGTTAGGATAGTTCTGGCTTAATTCAACTGTTGTTGGTAGTGTTGAATCGTCGCCAACACTTGTTAATCCCTGACCTTTGGACATATAAATCTTTCCATCCTTGGTGCCGAGAATTACGTTTTCGGAATTATTATCTGCAAGTACTGCGCTTACACCGAAACCGCCCATTCCCATAGATGTCCATGTTGAGCCGTTGTCTTCGGATACAAACACACCGCTTGCCCACGATGCTACATATACTTTTCCGGAACCGTCAACTGCGATTGAGTATACGAACTGAACACCTAAATCGAGCTTCGACCATGATGAACCGCCGTCGAGCGAACGATAGAGGCCGTCGCCGTACGAAGAAGCAAACACTGCTGTTGATGTTGAGCCGAGAGCCCAGATAATATTGTTGCCAACAGTTACCTGAATCCAGTTAGCGCCGCCGTTAATTGATTTGAATACTCCGCCGCCTACTGTACCGCAGAATAATGTTGTGCCTTTAACAGTTAAGGACTGAATTGTTGTAAAGTATCCCAGACCGTTATTAACTGCAGTCCATGTAGATCCGTTATCAACCGATTTATATACTCCGAATCCCCATGTGCCGGCATATATTACTCCGCCGTTTACTGTAAGAGCGTGAACGTCCATACCGTTAAGAGATGTAAGTGTCCATGCGGAACCGTCATATTTATAAACACCCTGTTCGGTTGCTGCGAATATGAATCCTCCGCTTACCTGGAGCGACCAGATAAATCCAACCGACATATTGCTGTTGATAATTGTCCAGGTCTGGCCATTATCGGAAGACATATAGATCTTTCCGCCCCATGTTCCGGCGTATATCTTTCCGCCGCTGTAAACGAGCGAGTAGACAATTTCACTGTTTCCAAAACCGTTAACCTGTTCCCAATCGTTTCCATTACCGCCATCATTATTATTGCCTGTGCCGGTATTGCTGAACAGAACTGTTGCGCTTGATGTATTGTTGTTCTGAACAGGATCGATTGTAAGAACCGAATGTACGGAAGCTATATTGATTACTTCTTTTTCATAAGGAATATTTCCGATGAACGGAGCCAGATTCATCTGACCCATGCCTTCGAGAGATTTGCAGATCATCTGACCATTGATAACGCCTGCAGCAAAGTTGATATGCGCCTTTGGTGCAAGTAATGAACCGCGGATATCGATACCCTGAATTGTAATCGATGTTGCTTCAAAGAAGTTGTAGAGCACATTTCCGATTGCTGTGCCGTTTACTGTTAATCCGCCGGTCCAGGTAATTGTTGTTCCGTTTACATTTACAAGAACAACAGAACCGTTAGGAACCGATATGCTTACGTTGTTTGCACTGGAAAGGTCCGAACCGTTTACAGCAAATACGTTAAGGAAAGGATCTGTTCCGTTAAGTACCAATCCGCCCCACTGCATTGTAGTTGAACCGTTAGCTGTGTAACCGCTGAGCGTAGCAGAGAGATTTTCGAGGAAAGCTTTTGCGGCTACGAAATCAATCGGGTTGCCCTGCTCGATTGTACCTTCAACACTTACGGCCGGTATCGGCAGGTTGGTTGTATTTCCGTATACCACATTACCGTTATAGACAGCGCCGCTTGTATACTGGAGGTGTCCGCCAACTATTAATACGTCGCCGCTGTTATCAGGAAGCTGGTCGCCTACACTGTAATTTGCCAGAGTTGCGTTTCCGCCTATTGCAGCCTTGCCCTGTGTATCGGATGAAGGCTGATTAAGATCGTTCAGCACAAAGAGATTATAATCTTTTGCAATTCCGAGATCAAATGTTCCGTTGTTTACTTCGTCGCAATCAGCTTTAACATTTATTGTCAATGTTGCTGTTGAGCCGTTATTAAGGTCGCCGACATTCCAGAATCCTGTAAGATTATTGTAGGAGCCCTGTGATGTCGAGTGTGACTGATAAATTGCGCCGACCGGGAGAAGATCGCTGATTACGATGCCTTCTGATTTGTCCGGTCCGTTATTCTTTACGGTAATTGTATAGAAGAATGCTTCGTCGCACTGAACCGGGGTTTTGCTGGCTGTCTTTTTAACTTCAATATCCGCCTGTTTTGGCTGACATATAACATCGATTGTATGGCTATCGTCGTCGCGTACTGTAGAGGTGCCGAAGTTGTAACCGCTTAATTCCGGATGACCGATAACCCATGCATTATTAATTAACTGACCGCAATCGTTTTCGTCTGTAGTATATTCGTATGTGAAAGATTCGCTCTGACCCGGATACAGTTTTAGGTATTTGATCTTATGATCGCCCGAAGGCATAAGCATCGGATCATATACGTTGGCTCCACCAGAAAGGAGAACGTCGCCGCAATTTGTAACTGTAAAGGTATAAACAATCTTTTCTCCAACGTTAATGGAAGTTGGACCGCTCTTTTCTAAACCAACACATACCTTAAAGAAGCCGAAATCGATGGTTAAATTATCTGCACAGTTAACTGTAACTGTTGCAGTTTTGTTGTTGTCGCCATCGCTGTCTTTAGAATCGTTCGAACCTTTGTCCTTAAATGTTAAGAACCACTTTTCGCTCTGGGTTCCGGCAAGAACACCGCCGCCTGTAAAGTTGCTAGAAGCAATTCTTACCTTATATGTTCCATTCAGAACATTAGTAAATTCATAATAACCGTTAGCATCTGTTGTTGTTGTTTGAAGAACATTATTCTGTGAATCGAGTAATTCAACTTTAACTCCAGGTAAACCCGGTTCGTTAGCATCCTGAATTCCGTCTGTATCTTCATCATGCCATACAAAATCGCCAATTGTGTTTTTGCATTCTTCTTTAATTAACCCCGCATCCCACGTTAAATCATTTTCGCCGGGTGTTAAGGTCGTACAGATTGTTCTGCCTGTTGAAGCGTTAGCATCGGAGTCTTTTGTGTCGTCGCTGCCGGCATCTGCTGTTGTGAATGTATGGCCGGAAGGAAGAATGAATACAACATAGTAATCGCCCGGAACCAGATTATCGAATAGATAATTTCCGTTTGAATCTGTTGTAGTTGTAGAAATAAGATTATCGTTGCAGTCGTAGAGTTTTACTGTAACTCCGGAAATACCGGGTTCGCCTGCATCCTGAATTCCGTCTTTATCCAGATCTTCCCAAACCTTATCGCCAAGGGATGCTTTAGTTTCATAATAACAATCTAAAAATCCTTTGTTTGCGCCTTCGTTGAAGTTCTCATTAATTGCGGTTGCGGCATCGTTTACTTCGCTATATGTAAATCCATTAAGATTGCCGCCGCCCAGAACCTGTTCTGCAAAAGCGAGAAATTGTGTAACCGTATAACCGGTGAACGGGCCGCTTACAATCTGCAGATTTCCAAGAGGTGTTGTGTTGCTGCCAATATAACCGGCCGCATCATAGCTGACATTTAATTTGAGTGCAACAATCTGGCCGGCTAAAACGCCTGCGCTTGTTGAAAGTGGATCGGTATAATTTTGCGTTAACTTGCCCGCCGTACCGCCCTGCGGCAGAAAATCCTCTACTGCCTGAGCTGATGTTAATGTAATTTTATATGTAGAACCTACTACAAGTCCTGAAGGAAATACATTATCGAAATACATATCGCGGATCTTTCCGGGACCGCTGTTTGAAGGACTTCCCCAGCCGCCCTGAGTATAAGTTGCATATCCGCTAAGATCGCATTCTTCGGGAACATACCATTCAACTTTGCCTGTAACTTCTTTGGTATCAAAGCCCGGAGTAGCAAGAACTAATTTCTGTTTAAGAGAAGGACTTGATTTGTGAACGTATCTTGTTCCCTGAGGAATTACAACGTCTGCTTTTGCTTTGATAGTTGCTGTCCCGATTCCTGAATATGATAATGTTACCGGTCCGCCTTTTCCATCAGCGTCTGTTACAACCGAAGAAGCGCTTAAAGAACCGAGTGTGGTTGTTAACTGAATGGTTACGTTAGAAACCGGATTTCCGTCAATATCAAACGCAAAAACAAAAAACTGTGCCGGCATTCCCTGTACGTAAGATGCAGCCGGAGGAACTATTAAAAGTGTTTCAACAGGTTTTACATTGTTATGATTTGCTGTTGCGTCATTGATAATTGCTATAGCCCTTGCTCTTACATCCGTATCGTTGCTGATAGTTGCCGGATCCGCGCCGTCGCTGAAATGCCAGATTGCAAACTGAATTGCAGCGGCTTCCTTTGAATTATCAATCTGTCCCGGATAACCGTTTTTGTAAGGATAATAATTGTTTAGTATATAGGTAATTTCCGAGGGGGTTGATCCTTCGTCCCAGTAATCTTCGTTATAAACAAGATTATGGCCGAGATCGATGCAATAAAAATATTTTGTCTCTCCGTTAAGAGTTCCTTTGAATGTGCCGGAAAAATATGTTGCCGTGTTATTCATCGGAGGGTTGAAGAAGGTAATATTCTTTCCGACTGAAGTTGAAGAGATCTTTGCAATGCTGGTATAATCCGTTATGCTCTTTACTCCGTTTTTACCCTGGGCAAAAGCAGAGGAAGAAAAACTAAAAATGAGTGAAAGAATTAAAATCACTCTTAAAAACAGTTTCGGCTGACCTACCATTGTTGCTCCTTTCGTTGTGTTGATTTTTAATGAAGATATAAAGGCAAGCTGAATGCCAGAAAAAACTGCGTTTTTTGTCGAAAACGAGAGGTTTTGTGGGGAAAAAATTACACTAATGTTTCAAAATGATAATTTAGGGATTATTGAGTCATCGTTTTTTCGGGATTTTTAATGTGATTATTATTACAAACAGCCGGAAAAGGGAGCTTAAATTAGGCGCCGATGGTTGGTAATCGAATAAAAATAAAACAATGTGAAAATGAGACGTAAAACAAAGAATTCTATTGATTTATTTTTTCAACAATTACTGAGTATTTATCTCAAATTGAATCGCAAACAGGGTAAATCCGAACTGATAAAACCGTATGATCAAAAAAATATTGGCGTAAACCAAAACATTTGAAAAAATTGGCTTTGTTGGAAGAGAAAATAAAGGGCGGCTTACCGCCGCCCTTAAATAAATCTGAGGCAGGTTATTTAACAAGAAGCATTTTCTTGATTATGTTTACGCGGTTTCCGTTTAACTGATAAAAATAGATTCCCGAAGAGAGCCGGCTGGCATCGAAAACAACCTTGTGGTAACCTGCCGAGAATTCTCTGTCGGCAAGAACCCCAACCGTCTGTCCTAGGACGTTAAATACTTTAACAATATAATTTCCGCTTTCGGGAAGTCCGAATTCAATAACTGTTGTTGGATTAAATGGATTCGGATAGTTCTGCATCAGAGAAAATTCGGAAGGCAGTTCTTTCCTGTTGTTGTCTAACGAAGTAAGCTCTCCTGATTTAGCATAGATCTTTCCGTCCTTGGTTCCTACAAATACCTGGTCCATACTAGGATTAATGAGAATAGAGCTGACTCCAAAACCTCCCATTCCAAGCGAAGTCCAAGTATCGCCATAATCAGAAGAAGCAAAAACGCCGCTTGTCCAGGAGCTTACATATATCTTGTCGTTTAAATCGATCTGTATTGAATAAATAAATGGCGCATTTAATCCGTTGGTAAGTTTTGACCAGCTTAATCCGTTGTCTTCGGATCTGTATAATCCATCGCCATAAGTTCCGGCAAAGAGATAATCGTTCGACGCAACCGCAAGTGACCAGACTAAAGCACTTCCAACATTCATGTCGGTCCAGGAATCTGCATTATTAACTGATTTGAAAATTCCGTTTCCGAATGTTGCCGCGAAGAGTTGTGATACTGAATTTTCGGCAAGTGCATTAACGGTAGGAATTGTTAAGCCGCTGCTGCAGGAAGTCCATGTTAGACCGTTGTCCGCGGATTTGAATACTCCAAATCCCCAGGTTCCGGCATAGACCACTCCCGCATTGTCGATTATAACTGACCGGACATCTTTAAACTGCAAACCGATTAAGCTCCAGGTTGATCCGTTGTCGGTCGATCTGAAAATTCCCTGTTCGGTACCGGCAAAAATATCCCCGCTCGAATTAACAGCAATTGACCAGATCAAACCAACATACATATCGTTGTTAATGCGGCTGAATGATTGCCCGTTATTGGAGGAACGATAGATTTTTCCGCCCCAAGTACCCGCAAGAATATTTCCTCCGTTATCGTATGCTAGCGAATAAACTATTTCGCCGTTTGCAAACTGACCAACATAATGCCAGTCGTCTCCCGGAGTCGTAGAAATATTGACATGAATTGTGATAGATGCATAGTCGTCTTCGCCCGGATCGCCATTGCCGGGTGTTGAATCGCGGTCATCCTGATCGGCGTCGGTTATTTCCACGATGTTTGTAATATCGGGCGGAAGCGGAATATTACCGCTGAAGAGAGCGAGATTAAACTGACCCTGACCAAAAAGATTCTTACAGATCATCTGTCCGTTCTGAACACCGCTTGAAAAATTGACGGTGGCTAACGGAGCCAGAATAGAGCCGCGCACATCAATTCCCTGAATTGTAAGTGATGTGGCCTGATGGAAATTATAAAGAACATTTGTTACTGCCGTTCCGTTAACGGTCAAACCGCCCATCCACGAAACAGAAGTCCCGTCGATGTTAACTAGAACAACAGATCCGTTAGGAACATTAATGGTTACATTGTTGGAGGAAGAAAGATCCGAACCGGATATGCTGAATATGTTCAGGAAAGGATCGGTCCCTGTCAAAGTTATTCCGCCCCACTGAATTGTGTTTGTTCCATTTACTGTATATAAAGAAAGCTGCGACGAAAGATTATTTAGAAATGTTCCTGCGGCGGCGAAATCGATCGGGTAATCCTGGCGCAATGTTCCGTGCAAAATACTTACAGCGCTGATTGGAAGATTAGTTGTATTCCCATAAACCACATTTCCGCCATATATACCGCCGCTCATGTAAGTAAGATTTCTCCCTGCAATAAGAACATCAACCGCACCGTTGGAATTAGGAAGCTGATCGCCCACGCTGTAGTTTGCAAAGTAAGCATCTCTTCCGACAGCTACTTTGCCCTGAGTGTCTGATGACGGTTGATTCAAATCCTCCAGAACAAACAGGTTGAATCCCGAAGCCGGTCCGAAATCAAACGCAGAGGTAAAAATGTTTACTTCAACTGTTATCGACAATTCGGCTGAGCTTCCGACTGTAATAAATCCGATATCCCAAATGCCGGCGAGAGGATCGTATGTTCCATTAATAGTGGAGTGAGAGATATATTCAAATCCATTAGGAAGAATATCCGCTACCCGCGCCCAGGCTGAATTTCCGGGCCCGTCATTTGAAACCGTGATTGTAAATGTGATTTGATCACCGTTATCCGGATTTATATTATCAACAGTTTTTGTAATGCTGAGGTCCGCGTAGCAGTTATATAATTCCTCCGGACCGACAAAGGTGCCCGGTTCGGGTTCGGCATATTTCCTTACCCGCGCCCAATCGACATTAACACAGGATCCTCCGAGAATAAAGAACCACGGCGACAACGGATCGGTGGTTATACGTGCCGGGCGATCGACAGTGTTTGTTATTGTTGTAATGGGGAAATTATCAAGCTGAAAACGTGTTGTCGAATTATTCACTCGCATTACTTTATGAACAAGATAATTGTTAAAGTCGAGCGGTGTTGTTGTAGATACATAGTCCCCGGGTGATTCAACGTGATCGGCATTATCGGCATCAACAACAAAGTTAGATCCGTTTATCACTCTGAGATCCATTATTCTCTGATTCTTAAATCCGAAAGGAGGTCCGCCCCAATTGCCGCCGGACTCCTGTCTTCCGAATCCAATTTCACCGGCAAATCCCGACGCGCTGTGTTTTGCTTTTATTTCAAGAGTATGACCGATTCCGAAAGATTTATCGGCCGTGACCTGTGTAAGGAAGCCGCCGGAATTACAAATTTGCATTTCACCTCCGGCAACAACAACGGATCCGCTGTAACCCGGATCTACTCCGTGCCATTTGGTCGGATCGTATGAGTTTCCATCAAATCCGTCATAAAAATTAAAGACTGCGTCCGGGCCATAGAGCGATAATCCCGGAATGAATCCGGTTGCCGGCTGAGTAGCGATCATAAAAGGACCGGGGCTGCTCGAACTGCTTCCAAGATATGAAAAATAATATGTGTCGTTGAATGTGGATATAGCGCCTCTGAAAGGACTGTTGCCGTCATTTGTGTAAACGTAGTGTGTAGATTTGTTAACTGTTTCCCAATCGGAGGTTGTAAGATACATTGTATTCCAACCCCACGTGGTCGGCGATGCTGCATAGAAAATATAATACGTATCGCCGAACTTGACCGGATGTGCGTCTGCGATAGTGCCGGCATCAAGAGAACCCGGAGGACCGAATGCAATAAAAGGATCAGCTCCGCCATGCCATTTTACATAGGGCCCCTGTATGTTATCCGCAACGGCATAACTGCACTGTTCAATGTAGAGAAGATTTGGATCGCCTGGATTATCATAATTCCCTTTATCTCCCATAAACAACATTACCCATTTTCCATCGTCGCGTTTAAAGACATACGGTTCAGAAACTCTTGCCCAATCCCATGCGTGTGAATCGCCTTCCATTTCCGAGGACATCAAAGCATTTGGATCTACTTCAACATACGGTCCGGTAATAGAGAGTGATCTTGCAACGCCTATTGCCGCGTAAGAATCGGGAGTCCAGCTCCACGCGCCGTGAACTCCGCATCCGCTTGTGGATTCGAAAACAACATCGCGAAAATAATTGCTGTTGTTAAACGACGTGGCCGGAAAACCGCCGGGGCTTTCGGAATAAAGACCATTGTTGCCGTCGGCAATTCCGGTTAGAGATCCGTTTACTACCGGGGAATCGAAAACATAATTTGTTGCACCATAAGCGGTGTTTGAATTAACAGAAACAATGTATGTTGTGTTCTCCATAATATATAATGGAACCGATAATGCTGCTTCCTGCCATCCGCTTGCAGTTTCGGAGACAAAGTTTACAGTTGCCAGCAGGGTTCCGCCTGAAGACCAGATTTTACCTGTATGAGATCCTGTTTCTCCCGCGGTTTTATAATATTTTATTTTAGTAATTCTTCCGGATTGTGACGATTTGAATTTCATCCCAAGTTCATACGGTCCGTCGTTGAATTCAGCGTCAGGAATTTGAGTTGTGATAACGCTTGTGGGGGTGCCATAACCTCCGTGCGGATCGCCTCCAACAATCCAGTGATAAAATAAATACCAGTATCCGTCGTCACCCTTTTCAACATGAGGACAATCGAGATAAGGATTTAAAAGATTTCCGGGATTAGTATTCATCCGGGGATCGCCGGCAAACATTGGTGTGGAATTACGAATTGAAAAATCGATTGTAACATCACCGGACCAGTTCCACCCTGTATTATTTGCGGGGTTGCCTGTGTTATTATATGCAAATCCAAGCTGCCCGTTACAAGCTGAACGATCCGTGAATAATTGCCAGTATGTGCTTCCGTCTTTCACCATGTTCTCGGCAAGCAAAGAGCCGGGACTTCCGTTAATTACAAGTCCGGGGACGTTTGTCCATGGTCCTGTCGGAGGAAGATTTGTTGTTGATGGCGGAAGAGGGGAAGGGAATTCGGCTGATGGATTATCGTAGTAGAGATAGATTGTAGTACCGCCTGCGGGAATATTCGGGACCTTGACCCAAATAGTTGCCGAAGAGCCCGACGGATTCCATTCTTCAATCCAGTATGGGATCAGTGTTTGGGAATCGCTGCTTGTAAAACGGAGATCGCTTCCATCCGGTTTACATCTTGAAAAGTCGAACGATGATGATAATGTTACTTTAACCTGATAATCCGTTAACGTGCTGCCGGATCCATTATCAACCATTATCGCTCTTCTAAAACCCCACTCCTGACTGTTCCAGCTGAATTGAGCAGTTGAATGTGTTGTTAAAAAAAGTAGTCCGAGAAAAGTCCAGAAAAATGGAATTTTCCAACGGGGATTTCTTTTCATATTTAAAGCCCTCCTTAAAGTTGCTCTTTTACCCAACGGGTTAAAGGTCAATAAAAATGCCACGGGGAAAGGTTGCTTTAACTTTGATTTTGAGTGAGTTTTAAAGAGTAGACTATTCAATTTTGTTTCAAAAAGATTTTTGCATCCTGATTTGAGTCAATTCGTTGTTACAGAATTACATTTAAAAACAGTTTGGGGTCCGTCGTTGAAGGTCTATTAAAGAGATATTTAAAACAATCCGTTTATCACTTAGCCGTAATAAAAAACGAAACGGCTATAATTCTACATACCCGCGAATCTGAAATCTCAAAAAGAATCAGAAAATTTCTTTACCCGGCAGGGTAATTTTTTACAACCAAATCATATAGTGCCAAGTCTAAATTTCTGTCGATCAACAAATATTAAAGAAACCGGGGGATAAAAATGAAACTACATCGACTTCTATTATTACTATTAATGCCGATTCTTTCATACGCCAACGGCGCAACAAACAGCGAAAAAAAAGTTGTGCTCGCATATAAGCTGAATAATACAAATATAAATCTGGACGGTAAGCTTACTGAACCAATCTGGCAGAAAGACCCGATTCAAGAATTTGTTCAGAGGGATCCTAACGAGGGAATTCCTTCTTCCGAAAATACCAGGGTCTGGATCGCATTCGACGAGTCGAACCTATATATCGCGGCAAGATTAATGGATAGCCGGCCCGATCAAATCGATGCAAGCCTTGCGCGCCGCGACGCTTACATTCAATCCGACTGGTTCTACTTTTATGTAGATCCTTACAACGATAAAAAAAGCGGATATTATTTCGGCATTAACGCCGGCGGGACAATGGCAGACGGAGTCCTGTTCAACGATAGCTGGGATGATAATTCGTGGGACGGTATCTGGCATGCAAAAACAGAACGGGATGATGAGGGGTGGACGGTTGAAATCCAGATCCCTTTTTCACAGCTCCGGTTCAACGAAGCCGATCAGATGAAATGGGGAGTAAACTTCTCCCGCCAGATTAAACGGGTAAATGAACGATCCTACTTTGTGATGGTTCCAAAAAATGAAAGCGGATTCGTTTCAAAATTCGCAACACTTGAAGGACTAGACGGAATTAAGCCGAAGCAAAGACTGGAAGCGCGTCCTTATATTGTTCAGAAAGCTCAATATCTGCTGCACGATTCAAACGATCCTTTCTATAAAGGGAATCAATATAAAACTACTCTGGGCGCGGACTTTAAAATCGGAATCGGAAGTAATTTAAATCTGGACGCAACAATCAATCCTGATTTCGGACAGGTGGAAGTTGATCCGGCGGTGTTGAATCTCTCGGCATTTGAATCATACTTTCAGGAAAGGCGGCCCTTCTTTATAGAGGGTTTCGATCTCTTCTGGTTTGGAGTTGGCGGCGTAAATAATAACTGGGGATTCAATTTCGGATGGCCGGAATTATTCTATTCTAGACGAATCGGACGTTCGCCGCGGGGCTCTACTTCGGATGCTTCTTTCATTAATTATCCTACAGAGACCAGAATTCTCGGCGCCGCAAAACTGACCGGGAAACTTAATGAATCAACTTCGATTGCCGCATTAAGCGCGGTAACGGAAAGAACATACGCAACTCTTTATAATAACGGAATACAAAGAAATGAAGAGGTTGAACCGTTCGCTCATTACGGTGCTCTGCGCGGAAGGAAAGATTTCAACAACGGTAATCATGCGCTTGGATTTATTTTTACAACCGTTAACAGGGATCTCGGAAACAGCCCTATGAAAAACTCCCTTGCTCAGAACGCTTATACATTGGGTATCGACGGATGGGCAACGCTTGACGAGAATAAAGAATACGTGCTTGCCGGTGCGATTGTCGGTACTTATACGGCTGGAACAAAAGAGTATATTCAGCAACTTCAGAAGAGTTCGCTAAGATATTTTCAGAGACCCGACGCAACATATGCTGCTTACGATCCCGAAAGAACTTCTCTCTCCGGTTCCTATGGAAGAATTATGCTGAACAAACAAAAAGGTAACTTTTATATAAACACCGCTCTGGGATTTGCGTCGCCCGGATTAGAGCACAACGATATGGGATTTCAATTTGCTGCTGATAGAATAAACGGCCATATGGTTCTGGGCTACCGCTGGTTTGAACCGGAAGGAATTTTCAGGTCTAAAAATATCTATGTATCTCATGCCCGCACATATGATTTTGAAGGAAATGTAACAAGTAATTTTCTCTGGTTCCGCGCAGGGGGCACATTTACAAATTATTACGGTTTCACAATTGGAGGAAATTACAGTTTTGAAACATATACGAGGAATTTAACCCGCGGCGGCCCTCTCGCGGTTACTCCATCCGAATGGAATCTCTGGTTGTTTGCAAACAGCGACAGCCGGGAGAAACTGGTTGTCAGCGGAAACGCAATGTACGCAAAGGATGCGGTCGGAGGAGTTTATATTGATAGCTACCTGGGAATCGAATGGAGGCCGAGCACACAAATCAATTTCAGTTTTGGTCCCGCTTATTCGAACAACCTGGAACACCGTCAATGGGTGGGAAGTTTTGAAGACCAGTATGCAACAGAAACATATAAAAACAGATATGTATTCGGCAGAATAAAACAGAATACTATCTCGGCCAATATCAGGCTGAACTGGACTTTCTCTCCAACACTCAGTTTGCAATTATTTATGCAGCCGTTTATAGCTGTCGGAAGTTATAATGAATTTAAGGAGTTGGCGGCACCCCGCAGCAACAGATTTAATAAATATGGAGAGAGCGGTTCAACAATTAATTACGACAATAACAGCGGAGAATATACGGTTGATCCAGACGGAAACGGTGCGGCGAATCCGTTCGTATTCTCTAATCCGGATTTCAATTATAAATCGTTACGCGGCACGGCAGTATTAAGGTGGGAGGTGCTGCCCGGATCAATTTTCTACTTTGTCTGGTCACATAATCAGACGAATTATGATAACGCCGGTGATTTCAGCTTTGGAAGGGATTTTAAAAGATTGTGGAATAGTGAAGGGGACGATATACTTATGGTCAAATTCTCCTACTGGCTTGATATCTAAAACTCTTTCGTTTTATTCTTGGAAAAAGAAAATCCGGTTTAACAGACCGGATTTTTTTATTCTATTCTTTTTCTGAATCTGATTGCGCTTAGAAACAAAATTACCGCACCCATTAAAAACAGAATTAATGTTTCCATCCAGAGAGATGAGAATCCTATTCCTTTCAAAACTATTCCGCGAATTATCGTTATAAAATACCGCAAAGGTATTGCATAAGTAATATATTGAATAACCCCGGGCATGTTTTCGATTGGAAACGCAAATCCAGATAAGTAGATCATCGGCATCATTACAATAAAAATAGAAGCCATCATTGCCTGCTGCTGTGTTCTGGAAATTGTGGAGATAAACAATCCAAGACCGAGATTTGAGAGGACAAAAAGAAGCGCGCTGAACAGCAAGAACAATTTACTGCCCCGGATTTCAATTCCAAACCATTGCGTCATAACAACCATTACTGTAACAAGAACAACAAAACCGATAATAGTAAAGGGAAGAAGCTTGCCGATAATCAATTGTCCTGGTTTTATCGGAGTTACGATTAATTGCTCAAATGTTCCGATCTCACGCTCTTTTACAACAGCCATCGACATCAATGATATTGTAGTTATCATCAAAATAAGGGCAAGGATTCCCGGCAGCATGAAGTATCGGGTTTTCATTTCGGGGTTGTACCAGATACGCACCTCGGGGGTTAGAGAGCCGCTCAAATCAATTTTCATCCCGAGTTTGTCTCTTATATCAAAGAGGATTGTGTTTGAAAAGCTCGTTATTACTTTCTGGATATACCCCAGCGCAATAGATGATTTATTTCCGTCCGATCCTTCAAACAGGATTTGAAGCGGGGCCGTTTCTCGCCGTTCAATTCTTTTTTCAAAATCACCCGGAATTACTATAGCAACTAGTGTCTCCCCGTTATTTAGTAATCCCGTCACCTCTTCATAATTATCGGCATAATTATCGATCACAAAATAACCGGACTTTTCAAACTTCCTTACAAACTCCCTGCTTGTTAGAGAATTATCCATATCAAAAACAGTTGTGTGAATTACATTAACATCCATGTTGGCTGCATAGCCGAGAAAAATTAATTGAATCATCGGGGCAAGGAAGATAACGGCCAGCATTTTTTTATCCCGCTTAACCTGCAAAAGCTCTTTAATAATAAACTGAAATATTATTTTCATACCATCACTTGTTTTTAGACTTTTTATCAACCAGCGCCGCAAGCACCATAAAGATAATCCCGAAAATTCCCAGATAGATTAATTGATCCCAGAATGCCGAGATTCCCGCTCCTCTTAAAAGAATTGCACGCAGAATCACTAGAAAAAACTTTGCGGGCGTTATATTTGTTAATACCTGAACTGCTTCCGGCATACTCTCAATAGGGAAAATAAATCCGGAGAGTATCATCGAAGGGAGAAGCGATGCTACGGCAGCCGCCTGGAATGCGACCTGTTGAGAGTCTGCTATGGCAGAAATAAATATTCCCATTCCGAGTGAAGCAAATAAAAAAATCAGCGTCCCGGCAAGAAGCAGAAGTATGTTCCCCTTTATTATAATTCCAAAAAGGATGTAACCCGCAAGCAAAACTATAGCCGCGTTGATTAGCGAAATAAAAATGTACGGAATTGTTTTGCCGATAATAAACTCAATTGAGGATAGGGTAGAAACATTTATCTGTTCAATTGTACCTCTCTCTTTTTCCCTCACTATTGAAAGCGATATTGAAACAGCTGCGGTTAGTATCAGAATCATTCCCATCAGGCCGGGGATCAAAAAGATAGTCGATTTAAGTTCTGGATTAAACCAGAAACGGGGCTTGGGGTCAATTGGGACAACCGCCTGTCTGCCGGCAAGAGCGAGGTATTCCTGAATCAGTTTAGCCGAATAATTATATGTGGCGGCATTAAAATAATTTTGAATTACATTAGCGGTGTTTCCATCTACGCCGTCGACGAGTATCTGAATTTTTACTTCCTGCCTCGAGAACAGCTTTCCGGAAAGATCGCCCGGCAACACAACTACGGCCTGAACAATTTTCTGGTCAAGAAATTCTTTGATCTGGCGGTCGGCCTCAATATTTGCAACCAGATCAAAATACTCCGAGCTTATCAGGCCGTTAACAAAATCTCTGGAGATCTCCGATCTCTCTCTGTCATAAACTGCTATTTTAATATGTCTAACATCGAAGTTGATAGCAAAACCGAAGATTGCAAGTAAAAGAACCGGCACGAAAAAAATAATAAAAAGCATTCGCCTGTCGCGGCTAAGTTGTATCAACTCCTTTTTCGCAATAGCATAAATCCTGTTAAACATTTTTCTGCGCATCCTTTTCGATCAAATGAATAAAGACATCTTCCAGCGTGGGCGAAATCCTTTCAATTCTTTTTACCTTTATTCCGTTCTTATTCTGCAACAGGTCGGTTATTTTGCTTTCATCCAGAGTGTTTTCGTTTAAAATAAGGTGAATGTAATTTCCGAAAACGGAGGTTTCGCCAACTCCCTTTTCCTTCTCAAGAATTTCGAGGCTGTCGATTATCCTATCGCTCTCAATCTCAATTATGGGGTTGTGTATATAGTTTGTCTTAAGTGTTTTGGAATTTCCCCGGGCAATCAGCTTCCCGGCATTAATAAGAATTATATCATTGCAGAATTCTGCTTCTTCGAGGTAATGTGTTGTAACCAGAACCGTGGTGCCGCTGCCGGAGAGATCGTTAATAAGATCCCAAAAGTTTCTTCTCGAGATAGGATCGACCCCGCTTGTCGGTTCATCAAGAAAAACTATTCTTGGTTCGTGAATAACCGCGGTTCCAAGGGCGAGCCGCTGTTTTATTCCTCCCGGCAGCGACCCGGTTAAGACGTTTTCCATGTTCTCCAGATTCGCAACTTTAAGGACCCACTTTTTTCTTTCCTCGTATTTCTTTCCAAATAAACCGTAAACTCCGGCAAAGAAGCGAATGTTCTCTGAAACTGTAAGGTCGTTATAAAGTGAAAATTTTTGCGACATATATCCGATATTTTTTTTGACCTGATCTGGATTTTTCTTAACGCTGTAACCTCCGACAATTGCATCGCCCGAAGTAGGGTTCAGTATTCCGATCAGCATTCTTATGGTTGTCGATTTTCCGGCGCCGTTCGCTCCGAGGAAACCGAATATCTCCCCCTCTTTAACATTAAAGGTGATGCCGTCCACCGCCGTGAAATTTCCGAAAACTTTTGTAAGATTATTTACATCGATTGCATTCATTTTGGAATAGGTCTTCCTATAGACTTCTCAAGACTAACTTTTGCGATTTGATAATCAACTTCGGAGGTTTTAAGATTGGTTTCGGCTTGAAGTTTAAGAGTCTCCGCATCAATCAGTTCGGTGCTGGTAGCAAGCTGGACATTATATTTTTCAACAGTAACCCTGTAATTTTCCTTTGCCTGGGTAAGCATCAGCCGGCTAAGATTTAGTTTTTCACTGCTTTTTAAGAATGTCAAATAGTTTGAATAAACTTCTGCCTGAATACTCTCTTTAATCTGTTCGAGTGTTATTTCAAGCTGTATTTTTGTTTCCTCGGCCTGCAATACCTGAGATGAAGTAAATCCCCAATTCCATACATCCCAGTTCAGGCTGACACTTAGATCCCAGTTTGAATCAAACTTGTTTCTTGCCGGCTGAAATCTTGGATTCGGATTGCTGTAGTAATAATTCCCGTTAAGATAAACCGAGGGAAGCCAGTATGATTTTGCTGCGCTGATTCCTTTTTCGCTTGCTTCAATTCTTTTTGAAAGTGACTTCAATTCATTTCGGCTGGCAAAGGCTTCGGCGGAAATCTCCGCAAGTTCAAAGTCTGATTCCTCTAATATTTTTTCATCAACCGTAACGCTGGTATTCGCCGTTAATTCAAGTCCTACGGCTTTATTGAACATAATGCGTGCAAGATTAAAATTGTTTTCGGCTTCGAGAAGCATCAGTTTCGTATTAGAACGCTGCACCTCAAGTTTAAGAAGATCGTTTGTTGATACAAGACCGTTATCGTAAAAAACTTTTGTGTCGCGCAGGTGTTTCTCCATCTGATCAAGATTTTGTTTTATAGCTTTCTTTATTTCGCCGGTTTTATAAAAATTCCAGAAAGCGGTAAAAACATTAAAAGCTTTTTCAATTTCGTCCTTTGAGTAGTCGTATTCCGAAGCACGAAGATTCAGGTCGGCAGAATTCTTCAAAGATGATAACCTGAATCCGGTAAAGATCGGTTGACTGAATCCAAACCGTACCGAGTAAATATTAATTATCGGATCAGAGATTCGTATAGGCAGCGGTGCAAAAGGCATGCTAACCTCAAACGGGGGAATGTTATCGCTTAATCGCGTATAGTTTCCGGTAAGTTTGAATTGCGGAAGAAATTGACTTCTAATTTCTGTTATTTTTGAATCGGTGTAATTAAGTTTTGACCGGGATATTTTCAGTTCCTTGCTGTTTGTCATCCCGATACGCAAGCTTTCCTCAAGGTTTAACGACCTTTCCTGTGCGTTAAGAGTTACCGCAATAAAGATTATCAGTATCAGTTTTTTCATCTGGCTTCCTTTTTAATTTTTCAGATCAGCCGCTCATTCTTGAGATAAATACATTTTCCAGAGACGGGGAAACAACTCTCCTGTCAACATCAATAATGGAGTGTTCGGCAAAAATTTTTTTTATGATTTCATAATCGGAGGTTGGATTTTTTACCACAACATTCAGCCGGTCGCCAAACATTTGAACTTCGAATCCGGAATTCGCTTTAATAAGATTATATGCGGTTCGCGCCGGTGTACAAACAATCTCCAGAATCTGCATATCCATCGAATCTTTAATTCCTGCGGGTGTATCAAAGCTGATAATTTCGCCTTTATTCATCATAGCAATCGTATTACATCTTTCAGCTTCGTCTAGGTAGGGCGTAGACATAAAGATGGTAATTCTCTCTTTTAATAGATTGGATAAGATTTTCCAGAAATCTCTCCTGGAAACGGGATCAACTCCCGTGGTTGGTTCATCCAGAAAAATAATTTTCGGTCTGTGAATAAGAGTGCAGGCCAGAGCAAGTTTCTGCTTCATACCGCCAGATAATTTATCCGCAAGTCTGTCTCTGAACGGAGTAAGACGGGTAAATTCCAGGAGTTCATTCCTTCTATCAGCAAAATTTCTAACTCCGTGAATATCCGCGAAGAATTCTATATTTTCATCAACTGTCAGGTCTCCATAGAGAGAAAATTTTTGAGATAGATAACCGATTTCGTTTTTTATACTTTTTTTTGAGGATTTAAGGTCACGGCCAAGAACCTCAACAAATCCGCTGTCGGGATTAAGAAGTCCTACAAGGATTCTAATAGTAGTTGTTTTACCCGAGCCGTCCGGTCCTACAAGCCCGAACATTTCTCCTTCTTTTATATAATAGCTTACATTCTTAACCGCAGAAATATTTCCAAAGCTTTTACTCAACGAATCTATTTTTATTGCCGCTTCCATATTAAATCCGGTTTACAGAATTATCCTGGCATCGGCAGGCATACCTGGTTTTAATTCGAAATCTTTATTAGAAATTTCTATTTTCACGGCGAAGACGAGTTTTGTACGTTCGTCTTTCGTCTGAATATTCTTGGGTGTGAACTCCGCCTCTGATGAAATAAAGGTGACTCTCCCCTCATATACTTTATCCGGGTAGGTGTCTATGGTAACTTCAGATTTTTGACCGGGCTTAATTTTTCCAAGTTCGGTTTCGGATACATAAATAGTGAGATGAACTTTGAATAGATCAGATATTTTTACGAGGGAGGACATTGGAGTTACAGTTTCCCCTCTCTCAACAAATTTTTTGATAACGGTTCCGCTGACGGGTGAAACGACATAACAATCCCTTATATTTTTCTTTAACAGTTCGGCTGAAGCTTTTGCTTTTTGCAGGCCAGCCTCCGCCTGTTCGATCTCTTCGGGACGGAATATTTTTTTTATCTTTTCGTAATTTTCACTGGCAGCTGCCTGCTGGGCTTCCGCGATTTGAAAACGTGTGCTAATCTCATCGAATTGTTTTTTAGTAATAGTACCGGACTCCCAAAGTTTTGTATATCTGACATAATCGTCTTTAGCGAGATTAAAGGAGGCCTGACTTTGTTTCATATTTTCTTCTGCGAATTTAACGTCTTCTTTACGCGCACCCTTAAGCATCAGGCTTAACTGTGCTTCTGCTATCTTAACAGAAGCTTCGGCCTGTTTTAACTGATATCCGGTAGCTTCGTTGTCTATAACCAATATTGTGTCTCCGGGCGCAATAAGACTTCCTTCATCAACCAGCATGCTTATGATCTCTCCGGGGCTCTTTGAACTTATAGTTACATTAGTAGATTCAATAGTGCCGGTGGCTTCTATATAACTGTCGCTTTCATTATTTCCGCAAGCAGATAGAAAAATTCCGGTTGCAAGCAGCAAGAAAGCATTACGCTTTTTCATTTCAAGTCCTTTTCTTTTTTTGCTAAAAGTTTTTTTCCTTTATCGGTTACTATCCCCCCGATTACAATTCTGAATGCGGTTACTGCGGCTTCTTTAATTGAAAAATTGTTGTCGAGTATAAATTCCGGGTTTACAACCGATCTCATTGCCGCAACAAAAGCAGTCATCACAATTTCAGTCGGGTAATTAAGAAACAGTCCTTCCCGTTTTCCCTGGTCAATTACTCTTGTTAAATTTCCAAACATCATCTCGGTTCTGAACTTATCTATTTCGCTCCAGCGGGCGGGGAAATGACGCCTGATATCCTCTATCATTTTCGAGCTCACTTTCTGGGATGCTGTTACGAGCACTCCCATTAGGCCTTCAAGTTTTTCTACCGCATTCTTATCACTATTCAGCACGGGAAGAATCATAGATTTCATATGGCTCATAAAATATTTCATTATCTCATGAACTAGCTCGTCCTTGGATTGAAAATGCTTATAGATGGTTTTTTTGCTCATGCGCAATTCGGCAGAAATTTCTTCCATTGTAACCTTATGAAACCCCTCTTTAAAAAATTTTTCGGCGCCGAACTCAATTATTATTTCCTTCATAGCTGTTTCCTTTAGGACACTAAATTAGTTTTTGTAGTTTCCAACATAAGCAAAGGAAACCGGAATGTCAAGTATCGGTTTCCACGGTTTCCTCGGGTGTTTATATTGGACTGAAAATCAGTTGTTTGACTTCGCGGCTAATAAGCGAATTATCATCCCCTCGCCCCGGTGGCCCGTTCCTTCTTTCAGAAATACTATTTCCCGGGAGAGCTTAATAAAATCCAGATCGATAAAATAATTTACAACTTCTTCGAGTGAATAGAGTTGTTCCTCGCACTTGGGCCCTCCAGATGAATACCCAAGCTGTTCCTTAGCAAAACATTCGAAAATTATTATTCCGCCAGGAGCTAATGAGTTCATTAATTTTTCGAACAGTTCATAACGCTGTTCCTCTTCGGGATGAACAAAGAATAGACCCACGGCATCATAATAATTCAACACGGGAGTAAATTCCGAGAAATCGAGTACCCGGTAGTTGATGTTTACAGAATACTCCCCGGCAAGTTTTTCTGCTTTGCGCTTTCCTTCATCCGAAAAATCGATTGCATCAACAAACCAGCCAAGGGTAGCGGCATATACCGCGTTGCGCCCTTCTCCTTCGCCGACAAATAATATTCTGCCCGGTTTAAAGCCGGGGAGTTCGGATTTCAAAAATTGATTCGGTTCTTTTCCGTACTTATACTCCTCTGTAGAGTATTTTTGATTCCAAGCTTCTTTCAATTTACTGCCTATTTTTTATTAATTAAAAATAAGAGAACGCGAATTGTCATGAAAACAAATTGATGATAAATTTAACATTGGTTATTTTACTTACAATTAATTTGGGAAAGCAATGATCAATACAGATAAAATAATAATTGTCGGTGACCGTGTTTTAATAAAACCCGAAGAAAACCTGAATAAAACAAACAGCGGACTTTATCTTCCCCCGGGAGTTTATGAAAAAGAAAAAGTTCAGGGCGGTTATGTAATTAAAGCCGGTCCCGGTTACCCGATTGGCATGCCTGCCGAAGACGAGGAGCCGTGGAAAGAGAAGCGTTCTACTAAGTATATACCCCTTCAGGCAAAAGAAGGTGATTTTGCTCTTTTTCTGAGAAAAGACGCAATTGAAGTCGAAATTGAAAAACAGAAGTTCGTTATAGTTAATCATTCTGCAATTCTTATTATATATAGAGATGAAGAATTATTATCATAGGTAGTTTAACAACCAATAATTTTACCATTTGTTTTTTAAGAACACAGTTTTTGACTTAAACTATTTTTTGAAATTAATACCAGAGTTCTTCGATTAGAACAACACTTCCAAGCCAAGAATCATTGACTTAGAAACAGGGATGTTTTTTTAAGACAAACATACTTGACTTATAATTGTTTTCTTTTATTTTTGCTGTTGATTTTGGAATAAAACAATGATAAACCGGCTTCCGCCCGAACCAAAACTGAAATTAGATTCAGAAATTTACTCGCTTCTCAATTCCGCCGAACAATCACTTAGTAAATTTGAGGGTGTGTTCGGACACCTCGGTGAAAAGCACCAGATTACAAATCTTTTGATGTTGAATGAAGCGGTTCAAAGTTGCCGAATCGGGGGCTATCAATATACGCTGGAAGAATTTTTTATTAATAAATGCGTTGATCATCCTTCGGGCCTATCTGAAATTAAGAATTACCTGTCAGCTTGTAATCTGGGAATACGCCTTTTAAAGGACGTTGCAAGTACCGACCACATACTAAAGTCTATTTATAAAGAGTTGTCTAACAATCAACAAGATGATCTCTATTTATATAGAACGACAAAGCTGTCGCCTGTAAGCGGAGATTTCACTGAAGCGGAATCGCCGTCCGACCAGATTCCGGAATTGATGAGATCCCTCGAAAAATATATTTCCTCCGATGTGTCTTATCCGTTGTTGATTAACGTAGGGCTTGTTCATGGTTATTTTGAAACGATAAAACCTTTTTCCGTCAACAACACTCCTTCCGGTAGAATTTTAATTGATCTTCACCTGTTTTGGAAAAGAAAATTTAAAAGTTTTCCTCTTCAGATTTCTAAAATCATAAATGATCATAAAAAAAAGTATTATTCAAGCATTGGGGGCATCGTCCAGAATGGTGAGTGGATTGATTGGTTAAAACTATTCCTAAACATAATTATTGAATCCTCTCTTCTGTCGCTAAGCCTGGCAAGAAACATCGGGGAGGTGGAAACGACCGGGATGAGAAAGATTATCGAGAGTGATGTTGTATCATCACCGGTTATTAAACTCTATAATTATATATTTATTCAGCCGGTTATTTCGATTCCTCAGATTACATCCGTTTTGAATCTTACAAAACAAACGGCCAATATTGCGGTTTCGAGAATGCTGGAACTCCAAATCCTGGAAGAGATAACGGGCAAGCAGAGATACAGAATATTCTCAAATAAAGCGCTCTTTAATCTATTAAATAATTAAATCGTTCAACTTGAATCGGGAGGAGTATTAATGAAACTAATCAATGAATTTAAGTCGTTCGCAATGAGGGGGAACGTTGTTGATATGGCTGTCGGTATTATTATTGGTGCCGCATTCGGAAAAATTGTTTCGTCGTTTGTGAATGACGTAATAATGCCTCCGATCGGACTTCTTGTGGGCGGCATCGATTTCAGTGAACTCGCATTAACACTTAAAGCGGCTACAGATACCGCTCCTGCTGTAATTCTGAAATACGGGGTTTTTATAAATACGATTATTGATTTTATAATCATCGCCTGGGCTATATTCATGGTTATAAAAGCAATGAACTCACTTAAGAAAAAAGAGGAGGAGAAACCGGCATCACCTCCCGCTCCGAGCGAGGATGTGGTTCTGCTTACAGAAATAAGAGACCTTTTAAAAAAGAAATAATTCGTCGGGACACAAAGGATCTGCGCGGCAGATCCTTTGTCTTTATGTTAAAAAAATTCCGTTGCGTTCCTGAATATATAAATTTAGTTTTGCCAAACTAAAATAACCGGGATGAACAACTTGGAATCTTTATCTGCTAATGTTCCGCTTTTAAGCCTTCTTCCTTTTATTCTCATGCTTTTATCCATTGCTCTTTTTCCTCTTTTCTGGAATCACTTCTGGGAAAAAAATTCTAACAAGCTTTTGATAGCAATACTGCTAAGCATTCCAATTATAATTTACCTTGCCAGTATAAATCTGGGCGACAGATTAGTTGAAACAATGGTTTTCGATTATGTCCCTTTTATCATTCTTCTTGGTTCTTTGTATACAATTACCGGTGGAATATTCCTCTCCGGCGATATTGAAGCCAAACCATCTATCAATACACTTTTTCTCAGTATTGGTGCTGTGTTTGCATCAATAATGGGAACAACCGGGGCGGCAATGCTTCTTATACGGCCGGTTATTCAAACCAACAAACAGAGAAGGTTCAAAGTACATACGATTCTGTTCTTTATTGGAATAATTGCAAATTGCGGCGGCCTGCTTACACCCCTAGGAGATCCTCCGTTGTTTATGATGTATTTGCGCGGCGCACCGTTTGAATGGTTCTTCTCGCTTTTTCCGGAATGGTTTGTTACAAATTTTATTTTGTTGATACTTTATTTTGTGGTTGATACTTATTACTACAAAAAAGAAAGGCCCGAGGATAGGGCAATAGACAAGACCTACGTCCGGCCAATTAGGATCGAAGGTAAAACAAATTTCTATTGGTTAATTGGTGTGGTTCTGTCTGTTGCTTTTTTGAACGAGCAATATCTGGAATTCATAAAAAGCAATCACTATTATAAGTTCATACGCGAGGGTGTAATTCTCTCTATGGCAATACTTTCGATTTTGTTCACCCCAAAACTAACGCGCGTGTCGAACAACTTTACGTGGGAGCCGATTAAAGAAGTTGCTTTTTTGTTCCTGGGTATATTCATTACAATGGTCCCCTGCCTTTTATATCTAGAATCGAATGCCGGAGAGCTCGGCGTCGCATCGGTTCAGCAGTTCTATTATTTCACGGGATTATTGAGTTCCTTCCTGGATAATACGCCCACGGCGGTTACTTTCCACTCATTGGCTCTCGGATTGGGGGTTCAGTCTTCAACGCTGATTGCCGGAATTCCAGAAGAGTTGTTAAAAGCTATTTCGGTAGGGGCTGTTTATTTCGGAAGCATGACCTATATAGGTAATGGTCCAAACTTTATGGTTAAGGCGGTTGCTGAAGAAAACAATATTAAAATGCCCGGATTTTTTGAATATGTTTACAAATTTTCTCTGATAATTCTTCTTCCCGTATTCATATTAATTCAGTTGCTGTTTTTAGCATAGATTGATCTAAAATTATTCTATATCCAAATTAATTTTTGCGGGTTTATAACTTTTTATTAATAACGGCATAACAAGAGCGGTAAGAAACGTTATTATTGCTAAAGAATAAAAAAAGATTCCAACTTCTTTATCAAAATTCAATAATCCGGTTTCTCCAAGCAGGTAGGTCCAGTCGTGATAAACTTTCTTACCTCCCAGAAGAGGAAGTCTTTGAGCCCTCGCATCGGAAGCATATATTGAAATGTTTATGAGGTTTTGTCCCAGCCAAACCAGGCTGATTTGAGCGGGGATCTTTTTTTTATTAATAAAATAGAACACAACAAACATACCCGGGATCAATATTTGTGCTAACGTTCCTCCAATGGCATGAATATACTTTCCAAAAATTTTAAATATTCCGTGACCGCCTTCGTGAATAAGAAGATTAACATAATCAACTATAATTACTCTGGCGTCGTTTCTTATTAAATAATAAATCAGCGGGATTAACAATGCTGATGCGATCCATGGTTTTATTTTAGTTAATCCGTTCAATATTCCTTTAGCCCGATTAATCAGTTCTCCTCGAACATTTTCTTCAATTCCGATTGATTCTTTGTAATACCCAAACAGATGGTCATTTTAATTCTTGCTTTCTGTCCGTTCAAATAATCTGAAAAAATTACTCCTTCCTGCCTTAGCCATTTGCCGGCCCCGGGATATCCATAACTATCCAGTGTTTCTCCAGCTGGACACCTCGAAACCAATACAACAGGAATTTTTTTATCAACCGCATATTTTATTCCGTCGAAAGCCGACGGCGGTACATTGCCAACTCCCATTGCCTCTACTACAATTCCTTCTGCGCCGCTATCAGCAGAGTATTTAAAGAACTTATCGTCCATCCCCGCATAGGCCTTTATAAGATCAACGTTCGGATTGATCTTTAGAGGTTTAAAAGTTTCGAGCTTTCTCGGCATCCTATTATAAAACACTCTCCCTCTTTCAACAAATCCGAGAGATCCGAAATCAAGACTCCTGAAAGTTTCAACATCCTCGGTGTGTGTTTTTGTTACTTCGCTTGCTGCGTTTACTTCACCATTCAGACAGACAAGAACGCCCATTGCTCTGCTGTTTTCACAATTACAAATATGAATTGCGTCAATAAGATTTTTGGGTCCGTCCCATTCCGGCTCAGAGCTCGTTTTCATTGCGCCAATAACAACAATTGGTTTGTCGGTTTTAACGGTTAAATCCAGAAAGTAGGCCGTTTCTTCGAGGGTATCGGTGCCGTGAGTAATAATAACTCCGTCTACGCTCTCCTTTTCAATAAACTGATTTATCCTCAAAGATAATTCAAACATTAGTTCCGGCGTCATATGGGGACCCGGGTAATTACCAAACTCATATACCGAAATGCTTGCCAGTTGTCCTGCTTCCGGTATCATCTCGATCAGTTCGCCGCCGCTGTAAAATGGAATCGCGGAGCCGGTATTCTCATCAATCTTCATTGAAAAGGTTCCGCCCGTAAAAACAACCAGTATGTTTTTCATTCAAGCCTCTCTTTCACTGATACAAAATTAGACTTGTACAAACTTATTCGAAAGGATAAAGATTATTTATATAAATTTTATTTGCAGATTTCTATTTCAAAGTCTATTTTGAAGCAGAATCGATGTCCGGAAAGCATGTTGATAATTTGTTAACAACGGCTCCTTGTGAAACGTTTCACAGATTTTTTGGACCAGCGTTTTCTGTTGGGAAATTAGACCTGTTTGTTTGCATAAACCTCTTTATTCTTTTAAATGATTTTATTGTAACGGTTTATAAGTGTGTTTTAATGTTAATAATTTGTTGAAAGCTGGTCGGCCGGCAATAAATTTTGATATAATAATTACCTTGCTATCACATTATTAATTACTTCTTATTGTGGATAAAATGATAATTTCTTCGGATTCTCTACAAACCGAACGTGACGCCAAAGACATCTGGAAAGAGTGCCTTGGTATTATTAAAGAAAACGTTCCAAACATAACATATAATACCTGGTTCTTGCCTATTAAGCCATTTGAAGTTGAGGGCAGCACATTAAAAATCTATGTTCCAAGCAACTTTTTTATCGAGTGGATCGAAGAACATTATAATACTCTTATAAACAAAACCATTTCACAGGTTTTAGGACAAAGCGGTAAGCTCGCATACATTATTTTAGAAGAAAAAGATATAAGCCCGGATAAAACAGAAAATCATGCTAAAACGGTTACGCAACAAAACAATACAATAGTAAAACCAAAAGAATTTGAATCGTTTCTTAATCCCCGGTATGTATTTGAAAATTTTATTAAAGGCGAAGGAAACCAGCTTGCACGCGCCGCCGCATATGCTGTTTCAGAGAACCCGGGTCAAACATCCTTCAATCCGCTTTTCATATATGGCGGTGTTGGTTTAGGTAAAACCCATCTGATCCAGGCCATCGGAAATAAAATCCTGGACCGGTATCCGGAAAAACGCGTTATATACTTATCGTCCGATGTCTTCACGGTTGAATTTGTTGAGGCGATACAGAATAATACTGTTAATGATTTTTCAAGTTTTTATAAGAGTATGGATGCGTTGATTATAGACGACATTCAATTCCTGGTTGGAAAGGAAAAAACCCAGGATCTGTTCTTCCATATTTTTAATACACTGCATCAAACCGGTAAACAGATAATTTTATCGAGCGACAAAGCGCCGAAGGATCTTAAGGGTCTTAACGACCGGTTAATTTCCAGGTTTCTGTGGGGGCTTCAGGCGGATGTTCAGCCTCCCGACTTCGAAACGCGCGTTGCAATTCTAATGAACAAAAGCGAGACATTCGGCATTAAATTATCAAACGATATTCTCGAATATATTGCCTCAAATATAACATCCAATATTAGAGAACTTGAAGGCTGCTTAATTAAACTACTTGCCAATTCATCTCTTAATTCTAAAGAGATAGACTTCGAGCTCGTAAGAAAAACTGTGCGCGAGGTTTCAACAAATAAACAGGTTAATATTTCAATAGATTATATAACCAAGATTGTTTGTGAGTTTTTTAATGTTGAAGAAAACAAAGTACGGGAAAAAAACCGGAGGAAAGAAGTTGTTCTCGCAAGGCAGGTTGCTATGTATTTAGCCAAACAACTGACTAAGTCATCCCTTAAAACGATCGGTCTCCATTTTGGTGGTAGGGATCATTCAACAGTTATTCATGCGCAGTCTTCTATAGAACAATTAATAAAAGACGACCCTAATTTTGACGATATTGTTTCTTCTCTTAAAAATAAGATTGAATTGAGTGTGTAATAATAGATGTTAATAACTTATTGAAACCCTGTTGATATTATAGGTACATCTTAAAGTGTGGGAATTACTTCGAGATATAAACAAACTGTTAATAAATAGTTGTTGGTAATTTGTCTCGTTTTTAAACTCAATTAAAAGGATTTTACGTTTATCAACTTATCCACATTATTATTATTATATGTTCTATTTAAATATATACTCTCATTTAAAAATAAGGGTGTTGATAAGTTTTCCACCGGTCATTCTAAAATTGAATATCTATCCTATTTTTGATATTTTTTGACTCAACTTGGAGAATTATTATGGAATTCAAAGTAAACAGCAAAGAGTTAGAAAAACTACTCGGTAAAATAATTCCAGCAGTTCCTACAAGAACTCCGATGCCTATACTCGAGAATTTTTTATTTGAAGTAAAAGACGGGCTGCTGACCATTTATGCTACTGATTTAGAGATCTCTCTCAAATCCTCTTTGAATATCGTTACTGAAGACAATGTTAGGCTTGTTGTACCCGCCCGACTTTTAAACGACATTGTCCGGTCTCTTAAAGACACCACAATTCATTTCAAGTTGACATCCAATAAAAAAATTAATCTCATTACCGATACGGGAAAATATGTTATAAGCTACCTCGACCCGGATGAGTTTCCGGATATACCCGCAGTAACTGAAGATAAAAATGTAAAAGAAATTAATGAAGTTGTTATAAACGGTGTTGAACTCAGGCAGGCGTTTGAAAAAAGCTCTTTTGCGATGAGCAAGGAGGAGATGAGGCCCGCAATGATGGGGACTCTATTCGAATTTACAGACGAAGGATTGAGATTTGTTACAACAGACGGGCACCGGCTTGTAAACCTTTTTAAGAAAAATATTAAGGCAAGTTTCGGTCAGCAGTATGTCGTTCCGGAAAGAGCTGTTTCTGTTCTTCTTAAAGTTCTTGATGAGAAGGATGTTAAGGTTTATATGACAAAATCCTATATTTCCTTTAAGCTGAACGACATTGAATTAATTACCAGATTAATTGCACAGAAGTACCCGGATTATAACAGCGTTATTCCGCTTGAGAACGAATTCCTCTTAAAGGTTAATACCAACGATATACACGATTCGATTAGGAGAATGATGTTGTTTTCAACTTCCAGCACGCGGCGCGTGAAGTTTTCCATCTCTAAAAACGCACTCGAAATCTCTGCGGAAGACCTTGATATTGGAGCTTCGGGAGAGGAAAAAGTTGTTTGCGAATATTCGGGAGACGATCTTGAGATAGGATTTAATTCTACGTATGTAAACGACGTGCTCAACCATATGAGCGATAATGAGGAAATAATTTTTAAACTACACTCGCCCACAAAGGCGGTTATTATAGAACCGGTTCAGAAAAAAGACAACCAGGAACTTATGATGCTCTTGATGCCGGTTCGCTTAAATACTTAAGATGGTTCTTAAACAGATTGATTTGCAAAATTTCAGACTTCATAGAAGCACTTCAATTGATTTTTCCGATAACCTTAATCTCATCATCGGCGGTAACGGTCAGGGTAAAACATCTATTTTAGAGGCAATCTACTACTTGTGTACCACAAAAAATCTTAACCTTGCTTCAGAGGGCGACGTTGTTTTGTTTGGCGAGAATTATTTTAATGCCGAAGGAAAATTTCTGGACCTTACGGAAAATAAAACCAGGATTTTTTACGACTCCGTAAAAAACAAAAAAAATTTTTTTATTGACGATAAGCAGATTTTTAATTCAGCCGATATTATCGGCCGGTTTCCAATCGTTATGCTTATTCAACCAGACCATGCTATAACACTTGGAGCGCCATCCGATAGAAGGCGTTTTGTTGATTCTGTTATGTCCCAGGCCAGCCACGCTTACCTGGAAATACTTCTCGATTACAACAAAACATTAAGACAACGCTCTTCTCTTCTTTCGCAGCTGAAAGAAACACGCAGCAGGGAATTATTTGAACAACTCGATGCATGGACGGAATCCCTGGTTAAGAACGGAGCCGAACTGTTGGTTCAGAGAATTAAGTTTATAGATGAATTTAAAATTTTTGTGAAAGCGGCTTATAACCGAATTATTGAAACGGATGAAATTCCGGATATTGTTTATGATTCTATATCGGAGCTTACCCCGGAAAATGCGGCGGAAAGATTTACACAGGAACTTAACGCCTTAAGAGAAGATGAATTGAGAAGAGGGATTAATCTTATTGGCCCTCACAGGGACGATTTTATTTTTTATATAAACGGAAACGAGCTAAAACGTTTCGGGTCTCAAGGACAACATAAGACTTTTCAAATAGCTCTTCGATTTGCACAGTTCTTTTTTATTAAGGAAAAGCTCGGCAAGACCCCGATCTTTTTAATGGACGATGTATTCGGGGAACTGGATGCATACAGGGCAAGGAAAATAAGCCGGTACCTGGCGGAAGTTGGACAGGCTTTTATTACTATGACGGATCTTACAAAAGTCGAAGAGCTGGATGTTCTAACCGGCTCCCAAAAGATTAAAGTTGACCATGGCACAGCATCATACTTTTAGCGGATTTAAAAGCATCACAGACATTATCGGTAAAGAAAAGGATTTCGAGAAGCTTCGAGACACAATAAAAAATTATGACGTTGTTGATGAATTTGCTAAAATTTTTCCGGAGTTGTCCCAAATAGCCCGGGCCGTTAAAACAGAAAAACAGACTCTTTTTTTAAAAGTTGATAACTCTGTCTGGAAAAGCGAATTGAATTTTCAAAAGTCGTTATTGATAGAAAAGATAAATAAATATTTTAATGAACAGATAATTAAATCAATAAAATTTTTATAACAGCAAAACAACCGGAACAAAATGGCTAAAGAGAAAGAAAAAATTAAAAACAACGGCTCGCAGGATTATACAGCAAAAAGCATTAATGTTTTAAAAGGCCTTGAAGCAGTCCGCAAAAGACCCGCTATGTATATTGGAGATGTCGGCTCGAGAGGCCTTCATCATCTTATCAACGAAGTGGTAGATAATTCGATAGATGAAGCGCTCGCCGGTTATAACGACCGCGTTATAGTAACTATCCATAAGGACCAGTCCGTAACGGTTGAGGATAAAGGAAGAGGAATTCCTGTGGATATTCATCCGGAGGAGAAAAAATCGGCACTCGAAGTTGTAATGACTGTTCTACACGCCGGAGGTAAGTTCGATAAAAATTCCTATAAAGTCTCCGGCGGTCTGCATGGTGTTGGAGTCTCCGTTGTTAACGCTTTGTCGGAGTGGATGAAGGTCGAAGTACGTAGAGACGGAAAAATCCATTTTCAGGAATATCATCAGGGAGCTCCAAAAGCAAACGTAAAACAGATCGGCACATATAAAAGCGAGAATAACGGAACAAAAATAACTTTTAAACCTGACAAGGAAATTTTTAAAACCGTTAAATTCAACTTCGACACCGTAGCCGAGAGAATGCGTGAACTCGCATACCTTAATAAAGAAGTTACAATGATACTAAGGGACGAGGCCGAAGACCTGGAAGAAACCTATAAGTTTAAGGGTGGACTGATTGATTTTGTAAAGTATCTTGATGAACAGAGAAGCCCTCTTCATAAACCGGTTTACATAGAAGGCGAAAGGGATAACACCCCCGTTGAAATCGCTTTTGAATACAGCGAATCGTATTCCGAAAACATACATACCTACGTTAACAACATTAACACAATAGAAGGTGGAACACACCTTGTTGGATTCAGAACAGCGCTTACAAGAACGTTTAATAATTTTGCTTACAAAAACGGCCTGATAAAAGAGAATACTAAAATTACTCTTACCGGAGACGACTTTAAGGAAGGCCTGACCGCCGTGATATCTGTTAAAGTAATGGAGCCCCAGTTTGAAGGGCAGACAAAAACAAAACTTGGAAATGGGGAAGTTAAATCTATTGTCGAAACTATTGTTGGCGAGAAACTTGCCGAATTTCTGGAGGAAAACGGCTCTGTTGCCAAGAAGATAATAGATAAATGTATGCGCGCGGCAGAAGCACGCGAAGCCGCTCGTAAAGCACGCGAGCTTGTACGTAGAAAAAACGCTCTCGACTCCATGCATTTGCCCGGCAAACTTGCCGACTGCTCCATTAACGATCCCGAGCATTGTGAGATTTATATTGTTGAGGGAGATTCTGCGGGCGGGTCTGCAAAACAGGGCCGCGATAGAAGGTTTCAGGCAATACTGCCGATTAAAGGAAAAATATTGAATGTTGAAAAAGCCAAAATTAACAAGGTTCTTGAGAACCAGGAAATCCAGGCAATGATCTCTGCGATCGGCGCGGGTATCGGAGAGGATTTCGATCCCTCAAAATCCCGTTACGGTAAAATTATTCTTATGACAGACGCCGATGTTGACGGCAGCCATATCCGCACTCTTCTTCTTACATTTTTTTACCGTCATATGAAAGAATTGATTGCCGAAGGCAAGGTTTATATTGCACAACCGCCCCTCTATAAAATTAAAAAAGGCAAAGAAGAGCATTACGCATTCGATGACGACGAGCGCGATAAAATATTAAAAAGAATAAAGAGCGACACAAAAGGCAAAAAGGCCGAAGAGGAAGAAGAAATTGTTGAAGCCGAAGAAGTATCCGGGTCAACTACCGCCTCCAAGGGAATTGTTATATCCCGATATAAAGGTCTTGGCGAAATGAATCCCGAACAACTCTGGTCTACCACAATGAATCCTGAAACAAGAACAGTTCTTCAGGTTAATCTTGAAAGCGCCGCGGCCGCAGATAAAATTTTTGAAACTCTGATGGGCGATGCGGTAGAACCGAGAAGGGCGTTTATTGAAAAACATGCTAAGTATGCGAACCTCGATATTTAATTGATGGAGAACAAATCAACATATCAACAACCTGTTGCCGATCATATGCGGTCGGATTTCTCCGCTCTCAACAAAGATCTTACGGTTGAAGAAGCGTTGAAAAAAATCCGGTCTGAGGGTGTTGGTGAAAGAATAATTTATTTTTACGTGATAGACGAGAACAGACGGCTTGTTGGCGTTTTGCCTACTCGCAGGATTTTGACCACTCAGCCCGATTCGAAACTTCATGATATTATGGTTAAAAACACGGCATCAATTCCCGTTAGCGCAACCGTATACGACGCGTGCGAGTTCTTTGTGATGTATAAGTTTCTTGCATTTCCGGTTGTTGATGAAGAGGGAAAGATTGTAGGAATTGTTGATGTTAATATGTTCACCGACGAGCTTCTCGATTTCTCCGAAAGGCAGAAAGTAAGCGACGTATTCGAGTCGATCGGTTTTCTTATTTCCGAAGTGAAAAACGCTACGCCGCTTAAAGCATGGCAGATAAGGTTTCCGTGGCTTCTGGCAACAATTACAAGCGGTACAATCTGCGCCATTCTTGCGGGATTTTTTGAAGCAACGCTCGCAGAAAGTCTTGTTATTGCATTTTTCCTTACACTCGTTCTTGGGCTTGGCGAAAGCATGAGCATACAATCTATGACTCTGACAATTCAGACGCTTCACACGGCTCAGCCCTCGCTTAAATGGTATTTAAAAAGTTTTTTGAAAGAAGCGCAGACGGCCTTGTTGATAGGCGGAAGCAGCGGAGTGCTTGTAGCGGCAATCTCGTTTCTTTGGAAAGGCGAAATTATTACATCGGTGGTTATCGGTACCAGCATTCTTCTTGTACAGTTTATTGCAGCTATTCTGGGGCTTAGTGTACCGGCCATTCTTCATAGTACGCGTCTAGATCTTAAGGTTGCCGCCGGTCCGATTACGCTTGCTCTTACAGATATTTTTACAATCCTGTTTTATATGGGGATGGCAACGGTTTTAATTTAGAATTTTATTATAACAACGAAATAAATCGTTAATTAAAAAGCTTTTCAATCAGTATTAAATAATTTTCATAAAACATAATAGCTATTACACAACATGACGACAATATTCGAAAAAGTAGTACCGGTATCTCTTGAAGAAGAAATGAAATCATCTTACATCGATTACGCAATGAGCGTGATTGTTGCGCGCGCCCTGCCCGATGTAAGAGACGGTCTTAAACCCGTTCACCGGCGCGTTCTGTTTGGTATGCATGAACTCGGAGTTGCATACAATAAAGCGTATAAAAAATCAGCCCGTATTGTTGGCGAGGTCCTCGGTAAATATCACCCTCACGGCGACAGCGCGGTTTATGATTCAATGGTTCGCATGGTTCAGGATTTCTCGCTCCGCTACCCGCTTGTTGACGGTCAGGGCAACTTCGGATCTATAGACGGCGACAGCCCGGCGGCAATGCGTTATACCGAAGCCCGGCTTGCAAGAGTTGCCGATGAAATGCTTCGCGACCTCGATAAAAACACAGCGGAGTTCTCCGCCAACTTTGACGATACACTGCAGGAACCAACGGTTCTTCCTTCATATCTTCCCAACCTTCTTGTAAATGGCGCCAGCGGCATTGCGGTTGGTATGGCAACAAACATTCCCCCGCATAATCTAAATGAGGTTGTTGACGGAATGGTTGCTCTTATAGAGAATCCAAAGCTGAAGCCGGAAGATCTTATGAAACATGTTAAAGCTCCAGATTTTCCGACGGGCGGAATTATTTACGGGTATGAAGGTGTTAAAGAAGCCTTTTTAACCGGCCGCGGAAGAATTATACTTCGCGCAAAAGCGAACATTGAAGTAATGAAAAACGACAGGGAGAACATTGTTATTACAGAAATCCCTTATCAGGTTAATAAAGCCTCATTAATTGAAAAGATTGCCGAACTTGTCCGTGATCAGAAAATCGACGGGATTTCAAATATTAGAGATGAATCGGACCGCGACGGACTTCGGGTTGTAATTGAGATGAAGCGAGACGGCCAGCCTGCCGTTACGCTCAACCAGCTCTTCAAACACACACAGATGCAGGTTACGTTCGGCGTTATTATGCTTGCTCTTGTTAACGGCGTTCCAAAGGTTCTCACGCTAAAAGAATGTATGGAGCATTTTATTGCTCACCGGTTCGATGTCCTTAAACGCAGAACTAAATTCGATCTTGATGCAGCCGAAAGACGCGCTCATATTCTTGAAGGATATATAATAGCTCTCGATAATATTGATGCCGTTATCGAGACAATTAAGAAGTCGAGAGATGTTGAAACCGCTAAAAATAATTTGATGAAGAAATTTAAACTTTCCGAGATCCAGGCCAAGTCGATTCTCGATATGCGCTTGCAGCGGTTGACCGGTCTCGAAAGAAAGAAGATCGAGGACGAATACAAAGAAACAATTAAACTGATTGAGAGACTCAAAAGTATACTTGCGAGCGAAAAAAAACAAAGACAGATTCTCATTGAAGAACTAATGATTCTAAAAGAAAAATTCGGCGATGAAAGAAGAACCGAAATAGTCCGCGATTATAAAGAGTTCTCCCTTGAGGATATTATTGCCGAAGAAGATGTTGTGGTAACTATATCCCACCAGGGATTTATCAAACGCTTCCCTGTAAGCGGATACCGCAGGCAGGCCCGCGGAGGTAAAGGGGTAACGGGAGCCGGCACCAAGGAAGAGGATTTTATTGAACACATGTTCGTTGCATCTACTCATCACTACATCATGTTCTTTACCGACAAAGGCAAGTGTTACTGGCTTAAAGTTCATGAAATTCCGGAAGGGGGAAGGGCTACCAAGGGAAGATCCATTCTTAATTTAATCGAGAAAGAAAAAGAGGAAAAAATTAGCGCTTTTGTAACGGTTAAAGAATTTTCCGACGATAAATTTATTGTGATGGCTACTGAAAAAGGAACCGTCAAAAAAACAGTCCTCTCGGCATATTCAAACATCCGGCGCGGCGGAATTAACGCTATAAATCTTACTGCAGGCGACCGGCTGATAGAAGCAAAACTATCTGAAGGAATTAACGACATTATAATTGGAACAAGAAATGGAATGGCTATCCGCTTCAACGAGAAAGATGTTCGCGATATGGGAAGAACAGCAACCGGCGTCAGGGGAGTTAAACTCGGAAAGAATGATGTTGTAATCGGTATGATCGTTGTACGGAATGCTACAACGCTAATGGTCGTTACGGAAAAAGGATTCGGCAAACGTTCGGAGATCGAAGACTACAGACTTACCAAGCGCGGAGGAAAAGGAGTTATTACAATTAAAACTTCGGATAAAAACGGCAAACTGATTGCAATGAAAGAAGTTAATGATGGCGACGAGCTCGTTATTATTACAACTGGCGGAATGGTGATTCGCCAGTCGGTGGCCGACATTCGTGTTATGGGCCGTAATACGCAGGGCGTTCGTCTTATCCGTCTGAATGAAGATGATGATATTGCTGATATCGCAAGAGTTGCTCCCGAGGAAGGAAACGGGGAAGAATAATCTATTAATAAAATTGAGTTAGAAAATGTCACACAACAAAAATTTACAGTTCGATTCTAAATGCGTTCACAGCGGTATAGGGGATTACGAATTTGGCCCGGTTGTTCCGCCGATCTACCAGACCTCAACATTTAAATTTGAGTCTGCAGAACACGGCGCAGCCCTTTTTAAAGGAGAAGCCGACGGGTACATATATACCCGAATGAAGAACCCCACTATTGAAGCAATGGAAAACTCCGTTGCTGAACTGGAGGGCGGTTATAAAGCTCTCGGATGCGCAAGCGGTATGGCTGCTATTAGCACCGTCTTTCTTTCAACTCTTCAGGCAGGCGATCATGTTGTCTGCAGCAAGTCTGTATATGGCCCAACGATGACATTGTTAAGCACCGTACTGAATAAATTCAATATTGAATCTACCTTTGTCGATTCTGATATAGCCGAAGAAATAGAGCGCGCAATTAAACCGAACACAAAGCTGATCTACATAGAAACACCTGCAAACCCGATGATTTCAATTACTGATCTTGAAACAGCTTCCAAACTTGCCCGCAGGAACAATGCACTTCTGGTTGTTGACAATACATTTATGAGCCCAGCGCTTCAGCAGCCCCTGAACCTGGGCGCCGATGTTGTACTCCACAGCATGACGAAATTCCTGAATGGTCATGCCGACGTAGTTGCAGGGATAATTGTTACTAAAGACGAAAAGATGTATTTGAACATGAGAAAAGTGTTAAACCAGCTTGGCGGCGTCATAGATCCGTTTAATTCATTTCTGGTTCACCGCGGTTTGAAAACGCTTTCTGTTAGAATGCATCGACACTGCGAAAACGCCCAGTTGATAGCAGAGTATCTGGAAAATCATCCGAAAGTAAAATGGGTTAGATACCCCGGCTTAAAAAGTCATCCTAATTATCAGGTCGGATTAAAGCAGCATAGAGGCCACGGAGGAATGATCTCCTTCGAGTTAAAAGGCGGTTTTAAAGCAGGAGAAACCGTGATGAACAGCGTTAAGCTTTCTCAGCTCGCGGTATCTCTTGGAGGCGTAGAAACTCTTATTCAGCATCCGGCGAGCATGACGCACCTTACAATGGGAGCAGAAGCAAGAAAGGCCGCCGGTATTACAGAAGGCCTTGTTCGGCTTTCGGTTGGCATTGAAGCGGCACAGGATATTATCGAAGATCTTGAGCAGGCGCTAAAAAAAATTGAAGAAAAGTCGACTGCAAAAGTCTAAGAAATAATTTTAGCCGCAAGACGGGTTATATTTTAACATTAATTATCATTACCCGCGCGAGTTTTTATTCCTGAAGGAATTTATTCGCTTTATTATTTTCGGCGGGCGGTAAATCCTCTCAGTTCCTTTGACGTCTAATTTTCAAACAAATCGGGGGCTTTATGCAGAAATCCTTTAAAACATTCCTTCTTATCCTTTCGATTACTTCTTTCCTGTTCAGTTCAATTACAGCACAGACCAAACTATATATACCGGGAAATATTCAAAAAGCTTATGGCAAAGGAACCCGTTCTTTCGACGGAAAACCCGGCCCGAATTACTGGATCAACCGATCGGACTATACAATAAAAGCAGAATTGATCCCTTCTTCAAGAACCGTTAATGGTCATGCCTGGATTACTTTTTACAACAACAGTCCCGACTCTCTCAATACATTTGCTTTCCGACTTTATCAGGATATGATGAAAAAGGGAAGCCCGCGCGACTTTTCAGTAAATCCACTTGATGTAACAGACGGGATAAAGATCGATACATTGATAATTAACAACAACGGAATTGACTTTAATTCAAAATCATACAGAGTTGTGCGAACCGGAACAAATCTTATCATCGCCAATTATCCGACCAAAGTACCGCCGAAAGGTTTTGCAAAAATCGAGGTGAGGTGGAGCGTTGTAATTCCAAAAGAAACTCGCATTAGAATGGGCGCTTATGACGAAAATACTTTCTTTGTTGCTTACTGGTATCCGCAGGTGGTAGTATATGATGATGTAGACGGCTGGGATCGGCAGGAGTATACGGGCAACACGGAGTTCTATAACGACTTCGGAAATTTTGACGTTGAGCTTACAGTGCCTGGCAATAATTTAGTGTGGGCGACAGGCGTCCTTCAAAATGCGGAAGATCTGTTACACCCGGAAGTTTTTAAGCGTTATCAGAAGGCACAGAATTCCGACGAGATCGTTGCGATTGTAACAAAAGAGGATTTAAGTAATAATTCTGTTACCAACGGTAAAGAAAAAAACATTTGGCACTTTAAAGCTGAAAAGGTTCCTGATTTTTCTTTCGGCACGAGCGACAAATATGTGTGGGACGGATCCGCGGTTGAAGTCGATTATACTACCGGCAGAAAAGTATTTGTTGATGCCTGCTATGAGCACGGCATAAAATATCAGGATGAGGTTGCTTTATTTGCCCGCCTTTCTATCGAATATCTTTCGAATGAATGGCCGGGCATTCCGTATCCTTATCCTAAGATGACAGTTTTTAACGGCGAGCAAACACGCGGCGGAGGAATGGAAACCCCGATGATGTGTAACAACGGCACTTATCCCAACAGAGCCGGACAGATCGGAGTTACTATTCATGAAATTTCACATACTTATATGCCGTTTTACATGGGCATAAACGAAAGGAAATATTCTTTTATGGACGAAGGCTGGGCCACATTCCTTACGTTCGATCTCGTTAAAAGAATGGAGCCGGATGGAGACGAGCTTCCGCAAACAGTCTCTATGCTTTCCATGCTTCTCGGAAATGAATATATGATTCCAGTTATGACTCCTTCTTATTCTAACAAGACACAGGGAACCGGACTTCTTTTCTATCAACAGCCCGCCCTCGCATATCTTATCCTTAGAGATTTTATGGGAGAGGAACTGTTCAAAAAAGCTCTTCACGATTACATGAACAACTGGAACGGAAAGCATCCCATTCCTTATGATTTCTTTTTTACGTTCGACCGGATTGCCGGGGAAGACCTCAGCTGGTTCTGGAAACCCTGGTTTTTTGAGACCGGATTTGCAGACCTCTCCGTTGATAGGGTTAATTTTGATAAAGAAAAAAATGCGACCGTAATTATTAAAAACCTGGGAAGCTATCCCGTACCGATCGATTTGAAAATAACATATAAAGACGGAGCAACCGAAACACTTCACAAACAGGCTAACGTTTGGAAAAGCGGGGATAGCGTCTATCGCTTTGATATTGGAAAAAGAAAAGAGTTTACGAAGATTGAATTAATCTCTCTACTCGGCCCGGATTCTAACAAGTCGAACAATCTGTATGAGCTTAAATAGATCCTAATAGTTTTTCTGTTATTAAGGAGCCGTACTAATATGTACGGCTCTCTTTTATCCCCGCCCCTCTTCAATTTCATTGTTATTGAATTTCAATATTCATAAAATTGCTTAACCAAGTTAAGGGACTTCCGGTGAAGAAATTATTTTTTCTCTTTTGCCTTTGGAATACAGCCGTTTTGCCGCAGCAGGAAATTATCAGCAGGAACGGCACTTATTATTTGTCCAACACCGTTATGATTAAGCTGAAAGAGAATTTGCGGGAGGGCTTGCTGCAATCGAAAATTGTGCGGGATATAACTCCCGTTAAACTTGAAAATGTATTTCCAAATGAATCTCCGGCGCTTTATAAATCGGCCGCGCCGCTTAGCAATATTTACAAGCTTGAATATTTATCGAACGACGACCCCGTGGAAGTTGCGTCACGAATTAAGAAAATTACAGGCATTCTGTGGGCCGAACCGAAATATGTCCGCCGGGTTGTCTATACGCCGAACGATACACGCTACAATTCGAATGAACAGAAAAATTTAAAAAGGATTTTTGCGGATTCCGCCTGGAGCATTTCGAAGGGGGATACGAATGTTGTTGTCGCAATAATTGATACGGGCGTTGACTGGACTCATCCCGATCTTTCCTCTAATATTTTTAAGAACAGAAATGAAATACCGGGCAATGGAACCGACGAGGATGACGGCGGCGCTTTTCCAGATGATACAAACGGCTGGGATTTCGGAGGACTTGACGGCACACCGGACAATAATCCCGTCGAAGATCCATCGTGGAGAAATTCATATCACGGAACACACGTGGCCGGGATTGCAGGCGCTTCAACCGATAATTCTATTGGAATTGCATCGATCGGATTCAACTGCCGAATTCTTCCTGTGAAAGTTTCGCGCAGCGATCTCCGCGACGCCAATGATTATCCGTTTGTTGTTTACGGTTACGAGGGGATACAATATGCGGCTGATAAAGGGGCCAAAGTAATTAATTGCAGCTGGGGCGGATACAGCTCGTCCGAGTTTGAACAGGAAGTAATTAATTATGCCGTTTCTAAAGGAGCGCTAGTAGTTGCCGCCGCAGGGAATGATGCCGAAGAGATTCCTTTTTATCCGGCAAGTTACTCAGGAGTTCTCTCGGTCGGATGGCTCAACACCGATAATGATACGCGGAGTATCGCGGCTAATTACGGAAAAACGGTTGATGTTATGGCGCCGGGTACTTCAATCCTTTCAACGTGGCAGCGCGACTCTAACAACAATAATCAGCTTTATGGTTATTCGGGCGGCTCTTCGATGGCATCTCCTCTTGTAGCAGGACTGGCGGGATTGGTCTTTTCAAAATTCGGGAATCAGTTTGTATCACCCCTTCAGGTTGCCGAGCAGATTAGGATTACCGCGGATAATGTTGATGCTCAGAATCCCGGCTATGAAATGCAGTTGGGAAGAGGCAGGATAAACGCGCAAAGAGCTTTGAGTGAAACAGGAAGTCCCTCTGTGCGTGGAATTAATGTAGCTTTTATAGAGATTGGAAACGGAAACGGAATTTATCAGGCGGGGGAAACAGCTGAAATTGATCTTACATTTATCAATTACCTTGCACCGACCTCTAATATTTATATAACATTGGAAAGCGATGATCCTGCCGTTGAAATTACTCAGTCGGTTTTTAATACATCACTAGGAACAATGGAGTCCGTTTCCAACGGCAGCAACAGATTCGGGTTTATTATAAAAGAAAATTCACCGGTTGATCACACGGTCAACTTTGTATTAAGATATTCCGCGACGGGATACTCGGATTTTCAGATTTTATCACTTAAGATTAATATACCGCTCGAAACACATTCAACAAGTAAAATACAGATGAGTATAACAAGCAAAGGCACTCTCGGATTTAACGACTACAGTTCAAATAAAGAGGGAGTCGGTTTCCGCTTCATGAACGGAGGGAATCTTATGTTCGAAGGGGCGTTTATGTTTGGTACATCCTCTTCGAAAGTAATGGATGCCGCCAGAATTGACCAGGCGCAGAGCGCTGATTTTAAAACAGTTTACCCGATCAAATTCGCTAGTCCCGGTGTTACGGCCTTTCAGGAGGGTTATACAAATTTTGACGACAGCGGAAACAATAACAGAATCGGAATATCGACGCATTTATATTCGTACAGCTATAACACACCTCCCGAAGAGAACTATATTATATTAAGGACAGCCCTCAATAATTCAGCCGGTCAGAACATAGAGAATCTTTATGCCGGATTTTTTATTGATTGGGATATTCCCGCCGAAGACTATGCAAATAACCGGACGCTTTATGACGCGGAAGGAAATTTCGCGTATGCATATAACACGAACAATCCGAATGTTTATGTTGGGACAGCTCTTATCTCGCATAATAATTTCGGTTACTACCCGATTAAGAACGATGCTTCTTCGGGTGAAGTTATATTGTTCGACGGCAACGGTTTTACGGATATCGAAAAATATACTACTCTTTCAAGCGGTTTGGCAAACAGCTCGCCCGTTTCAGGGGATATCTCTTATGTTGTTAGCGGAGGACCGTTCAGCATCGCGTCCGGACAAACAGAGAGCATCGCGTTTGCCATTGCAGCCGCATCAACATTAAGTGAGTTGAGAAGCGCGATTGTAAGAAGCAGGGAAAAATACAGGAACGACATTCCCACCGGAATTGAAAAAACAGAAGAGCCGCCAACTGACTTCAGCCTTGTCCAGAATTATCCCAATCCTTTTAATCCCTCAACAACAATAGAATATTCAATACCTTCCGAAGGATTTGTAACTTTAAAAGTATACGACACGCTTGGCAGAGAAATAAGAACGCTTATAAGTAAGTTTCAGGAACCGGGAAAATATAAAGTTGCTTTCAACGGATCTGATTTAAGCAGCGGAATTTATTTCTACACGCTGAAAACAGGCAACAGGATTAAATCGGCCAAGATGGTCCTTGTTAAATGACAGCAGACGATTCCGGATCCGGTAATTTTTATAAACGTAAACCGGTTTATTGCTGCAACTTTTTTTTGAAGCATAAGTCTAATTCTCACCGGTATAAATCCGGCTTCTGAAATTTATTCCGTTTACCTTTATTAATATCCCTATTCAGATTTAATTCAACAATAAAGAGCTTTAAGATGAATTTCATAAAGATCATTTATTTATCAGCATTTTTAATTTTGAACACTACAATTTTTCCTATGCAGAACATTCTCAGCTCTTCCGATACAACCAGCGGCTATGCATACTTCCCGTTGGGCGGCGGGCAGTGCGGGCTTCTGGAACATGATGCTTCCACCGGAATGAAGGACAACGCAAACATAAGCGAGTTTTCGAGGCAGGGTGTTGATTGCATCAGCATGGGCAGTTATTATAGCAGTCTCGACTGGAGTGGCAATGGTGTTTTAAATCCGGATAAATACCTGTATTTCATGATCGGCCCTCTAACAGTCGACAATATTATGGTTTTAAGAAAACAGGACCGGCTTAGCTTTAAAGCAATGAGAAACGGACCGGCACCGGATACAATTGCAGTATATTTTGTAGACCGGTACGGTAATCACACTTTACTTATAAAAACTTTTCTTTCTGATCAGGAATGGAAATCTTTCGTAACCGAATTACCGGTAACATTTATTCCGGTTATTTCCTCTATCAGGTTTTATGCATGGGGGTCAGCGGAATCTCAATCCGGTATTGTTCCGGGTATTTTGTCTGTGGATGATGTTCAGATCTCCTTTGGAATTACAAGCGCAGCCTCCACGGACCTGGAAGAAATTCAATTGCCGGAATCCTTCAAGCTGTACGACGCTTACCCCAACCCGTTTAATCCTTCAACAACAATTCAATTTAGAATTGATAAACCCGGCATGGTCCGGCTGCAGGTATATAATACGCTCGGAAATGAAGTCTCTGTAATTGTAAACGAATTCAGGGAGCGGGGAATCTATTCGGAAAAATTTGACGCCGGTTCTCTTGCGAGCGGTATATACTATTACCGTCTTACGGCTGGAAATCATTTAGAAACGCGGAAGATGCTGCTGATAAAATAAAACTAGAGAGTCATCAGAAATGCTAATGAGTTCAGGATAAGTGTTTTAAAACCTTTGTTTCCGTAGGCCTGTTTGTCGTGACCGGGCATAAAGTAAACCACCTTTGATTTCTTGTATGTATGAATCCATCCGATGATCTCGCCGCTCTCCCGGTAATCTGTTTTAAGAAGGGGAATTACGTATTTCTGTACCCGGTAATTTAAATAGGTTTCGTCGTGGATTTCGAAATCTTCCATATCTTTTGTTACCGGATGATTCTTATCAATTATTTTCACAAGGAAATCCTGGTCGTGTTTATAAGTTGAAGCTCCGTATTTTTTCCCCCCGTCTTCATAAGCTTTATGAAAATAGCGCCCGCCTACTATTTTTTCGTACTCATCCCATTCCTGGTGAGAAACAATTGAGTGGTGTAAAAAGAGGACGCCGATTCCTGACTCAAAAATATTTTGAAAAGATTTTTTCTGTGTTTCATCTATCGGCTGATAAGAATCATAGAAAACCACAACGCCATATTCACTCATTTTATCACGATCAAAAAGATCGAAAGCAGCCGGTTTAGAAATTGTATCGTAGTCAAATTTCTCGAAGAGGGGATAGAAAGTTCCGGCATCAACATTCTTTCCGCCGGTTACAATTAATATTTTTTTGTTCTGCGGCAGTGCGACAGAGCAGATAAAAAAAAGGAGGAATAAAATCAGGTTTAGCCGTTTCATAGAGCTCTAATTAAAGTTGAGGGTTAATTTAATTATTTCGGGGCGGCTTCCGGTTCTAATTGGCGGACCCCACGTTCCGACTCCAGAGGAAACATAATAGTGTGTTCCTTCTATTAATCTGTAACCCCATGCAATCTCGTAAATTTTTTCAACAATGTAATTTATGGGCCAAAGCTGGCCGTTGTGTGTATGGCCCGAGAGCTGCAAATCGATCCCGTTATTACGCGCGTCGTTTAATTGGAACGGCTGATGGTCCATAAGAATTAAAGGTAGCGATTTATCCGCGCCCACAAGAATTTCTTCAAGCGGTTTTCTCGTATAGTCGGCGAACCTCCGGCTGTCCCGATCTGCCCGGCCGACAATGTAAAGCGAGCTGTCGATTTTTATATATGAATCTATGAGCATCCTGATATTATGATTTGTGAGATAGTCGACCGCATCTTTTACACCGCCGATATACTCGTGATTACCCGTGATACCGAAGACTCCGTATTTGGCCTTAAGTTCAAGAAGTGCCTCGCCTACATTATCCCGAAGAACGGGTTTTATATCCTCATCGATTATATCTCCCGCAAGCAGAATAATATCAGGATTCTGCTTGTTGATCTTGTCTACAATCCTGTAAGCAAAATTCTTTCCGTTAACAGTTCCGAGATGCAGATCCGAGGCCATTACAATGTTAAGAGATTTCAGGTCGCCTGCTTTCTTGTCGAGATTAATGGCATACTTCTTTATCGCTACGAGGCGGGAATTAAAAAAACCGCCCGTTACAATTATCAACACAAGAACTGAAACAATTAATGCAAGGGTTTGCTTTAATTTATCCGGATTAGCTGTTACTGCATTAGGTATAATCGGCAGGAAATAATTTATTATTCTTACTGCATCGATAATTATCAGCATCAGTAACGAATAAAACATAATTGCAATCCAGAAGGAGCCGACCCAGACCAGGAAATCGCTTACATACCAGACCCAGTAGTTTTCCAGGAAACGGCCGACTATATATGATAGGACTACAAAAACAAATATTATTGTAAAAATTGTTTTGTACTGATCTGGTACAATTGAAACGACTCTCCGGAAAATGTAGTAATTAACAATTCCGTAAACGGAGAAGACTATACCGAAAAAAATTATTGCCTGTTGAAGTTTCATACCTAATTAACCGAAAATGTAAAGGGATGGTTCAAAATTAGAAATGATATATCAGAATGGCTAACAAAAAGAGAGCGGAAGTAATCCGCTCTCATATTATCTTACTTATAGACCGTTGCTTACGTTTATATCAACCCGGTCGTTAACTCTGGAAGTGTTCTGGAAATTATTAAAATTGTAGCTTAGAGTGATATTGAATACCGGGGCTTCAGGACGTGCTGAAAAATACATATCTGTTCCGCCTCCCGCTTTCGAGAAAAGTTTAAACTGTCCGGTGTTGAACAGATTTTGTGCTGTAGCGGTAACAACAAGTCTCTTTTCAAAAAACTCCTGACGCAGTGAAAGAGTCAGATTAACCAGCGGATCAATTTCTCCCTGAAGAGTCTTCTGTTTAGCAGAATAGAATAACATAACCTGGAACCGGGTGCTGGGCGAGAAATGAATTGTTGAGCGGAGACGGGACGACCAGACAAATCCGTTCTGTTCATATGATTCGTTCTGTAATATTCCCTCGAGGTGTGTTTTGTATATATTAATTGAAGGGTCAATCCGGAACCATTGAGCCAGTGAAATGCCGGCCGATAATTCCGAACCGATCGAATATGTCTCGGCAATATTTCCGAACGACAAGTTCAACCTTCCATCCTGGCCTATAAAGGCAACCTGCTGAATAGTGTTCGTTGTACTTCTGTAATATGTTTGTGCAGACAAAAACACGCCGCTGATTGTGTTCTGATAATTAAGTTCAAATGAATTTACCAATTCTGGTTTCAACTCCGGATTTCCGATTACCAGAGCATATGAATCGGAATAATTGGGGAAGGGATTTAGAGAACCCTCAAAAGGCCTATTGATCCTTCGGCTGTAACTCATTTGGAGCTGCTGCAGCGGATCAATCTTTTTCAAAAGATTCAATGATGGGAAAAGATGAATCTGGTTGTATGAATATTCTTTATCAAGGGTTATCTGATTAAGTAGCCGGTCTGTCTGCTCGGCCCTCAGTCCTATCTGGTAGTCGAGACCGATTGCTTCAAGGTTGTTCGAGTATGTTGCGAAAGCAGAATAGATATTGTTCCTGAAATCGAATTTATTTGTATAGACCGGATCAACTGACCACTGGCCGGCAGCCCAGTCGTATCTTCTAAAAAGGTAATCGAAATTTCTGTAGGCAAGGTTAGCCTGAAGGCCGGCTTCAAACTTTGATTTGTCGCTGATCTTATAGGAATAATTTAGTTTGAATCTCCCGTCGTTTCTTTTTGTATCATTATTGTTTTGAATAGTAACCGGGTTTAACGACCAGTTTTCGTGATTAATGTCGGTTAAGTATTCTCTTGCAGTCTGAAGATTCGGTTGAGATACATTTGAATAAACTGCTTCGAACGTAAGTTCATCAATCTTGGGATTAAACTGGTGGTTGAAGTAAAGAATCGACTGATAATACCGCGCTGTAACCTCCGATAATTGCTGATTTGTTGTGTATTTTTTCATATTCGAGGCGGTGCTCGGCTGGTCTTCGCCATTTAATATAAACGTTCCATTGAAGGCGACACGTCCGATTGAATTAGTAAAAGAAATTCCGGTAACCGGACTGAAGGTATAATCTATTCCGACTTTTGCGCTGTAGTTCTCTCTTCGGAATCTCTGATTTATTTCCGCCCTCTGGTAGAGCATATCGGTTGCCGTCGGTGTAAAACGGTCGTAATCCTGTTCGTTTGTATTGTTGAATAATCTATAATCACCGTTTCCGGTTAACGCCCAGTTACCCGATTTATAATTTATAGTAACATCGCTGTTGTACTTGGATCTGGAACCGATACCCCCGTTAAGAACGCCCGACATATTATCGTAAGCAGATACTTTTGTAACAATGTTAACGATACCGGCAGCACCCTCGGCATCATATTTAGCCGATGGATTTGTAATTAACTCAATATTGTCGATTATATTTGCGGGTATTTGCCTCAACGCGTCTGCCCCCTGAAGTACTCCGGGCCGTCCGTTTACAAGAACTGTAAAATTAGAGCTTCCGCGCAGAGTAACATTACCGTTCTGATCCACCTGGATCGACGGATGATTCTGCAATACATCGAGAGCCGTTCCGCCTGCCGCAGTATTATCTTTGCTTACGTTTATCACCCTTTTGTCAAGATGATATTCTTCGGTCGGTTTTTCTCCAACAACATTCACCGCATCAATTGCAATTTCGGTCGGATTTATTTTTACAACACCGAGAGAGATCTCCTTTTTATCCGGTGTTATGGCGATGTTCGGAATAATTGTTTTGTCGTAACCGATAAAACTTACTTTTACATAATAGGTGCCTTCAGGAATATTCGGTATGAGCAGCTCGCCGTTTTTTCCCGAAGCGCTGCCAGTAATAAAAGTTGAATCAGCAGATTTGTGGACGGTAACATTGGCATATTCAACCGGAATGTTGTTTTTTCCGTCCATAATAACAGCTTTTATAATCCCTTTTTTCGTGTCGATTTTTTCTCCGCCGGGCAAAAACGTTGACGAATAAAGAGATGTAGTAAAGATTAGAAGCAACAAGAGCTTTTTCATTTATCCCCCCGATTAAATTTATTTTACTACCCTATAGACGAGGAAAGCTCGAAAAAAGTTACCGAGGGATAAAAATTTTATATAAGCGGCCGGATTAACCGATCCAGCCGCCTTATAAGTCGGCAATTGTTTTGTGCGGTATTATTCTGATTCAATTCCCGCGAGGTCTAAAATGCTTTGCGGTG